>NZ_JBITSQ010000006.1:0-177516 GCF_044541035.1 Streptomyces sp. NPDC085866
TGTTGAGTTCTCAAGGAACGGTCGCTTCCTTTGTACTCACCCTCTCGGGCTTTCCTCCGGGCTTCCCTTCGGTGTTTCCGACTCTATCAGACCTTCTCTCGATCCGATTTCCTCGGCGCTTTCCAGGTTTCCGCTCTCGCGGTTTCCTTTTCGGCGGCTCCGACTTTATCAGAAGTCTTTGGCCGGTCTGACCGGCCGCTCATTTCTGAGTAGTAAGTCGGGGGTGCTTCTCAGGGTCACAGTCGCGACGCCTCGGGAAGCAGACAGACTCTAAACGATCAGCCCTGAACTGTCCAGTTCTAGGCAACTCATTGAATCTACCTCCCCACTCCACCCGTGTCAACGGGTCTTGCGGGGCGCAGAGGAGACTAGCAGCTCACAGGCCCCGAACGCACATCAGGCGGCCGTGGGGACGGTCGTACTGCGTTCGGTCGCGTCGAGGTCACCCGTCTCGCCGGAGCGCACCGCGCGGCCGCCGAGGACATAGACGTACGTCAGGAAGGCCACCTCGGCCGCGACCCCTATGCCGATGCGGGCCCAGGTGGGGAGGCCGGACGGGGTGACGAAGCCTTCGATGGCGCCGGAGACGAACAGGACCAGGGCAAGGCCTATCGCCATACCCACGGCGGCCCGGCCCTCCTCGGCAAGAGCGGTACGGCGGCTTCGGGGGCCCGGGTCGATGACGGTCCAGCCCAGCCGGAGACCGGTGCCGGCGGCGACGAAGACCGCGGTCAGTTCGAGCAGGCCGTGCGGGAGGATCAGTCCGAGGAAGGTGTCGAGGCGGCCGGCGGAGGACATCAGGCCGATGCCGACGCCCAGGTTGAGCATGTTCTCGAAGAGGATCCAGAGGACGGGCAGACCGAGGAAGACGCCCAGGACCAGGCACATCGCGGCTGCCCGGGCGTTGTTCGTCCACACCTGGGCGGCGAAGGAGGCCGCAGGGTGGCTCGAGTAGTAGGTCTCGTACTCGCCGCCGGGGCGGGTCAGCTCGCGCAGCTGGCTGGGGGCCGCGATGGTCGACTGCACGTCCGGGTGGGTGCCTATCCACCAGCCCAGAAGGATCGCGATGGTGGTGGAGATGAGCGCGGTGGGCACCCACCAGTGGCGCGCGCGATAGACCGCGGCGGGGAATCCCTGACCGAGGAAGCGCGTGACGTCGCGCCATGAGGCACGGCGGGTTCCGGTGACGGCGCTGCGCGCGCGTGCCACAAGTTGGCTGAGCCGTCCCGTCAGCTGTGGATCGGGAGCGCTGGACTGGATGAGGGACAGGTGGGTGGCGGTGCGCTGGTAGAGGGCGACGAGTTCGTCGGCCTCGGCGCCGTTGAGGCGGCGCTGGCGGCGGAGCAGGGCGTCGAGGCGGTCCCATTCGGCTCGGTGTGCGGAGACGAAGACGTCCAGGTCCATCGGGTCTGCCTGCTCCTCGGCTGGTCGTCCACTGCTCTTGGTGGAGGCTCGTGATGCTGTCAGCTTGTCCTACTGCAGCGCGATGCGCCCTCAGCTTGGCAGACTTGCGCTTCACGGGGCAGACCAGGGGAAGGGCGGCGGGCGTGAGTGAGCTGGTGACCGGCGAGGCGGTGGCGCTGGAACTGCGCCCGGCCAAGCTGCCGAGCAGGGCGTTGGCGGTGCTGCTGGACCTGGTCGTGGCGGTGCTCGTGTACATAGGCGTGACCGTCGCGCTGGTGGCCGCGACTTCGTCGTTGGACGAGGCGGCCCAGCTCGCGGTGTCGATCGCGACCTTCATGTTGGTGCTGGTCGGCGGTCCGATCGCGGTGGAGACGCTCAGTCATGGGCGCTCGCTCGGGAAGCTGGCGTTCGGGCTGCGCGTGGTACGGGACGACGGTGGGCCCATCCGGTTCCGGCACGCGCTGGTGCGGGGCGCGATCGGTGTGGTCGAGATCCTGATGACGTTCGGGATCGTGGCCTGCATCGCCTCGCTGGTGTCGGCGCGGGGCCGGCGGCTCGGGGACGTCTTCGCGGGCACCCTGGTCGTACGCGAGCGGATTCCCGTGGGGCGGGCCGGTCTCGTGCCTCCGCCTCCGCCGGGGCTCGCGGGGCGGTTCGCCGAGCTGGACCTGTCGGCCGTGCCGGATGGACTGTGGCTCGCCGTCCGGCAGTACCTGACGCGGATGCAGCAGCTCGATCCTCAGGTGTCCTGGGACATGGGTCAGCGGCTCGCGGCCGATCTCGCGGCTCGCACGGGGGCCCCGGCGCCGCAGGGCGTGCACCCGGCCGCCTTCCTGGCGGCTGTGGTCCATGAGCGGCAGGCTCGCGAGGCGCGGCAGGCCTTCGGGGGCCCGGGGCCCGTGGTGGCCGGGGGTGCGCCCGCCGGCTTCGCGCCCGGCGTGCCCGCTGGTGCCGTGCCCGGTGGCTATCCTCCGCCGGTGCCTCGGACGCCCGTGGCGAACGGGTATCAGCAGCAGGCGCCGCTCTGGCCGCAGAATCCCGGTCAGCCCGGCCCGTCCCAGGCGCCGGGCCCGCCGCAGTCCCAGGCTCCGGTCGTGCCGCCCGCGTCGACGCAGCGGGACGAGTCACCGTCCGACCCGCCGGCCAAGGGTTCCGGTTCCACCGGGTTCGCTCCGCCGGCGTAGCAGGCTGCGTCGCGCCGACGGCTCGGGCGGCGTCGGCTCAGTCGAATCTCGACGGCGGTGACTGGAGGTCTTCCAGCTCGATTCCGGGCGCGGACAGGACCACGTCCCCGGCGATGTGCACGGTGTGCCGTTCGCCCGTGTCCAGGGCTGTGACCTGGTATTCGTCCACGGTCAGGGGGCCGTTGTCGGTGGCGTGTGCTTCGCTGTTCACCAAGGCCCAGGACTGGTCCACGGTGCGGGGGGCGAGGACCGGGTCCGTGAAGGCCACGAGGCGTACGCGGGTGGCGGCGGACGAGGGGGTGAGGCGCAGCAGACGGGCGGTGGCGACCAGGAACGCGGGGGACGTGCCGGTGAAGGCATGGGCGCGCACATTGCCTTCGGTGGCCTGGGTTCCGGTGGGGTCGGTACGGACCCAGGTGACGCCGTCGAGGGCGGCGCCGCGTACCTGCCAGCCTCCCGCGTGGAGTTCGAGGCGGATGGGCCGCCCGAGGTCGTCCAGGGTGAGGTCGACCGAGCCGCTGTGGTCTCCCGCGGGGGTGGTCAGCTGGGAGACGTAGCGCCAGCCGGACGGGCCGGGGGCGCACTGGAAGTGTTCTTCTGCGAGGGGGGTGTGATCGTGCGGATCGTGGAGCGAATAGCGGCCGCGCGGCATGGGGGTCCTGGGGCTTGACGGGTGGGTCCGGCCTGAGACCAAAGGGGCAGGCCCCCGGCACGGGGGTGCGGGGGCCTGCCTCGGAGGAACTGGCTGCGGACCTACGAACTCAGTAGCGGTAGTGGTCCGACTTGTACGGGCCGTCGACCTCCACGCCGATGTACGCGGCCTGCTCGGGGCGCAGCTGGGTGAGCTTCACGCCGAGCGCGTCCAGGTGGAGACGGGCGACCTTCTCGTCGAGGTGCTTGGGCAGCGTGTAGACGCCGGTCGGGTACTCGTCGGGCTTGGTGAACAGCTCGATCTGGGCCAGGGTCTGGTCAGCGAAGGAGTTGGACATCACGAACGACGGGTGCCCGGTGGCGTTGCCCAGGTTCAGCAGGCGGCCCTCGGACAGCACGATGATCTTCTTGCCGTCCGGGAAGGTCCAGGTGTGGACCTGCGGCTTGACCTCGTCCTTGACGATGCCGGGGACCTTGGCGAGGCCGGCCATGTCGATCTCGTTGTCGAAGTGGCCGATGTTGCCGACGATGGCCTGGTGCTTCATCTTGGCCATGTCCGAGGCCATGATGATGTCCTTGTTGCCGGTCGTGGTGATGAAGATGTCGGCCTTGTCGATGACCTCTTCGAGGGTCGTGACCTGGTAGCCGTCCATCGCCGCCTGCAGGGCGCAGATCGGGTCGATCTCGGTGACGATCACGCGGGCGCCCTGGCCGCGCAGGGACTCGGCGCAGCCCTTGCCGACGTCGCCGTAGCCGCAGACGACAGCGGTCTTGCCGCCGATCAGGACGTCGGTGGCGCGGTTGATGCCGTCGACCAGGGAGTGGCGGCAGCCGTACTTGTTGTCGAACTTCGACTTGGTGACGGCGTCGTTGACGTTGATCGCCGGGAAGAGAAGGACGCCGTCGCGCTGCATCTCGTACAGGCGGTGGACGCCGGTGGTGGTCTCCTCGGTGACACCGCGGATCTCGGAGGCCAGCTGGGTCCACTTCTGGGGGTCCTCGCCCAGGGTGCGGTGCAGCAGCTGGAGGATGACGCGGTGCTCGTCGGACTCGGCGGTCTCCAGACCGGGGACCTTGCCGTCCTTCTCGTACTCGACGCCCTTGTGGACGAGGAGGGTGGCGTCACCGCCGTCGTCCAGGATCATGTTCGGGCCGCCGGTGGGGCTGTCCGGCCAGGTCAGCGCCTGCTCGGTGCACCACCAGTACTCCTCCAGGGTCTCGCCCTTCCAGGCGAAGACCGGGATGCCCTGCGGGTTGTCGGGCGTGCCGTTCGGGCCGACGGCGATGGCGGCGGCCGCGTGGTCCTGGGTGGAGAAGATGTTGCAGGACGCCCAGCGGACCTGCGCGCCCAGGGCGACGAGGGTCTCGATGAGCACGGCGGTCTGCACGGTCATGTGCAGGGAGCCGGTGACACGGGCGCCGGCGAGGGGCTGCGCCTCGGCGTACTCCTTGCGGATCGCCATGAGGCCCGGCATCTCGTGCTCGGCGAGGGTGATCTCCTTGCGGCCGAACTCGGCCAGGGAGAGGTCGGCGACCTTGAAGTCCTGTCGGTTCTCGACAGTCGTCATTGCGAGCTGCTCCTCGGGGTTGGGTCGAGGTGGGTACGGCTGGTCTGCGCGGCTGCGGACACAGGGGTGCCCGAGAAGAGGCACAGGCATGCCCACGTCCGCGCAGCGCAGTCCGTCGGAGGCCCTCTCTCCCTCGGTCGGTCCGCAGGGGGACCGCCCGACCGCCATCAGCAGCGACGTCTGGCTCCGTCCCAAGCTACACCGGAGGTCCGGGTCGTCCCCAGTCCGCATGCGAACAGTTCAGGTCGTTCCGGGGACGTGGCCGGGGGTCGGAGCGGGGTTTCGCGGGCTGGTCGGCAGGTGGCGGGAGAGCGTGGGCGGAAGGCCTCAGACCGGCATGACCTGGGACTTTCGCACCTTTGAGCCGGGGGTTGGGTGCCCGCTCCGCCGGGCCTGCACCGGCTTCTCTCCTGGCCGGGGAAGAGTTACCGCGCGACGAGTCCACGGCGAGCGGTTGTCGTCCGCGCCGCGGACGAGACGCCTGCGGGCGCGCCTGCGGTACGACGGCGAAGGGCGCCGACGGTGCCGCCGGCGCCCTGGCCTGTGGAGGTGACTCGGGGTGGGCCCCTCAGTGACCGACGGGGTGCGGGGTCGGGCCGCCCGGGGTCGCCTCCGGGTCCGGGCCCTTGGCGGCCTCGGCCTCGCTGTAGATGTCCGGCTCCAGGTAGATGACCCGGGCGATGGGGACGGCGGCGCGGATGCGGGCCTCGGCCGCGTTGATGGCGCTCGCGACCTCGGCGGCCGTGTCGTCGTGCTGGACGGCGATCTTGGCGGCGATCAGCAGCTCCTCGGGGCCGAGGTGGAGCGTGCGCATGTGGATGACGCCGGTGACGGTGTCGCCGTCGACGATCGCGGCCTCGATCTTCTTGACCTCGTCGATGCCCGCGGCCTCGCCGAGCAGCAGCGACTTGGTCTCCGCGGCCAGGACCAGGGCGATCAGGACGAGCAGGACGCCGATGCAGACGGTGCCGATGCCGTCCCAGACACCGTCGCCGGTGAGCAGGGCGAGGCCGACGCCGCCGAGGGCGAGGACCAGACCGATGAGCGCGCCGAAGTCCTCCAGCAGGACCACCGGCAGCTCGGGTGCCTTGGCGCGGCGGATGAACTGCGACCAGGAGAGCTTGCCCCGCAGCTCGTTCGACTCCTTGATGGCCGTACGGAACGAGAAGCCCTCGGCGATGATCGCGAACACGAGGACGCCCACCGGCCAGTACCAGTGCTCGATCTGGTGCGGGTGCAGGATCTTCTCGTAGCCCTCGTAGATGGCGAACATGCCGCCGACGGAGAACAGGACGATCGACACGAGGAAGGCGTAGATGTACCGCTCGCGGCCGTAGCCGAAGGGGTGCTGGGGGGTCGCCTCGCGCTGGGCCTTCTTGCCGCCGACCAGGAGCAGGAACTGGTTCCCCGAGTCGGCGAGCGAGTGGACGCCCTCGGCGAGCATCGACGAGGAGCCACTGAACGCGAACGCCACGAACTTCGATGCCGCGATCGCGAGGTTGGCGCCGAGTGCCGCCACGATCGCCTTGGTACCGCCTGACGCGCTCATGTGTCCGCGTTGTCCCTTCGCCCTCGTCCGTCCACGCCGTCCGGGCGTGTGCCCGGCTTTGCCCGTGCTTTGCCGGTGGGCCATTCTTGCAGCCCGCCCGGGCGGCGACGCCTCAGGTGTCCACAGCCCCGGTCATACGATCACAGTGGCGCGGAAGACCGTGCCCGCACCGGACACCTCGGCCTTCTCGTCGGCGGGGACGAAGACCGACTGGCCGGGGGCGAGTTCGTGTTCGCCCGCCCGGACGGAACCGGCCGTGCAGAGCAGGATCTGCGGGGTGTGCAGGGTGAGGTCGTGGGTGGTGCCGCCCTCGGGGAGCACGTACCGGGAGAGCCGGAACTCGTCGATCGGCGTCTCGTAGACCTCCTCGCCGTCCGGGGAGGCCTCGGGGCGCAGCACGCCCGGGTCGCCGGCCTCGAAGCGGACGATACGCAGGAGTTCGGGGACGTCGACGTGCTTGGGGGTCAGGCCGCAGCGCAGGACGTTGTCGGAGTTGGCCATGATCTCGACGCCGAGGCCGTTGAGGTAGGCGTGCGGGATGCCGGCGCCGAGGAACAGGGCCTCGCCGGGCTGCAGGCGGACGTGGTTGAGCAGCATCGCCGCGATGACGCCGGGGTCGCCCGGGTAGTGGTGGGCGAGATCGGCGTAGGGCGCGTAGTCGCCGCCGAGACGGGTGCAGGCGGCGGTGGCCTCGGCGACCGTGTGGGCCATCTCCTCCGGGTCGGCGCTGAGGACCGCCGTGAGGACCTCGCGCAGGGCCGCGTCCTCGGGGTGTGCGTGCAGCAGGTCGACGTACGGCTTCAGGGAGTCGACGCCGAGACCGTCGAGCAGACCCGCCGCCCGGACCGGGTCACGGAAGCCGCACAGGCCGTCGAACTCGGTGAGCGCGCAGATCAGTTCCGGCTTGTGGTTGGCGTCCTTGTAGTTGCGGTGCGGGGCGTCGACGGGGATGCCGCGCCGCTCCTCGTCGGCGTAGCCCTCCTTGGCCTGTGCCAGGTCGGGATGCACCTGGAGGGAGAGGGGGGCGCCGGCGGCGAGGATCTTGAGCAGGAAGGGCAGGTGGGGGCCGAACTTGGCGACCGCCTCCGCTCCCAGTTCCCTCTCCGGGTCGGCGTCGATGACCTCGACGAGCGTCCCGCGCGCGGTGCGCGAGGGAGCACCCGGGTGTGCTCCCATCCACATCTCCGCCTGCGGTTCGCCGGTCGGCTCCACTCCGAGCAGGTGCGGAATGGCGGTGGGGGAACCCCAGGCGTAGGGGCGGACGGTGTTGTCGAGGCGGTCCATGTGGTTTCTCTGTCTCCGTTGCGTACGCTGCTCGGCCGGCGCCGTCGCCGGGTCCCGCACCGGTGGTGGGCGCGGGACCGGACGACCTGGAGCAAGGTCAGGCCCCGGAAGCGAGCGCCAGGTAAACGGCGGCGAAATCCGTGATGGCGATCAGTTCCGCGAGGGTCTCCAGATCGCCGCCCTCCTCCGGTTCCAGCTCGCTGATCGGTGTGTCGTGGCTGAGGGCCAGGTCACGCGCGCCGGGGGCGGCGGTGAGGCCGCCGATCGGGCGGTCGCGGAGCAGCACCACGCGCGCGTGCAACGCGGGCGTCTCCTCCACGCGGTCGCGGAAGAAGTCCTCGGGGTCGGCGCTGGCCGCGAGGGGACCGGCCAGCAGGGCGCTGTGCGCGGCGAGTGCCTCGGGGAGCTCGGCGACCAGGGCGGGGCGGCCCGCCAGCTCGGCGAGGGCGGCGGAGAAGCGGCGGCCCGCGGGCCCGGCCGAGCTGCCCTCCGTCCAGACGACGGGCAGCGCGTCGGCGAGCTCGGCGGCCAGGGTCTTGGCTGGGTTGCTGTAGGTCGCGATGGCCGGGCCGCAGCGTTCGGCGATGTTGTCCAGGCGGTCGGCGACCTTCTCCAGGGCGTCCGGCCCGGCGGTGAGCAGACCGATGCGGTCGAGAAGGGCCAGCAGCGGGGTGAGCAGGGCCCAGAAGACGCCCGAGGAGGACGCGGCGAGGGGTTCTTCCTGGTCGTAGGGCGACGTCGCCATCGGTACGAACAGGCCGTGCGCGCCCGCCATCGCCTCGGCGAGCGGGGTGCCGGCGGGAGCCACGGCGACGACCGAGGACCCGCGGCGGTAGGCCTGCTCGGCCAGCATGGAGAGGCTGGGTTCGGTGCCGTCCGGGGTGGCGATCAGCAGCAGGTCCACGGAGCCGGCCCAGCCCGGGAGGTCCCAGCGCAGGGCGCCCGCGGCCGGGGCGACGCCCGTCGGGGCCAATCGGGTGACGGGGCTGCCGGGGCCGGCGAGGCTGCTGATGAAGTCGGCCGTGTGGGTGGCGGCTGCTCCCGGGCCCGCGATCAGGACGGCGCGGGGCCGTCCGTCGGGCTTGAGGTCGCCGACGCCGGCCTCGATGGCGTGCCGGGCCGCGGTGCGGACGCGGGCGCCGGCCTCCGCCGCGCCGCGGAGGAGGCCTCGTCGGTCGGCCTCGGCGAGGCCCTCCGGGGCGTCGAGCAGCGATTCGTCGAGCATGGGCGGCAGCCTCCGATCGCCGGGGGTCCTGTGCGGGGGGTCGAGCGCGGGGGTGGGCGCCTCGCCGTTGCGGGGCGGTGGGCCACTTACGCGGGGCGGCGGGCCTCGTCGACGAGCAGGACCGGGATGCCGTCACGGACGGGGTACGCCAGGCCGCAGTCCTGGCCGGTGCAGATCAGCTCGGTGTCCTGCTCCTTGAGGGGGGCGTGGCAGGCAGGGCAGGCGAGGATCTCCAGAAGGCCGGCTTCGAGCGGCATGGGGTTTCCCTTCGGGGGTGACGGCTTTGCTGATGTCCGGTCAGCGTACCGCTGGTGGGTGGGTTGAGCTGGGCTTGCGTGCCGCCCAGGGGCTCTGTCCCCTGGGCACCCGGACTTTTTTCCCACCCGCGCACCCGTCTCGATCGGCTGAGAAGCGAGGTCCCGGTGATACGGCTCACCTGGTCCGGAAGGGCAGGGGGGCCTCAGGGGCGGGTTTCGTGGGTCAGGCCCTGATGATCGCCAGTGCCTCGTCTCGGATCTGGGTCATCGTTGCCTCGTCCTTCGCCTCGGCGTTCAGCCGGAGGAGGGGCTCCGTGTTGGACGGGCGGACGTTGAACCACCAGTCGGCGGCGGAGACCGTGAGGCCGTCGAGGTCGTCGAGGGTGATGCCGGGGCGGCCCTCGTAGGCGGCGCGGATCGCGGCGAGGCGGGCGGTCTGGTCGGCGACCGTGGAGTTGATCTCGCCGGAGCCCGCGTAGCGGTCGTACTGCGCGACGAGGGCGGACAGGGGGCCGTCCTGTCCGCCGAGGGCCGCGAGGACGTGCAGGGCCGCCAGCATGCCCGTGTCGGCGTTCCAGAAGTCCTTGAAGTAGTAGTGGGCGGAGTGCTCGCCGCCGAAGATCGCGCCGGAGCGGGCCATCTCGGCCTTGATGAAGGAATGGCCGACGCGGGTACGGGCCGGGGTGCCGCCGTTCTCCTTCACCACCTCCGGGACCGTGCGGGAGGTGATCAGGTTGTGGATCACCGTGCCCCTGCCGCCGTTGCGGGCCAGCTCGCGGGCGGCGACCAGCGCGGTGATCGCCGACGGGGAGACCGGGTCGCCGTTCTCGTCCACGACGAAGCAGCGGTCGGCGTCGCCGTCGAAGGCGATGCCCAGGTCGGCTCCCTCCTCCGGGACCCGCTTCTGCAGGTCCACGATGTTGGCCGGGTCGAGCGGGTTGGCCTCGTGGTTCGGGAAGGTGCCGTCCAGTTCGAAGTACATCGGGACGACGGTCAGGGGCAGGCCGGCGAAGACCGTGGGGACCGTATGGCCGCCCATGCCGTTACCGGCGTCGACCACGACCTTCAGGGGGCGGATGGAGGTCAGGTCGACGAGGGAGCGGAGGTGCGCCGCGTAATCCTCCAACGTCTCGCGCGTGGTGAGGGTTCCCGGCTCGGCGACCGGTTCGGGGGCACCCGACTCCAGCCAGCGCTCGGCCAGTTCACGGATCTGCGTGAGGCCCGTGTCCTGGCCGACGGGGGCGGCGCCCGCGCGGCACATCTTGATCCCGTTGTACTGCGCCGGGTTGTGGGAGGCCGTGAACATCGCGCCCGGGAGGTTCAGCGCGCCGGAGGCGTAGTACAGCTGGTCCGTGGAGCACAGGCCGATCTCGGTGACGTCCACGCCGCGGTCCGCCGCACCGCGTGCGAAGGCGCGGGACAGGGCGGGGGACGAGGGGCGCATGTCGTGGCCGACGACGATCGCCACCGCACCCGTCACCTCGGCGAAGGCGGCACCGAAGAGGCCGGCCAGCGACTCGTCCCACTGGTCCGGGACCACTCCGCGTACGTCGTACGCCTTCACGATCTGCGACAGATCAGCAGCCACGGCCAACCCTCCTGAAAGTCCTATGGGTGCCCACAAACTACCCGTCAGGGGTAAGGGGCGGGTGTGCGGACACCAAGTGGACCCTGAGGCGCCTCTGAGCCGTAACGCGGGGCGGGGGTGGTGCGGGGTGACGCCTGAGGGCCGACTGCCGTTGGGCGGGGCTCAGTTGTCCGGGGAACGCAGGACGCGCAGGTGGCCGCGGCGGGCGACCTCCATGGGGTCCGCCGTACGCCCTCCGCCGCCCGCCTGGGCCGCGCGCTCCTGGGGGCGGGCCGCCTCGCGCACGGCGTTGGCAAGCGCTTCGAGATCGTCGCCGCTGGGCCGTGCGGGAGCGGAGCCGTCGAGAAGACGGACGACCTCCCAGCCACGCGGGGCGGTGAGGCGCTCGGAGTGCTCGGCACACAGGTCGTAGCAGTGGGGTTCGGCGTAGGTGGCGAGCGGGCCGAGGACCGCGGTCGAGTCGGCGTAGACGTACGTCAGCGTCGCGACGGCGGGTCGGCCGCAGGCGGTTCGCGAACAGCGACGTACAGGGCTCACGACGTTGGACGGTACCGCACTCTTGAGCGGGCCGCGACGACTCTCCACCAGGTCACTCCACCGTGTCGTGCTGTGAGACGCCCCACACACCCCTCCGAACACGCCCTTCTGACCTGCGGGGACGGGCCTGTTGGAGGTGCCGGTCGGGAATCCGCCAGGTCATGAGTCGGTACAAACAACGTCAATTGCCTTGAGTTCGGCGGTCTTGGAGGGTTACGGAAACGAGCCAGACCTTGGCCGGAATGGTCATCCTGTGACACGGGGGTGTCGGTGGCCGATCGCCGTGCGGTCGGGGGCCGGTTGCCGCGCGGGCGCCGGGCGGGGCGAGCGTACGGGGACTACGCTTCACCAGTGATGGACAACCGTGTACCGCCCCGTGCCGCCGGCCCCGGGCCCCGTCGACGTGATCGTCACGGGCGGGGCATGAGGGGGCCTATCGCGCCGCCGCAGGTGCCGTTGGCGGCCAGCCGCGCCGAGGTGTTCGCCGACCTCGTGCAGGACTCCGTGGAGCGTCTCGAGCGGCGGTGGCCGCAGCTGGCCGACATCGACTTTCTGGTGCTCGAGGTGCCTCGGCTGGAGGGGCGGAGCACCGAGGCGTGGAGCGACGAGGCTGTGCCGTTGGGCGGGATCATTCCTGCGCGGGACGGACGGCGGGCTCGGGTCGTGGTGTACCGGCGGCCGGTGGAGATCCGGACCAAGGGGCGGGACGAGCGGGCCGCGCTGGTGCACGAGGTGGTGGTGGAGCAGGTGGCCGAGCTGTTGGGGCTGACTCCGGAGACCGTTGATCCTCGCTACGGGGAGGACTAGCCGGGTTTTCCGGTTGCCCGTTGCCGCGGTCGGCCGGGGGTCGGCTTCGCCCCGGCCCCGCTCCTGACCGGCTACTTCTGCAGTACCGACAAGTCCTCGTCCGCTTCCGGTACCGCCACCAGACCTCGGTCACTCGGGATGGTTTGGATGGTGAAGCCCGGGATGCCGGATTCTGTGGCCGAGAGGGTTCGGGCGCCGTAGAGGGGGGCGTCCGAGGTGGGTTCCACCGTGAGGGCGTAGGTGCCCTTCAGACCTGAGGGGACGGGGGCCGAAATGTCCTGGGTGGTGCCGGACTTGATCGTGTAGGTCTTCGTCACCGGGGTGCCGCCCTCGCTGCCCGCCGAGGCGGTGACCTTGACCGTGACCGTCGCGGTGGGGGCGGTCAGGGAGAGGGTCGAGGACTTGCCGCTGTTGTCGGCCGACGTCGCGCGCGTGCCGACGGGGGCCGTGGCGGGGATGAACGCCGTCTCCTGTTTGGCTCCCTTGCCGCGGATCACGCGCAGTGCCGCCACGACCGGGACCGACTGGTCCGTGGGCGTCAGCACCAGGGAGCCCGCCTCGCCGCGGGTGACGTCGCGGAGGTCGGCCGCGGTGGTCATGCCTGACTTGACGTGCAGAGTCTCGTTCCCGGCCGGGGTGATCAGGCCGTCGGGCGAGGCCAGGCGGACCTTCAGGTCCGCGTCGGCGTCGCCGGGCGTGAAGGCGATGAGGCGGACGTCGGTGGCGTCCTTCGGGATGCCGGGCAGGACCAGGCTGCCGGCCGGGTCGGCGGCCGCGGCCAGCCAGTCGCCGCCCACCTTGTCGTCCAGGGCCTGCACCGCCGCGCCGACCCGCCCGCTGCGCACGTTGACGTGCACCGTCAGGTCGGTCTGCTGCTCGTCGGTGAGGGTGGACAGGAGGATGGGCTTGCTCGAGTGCGGGGGGATCGTGAAGCCGTCCGGCACCGTGGACTTGATCGCGCCGCCCTTGCCGTACAGCTCGATGTCGACGACCGCGGCGGAGTCGTCCGGGTTGGTGAGGTGCACGTAGTCGGTGCGGTCGGTGGCCGTGCTGGCGCCCGGGAACCAGAACTCGGTGTCCGGGGCGGTGCAGTTGACGCCCTGGAGGCCGCGGCCGGTACCCGCGACGATCTCGGTGGTCTCCTGGACGGTCCAGCCCGGCGCGAACTTCCCGTCGGCTGTGCCGACCAGCGCGGGCCCGTCGGCACCGGAGGTGTCACCGGTGACCGGTGTGCCGGGTTCCTTCGGGGTGAGGACCGGCTTCTCGGCCTTCTTCTTGGTGCCCTTGCCGGTCTTGGTGCCGCTCGTGCCGTCCGCCGACTGCTCGGTGGCCGCCTGGAGTTCGGCCTTGCCGCCGCTCGCCGCGTCCTTGGTCACGGGCGTGAACGACGTGTACGACGTGTCGGCGATGTCGGAGAGGCTGGGCGCGGGGCACACCAGGCTGGCGCGCTCCACGGGCAGCTCGGCGGCCGCCTTGGCGGTGCTCGCGCCGGACGCGGACGGTGTGTCGAGCGCGGCGAAGGCGGTGACGGCTGCCAGTGCGGTCGTGCCGGCGATCAGGGACAGGGTCGTGCGGTTCACTGCTGGCTCCCGTCGGGGCGCTCGCTGCCGGTGCCGTAGGGGTGCTGGGCCTGGTCGTAGCCCTGCTGGTACGCCGTCGGGTCGTACGGCATCTGCCCGTCCGTACCGCCGTAGGCGTAGGGGTCGTACTGGCCGTTCTGGTACGGATCGGGCTGGTACGCCTGCTGGTCGTAACCGCCTGCCGGGTACTGGCCCGCGCCCTGGTACTGGTCGGTGCCGTAGCCGGTGTACTCGGTGGCCTGGTAGGACGCGGCGTCCCAGTCGGCGTACTGCTGCTGGTGCGGGACGGCGGCCGGGACCTCCTCCGGGACGGGAGGCACGCCGGGCTGTTCCTGGTCGGCCGCTTCCTCGGCCTGGGCGCGCAGGCGGCGGGCGCGGCGGCCCTCGCCCGCGGTGGCCTGGGCGGGCAGCGGCTGCTCCTCGGGGAGGTCGTCGTCGATGTCGCGGCGGCGGCCGGGCAGGGCGAGGACGACGAGGACGACGGCGAGCGCGCCCTGGGTCCACAGCCAGGCGGTGTGGGTGACCGGGGCGTCGTAGGTGACGTCGAGCCTGCCGCCGGTGGCGGGCAGCTGGAAGCCCTGGGCCCAGCCGTCGACCGTGGTGCGGGTGAGCGGCCTGCCGTCCAGGGTGGCCGTCCAGCCGTCGGCGGTGGCGTCGGCCAGGCGCAGGACGCGACTGCCCGCGCCCGAGGGGACGGTGGTGTGGATCTCCACCGGCCCGGCGGCGACGGGCTGGGCGGCGCCGGAGCCGCCCGCGGACACGATGGTGGCGCGGGAGACCTGCTGGTCGACCCGCCACAGGGCGCTGCCGTTCTGCTGGCTGAGCCTGCTCAGGCCGTGCGTGGCGTCCAGGACGCGGGTGATCTCGCGGGGTGCGCCCTTGTGGACGAGGACGTAGCGGACCGCGAAGCCGCCGAGCTGGCCGGCCTGGTCGGCGCCGGAGCCGGCGACGAGGTTGGCGACGACCTTGTCGAGCTTGGCGTTCTCGCCGTCGGCGGCGGCGAGTTCGGCGTCTCCCAGGCGGGCGCCGGAGCCGCGGACGAGGGTGTAGCGCACGCGCGCGGTGGAGTCGCTGTCGAGGATCAGGGTGCGGGCCTGGTCGGCGGTGGTGGCGTCCTCTGCGACGAACGCGGGGACCTGCACCGGGTCGCGGCGCTCCAGCGGGCCGTCGGCGCCGCGGATCATCCAGCCGGCGGCGACGAGCAGCGGGCCCGCGGCCGAGGCGAAGGCGATGAGGGCGGCGACCGGCTGGCGCCAGCCGAAGCTCTGCTCGGCCACGCGCGCGCGTGCCCCGTCGGCGCCGAGCGCGGCGGCGGCCAGCAGGGCGATGCCGTAGACGAGGGTGGCGGGTCCGGCCCAGGTGGAGTGGTTGGACAGGACGCCGAAGACGAGGCCGACCAGGGCGACCGCCCAGGCGGTCCGGATGCCCAACTGGCGTTCGGAGCGCAGGAGTGCGGCCAGGGCGGCGAGGACGATGCCGATGAGCATCAGGCCGTGGACGGTGCCGGGGCCGCCCGGGCTCGCGCCGAGCAGGTCGAGCGCGGTGGCGGACGAGGATCCGTACTCCAGGCCCGCTTCCTTGAAGAAGCCGGTCGGGAGCAGGGTGAGCGACCAGGGGGCGAGGACCAGCAGCGGGGTGCCGAGCTGGGCGACGAAGCGCAGGCCGTGGGCGACGAGGTCGCCGCGGCGCAGGACCAGCACGCCGAGGCCGAGGATCAGGGCGATGGGCCAGACGATCGGCGTGAACGCGGTGGTGACGGTCAGCAGCAGCGCGTACGCCCAGGTGGCGCGCCAGCTGCCGCGCGCGCCGGAGGCATGGGCGAGGCCGCTCGCGGCGATGCCCGCGCGCGCGATGAGCGGCAGCAGCACGGCGAGGACGGCGGTGCCGATGCGGCCGCCGGCCAGGGCGCCGGTGGCGGCGGGCAGGAAGGCGTAGGCGATGGCCGCCCAGGCGCGCAGCAGGCGGGAGGTGACGAGCGGCCGGGAGGCGAAGTAGGCGGTGAAGCCGGCCAGCGGCACCGAGCAGACCAGCAGGACGGTGACCGCGAGCCCGGTGGAGCCGAACAGGATCGACGCGAGCGCCGCCACGACGGCGAGGTAGGGCGGTGCGGACGGGGTGCCGCCGGCGCCGACGGGGTGCCAGCTGTCCGCGAAGCGGGACCAGAGGTCGCCGGCGTCGGCCGGGGCGGGCAGCAGGGCGCCGCCCGCGAGCGCGCCACCGCCGAGCAGGGCGCGGCAGGCGGCGAGGGAGACGAGGAGGAGAGCCAGGAAGAGCACCGGGCCGGGCTTGCGGGCGATCCGCTTGAGCCGGGCGAACTGCTCGATCTCCAGGAATTCGGCGTCGTCGCCGCCGGGACCCGACTCCACGGCGCCGCCGTGCCGGCCGGCCGAGGCGGTGTCGGTGTCGGAGCCGCCGGAGAAGTTGCCGGCGATCTGTTCCACGGTGGCGCGGACGGTGGCGCCGGGCGGCGGGAAGAGCTGGCGCAGTTCGCCCTTGTCGATCTGCGAGGCTCCGCGGCGGCGCCGTCCGGCGAGGATCCGCTCGGGCCGCAGCAGGGTGCCGAGCAGGCCGCGGATCTCGTCGACGGCCTGTCCCGGGACCTTGCCGACGAGATAGGCGACGGTCCGCAGGAGGGTGCCGAGGACGAGCCGCAGCAGCACCCAGGGCAGCACGGCGGCACGGGCGTTGACGAGGAGGGTGTAGACGGCGCCGGCCTTGTCGACCTTGTGCGGGGAAGCGGCGGTGCGGCCCACACAGTCGACGGTACGGCGCTCGCGGGAGGCCGCCTCGGCGTGCCGAACGACCGCCTCGGGGGCGATGAGGACGCGGTGTCCGGCCTGGTGGGCGCGCCAGCACAGGTCGACGTCGTCGCGCATCAGGGGCAGCCGGCGGTCGAATCCGCCGAGCTGTTCGAAAACGTCGCGGCGGATGAGCATGCCGGCGGTGGATACGGACAGCACGGTGCGGACGTGGTCGTGCTGGCCCTGGTCCTGTTCGCGGCGGTCCAGGCCGGTCCAGCGGCGGCCGGAGTTGGCGATGGAGACGCCGACCTCCAGCAGTTGCCTGCGGTCGTACCAGCCGCGCAGCTTGGGGCCGACGACCGCCACGTCGTCGCGGCCCAGTTCGATCTCGTTCTCGACGACGCGGAGCAGCTGGGCGAGGGCGTCGGGTTCGGGCGCGCAGTCGTCGTGCAGCAGCCACAGCCACTGGACGGGCTCGCCGTGCGGCAGTTCGGGCATGTCGTAGGCGTCGTCGCGCCACGAGCGGGTGACCGGGTCCCAGCCGCTGGGGCGCTTGAGGTACGGCAGCTCGTCCGGGGTGAGGACGGGGACGGTGCGGCACGCCTCCTCGACGGCCTGGCCGAAGCCGGTGCGCCGGGCGAGGTGCAGCACGCGGTCGTCGCCGAGGGCCTCGGTGACCAGCTGGGCGGAGTCGTCCGCGCTGCCGGTGTCGGCCGCCACCGCGTACTGGACGGGGCGCTCCTGGCCGAGCAGCCCGGCGAGCGCGTCGGGCAGCCAGCGGGCGCCGTCGTGGGAGACGAGGACCGCGGTCACCACATGACGCGGGAACTCAGGAGTGGCAGCCTGCTCTTGGGCTGCCGTATGGCTGTGCACGGACATCGAGGTACGGGCCCCGGTTCGATGGACTGCGGTGGACGCCTGTGCCCACGGGGGGCAGCGGGGCGTCTCGGACGAGCGACCACACTATCGGCTGGCCATGACGACGGCCCGCCGCCTGTGGATAACCCACTGGCAACGGGCCGTTCGCGTAGCTTGTGTGTGTTTGTACCTTCAGACGGCGGCCTTCTTCAGGCGGCGGCGCTCACGCTCGGACAGACCGCCCCAGATGCCGAAGCGCTCGTCGTTGGCGAGGGCGTACTCGAGGCATTCGGAGCGCACCTCGCAGGCGAGGCAGACCTTCTTCGCCTCTCTGGTGGAGCCGCCCTTCTCGGGGAAGAAGGACTCGGGGTCGGTCTGGGCGCACAGCGCGCGCTCCTGCCAGCCGAGTTCCTCGTCCGCGTCGTCGACCAGCAGTTGCTGCACCAGCTCGGTCATGTGCGCCCCTCGTCTGTCTTTCGCGTCCCCGTGCGTAGCCGTTACCGATTTCGGCTGAACGACACGAGTGAAATTACAAGTGTGCTGCTCCGGGCGAGTCAAGCCGAGATCTGCTATTGAGCCCGTTATTCACTCTGCGGAACCAAGGCCGTGCGGAAAGTGTTCAAATCGCCATATACCTTGACACGCAAGCGAGGCCCAGAGGGGCGACGGACCCCGTACGGACCTTTGTACGAAGAAGGACGCCCCCGCGTTCGATCGCGTTCCGCGAGGCTTGAGCGCTCGGATGTGCGCCATGTGTCCTCGGGGTCAGGTGAACAAACCTTTCACCTGACAGATGAACCGGATGAGGTGAAGCATGTCCCACATTCCGGGCGCCGAGTTGACAGTGCGGGTGTGAACCGCTGTCCTAGGGGGCATGCTCGCGAACTTGGCACTCACCTCGACCCGCACCGCCGGGTCCTTCGGTGCTGCCCAGGTCCGCTGTAGCTGTTGTTGCTGTCCCAGCTGTTGAGCCCGACGCGCTCCGGCTGTCGCCGAGTCCTGTGACCCGGCCGTCTCCTCCTTTGCAGAACCCCAGTTCAGGGCACCCACTCTTCCGCTCTTCCGCCGAGGAATCACAGCATCCCCATGAACAGCGACAGCGACCTCCAGATCGCCGGCGACATCCTCGAAGTCCCGCACCTGCTCCAGCCACCGCGCGAGCACCCGGCCACCGTCGCCGAGTTCGTGGGCCTCGCCCGCGAGATCGCCGCCGACCGCTCCCAGTGGGCGCACCTCGTCCGCTACGACGCCACCACCCGCTGGTACCACCGGCTGCGCACCGGTCCTGGCTACGAGGTATGGCTGCTGTCCTGGGTGCCCGGGCAGGGCAGCGGGCTGCACGACCACGGCCGCTCCTCCGGTGTCCTCACCGTGCTGGAGGGCGAGCTGACCGAGCGGACCGAGCGGACCACGCGCGCGCTGACGCCCGGCGCGCAGCGGGTGTTCGCGCCCGGGTACGTGCACGAGGTGGTGAACGACGCGCTGGAGCCGGCGGTGAGCCTGCACGTCTACTACCCGGGCCTGACCGAGATGCCGATGCACACGGCCCAGCACTGCGAGGCGCGCACCGAGCCGCGCCCGGTGACCGCCTGAGCGATCGACGCCCGGCAGATCATCGGTCGACGGTCCGGCCGGTGGACCGTCCGGCCGATCGACCGTCCGGCCGAATGATCGTCTGGCCGATTGACCACCTGACGCGTTGTCGTACCCGCCTGCCAGACTTGTCCCCATGCGCATTGTGGTTCTGGCAGGCGGCATCGGTGGTGCCCGGTTCCTGCGCGGTCTGAAGCAGGCCGCGCCGAACGCGGACATCACGGTGATCGGCAACACCGGTGACGACATCCACCTCTTCGGGCTGAAGGTCTGCCCGGACCTCGACACGGTGATGTACACGCTGGGTGGCGGCATCAACGAGGAGCAGGGCTGGGGGCGGACCGACGAGACCTTCCACCTCAAGGAGGAACTGGCGGCCTACGGCGTCGGCCCGAACTGGTTCGGGCTCGGCGACCGGGATTTCGCCACGCACATCGTGCGGACCCAGATGCTGGGCGCGGGCTATCCGCTGAGCGCGGTCACCGAGGCGCTGTGCGACCGCTGGAAGCCGGGCGTGAGGCTGATCCCGATGACCGACGACCGCGTGGAGACGCACGTGGCGGTCGAGACGGACGGCGAGCGCAAGGCGATCCATTTCCAGGAGTACTGGGTACGGCTGCGCGCCTCGGTCCCGGCCGAGGCGGTCGTGCCGGTCGGTGCCGAGCAGGCCAAGCCCGCGCCCGGTGTCCTGGAGGCCATCGCCGAGGCCGACGTCATCCTCTTCCCGCCGTCCAACCCGGTCGTGTCCATCGGCACGATCCTGGCCGTGCCCGGCATCCGGGAGGCGATCGCGGACGCGGGCGTGCCGGTGGTGGGCCTCTCCCCCATCGTCGGTGACGCGCCCGTGCGCGGGATGGCCGACAAGGTGCTCGCCGCGGTCGGCGTGGAGTCCACGGCGGCGGCGGTCGCCGAGCACTACGGCTCCGGGCTGCTGGACGGCTGGCTGGTCGACACCGTCGACGCGGGCGCGGTCGAGCGGGTCGAGGCGGACGGGATCCGCTGCAGGGCCGTACCGCTGATGATGACCGACCTGGACGCGACCGCGCAGATGGCGCGGGAGGCGCTGGCGCTCGCCGAGGAGGTGCGCGAAGCGTGAGCGAGGAGCGCGCGGAGTACCGGGTCTGGGCGCTGCCCGGCATCCCCGAGGTGCAGCAGGGCGACGATCTCGCCAAGCTGATCGCCGCGACCGAGCCCGGCCTGGTCGACGGGGACGTGCTGCTCGTGACGTCCAAGATCGTGTCCAAGGCCGAGGGGCGGGTCGTCGAGGCAGCCGATCGGGAGGCCGCGATCGACTCCGAGACCGTGCGGGTGGTGGCCCGGCGCGGCACGCTGCGCATCGTCGAGAACCGGCAGGGCCTGGTCATGGCCGCCGCCGGGGTCGACGCCTCCAACACCCCTGCCGGGACCGTGCTGTTGCTGCCCGAGGACCCGGACGCCTCCGCGCGCGCGATCCGCGACGGGCTGCGCGACACCCTCGGCGTCAACGTCGGGGTGGTCGTCACCGACACCTTCGGGCGGCCCTGGCGCTCGGGGCTCACGGACGTGGCGATCGGCGCCGCCGGGGTGCGTGTGCTGGACGATCTGCGCGGGGGCACGGACGCGTACGGCAATCCGCTCAGCGCCACCGTCGTCGCCACCGCGGACGAACTGGCCGCCGCCGGTGACCTGGTCAAGGGCAAGGCGGCGGGACGGCCGGTCGCCGTGGTGCGCGGGCTGGCCCATGCCGTGGCCGACGAGCACGGTGAGGGGGCGCGGGCGCTGGTGCGTACGGCGCAGGACGACATGTTCCGGCTCGGCACGTCCGAGGCCGTGCGGGAGGCGGTGGCCCAGCGCCGTACCGTGCGGGCCTTCACCGACGCCCCCGTGGACCCGGGCGCGGTCCGGCGTGCGGTGGCCGCGGCAGTGACCGCGCCCGCGCCGCACCACACCACACCCTGGCGGTTCGTGCTGCTGGAGTCGGAGGAGTCGCGGGTACGGCTGCTCGACGCGATGCGCGACGCGTGGATCGCGGATCTGCGCCGGGACGGCAAGAGCGAGGAGTCCATCGCCAAGCGGGTCCGGCGTGGGGACGTGTTGCGGCACGCGCCGTATCTGGCCGTGCCCTGCCTCGTCATGGACGGCTCGCACACCTACGGGGACCCGCGGCGGGACGGCGCCGAGCGGGAGATGTTCGTGGTCGCGGCCGGCGCGGGCGTGCAGAACTTCCTGGTGGCGCTGGCCGGGGAGCGGCTGGGATCGGCGTGGGTGTCCTCGACGATGTTCTGCCGGGACGTGGTGCGCGAGGTGCTGGGGCTGCCGGCGGACTGGGATCCGATGGGGGCGGTGGCGATCGGGAATCCGGCGGAGGAGCCGAGGCCGCGGCCCGAGCGGGACGCGGGGGCGTTCATCGAAGTGCGGTGAGGGCCCCGTACGACCGCCCGCTCTCGCCTAGTCTCGTAGGACGGCAGCCTCGGCGGCGCCGGCACCCGCAGGACTCGTAGGACTCGGACTTGTAGGACTCATTCGTGGCAGGACGATTCGCTCCACGGCCCACTCGCACGACCGTGCGCGGTGGGGAGGTCGCCGTGCCCGCCGGAGTGCCCCGGCAGGGTGCGGGGGCCGCTGTGCGGGTGCGGAGCTGGGTGCCGGACGAGCCGCTCGATCTCGGGCTGGTGCTGGGGCCGCTGCGGCGCGGGCCGGCCGATCCTACGTTCCGGGCGACGCGGGACGGGTCCGTGTGGCGGGCCTGCCGGACGCCCGCCGGGCCCGGGACGCTGCGGGTGTACGTCCACGGCGGTGAGGTGCGCGCGGAGGCGTGGGGGCCGGGTGCCGAGTGGCTGCTGGAGCAGGTGCCGGAGCTGCTCGGTGCCGCCGATGACCCGGCCGCGTTCGTGCCGCGGCACCGGGTCGTGGCGCTGGCGCGGCATCGGCGGCCGGGGCTGCGACTGACGCGGACCGGGCTGGTGCTGGAGTCGTTGATTCCGTCGGTGCTGGAGCAGAAGGTCACGACCGATGAGGCGTATCGGGCGTGGCGGTTGCTGGTGCGGAGGTTCGGGGAGCGGGCGCCCGGGCCTGCGGGGGTGAGCGAGCGGCCGATGTGGGTGATGCCGGCGCCTCGGACCTGGGCTCTGATTCCGTCCTGGGAGTGGCATCGGGCCGGGGTCGACGACAAGCGGGCCTCGACGATTCTGCGGGCCGTGCGGGTTGCTGCGCGGCTGGAGCAGGCGGTGGGCATGTCGGCGGGCGAGGCTCAGGCGCGGTTGGAGGTTGTGCCGGGGATCGGGCCGTGGACGTCGGCGGAGGTTGTGCAGCGCAGTCATGGGGCGGCGGATGCGGTGACCGTCGGGGACCTGCATCTGCCGGGCATCGTGGGGTGGGCGTTGGCCGGGGACCGGGATGCCGACGATGCGGAGATGCTGCGCCTGCTCGAGCCGTATGCGGGGCAGCGGCATCGGGCGGCTCGGTTGATCCTGCTGAGCGGGCAGGTGCCTGCGCGCAGGGCGCCGAAGATGCCCCGGGTGGACATCGGCCTGCTGTAAGGGCGTTGCTTCGGTGCCCGGTGCTGCGGCCGGCCGGGGGCGGGGTTCGCCTGCCCGCGCCGGCAGGGTGCCGCTGCGCCCACCCGTGCCGCCCCTAGCGGCACGACCGCCCGCAGCTACGCAGGTTGGCTGGGCGCCGCCCTGGCGGTACAGCTGCCCGCAGCTACGACGACATACCCAGCCGCGGGTACCAGCGGCACCTATGCAGCCGAGGGGACTGCGCTCCCTGGGGCGCGGGACTGCGTCGATATGCGACTCCGCCGCGTGGGCGCGACCAGCCCCCCGCCGGCCCGCAGGCGAGCGACGGTCCAATGGGGGTCCAGGGGCGCAGCCCCCATGGCGGGCCCCCTGCCGGCCCGCACCGCTACTGGTCGGAAGAGAAGCGGAGCGCCCCCGCCGGGATGCGGGCGTCGCACCACACGCGTACTCCCTCACGGAGTTCGTTGTCGGGGCCGACCACCGCGCCGTCGCCGATGACCGTGCCGGTGAGGACGGAGCGTTCGCCCACTCGGGCCCGGGTGCCGATGAGGGAGTCGGTGATGACGGCGCCGGGTTCGATGACGGCGCCGGGGAGGATCGTCGAGCCGAAGACCCGCGCGCCCTCCGCCACGAACGCGCCCTCGCCGACCACCGTGCCGCCGGTCAGCTTCGCGTCCGGGGCGACCGTGGCCGTGGGCAGGATCAGGCGGTCGCCGCAGCGGCCGGGGACGGCGGGGGACGGGGCCCGGCCGAGGACGAGGTCCGCCGAGCCGCGGACGAAGGCGGCGGGGGTGCCGAGGTCGAGCCAGTACGTGGAGTCGACCATGCCCTGGAGGTGGGCCCCGGCGGAGAGGAGGTCCGGGAAGGTCTCGCGTTCCACCGACACCGGGCGGCCCGCCGGGATCGTGTCGATGACCGAGCGGCGGAAGACGTACGCCCCCGCGTTGATCTGGTCGGTGACGATCTCCTCCGGTGTCTGCGGCTTCTCCAGGAAGGCGAGGACACGGCCGGTGTCGTCGGTGGGGACCAGGCCGTAGGCACGCGGGTCCGTCACCTTGGTGAGGTGCAGGGAGACGTCCGCGCCCGTCGACTCGTGGGTGTGCACGAGCCGCCTGATGTCCAGGCCCGTCAGGATGTCGCCGTTGAAGATCAGCACCGGGTCGTCGGGGCCGGAGTGCAGACGCGAGGCCACGTTGCGGATGGCGCCGCCCGTGCCGAGAGGCTCCTCCTCGGTGACGTACTCGATGTGCAGCCCGAGGGAGGCGCCGTCACCGAAGTAGGGCTCGAAGACCTCGGCGAGATAGCTCGTCGCGAGGACGATGTGCTCCACGCCCGCCGCTCTCGCCCGCGCCAGCTGGTGCGTCAGGAACGGCACCCCGGCCGCCGGGACCATGGGCTTCGGCGTGTGCACGGTGAGCGGACGCAGCCGGGTGCCTTTGCCGCCGACCAGGAGGATCGCTTCTGTCACCTGTCGTCTCTGCTTCCTGCCGGGACCGGCCGAACTACTCGTTTCGGCCGGCCAGTGTATGCAGACCGTGCGACGGTGCCCTCGTCGGCCGCGCGGTGTCCCGCGAGATCGGCGTCCGGTTTCCCCCAACCGACCCCCGCCGTCCGCGAGCCTCCCCACCCGTCCTCCTGACGGCGGTGAACGCGCGCCCCCGTGCCCTCAGCGCCCCTGATACCGCGCCGCACCGGAACGGGCGGTGCCGAGCTGGGCGTAGAGCCGCTTGCCCGGACACTCGGTGGCATACCCGTCCCGATGGCCGGAGATCACGTTCAGTCGTACGTTCTTCCCCTTTGGGTAGAGATTGCCACCGCCCGACGTGAGATATGTCTTTCCGCTGGGATTGGCCCCGAAGAGCCCGAGCTTCCACGCGGTCAGCTTGGCGACGGCCGTCACCGCGGCGGCGGACGGCTTGGTGGAGCTGTATGTGCCGATCACGGCGATGCCCATGCTGTTGCTGTTGAACCCGAGGGTGTGGGCACCCATGACCGCCTTCGCCACGCCCCCGGCCCGGCCCTCGTAGATGCTTCCGCACTTGTCGACGAGGAAGTTGTAGCCGATGTCCCGCCAGCCCATGCTCTTGACGTGGTAGCGGTAGATGCTGCGGACGACGGAGGGGGCCTGGGAGCAGGTGTAGTTGTTGCCCGAGGCGGTGTGGTGCACGAAGGCCGCCTTGACCGTCTTCGTGTAGATGAACCCGCTCTCGCGCAGTGACTCGTCCGCGCCCCAGCCGCGCCGCGTCACGATCGGCGGCCGCGGCCCGATGTACGGCTTCGCGCGCGGAACACCCCCGTTCAGGCGGGCCAGTTCCTGCTCGGTGTCCCGCCGGCCCAGCTGGGGGATCTCCAGGGCGCCGTAGGGCACGAGGTCGGTGTTGGCCGCGTAGGCGGCGACCGTCGCGTCCGTGCGGATGCCGCCGGTGCGGGGCACGTCCGCCGGCGGGCCCTGGGGCGGTGCCTCGTCCCCGGGGTCGACGAGTTCGAGGCGCAGCCCGGTCGGCAGGGACGAGTCCGGGCCGCCGGCGGGGTCGCCCCGGTCTCCGGCCGCCGGGGCCGCACGCACCCGTACGTCCACGCCGTCCGAGTCACCCACCCACAGCGGCGCGGTGGCCCCGCGCACCCGGCCCGAGGACCGTTCCGCCGTGCCCGGGTCGGCGCCGTGCTCCTCGTTGTGGGTCTCGACGTCCTGCCAGCCGGACCACGCCCGGGACGCGGTGGACCGGGTGCGCACCTGGACCCGGCCGTGCAGTTCGGCGTCCGGGTCGTCCCAGACGACGCCGACCAGCGAGAAGTGTCGTACGCCTGCGCGGTACAGGCCCTGCTCCGGGGCCGTGCCGAGACCGCGGGCGCGGGGAACGAGGGGCAGCGACCGAGTGCTGCCCGGGACCGCGGCCTCGTCCACCCGGCCCGTGGCGGCCGTCCGCTCCGCCCGTGCGGGCACGGCGGTCGCGGGCAGGGTCAGCGGGAGTGCGAGGGCGGCCGCGCACGTGACGCCGATCGAGGTAGCGCCGACGGAGGTGGTGAGGAATCCGCGCATGCCCATGATCCTGGACATGGTCATATGAATCTGTCCATCGGGGAACTGACGGGCCGTCGGGAGACGTTCCGCCGAACCGGTGGCCCCGGCGCTCGGTGCGCGGGCCGGCCCCGGCGTACTCTTGCGCGGGTGAATGCCACCGATCGCACCCCTGCCGACCTGCTGCGTTCCGCGCTCGCCGCGGATCCCGGCCGCCCCCTGGTGACCTTCTACGACGACGCCACGGGCGAACGCGTCGAACTGTCCGTCGCCACCTTCGCCAATTGGGTGGCCAAGACCGCGAACCTCCTTCAGGGCGACCTGTCCGCCGGACCCGGCGACCGGGTCGCGCTGCTGCTGCCCGCGCACTGGCAGACGGCCGTGTGGCTGCTCGCGTGTGCGTCGGTGGGGGCGGTGGCGGATGTGGCCGGAGACCCGGCCGCCGCCGACGTCGTCGTCAGCGGGCCGGACTCCCTGGAGGCGGCGCGGGCGTGCCGCGGGGAGCGGATCGCTCTCGCGCTGCGGCCGCTGGGCGGGCGGTTCCCGCAGGCGCCGGACGGCTTCGCCGACTATGCCGTGGAGGTACCGAGCCAGGGCGATCGGTTCGTGCCGTTCGCGCCCGTGGATCCCGAGGAGGCGGCGCTGATCGTCGCGGGGGCCGAGTTCAGTGGGGGCGAGGTCGTCGAGCGGGCCCTGGCGGATGCGGTGTCGCTGCGCTTGGCAGGGCCGGGATCGAGGCTGCTGTCCGCTCTGCCGTACGACACGTGGGAGGGGTTGAGCGCAGGGTTGTACGCGCCGTTGGCTGCCGGGGGGTCCGTGGTGCTGTGCAGGAATGTCGGCCGACTGGATGAGGAAGCTCTCGCCAAGCGGGTCGAGAGCGAGAGGGTGACTGTGTTGCGCCGCTGAGAGGGGGTGGGGGCGGTCATCGGGCGAGTGCGGGTGTGGGGGCCGTTCGCGCCCACGCGGCGGAGCCGCATGTCGACACAGCCCCGCGCCCCTTCAGGTTGGCTGCCCTCACCCATGTGGAGTAGCAAAGGGCGACTCCCCTCCCGCTCCCCCGCCATCGTCGTAAGAGCAGAGGCATGACGCTCGTACGCCATGAGGGGGCCCGCACCGTGAACGACAACGTTCGTCGGGGGCTCGGGGCCTCGCCCGCCGGGGAGGGGCTCCTGCGGCGGCGTCGGCGGCGGCGGTGGGCCAGGGGCGCGGCGCTGGCGGTGGGCGTGGTCGTCGTGGCGGCGGCCGGGGCGGGGTGGGCCGTGTACGCCAAGCTCAGCGCCAACATCACCCCGGATGACGCGGCCGCCGCGGAACTCGCCCGGTACGAGCGGGAGCGGCCCACCGCGCTGGTGCGGGACGCGCAGAACATCCTGCTGATCGGGTCGGACACCCGGGCCGGGGACGGGAACGGGCAGTACGGGCGGGACCTGGGCAGCGAGCGGTCGGACACCACGATCCTGCTGCACCTGGCCGCCGACCGGCGCAGCGCCACCGCCGTCTCGCTGCCCCGGGACCTGATGGTGGACATCCCCGGCTGCCGACGGGCGGACGGCAGCCGCAGCGAGCCGGTGTTCGCGATGTTCAACCACGCCTTCCAGGTGGGCGGTTCGGCCTGCACCATCCGTACCGTCGAGAAGCTGACGGACATCCGGATCGACCATCACATGGTGGTCGACTTCAGCGGGTTCAAGGAGATGGTCGACGCCGTCGACGGGGTCCAGGTGTGCCTGAAGGAGCCCATCGACGACAAGGCGGCCAAGCTGAAACTTCCCGCGGGCCGGGTGACCCTCGACGGGGAGCAGGCGCTCGGGTACGTGCGGGCCCGCAAGTCGATCGGCGACGGCAGCGACACCGAGCGGATGGAGCGCCAGCAGCGGTTCCTCGGCGCGCTCGTCAACAAGGTGCAGAGCAACGACGTCCTGCTGAACCCCGTGAAGCTGTATCCGGTGCTGGACGCGGCCACTTCCTCGCTCACCACGGATCCGGAACTGGCAAGTCTGCGCGGTCTGTACCAGTTGGTGCGCGGGCTGCGGGACATCCCCGCGGAACATGTGCAGTTCCTGACGGTTCCGCGTGAGTCGTACGTCTACGACGCCAACCGTGACCAACTCGTGGAGCCGGAGGCCCAGAAGCTGTTCGCACGGCTGCGGGCGGACCAGCCGGTGGCGGTGGCGCGGTCGGATTCTCAGGAAGTTCTCAGGGAGACTCCCGGGGCGGATCCCGGGAACGGCCCCTCCGCCGCTCCGACGTTCCGTGGGAACACCGCGGCCGAGCAAACCTGCGAGTAAGGCGCGCATCAAGACGACGAACTTCAGTTCAGAAATATGAGGTGGATTGCCCAGTTGTAGGAAGGTGGAATTTGTCACCGGCGTCGCTTGACGCTGAACTGGGCGGATAGTGTGAGCGATCCGGTGCACCCGGCCACGAGGTCCGTCCTGGGGTCGTGCACTGATTCACCGAGACCCGAGCGCCTTTGAGGGGGAAGGCGCCGCGTGGCCCCGACGGAGGATTCGAACAACCGTGGACGCGCAAGGCCGTGGGCGGGCGGACAACATCGACCCCGCAGACCAGTGGGTACTCAATCCGAACACCGGCGAATACGAACTGCGACTGAGCGCTTCCGCACCGCAGTCGTCGGTTCCCGGTCCGCGGAGACCGAACTCCCGTGATTCCGGCGGTGCCGGGCGCGACCGCGGCGACGCGGCGGGGGGTCGGACCCGCGAGATGCAGGAGGTGCGCGGCGCGGAGGTGCCGGGTCCCCGGTCGGGCCGGCGCAGGGGTGCCGAGCCCGAGCCGCCGCCGACGCGGCGCGGCCGACGGCCGGTGAAGAAGAAGTCGAGGGCCAAGAAGGTGCTGGCGTGGACGGCCGGCGGCACGGCGTTCGTCCTGGTCGCCGTCGGCACGGCCGGCTACCTCTACCTCAAGCACCTCGAGGGCAACGTCACCACCACGGACGTCGGCGACGCGGCCAAGGACGGCTTCAGCAAGGACGACGCCTTCAACATCCTGATCATCGGCACCGACAAGCGGACCGGCAAGGGCAACGAGGGCTACGGCGACTCCGGCAGCGTCGGGCACGCGGACACCAACATCCTGCTGCACGTCGCCAAGGACCGGACGAACGCGACCGCGCTGAGCATTCCGCGCGACCTGATCGTGGACGTGCCGGACTGCGAGACCACCCAGGCCGACGACACCAAGAAGGTCATTCCCGGCAGCGACGGCGTCCGCTTCAACACCAGCCTGGGGCAGGAGGGCCGGGACCCGGGATGCACGATGCGCACGGTGAAGGCGGTCACCGGCATCGAGCCCGACCACTTCATGATGGTCGACTTCAACGCCGTGAAGACCCTGACGACGGCGGTCGGCGGCGTCGACGTGTGCCTCAAGCACGCGGTGAAGGACAAGCAGTCGCATCTGGACCTGCCCGCCGGCCCGTCCAAGATCGCGGGCGAGCAGGCGCTGGCGTTCGTCCGCACCCGGCACAGCTGGGGCAACCAGGGCGACCTGGACCGCATCAAGGTGCAACAGCAGTTCATGGCCTCGCTGATGCGCAAGATGTCCTCCAGCGACACCCTCACCAGCCCGACCAAAATCGTGAAGCTGGCGGAGGCGGCCACCAATGCGCTGACCGTCGACAAGGGCATCGGCAAGGTGAGCACGCTCAAGGACGTGGCGCTGGAGCTGAAGAAGGTGCCGCCGAAGAACATCTCGTTCATGACGGTGCCGGTGGTCGACAACCCGGCCGAGAAGGTCCACGCGACGGTCGTCGTCGACAACACGAGGGCGCCCGAGGTCTTCGACGCCATCAGGAACGACGTCTCCTTCACCGAGGTGAAGAAGCGGCAGAAGGCGGCCAAGGACGCGGCGGCCGCCCGCCTCAAGGGCAGCAAGTCCCAGCCCTCCGAGGTGCGGGTGCGGGTCCTCAACGGCGGCGCCGAGGCCGGCAGCGCGCAGGAGACCCTGCAGTGGCTGCAGACCGAGAAGGGCGTGCTCAAGTCGGAGAACGCGGGCAACGCGCCCGCGGAACTGAGCAGGACCACGCTCGAGTACGCGCCCGACCAGGCGCCCCAGGCTCGTGAACTGGCAGCCCTGATGGGGCTGTCCGGATCCGCGCTGAAGCCGGGCAAGAGCGTGACCAACTCGCAGGGGCTGCCCGCGATGACGCTCACCCTGGGCAAGGACTTCAAGGGTGCGGGCGTCTCCCTCACCGCTCCGACGAAGGCTCCGTCGGTCGACAAGTCCACGGCGGACAAGGTTCAGTGCGCCTCGTAGGTAACCCAACGGGTCCGTCGTGCGTCTAACTCGGCGCGGGACGGACCCGTTTCATGGCGCAGGGTGGGGAGGGCAGGGAGTTGTCGCAGAGCGATGTGCGCGGGGAGCCTCCTGCGGTCGAGGACACGATGGCGCTCACGCCGCAGGCCGCTCGGGCGCCTGAGGGGTCCGGACGGCACGGCGGCGGACGTCGCGGCGGCGGCCCGAAGACCGAGCGGCGCGGGCCCCGGCGGCGCGTGCTGCGCTGGTCGGCGAGCGTGCTGGCGGTGGTGATACTCGGGACGGCCGGCGCCGGATACCTGTACTACCAGCACCTGAACGGCAACATCCAGAAGGGCCGCCGCAGCAACGGCGACGACTCCAAGGCGCAGCGCACCCGGCCGAACGCGGCCGGCCAGACCCCGCTGAACATCCTGCTGATCGGCTCCGACAGCCGTAACTCCGACGAGAACGTGAGACTCGGCGGCGCCAAGTACGACCGCGGCAGCCCACCGCTCGCCGACGTGCAGATGCTCATCCACCTCTCCGCGGACCGCAAGAGCGCCGCCATGGTGAGCATTCCCCGGGACACCCGGGTCGACATCCCCAAGTGCACGGACCCCGACTCCGGCAAGGTCTATCCGGCGACGAACGCCATCATCAACACCACCCTGGCCCGGGGCGGGGCCGGCTGCACGCTGGCCACCTGGGAGAACCTCACCGGTGTCTACATCGATCACTGGATGACGATCGACTTCGCGGGTGTGGTGAGCATGGCGCACGCCATCGGCGGCGTCGAGGTCTGTGTGAAGCAGAACGTCTGGGACCACTCGACGCCCGCCCAGCGCGGCGGCTCCGGGCTGAAGCTGAAGGCCGGGACGCACAAGGTCGACGACGTGCAGGCCCTGCAGTGGCTGCGCACGCGGCACGCCTGGGGCAGTGACGTGATGCGGGCCCGCGCCCAGCACATGTACCTCAACTCGATGATCCGCACGCTGAAGCAGCAGAACGTCTTCACCGACACCGGCCGGCTGATGGACCTGGCCGAGGCGGCCACCAAGTCCCTGAAGGTGTCCGAGGAGATCGGCACCGTCAAGAAGCTCTACGACCTGGGCATGGAGCTGAAGTCGGTGCCGGCGGACCGCATCACGTCCGTGACGATGCCCAACGTCGAGGACGCGCAGAACAGCGAGCACGTCGTACCGGAGAAGGCCGGCGCCGACAAGCTGTGGCAGATGCTCCGCGACGACGTCCCCTTCGACAAGAACGGCAAGCCGTCGGGGGCGAAGAAGGCGGCGAGCAAGTCGCAGCCGACGAAGGCTCCTTCGGTCGACGCGGCACGGCTCGGGCTCGTGGTCCAGAACGCGACGCAGTCCGCGACCGAGGCCGCGGTCGGGGGTCGGGCCAGGACGATCGGCCAGGCGCTCGTGCAGAAGGGGTACGGCAGGGCCACGGCCGACACCTCGGCGACGCTGTCCGCGGACCGGACCGTCGTGCGCTACCCGAGCGCCGATCTGGAGGGGGACGCGCAGGCCGTCGCCAAGGCGCTGGGCATCCCGATGAGCCAGGTGAAGCAGTCCACCGACGTGTCGGGGGTCACCCTCGTCGTGGGCGCGGACTGGCGCACGGGCACCGCCTACCCCAAGAAGTCCGCCCCGAAGGCCGGCGACCTGCCCAGCAACTCCGACGCCATCAACGGCTCGGACACCTCCCAGTGCATGGACGTGTACAAGCCCTACCAGTGGTGAACGCAACACGAGGGCCCCTCCGCGACGTGCGGAGGGGCCCTCTTCGTTCCTGTGCTCAGCGGAGTTCGAGCACCGCCGGCCGCCGCGAGGCGATCACTCGCTTCGCCAGGGACCTGGGGCTGGTCAGAAAGCCCCAGCCCCACGACATGTGCATGGTCGCGAGGGCCACGGGGATCTGCAGCCGGGCCTTGACCGGCAGCCCCTTGCCCGCCGGGACCGAACCCGCCACGATCGCCGCCAGATAGCCGCCGGGGATCACCAGGCCCCACGGCGTGAGGGCGGCCCCCACCACGAGACCCGCCGCTATGGCGCACACCGCGGTCGGCGGGGCGAGGTAGCGCAGATTGATGGAGCCCTCGTGGTAGCGGGCGACGACGTGGCGCCAGCGGCCGTAGTCCTTGTACTGCTTGGCGAGCGCCTTCACACTCGGCCGCGGCCGGTACGACACCTTCAGCTCCGGCGAGAACCAGATCAGGCCGCCCGCCTCGCGGATACGGAAGTTCAGCTCCCAGTCCTGGGCGCGGATGAACTCCTCGTTGTAGCCGCCCTGTTGCTCCAGCGCCTCGCGGCGGAAGACGCCGAGGTAGACCGTCTCGGCGGGGCTCGCCTGGCCACCGGTGTGGAAGGCCGCGTTGCCGACGCCGATCTTCGAGGTCATGGCGGCGGCGACCGCGTGCTCCCAGTCGTTCTCGCCCTCGGCGTGCATGATGCCGCCGACGTTCTGCGCGCCGGTCTCCTCCAGGAGCCGCACGGCGGTCGCGATGTAGTTCGGCGAGAGCATGCCGTGGCCGTCGACGCGGACCACGATCGGGTGCCGGGAGGCCTTGATCGCCGCGTTCAGCGCGGCGGGGGTGCGGCCGGTCGGGTTCGGGACGGTGTGCACACGGGGGTCTTCGGCGACCAGCTCGGCGGCGATCTCGTCCGTGCGGTCCGTGGACGGACCGAGGGCGATCACGACCTCCATCTCGCCGGCGTACTCCTGCGCGAGGATCGCTTGGACGGCCCCGCGCAGATGCCGCTCCTCGTTGAGGACGGGCATGATCACAGAAACGGCGGGGTGTCGCACGTCGGGCTTGGCGTTCATAGGGGGCTCACGTTACCGCGAACGGGGGACACCGGTGCGCGCCGCCGGGCGCGTGAAGGCGGGCTGGAGATCGTATCGGCCTACGGTGCTCACAAATCCCACATACGGCCGCAGTCCGGAGGTGTCCCTTGCCCAGCCCGCCTAGGTCCCCCGCCCGGCCGCAGCGCCGACCGCAACCGCCCCGCCGGGTGCCACGGCAGCCCGAACGGATCGTGCGGCCCCCGCGCCCCAGGCGGCCGCGCTGGGCCATGCGGGCGGTGACGACGCTGTCCGTGGTCGTGCTCGCCTCCGCCGGGATCGGGCACGCGGTCGTCACCAGCCTGGACGCCGGCATCACCCGGGTCGACGCCTTCAAGGACATGAAGAACCGTCCCCGCGCGGGGCACGGCATGAACGTCCTGCTGGTCGGCACCGACGCCCGCGACAAGATCAGCGAGTCGGAGCGGCGCGCGTACCGGCTGGGCGGGCAGCCCTGCCACTGCACCGACACGATGATGATCGTGCACATCTCTGAGGACCGGGAACGGGCGAGCGTGGTGAGCCTGCCCCGCGACTCCTACGCCGAGGTGCCCGAGCGCGTCGACCCGCGCACCGGCCGGCGGCACGCCCCGCACCCCGTCAAGCTGAACGCGGCCTACGCCGAGGGCGGCCCCCAGCTGACCATCGCCACGGTCGAGAACATGACCCGTGTGAAGATCGACCACTATCTGGAGGTCGACTTCACCAGCTTCATGAAGACCGTGGACGTGCTCGGCGGCGTCCGGATCTGCACGACGACGCCGCTGAAGGACTCGTACACCGGACTCGACCTCGCGCCCGGCACGTACACCCTCAACGGCGGGCAGGCGCTGCAGTACGTGCGCGCCCGGCACGTGGACGGGGCGAGCGACCTGGGCCGGATGAAGCGGCAGCAGCGGTTCCTGGCCGCGCTGATCGAGCGGGCCACCTCCTCAGGGGTGCTGCTGAACCCGATGCGGTTCCGGGACGTGACCCGGGCGGTGCTCGGCTCGGTGCGGGCCGACGAGGGCTTCGGCACCGACGAGCTGCTCGACCTCGGCCGGGCGATGCGGAACTTCTCCCCGTCCTCCTCCGAGTTCTCCACGGTGCCCATCGGGCAGATGAACTTCCCGGTCAAGGGCCTCGGCTCGACCCTGAAGTGGGACCCGACGGCGTCCGGCCGGCTCTTCCAGACCCTGCGCGAAGACAAGCCGCTCACCGTGGACCACCCGCACCGCGGGCCTCGGCCCGCGCCCGTCGAGGTCGAGCCGCGGCAGGTCCGGGTCCAGGTGGAGAACGGCACCCGCACGGCCGGGCTCGCCAAGCGGATCGACGCGGCGCTCGCGGCGGCCGGCTTCGCCACCACCCACCAGCCGACCACCGCGGCCGTGCACGACGTCAGGCGCACGGTGATCTCCTACGACCCCCGCTGGGACCGCTCCGCCCGCACCCTGGCCGCAGCCCTGCCCGGCAGCGCGTTGCGCGCGGTACCGGGGATGGGCCCGACACTGAAGGTGACCGGCGGGTCCGACTTCAAGGCCGTGCACCGGGTGAAGACCGAGGACCCGGCCAAGCCGGAGCAGAGCGCGCTGCGCGGCAGCGAGGTGGTCTGCTCGGCTTCCGAAGGGGCTTCCGAAGGGGCCTAGGGGCGGCCGGAGGCCAGGACGACCTGGGGGCCGGGCCGACCTGGGGGCCGGGCAGGCCCTAGTCCTCGAAGCCCTCCGCCGCGCGCTTCTCGCGCAGCTCGCGGATCTCGCGTCGGCGCGCCAGGCGGTGGGTGCGGCGGATCTGGGCCTCCTGGTTGCGGCGGCGGTCGCGGTCGGTCTCCGCAAGCACCGGGGGCACCCGGCGCGGCTTGCCATCGGCGTCCACGGCCGCGAAGACCAGATAGGCCGAGCCGACCTGGGTCGGCGGGGTCGACTCGTTCCAGCGCTCGGCCAGGACCCGCACGCCGACCTCCATCGAGGTCCGGCCGGTCCAGTTGACCTGGGCCTTCACATGGACCAGGTCGCCCACGCGGACCGGCTCGAGGAAGGCCATCTCGTCCATGGACGCGGTGACGGCGGGACCGCCGGAGTGCCGGCCGGCCACCGCACCCGCCGCGTCGTCGACCAGTTTCATGATCACCCCGCCGTGCACCGTCCCCAGCAGGTTGGTGTCGTTGTGGGTCATGATGTGGCTGAGCGTGGTGCGGGAAGCGGATATCGGCTTGCCCGGGATGTCCGGATCCGCGTCCGGGGCCTGGTCTGTCATGGCCCCCACCTTATGCCGAAGCGACATTCACGGAATTTGTGTCGGCTTCGCAACAGCGCCGCTCTGATTTTCCGACACCCCTTGTAAGGCCCACACCCGTGCCCTGCACACTGGGGCGCATGAATGACTGGCCCCAGGGATGGTCCGACGACAATCGCGGCCCGCGCTACGGACGCGGCAGCGGCGGCGCGCAGCCGGAAGGCGCCCGTGTGATGCGCCAGGTACAGCGCGGCCCTGCGGGACCGCCCGGGCAGCGCGGCTACGGCGCCGGAGTCCCGCAGCAGCCGTCGTACGTCGACGGCCAGGGACACGACGACGCCGGCTACGGCGAATACGACAGCGGCTACAACACGGGCCAGGTCTACGGCGGTGGCCACGGCGGCTTCGTGCCCAACGACAACGACGCGGACCCGGACGTCGGGCGCTACCGGCCGCGGCCGAACTGGCGCCGTCGCATCAAGTGGACCGCGATCACGGTGGCCGGTGTGCTGATCGTCACGTCGGTGGCGACCTACTTCTGGGCCGACTCGAAGCTGCGTCGCGAGGTCGACCTGTCGAAGGTCATCGACCGGCCGGAGTCCGGCTCGGGCACGAACTACCTGATCGTCGGCTCGGACAGCCGCGAGGGCATGTCCAAGGCGGACGAGAAGAAGCTGCACACCGGCGGCGCCCAGGGCAAGCGCACCGACTCGATGATGATCCTGCACGTCGGCGACAACGGCGACACGCTGATCTCGCTGCCGCGTGACTCGGACGTGGAGGTCCCCTCGTACAAGGGGTCGACGTCCGGGAAGATCTACCCGGCCAAGGGCCGGCACGAGAAGCTGAACGCGGCCTACGCCGAGGACGGCCCGACCCTCCTCGTGCGCACGATCGAGTACAACACCGGCCTGCACATCGACCACTACGTGGAGATCGGCTTCCAGGGCTTCGCGAACATCGTGGACGCGGTCGGCGGTGTCGACATCGACATCGACAAGGGCTTCAAGGACAAGTGGTCCGGCGCCGACTTCAAGGCGGGCAAGCAGACCCTAAACGGCCAGCAAGCCCTCGCCTTCGTCCGCACCCGGCACGCCTTCGCGACCAGCGACCTGCAGCGCACCAAGAACCAGCAGAAGTTCCTGGCCGCGCTGGCCCACCAGGTCGCCACCCCGTCGACGGTCCTGAACCCCTTCAAGCTCTACCCGACCATGGGCGCGGGCCTGGACTCCCTGATCGTCGACAAGGACATGGGCCTGTGGGACCTGGCGTCCATGTTCTGGGCGATGAAGGGCGTCAACAGCGGCGACGGCACCTCGATGAACATGCCGATCTCCGGGTCCACCGGCGGCAACCTCGTCTGGGACAAGGAAAAGGTGAAGACGCTGGTGAGCCAGTTGAAGAACGACGAGAAGGTGACCGTCACCGGCAACTAGGCGGTCGCGGAGGCGAGCAGCGACACATGGGGAAGGGCGAGCTGCCCTTCCCCATCCGCGTATGCGGCGCTCAACCGCTCGTACTCCCGCCGGATCCGGACGGCCGTCTCCGCGTCCTGCGAGGTCACGACCAGCCCGATGGTGGCGACCCCGCCGGCCGCGCCGCCCCACCACTCCTCGACGCCTGCCCGGTGCTCCCAGGCCAGCTCCGCCGCCTCGGCTCCGCCGAACCCGGCCTGCGCGAGCAGCTCCGCCAGGCCCTCCGGGGTGCGCGTGAAGTCCTCGTCCGGATCCAGGCGCGGCAGGTACGACGGCGGTACGGCACCGCCGGCCGCGCACGCCTGCCCGAGCAGCTCCTGACCGGCCCCGCGCCGGGCGCCCCAAAGCGTCAGGGCGATCCGCCCCCCGGGCCGCAGCACCCGCCGCAGCTCGGCGAGCGCGGCCCGCGGCCGGCCCACGTGGTTGAGCACGAAGTTGCCGACCACGGCATCGAACTCGCCGTCGGAGAAGGGCAGTTCGGGCAGGACGGCGACCTCTGCGGCCACCCCGCGCCGCCGCGCCTCGGCGACCATGTCGGCGTCGGCGTCCACGGCCCGCACCAGCGCGCCCCGCTCCGCCGCCGCCAGGGCGGCCGTACCGGTCCCGGTCCCGACGTCGAGGACCCGCGTCCCCGCGCCGACCCGGGCCGCGTCGAGCAGCGCGGGCACCGGGTACGCGCACAGCCGGCCGAAGCTCCCGGCGTACGCCTCGGTCCGCCCCGCCCACATCGCCCGCTCGGCGGCGTCGAAGGCCGCCGTCGCATCCGTCTCGATCATGCCCCCAGCGTGCCGCACAAAGGATCAAGGGCACCCACTGGGGTGCCCTTGAACGCCCTCATGGGGGGGTTCCGCCGCTCGAGCGAAGCCGAGAGCAGGGGAGGGTCACATCCGCGCGCCCGCCATCGCCCGACACGTCTCCGCGGCGCGACGACACGCCTCGGCACAGCGCATCATCTGCTTGTCGTCGGGCATGGACATACACGCCTCGGCGCACATGTCACAGGCCCTGGCGCACATCGCGCACATCTCGGCGGACATCGGCGAGCGGCGCATCATCATGTCGGCGCACATGCGGGTCATCTCGGAGCAGTCCATGAGCGCGCGCATGATCTGCATCTGGGCCTGACCGCCCATCTGCATGCAGGAGCTCATGGTCTCCTCGCAGACGTTGTGGCACGTCATGCAGGCCTCGACGCAGTCCTGCATCTCCTTGGTCATGGCGGGCACGGTGGTTCCGGGCTGGGTCATGGCTCCTCCTGGGAGGGAGAGGGGTCCGGGGCGGGCCCCGTGTGCTTCCGTCCTACGCCCGCGTGCACCGCTCTGCCATCCGACGCCTGTCCCGCTTCGCACCCGTTCGGCCCACAGGGCGACTTCAGACGGTGGGGGTCGTGCCGCCGTCGATGACGTACTCGGCGCCGAGGATGGCCGACGCGCGGTCGGAGACCAGGAAGGCGATGAGGTCGGCGACCTCCTCGGGGCGGTCGGGGCGCCCGAGCGGGATGCCGCCGAGGGAGTCCATGAGGCGGTCCAGGGCCACCTCCCGGGTGACGCCCGCCTCCTCGGCGATCCGGGTCACCAACTGGTCGGCCGCGCTGGTCCGGATGAAGCCGGGCGAGACCGCGGTGACCCGTATCCCGTGCGGGGCGACCTCGTTGGCCAGGCCCTTGCTGTAGGTGGTCAGCGCGGCCTTGGCGGCGGCGTAGGCGAGGGTGCCGTTCCACAGCGGCATCCGGCGCTGGATGGAGGTGACGTGCACGATCACGCCCCGGCCGGCCTCGATCATGCCGGGCAGCAGGCCGCGGTCCAGGCGTACGGCGGCCAGCAGGTTGACGGTCAGCTCGCGGGCCCAGTCGTCCTCGCCGAGGACCGCGAAGCCGCCGGCCGGAGCCTCGGACCCCCCCAGGGTGTGGACGAGGATGTCGACGCCGCCCAGGCGGGCGTCCACCTCGCAGACGACCTCGGCGGCACCCTCGACGGTGGAGAGGTCCGCCGCGATGAACGTCTTCTCCTCCACCTCGTCGGGGCGGCTGCGCGCGGTGACGAGCACGCTCGCGCCGGCCCGGCGCAGGCGTTCGGCGACTGCGGCTCCGGTGCCCCTGGTGCCGCCGGTGACCAGTGCGCGCCGGCCGTCGAGGGATTCGCTGGTGGGCATGGTGACGGTGCCTTCCGTGACCGGGACCGGGCCCGGGAACGCCCCTCTGTCCACGCTACGCCGATACGCCGATACGCCGGCAGCCCCCGTCCGAGGCGGACGGGGGCTGCCGGGAAGCGAGGGGAGCGTGCCTTACGGCAGGTTGCGGGCCATGACGATCCGCTGCACCTGGTTCGTGCCCTCGTAGATCTGGGTGATCTTGGCGTCGCGCATCATGCGCTCCACCGGGTAGTCCCGGGTGTAGCCGTAGCCGCCGAGCAGCTGGACGGCGTCGGTGGTGACCTCCATGGCCACGTCCGAGGCGAAGCACTTGGCGGCCGCGCCCTGGAAGGTGAGGTCGCTGTCGCCGCGCTCGGAGGCGGCCGCGGCCTGGTAGGTCAGGGCGCGGGCGGCGGCGATCTTCATGGCCATGTCGGCGAGCATGAACTGGATGCCCTGGAAGTCGGCGATCGGCTTGCCGAACTGCTTGCGCTCCTGGACGTAGCCCTTGGCGTAGTCGAGGGCGCCCTGGGCGACACCGAGGGCCTGGGCCGCGATGGTGATGCGGGTGTGGTCCAGGGTCTTCATGGCAGTGGCGAAGCCGGTGCCCTCCTCGCCGATCATGCGGTCGGCGGGGATGCGGACGTTGTCGAAGTAGACCTCGCGGGTCGGGGAGCCCTTGATGCCGAGCTTCTTCTCCGGGGCGCCGAAGGAGACGCCCTCGTCCGACTTCTCGACGACGAAGGCGGAGATGCCCTTGGTGCGCTTGGCCGGGTCGGTCACGGCCATGACCGTGTAGTACTCGGAGACGCCCGCGTTGGTGATCCAGCGCTTGACGCCGTTGAGGACGTAGTGGTCGCCGTCGCGGACCGCCTTCGTCTTCATGCCGCCCGCGTCCGAGCCCGCCTCCGGCTCGGAGAGGCAGTACGAGAACATCGCGTCGCCCTTGGCGAGCGGGGTCAGGTACTTCTTCTTCAGGTCCTCGGAGCCGGACAGGATCACCGGGAGCGAGCCCAGCTTGTTCACGGCCGGGATGAGGGAGGACGACACGCAGGCGCGGGCCACCTCCTCGATCACGATGACCGTGGCGAGCGCGTCGGCACCGGCGCCGCCGAACTCCTCGGGTACGTGCACGGCGTGCAGGTCATTGGCGACCAGGGCGTCGAGGGCCTCCTGCGGGAAGCGGGCCTCCTCGTCGACCGCGGCGGCGAACGGCGCGATCTTCGCCTCGACCAGCGAACGGACGGCGTCGCGGAGCATGTCGTGCTCCTCGGACGGGCGGTACAGGTCGAAGTCAGCCGATCCGGCCACGGTCTCTCACGCTCCAAAGACGCAGTGATACTGACGCTAATTACCGTTAAGTAACTCAAATTTTAGAGGGCCGCCCGAAGGACGCCTACGTGAGATGGGCGACAGCGGGGAAATTGCCCGGCGGACGCCCCGACTATGCTCGGCTCCGCATCACCGACGTACCCGATCTGGAGCACATCCATGAGCCTGAAGATCACCGTGATCGGCACCGGTTACCTGGGGGCCACGCACGCCGCGGCCATGGCCGAACTCGGTTTCGAGGTGCTGGGGCTCGATGTCGTGCCCGAGAAGATCGCGATGCTGGAGCGCGGCGAGACCCCGATGTACGAGCCGGGACTCGAGGAGCTGCTGCGCCGGCACGTCGCGGGCTTCGAGGGGTCCACCGGGCGGCTGCGCTTCACCCAGGACTGGGCCGAGGTCGGGGCCTTCGGCGACGTGCACTTCGTCTGCGTGAACACTCCGCAGCGGCACGGGGAGTACGCGGCGGACATGTCGTACGTCGACGCCGCCTTCGCCTCCCTCGCCCCGCATCTGCACGGGCCCGCCCTGGTCGTCGGCAAGTCGACGGTGCCGGTCGGCTCCGCCGAGCGGCTGGCCGCCTATCTGGCCGAGCACGCGCCCGCCGGCGCGGACGCCGAGCTGGCCTGGAACCCGGAGTTCCTGCGCGAGGGCTTCGCCGTGCAGGACACGCTGCACCCGGACCGGATCGTGGTGGGCGTGCGCGGCGAGCGCGCGGAGAAGCTGCTGCGGGAGGTGTACGCGACGCCGACCGGCGAGGGCACGCCGTTCGTGGTGACCGACTTCCCGACCGCCGAACTGGTGAAGACCTCGGCGAACTCCTTCCTCGCCACCAAGATCTCCTTCATCAACGCGATGGCGGAGGTCTGCGAGGCCGCGGGCGGTGACGTGGTGAAGCTGGCGGAGGCCATCGGCCACGACGACCGGATCGGGAAGAAGTTCCTGCGCGCCGGCATCGGGTTCGGCGGTGGCTGTCTGCCGAAGGACATCCGGGCGTTCATGGCGCGCGCCGGTGAGCTGGGCGCGGACCAGGCGCTGACCTTCCTGCGGGAGATCGACTCCGTCAACATGCGCCAGCGCGGCCAGATGGTGGAGCTGGCCCGGCAGGCGCTGGGCGGCGGTCCCTTCCTGGGCAAGCGGGTCGCGGTGCTCGGCGCCACCTTCAAGCCGGACTCGGACGACGTCCGTGACTCGCCCGCGCTGAACGTGGCCGGACAGATCCATCTGCAGGGCGGCCAGGTGACCGTGTACGACCCGAAGGGAATGGAGAACGCCCGCCGGGTCTTCCCCACCCTGGGCTATGCCGACTCGGCGCTCGACGCGGTCCGGGGCGCCGACGTCGTGCTGCACCTGACCGAGTGGCGGGAGTTCCGCGAGCTGGACCCGGCGGCGCTGGGCAGGGTCGCGACGGCCCGGCTGATCCTGGACGGGCGCAACGCCCTGGACCCGGAGCTGTGGCGGCGGGCCGGGTGGACGTACCGGGCGATGGGCCGCCCGACCGCGTAGCCCCGACCCCGCAGAGGCATCCCTGCAGAGGCATCCACGAGGACGCCGGTTCGGCCGAGGCTCAGTCGGCCGAACCGGCGTCTTCCCGCATTCTGCACCACCGAACACATACATGGCCGATGAACTCCCTGTGGTTCACGCCTCCTTCGCGCGGTAGCGGCGCATCTTCGCGCGCGCCCCGCACACCTGCATCGAGCACCAGCGGCCCCGTCCGGCGGGGCTGCGGTCGTAGTACGCCCAGTGGCAGGTCTCGGCCTCGCACGCCTTGAGACGCGTCCAGGTGCCCGCGACCAGCGCCTCGGCCACGGCGGCGGCGACGCGCGAGAGCAGCGGGCCGGTGTCGGCCGGAGCGAGCCTCGCGGAGCCGTCGTGGTCGTCGACGGCGACGTACAGGGGCGCGTGCGCCAGCAGCTCGCCGAGCGGGGTGACCTCGCGGTGCGGTCGATGACCGGCGTGGGCGAGCAGCGTGGCCCGCAGTGACTCGCGCAGCGCGCGGGCCTGCGGCAGCTCGTCCTCGGCGAGTCCGAGGCGTGCCCGGCCGTCCGCCGTGTCGAGCGAGTCGGCGCCCGACTCGATGTCCAGCGTGTTCACCAGGGACTCGACCAGGGCCAGGCCTCCGGGCGCGGGCGATCTCTCACTCATGACTGCAAGTTACCTCCCGAATTCGGTTGCGGCGTTACCACCGATGCGGCAGCATCAGGTAACGCGTTACCGGTTACACGGATTTAAAGGTAACTCCGACTTCGAGGAGGAAGTCATGGCACTCGCCAAGCTGGGTGTGGTCGTCCTGGACTGTCCCGACCCCCGTGCGCTGGCCGGCTTCTACGCCGGGGTGCTGGGCGGCACGGTGGAGGGCGAGGGCGACTGGGTCGATCTGAAGGTGCCGGGCGGTCAGGCGCTGGCCTTCCAGCGCGCGCCCGGGTTCGTGCCGCCGCAGTGGCCCGCGGCCGACGCCTCCCAGCAGCTCCATCTGGACCTGGTGGTGGAGGACCTGGACACGGCCGAGAAGGGCGTGCTGGAGCTGGGGGCGAAGCCGCTGGCCGAGCAGGGCGGCAGCAGCTTCCGGGTCTACGCGGACCCGGCCGGACACCCCTTCTGCCTCTGCGCCTGCTGAGCGGGCTAGCCGTCCAGCTCCGCGATCCGCGCGTTGGACGGCTCCCGGCGGTTCTGTGCGGCGCGGGCCGTGAAGTCCGCGCTGCGGAGCACCCGCTGCACGTTTCCCCAGGTCAGCAGGGACAGCTCGGACTCGGACCAACCGCGGCGCAGCAGCTCGGCGATCAGGTGGGGGTAGCGGGAGGCGTCGGCGAGGTCCTGGGGGTGGGCCGCGCCGGAGTCGTAGGTGCCGGACAGGCCGACGCACTCGGGGCCGGCGACCGCGCGGACGTGGTCGAGGTGGTCGGCGACGTCCCGGACGGTCGGGCCGGTCTGCTCCGCGGTCAGCGGCACCATGCACAGGCCGCCCGCGGCGCCCAGCTCGGCGAGCAGGTCGTCGGGCAGGTTGGCCGGGTGCGCGCGCAGGGCGCGGGCGGCTGAGCGGGTGCACAGCACCGGGGTCTTGGAGAGCGCGGTGGCCCGGCCGACGGTGGCGTCGGAGGCACCGGAGAGGTCGGCCAGGACGCCGAGGCGGTTCATCTCGCGGATGACTTCCTCGCCGAACCGGGTCAGCCCCGCCTCGCTCGCCCAGGCGGTGCCCGTCAGGGTGAGGACGCGCAGGCCGAGGACGTGCAGGATGCGCAGGATGCCCAGGGAGTCGTCGAGCGCGGGCGCCCCGGCCGGGCCCAGCACGACGGCGGCCCGGCCGCAGTTGCGGGCGTCGATGATCTGTCCGGCGGTGCGCACCAGGCGCAGTCCCTCCGGATGGGAGTCGATCACCGAGTGGACGAGGTCCAGCTGCTCCAGGGTGGCGCCCACCGCGCGGTCCCCGGCCAGGCCCTCGGGCAGGTGCAGCGACCAGAACAGGACGCCCACATGCCCCTCGCGCATCCGCGGCACATCGGTGTCGACGGCCATCTCGCCCAGCTCAAGGTCGTACCAGGACAGATGGCGCAGGGCCCAGGGCAGCCCGCTGTAGCCGTCGGCGACGGGGTGGTCGGCGAGCAGGGAGTGCGCCCGCCGCAGCGTCTCGTCGGCCGGTGCGTACGACTCCTCGGGGAACGGGTCGTCCGGCAGGCCGTAGCCCCCGCCGACCTCGGTCGTACTGGGCCTGTCGTCCTGCAGGTCGGCCATGGCGGGCTCCGTACGTCGTCGAGAGCTACGTCGGTCGTGAGCTACGTCTGATGCGGCTGGCGTACCGCCACGGTCGCACGGGGCGCGGTGATCCTTCCTGGTGAGTGGGGCGTTCGGGGGTACGGCCGGTCACGCGTCCCCGGCCGCCCGGATGACCTCGTCCAGCGTGTCCCGCGAGCGGACGAGGTCGGCGATCATGCGGTCGATGCGGTCGCGCTCGGCGGCGAGGTCGGCGACCAGCCTCGGCGTGGCGATCGCGGAGGGCCCGCCGTCCTGGTCGCGCATGCAGGGCAGCAGCTGCCGGATCTTCGCACTGTGCAGCCCGGCCGCGTACAGCTCCTGGATCCGTACGACCCGGTCGACGGCCGACTCCGGGTACTCCCGGTGTCCGCCGGGCGTGCGCTCGGCCGCGAGCAGCCCCTGGGACTCGTAGTAGCGCAGCGACCGCTCGCTCACGCCGGTGCTCCGGGCCAGTTCACCGATCCGCATCGTCCGCCTCCGGGCCGTCCGCGACTTGAATCTGACATCAGTGTCAGCTTCTACCGTACGGCCATGACACGGACAACCGACTTCCTGGCCCCGGCCCGGCTCGGCCGGCTCGCACTCCCCAACCACCTGGTCATGGCCCCGCTGACCCGCAACCGCGCGGAGGCCGACGGCACCCCGACCGCGCTCATGGCGACCCACTACACCCAGCGCGCCTCGGCCGGCCTGATCATCGCCGAGGGCTCGACGCCGAACGCGGTCGGGCAGACGTACCCGGACATCACCGCGATCCACACCGACCGGCACACGGCGGGATGGCGCCAGGTGACCGAGGCCGTACGGGCGGCCGGCGGGCAGATGTTCCTGCAGCTGCAGCACGGCGGCCGGGTGAGTCATCCGGCGACCACGGGCCTGACCCCCGTGGCACCCTCCCCGGTCCCGCTGCCGGAGACGATCTTCACTCCCGACGGCCACCGGCCGGCCCCCGTCCCGCGCGAGATGACGGCGGACGACATCCGCACCACGATCGCCGACTTCGCCGCAGCGGCCCGCCGGGCCGTCGAGGCCGGCTTCGAGGGCGTGGAGGTGCACTCGGCCAACGGGATGCTGCTGCACCAGTTCCTCGCGGACAACACCAACCGCCGCACGGACGCCTACGGCGGCTGCGTCGAACGGCGCGTGCGGTTCGCGGTGGAGGTGACCGAGGCAGTGGCCGACGCGATCGGCGCCGAGCGGGTGGGTATACGGATCTCTCCCGGCTCCACCGTCAACGGCGTCCTGGAGGACGACACCGCCGGCCTCTACGCCGCCCTCACGGCCCGCCTGAAGGGACTGGACCTCGCCTATCTGCACCTGGTGCGCTCCGCCCCGGAGACCGGCTGGTACCGGCGGATCCGCGCGGACTGGCCCGGCACCCTGATCGGCAACCCGGACCTGACCGACCTCACCACGGAGGCCGTCGCCCGGGAGAGTGCACGCATGCTGGCCGCCGGGGCCGACCTGGTGGCGCTCGGCCGGCCGTTCCTCGCCAACCCGGACCTGGTCACGCGACTGCGCCTGGGCGCCCCGCTCAACCCGGTCCGGGAGCGGTACCTGATGTATGTGGGCGGGGCGGACGGCTACACCGACTACCCCGCCCTCGGCGCTCAGCCGTCCAGCGACTCGATGGTCGCGTTGGACGGGCCGCGCGTGGCCTGAACGTCACGGGCCACGTCCTCGGCAGCGCCCAGCACCCGCACCGCGTTCTGCCAGGTCAGCTTGGCCAGGTCGGCCCGGGACCAGCCGCGGTCGAGCAGCTCGGCGATCAGGTTCGGGTAACCGGAGACGTCGCTCAGACCGTCGGGGGTGAAGGCGGTGCCGTCGTAGTCGCCGCCGATGCCGAGGTGGTCGATGCCCGCCACCTCGCGCATGTGGTCGAGGTGGTCCGCGACCGTGGACACGGTGGCGACCGGGCGCGGGTGCCGCTCCTCGAAGGCGCGGTGGACCTTCATCGCCTCGGGAGTGGTGTCGAGGTGGTGGAAGCCGTTGGCGCGCATGTTCTGGTCCGCCGCGACCGTCCAGTCGACCGCCGCCTGGAGCACGAACTTCGGCACGAACGTCACCATCGCCATGCCGCCGTTGGCGGGCAGCCGCTCCAGGACGTCGTCCGGGATGTTGCGCGGGTGGTCGCAGACGGCACGGGCGGAGGAGTGCGAGAAGATCACCGGCGCGGACGAGGCGTCCAGCGCGTCCCGCATGGTCGTGGCCGCCACATGGGAGAGGTCCACGAGCATGCCGAGCCGGTTCATCTCGCGGACGACCTCGCGGCCGAAGGCGGACAGACCGCCCACGTTCGGTGCGTCGGTCGCCGAGTCCGCCCAGGCCACGTTGTCGTTGTGGGTGAGCGTCATGTAGCGCACGCCGAGTGCGTACAGGCCGCGGAGCGTGCCCAGGGAGTTCCCGATGGAGTGGCCGCCCTCGGCACCCATCAGGGAGGCGATACGGCCGTCCGCACGGGCCCCCTCCATGTCGGCCGCCGTCAGGGCCGGGGCCAGCTGCGCGGGGTAGCGGGCCAGCATCTGCCGGACGCCGTCGATCTGTTCCAGCGTCGCCGGGACCGCGTCCGGCTGGTCGGAGGGGACGTACACCGACCAGTACTGGGCGCCGACCCCGCCCTCGCGCAGCCGCGGCAGGTCGGTGTGCAGACTCGCCCTCTGGGAGGCGGCGAGGTCGAGGGCGTCGAGGTCGTAGCGGACCTGCTTGCGCAGCGCGTACGGCAGGTCGTTGTGCCCGTCGACGACGGGGAACTCGCGCAGCAGTGCGCGGGCGTCGTCCAGCGAGGTCACGGGCCTCACTTCCCGAAGCCGAAGCCGCCCGCGGCGCCCTCGACCTTGGCGCGCAGCCGCTTGCCCTTCTCGGTGGCCTGGTCGTTGAGGTCCTGCTGGAAGTCGCGCATCTTCTGCAGCAGGTCCTCGTCGTGCGCGGCGAGCATGCGGGCCGCGAGCAGACCGGCGTTGCGGGCGCCGGCGACGGAGACGGTGGCGACCGGGACGCCGGCCGGCATCTGCACGATGGACAGCAGGGAGTCCATGCCGTCGAGGTACTTCAGCGGCACGGGCACGCCGATGACCGGCAGCGGGGTGACCGAGGCGAGCATGCCCGGCAGGTGGGCGGCGCCGCCGGCACCGGCGATGATCACCTTCAGGCCGCGGTCGGCGGCCTGCTCGCCGTACGTGATCATCTCGCGCGGCATGCGGTGCGCGGAGACGACGTCGACCTCGTACGCGATCTCGAACTCGTCCAGGGCCTTGGCGGCGGCCTCCATGACGGGCCAGTCGGAGTCCGACCCCATGACGATGCCAACAACAGGGCTCATTCGGTGATCGTGCCTCTCAGGTAGCCGGCTGCGTGACGGGCGCGCTCCAGCACGTCGTCCAGGTCGTCGCCGTAGGTGTTGACGTGTCCGACCTTGCGGCCGGGCTTCACGTCCTTGCCATACATGTGGATCTTGAGCTTGGGGTCGCGGGCCATGCAGTGCAAGTACGCCGAGTACATGTCCGGGTAGTCGCCGCCGAGGACGTTGGCCATGACCGTCCACCTGGCCCGGGGACGCGGGTCGCCCAGCGGGAGGTCCAGCACGGCACGCACGTGGTTGGCGAACTGGGAGGTGATCGCGCCGTCCTGGGTCCAGTGGCCCGAGTTGTGCGGACGCATCGCCAGCTCGTTGACGAGTATGCGGCCGTCGCGGGTCTGGAACAGCTCGACGGCGAGGTGACCGACGACGCCGAGTTCCTTGGCGATGCGCAGCGCCATCTCCTCGGCCTGGAGGGCCAGCTCCTCGTCCAGGTCGGGCGCGGGCGCGATCACGGTGTCGCAGACGCCGCCGACCTGCTGCGACTCGACCACCGGGTAGGCGACGGCCTGGCCGTGCGGGGAGCGCACGACGTTGGCGGCCAGCTCGCGGACGTAGTCGACCTTCTCCTCGGCGAGGACCGGGACGCCCGCCTTGAACGGGTCGGCGGCCTCCTCGACGGAGTCGACGACCCACACGCCCTTGCCGTCGTAGCCGCCACGGACGGTCTTGAGGACGACCGGGAAGCCGTCCCCCTCCACCGCGAAGGCCTCGACGTCCTGCGGGTCGCTCACGATCCGGTGCCGCGGGCACGGCACGCCGATGGAATCGAGCTTCGCCCGCATCACGCCCTTGTCCTGGGCGTGCACAAGAGCGTCGGGCCCCGGGCGCACGGGGATGCCGTCCGCCTCCAGAGCCCTGAGGTGCTCGGTGGGTACATGTTCGTGATCGAAGGTGATCACATCGCAACCGCGCGCGAACACACGCAGCGTGTCCAGGTCGCGATAGTCGCCGACGACGACATCGCTGACGACCTGCGCCGCGGAATCCTGAGGGGTGTCACTGAGGAGCTTGAACCTGATGCCCAACGGGATGCCAGCCTCGTGCGTCATACGCGCGAGCTGCCCACCGCCGACCATGCCGACTACCGGGAACGTCACGCCCCTAGGGTATCGGCCGCGGCGACCCGGCCCGGATTACGTCCCTCACACCGCCTCTTACCCGGGGCTTTCCCGGCTCTTTCCGACCCGTTCCCAAGCTGTGGCCCGGTCCGGGGGCGGCGGACAGGTCACCTGGATAGCATGGCTGGGTTGACGAAACCTACCGACGGGAGCTGCACAGCCATGGAACCTCGTTCCTCGGGGCTGCAACGGCTCGTACGCGAGGTGGCCAAGTTCGGCGCTGTCGGAGGCGCCGGCGTCCTAGTCAATCTCGGCGTGTTCAACCTGGTCCGGCATGTCTCCGATCTGCCGGTGGTGCGCGCCAGCATCATCGCGACCGTCGTCGCGATCGCCTTCAACTACGTCGGCTTCCGTTACTGGACGTACCGGGACCGCGACAAGAACGGCCGCACCAAGGAACTCACGCTGTTCCTGATCTTCAGCGCGATCGGCCTGGTGATCGAGAACGGCGTGCTCTTCCTCGCGACGTACGGCTTCGGCTGGGACAGCCCGCTGCAGAGCAACGTCTTCAAGTTCCTCGGCATCGGCGTCGCCACCCTGTTCCGGTTCTGGTCGTACCGCACCTGGGTGTTCCGCGCCATGCCCGCCCGGGATGCCGTGGCGCGTGCGGAATCGATCCTGGAGCAGGAGTCGAGAAAGCCCGCACCCCAGCAGCGCGTCCCCTAGGGACCCGCTAGCGGACCGTCGGCTGGTCCTCGTCCGCCGGCTTGCGGGTCGGGGGCGTGCGGGACAGGAACAGGCCGAAGACCGGTGGCTGGGACTGGAGCAGTTCCAGGCGTCCGCCGTCGGCCTCCGCGAGGTCGCGGGCGACGGCCAGCCCGATCCCCGTCGAGTTGCGGCCGCTGATCGTGCGCTCGAAGATCCGGGCGCCCAGGTCGCCGGGGACGCCCGGCCCCTCGTCGGTGACCTCGACCACGGCCTGGTTGCCGGTGACCCGGGTACGCAGGGCGACCGTGCCGCCACCGTGCATCAGGGAGTTCTCGATCAGCGCGGCCAGCACCTGCGCGACCGCGCCGGGCGTGCCGACGGCCCGCAGATGCCGCTTTCCGGAGCTGACGATGGCCCGGCCCACGCTGCGGTAGGCGGGCCGCCACTCGGCGAGCTGCTGCTGGATGACCTCGTCCAGGTCGAAGGAGACGGCCGAGCCGGTGCGCGGGTCGCGCGCGTTGGTCAGCAGCCGCTCCACCACGTCCGTCAGCCGCTCCACCTGCGCCAGCGCGATCGTCGCCTCCTCCTTCACCGTGTCCGGGTCGTCGGTGAGGGTGATCTCCTCGAGCCGCATGGACAGCGCGGTCAGGGGCGTACGCAGCTGGTGGGAGGCGTCGGCGGCGAGGCGCCGCTCCGCAGTCAGCATCCGGCCGATGCGCTCGGCGGAGGAGTCGAGCACGTCGGCGACCCGGTCCAGCTCGGGGACGCCGTAGCGCTTGTGCCGCGGGCGTGGATCGCCCGAGCCGAGGCGTTCGGCGGTCTCGGCGAGGTCGGTCAGCGGGGAGGCGAGCCGGTTGGCCTGGCGTACGGCGAGCAGGACGGCGGCGACGACCGCCAGCAGCGCCACCAGACCGATGATCAGCAGGGTCCGGCCGACCTCGCGGGTCACCGCGGAGCGGGGCTCCTCGACGGTGACGATCTCGCCCTCCTCGCCCCTCTGCGTGGAGCGGATGACGTCACCCTCGGGCTTGGTGCCGATCTCGATCGCCGGCCGGCCCGGAACCCGGATCTCGGCGTACTGCTCCTTGCTGACCGGGTTGCGCAGGACGTCGGCGTTGACGTTCTCCGCCGCGAGGATGCGGCTGTCCACGATGCTGGCCAGCCGCACCGCCTCGGACTCCACCCGCTCCTGGGCGCTGTTGCTGATCGTCCGCGTCTCGACGATCACCAGGGAGACGCCGAAGACGGCGATCACCACGAGGACTACGGCGAGGGTGGACTGGATGAGACGTCGACGCATGTTCCGTTACCTGAAGGGACTGCCGGACCCCGGTGCGGGGTCAGCTCTTCTCGAAGCGGAAGCCCACGCCGCGCACCGTCGCGATGTACCGGGGGTTCGCCGCGTCGTCGCCCAGCTTCTTGCGCAGCCAGGAGATGTGCATGTCGAGCGTCTTGGTGGACGACCACCACGTGGTGTCCCAGACCTCGCGCATCAGCTGGTCGCGCGTCACGACCCGGCCGGCGTCCCGCACCAGCACCCGCAGCAGGTCGAACTCCTTCGCCGTCAGCTGGAGTTCCTCGTCGCCCATCCAGGCGCGGTGCGACTCGACGTCGATCCGCACGCCGTGCGTGGCCGGCGGCTGCTGCGGCTCCGCCGCACCGCGCCGCAGCAGGGCCCGTACCCGGGCGAGCAGTTCGGCGAGCCGGAAGGGCTTGGTCACGTAGTCGTCGGCGCCCGCGTCCAGACCGACGACGGTGTCCACCTCGTCGGCCCGCGCGGTCAGGATGAGGATCGGCACGGTGTGGCCGTCGGCACGCAGCCGGCGGGCGACCTCCAGGCCGTCCATGCCGGGCAGGCCGAGGTCCAGCACGACCAGATCGACGCCGCCCTGCATTCCGGCGTCGAGCGCGGTGGGTCCGTCCTCGCGCACCTCGACCTCGTAACCTTCCCGGCGCAGGGCGCGGGCCAGCGGCTCCGAGATGGACGCGTCGTCCTCGGCGAGCAGTACACGGGTCATGAGGTGATGGTAGACCGCCTGCGCGCAGTGCTGGGGTGTGATCGCTTCCAGGAGTTCTTACCTTGCCGGGCCCGTGGTACGAACCATTGCCCGAGAGGTGGGATCGTAGATAACGCCTTCGAAACAGGTCGCGCGGTTCCCTCGACACCTGTGATCCGTGTCTCAAGTCCTTCCATATCCGGCACTGTCCTGCCGTATGGTGACCTGAACGCCTGTAGCACACCGGGGACCTTTGGCGGGATTGACGCTGAAGGTCTCTTTTGTGTGCGGGCTGACGAAGATCAGCCTTGAAAGGAATGACCTCTGGCCGGGCTCCGGACGCAGTGACGCGTCCAGGGCGTGGATCCCGGTGGTCGCCGTCCGCCGCTCCGTGATCCGGATCGGACTCCCCCTGGGCGTGGGGGTGGACGACCGACCCTGCCGGTGCCGGCCGCACCCCCACCGGGCGCGCAACGCTCCAGCCGCCGCGTCCCGACCAGCAAGGAACGACCATGGCGTCCAGCCTGACGAAGGACTCGGTCCGCCCGGGCACCCCCGGTTCCGAGAAGACCTTCTTCGGCCACCCCCGCGGACTGGCCACTCTCTTCATGACCGAGATGTGGGAGCGATTCTCCTACTACGGCATGAGGGCCCTGCTCCCGCTGTACCTGGTGGCCCCGGGTGGCCTGCACCTGAACGCGGGCACCGCGACCGCGATCTACTCGGTGTACGTGTCGCTCGTGTACCTGCTCGCCCTGCCCGGCGGCTGGTTCGCGGACCGCGTCCTCGGTCCCCGCAAGACGGTCGCCGTCTCCGGCCTGATCATCATGCTGGGCCACCTGTGCCTGGCCCTGCCGGTCTCGGCCAGCTTCTTCGTCGGCCTCGGCCTCGTCGCCATCGGCTCGGGTCTGCTGAAGGCCAACATCTCCACGATGGTCGGTCACCTGTACAAGGGCGCCGACGACCCGCGCCGTGACGGTGGCTTCACGCTCTTCTACATCGGCATCAACCTGGGCGCCTTCGCCGCGCCGCTGATCATCGGCACCGTCGGCGAGAACGTCAACTGGCACCTCGGCTTCGCGCTGGCCGCGCTCGGCATGGCCCTGGGTCTGGCCCAGTACCTGCTCGGCAGCCGTCACCTGAGCGAGAAGAGCAGCGTCGTCCCCACGCCGCTGTCCGCCGAGGAGAAGTCCGCCACGCTGCGCAAGGGCCTGATCTGGCTGGGCGTCGCCGCGGTCTTCTACGCCGCCGTCGGCTTCTCCGGCCACTTCACCCTGAACTGGGCGCTCATCCCGCTGACCGTCATCGGTCTGATCGTGCCGATCTTCGTCATCACCCGCATCCTGCGGGACAAGGACCTGGACGGTGCCGAGCGTTCGAAGGTGTCGGCCTACGTCTGGTTCTTCGTGGCCGCCGCCGTCTTCTGGATGATCTACGACCAGGGTGGTTCGACCCTGTCGATCTTCGCCGACGGCAAGGCCGAGAACACCGTCTTCGGCTGGGAGTTCCCGGTCTCCTGGTACCAGTCGGTCAACCCGGTCATGATCATGGCCCTGGCGCCCGTCTTCGCCTGGCTGTGGCTGTGGCTGAACCGGCGCGGCAAGGAGCCGAGCACGATCGTGAAGTTCGCCTCCGGCCTGGTGCTGATCGGTGCGTCGTTCTTCCTCTTCCTCGCCCCGCTGTCGATCGCCGAGGGCGGTCACAAGGCCGCGGCGATGTGGCTGGTCGCGATCTACTTCGTCCAGACGATCGGTGAGCTGACGCTGTCTCCGGTGGGTCTGTCCGTCACGACGAAGATGGCGCCGAAGAAGTACGCCTCGCAGATGATGGGCGTCTGGTTCCTCGCGGTCACCGCGGGCGACTCGGTCACCGCGCTGCTGTCCAACCCGGCCGTCGGCGGGGTGAACCTCGACAGGACGGGCTTCGTCACCCTGGAGGCCGTGCTCGCCGTGGTCGCCGGTGTCGCGGTGTGGATGTACCGCAACAAGGTCAACAAGCTCATGGGTGACGTCCACTGACGTAGCCCCAGGCGCTGAGGAGGGCCACCGCATCCCTGACGATGCGGTGGCCCTCCTCCGTTGTCCGGGAACTAGCGCGTCCTTCGCTTCGGCATGAACGTGAACACCGCGGCGCCCAGCAGGATCGCCGTGCCCGCCACCAGGCCGAGGGCCTTGAGGGCGCCGTGGTCACCGGAGCCGGTCTCGGCGAGGCCGCCCGCGCCGCTGCTGCTGGTGCCGCCGGTGGACGACGAACCTCCGGAGGTCGACGTGCCGCCCGAGGCGCCGCCCGGCTGCTGGGCGGTGTCCAGGGTGAGGGAGACCAGCGACTTTTCCGGCGTGCAGGTCGTCGTCGTCCCCAGGGCCTTGATGGTGAGGACGCCCGGCGCCAGCGTCGAGGTGCCGCTCGCGCCCGGCTTGTAGGTGCCGGTGAGATCCGGGATCTCGATCGGATCGCCGGACTTGATGGGCTGCGCGTTCGTCGGCCCCTCCACATGCACGGTGCCCTTGTCCGCACCGCCCAGCACCACCTCCATCGACGGCTTCACGGAGTCCTTCGGGATGTCGGCGGGGCTGTTCATCACCGACTTCTTGAACTGCACCGTGAGGTCGTAGTCACCGCCGTTCTTCTTGGCGTTGATCTGCACCGGCGAGGTCGCGTTCTTGTCGCCGATCGGCGTCTTGCAGGCGTAGGGGACCTGGACCTCCTTGCCCGGGAAGTCGGTCTGGCCCGTGCCGCCGGTCGGGGTCGCGCTCTTCGTCGGCGTGGCCGACTGCGTCGGCGACGAGCTGGACGTGCCGCCGCTGCCCGGCGTCACCTGGATCGTCGCCGCCTTCTGCACGGTCTCCTTCGGCGTGCACTTGGTGTCCGTCGACATCGCGTTGACCGTGTAGGCGTCCGGCGTCAGCGTCACCTCGCCGGCCGTCGTCAGCTTCAGGGTGCCCTTCATGTCGGACAGCACCATGTCGCCGCCCTTGGGGATCGCCGGGTTCTGCCGCGGGCCCTGCATGGCGATGTCGGCGGCCTGCGCCCCGGCCGCCTTGAGCACCCCGGACGGCTGCACCGAGTTGGCGGGCAGGTCGATGATGTCCGGGTTCTTGGAGGCGGCCTGGACGAACTTCCACACGATGTCGACCGTGTCGCCCACCTTGGCCGTGGCCGGCGCGGTGATCTCGACCTTCGTGGTGCCGTCCACCGGGTCGATGCCCGCGGGGGGCACGCAGTGGGTGGCGAACGACACCTCGGCCGCCTGCGCGGGCGTGGCCGCCACGCCCAGCAGCACGCCCGCCGAGCAGAGCACCAGTGCGGCGCCTGCGGCGCCCGTCCTGCGGGCCGGTGTGACTCTCCTTCGCATGCTCACGTGGGTCCCTTCGTGGTGGGAGTCGTAGGACTCGTCGGGCTGTCGTCGTGCGGTGCGGAGAGCCGGCCGGCCGGGCCGCCCGGAGCGGAGTCCGGGGTGAACCACGGCAGGGTCGGAGTCGGGTCGGGCGCGGGCCCGGGGGTGCGGGAGCGGGGCAGCCGCAGTGCCGGCCGGTCGAGCCGCCGGTGGCGGACGCCGCCCGGCCGGCGCGGCCGTACCCGGTCCACGACGGCCATCCCGATGCGGAAGAGCGCGGCCGGGACGACCAGGCAGAGCAGGATCCAGAACAGCGTCACGCCCCAGGGGCGGCCCACGCCCCACGGCTGCTCGGCCAGGACCTTGCCTTCGTACCGGAGGGAGACGGTGTAGTCGCCGTGCGCCCCGGCCGACAGTTCGACGGGCAGCTTGATCTGCGCCTTCTTCCCGGGGGCGAGGGTGCCGCGCCACTGCTGCTCGTCCCACTGGGGCGCGAAGACGCCGTGCGCGGTACCGACGCGGAAGACCGGGTTCTTGATCTCGGTGGAGCCGATGTTGCCCGCGGTGAAGACGAGGGTGCGGCTCGGTGGCGCCCCGAACCAGGTGAGCACGCCGCTGGAGCCGGTCAGCCGGGTGTCGGAGAGGATCGACAGCCGGCCGCCGGAGGGCTCGGCGGGCAGCGGGGCGACGGGATGCCCGGCGACCTGGAGCACGGCGTCCGCCTCGGCCTTCGCACCCGTGACCGTGGCGACGTGCACCACGCAGGGGCAGGGCACGGGCGGCTCGGCGACCGGCAGCTTCTTGGCGAAGGACCCGCCGGTGTCGGTGGTCACGGCCCGGCCGTCGCCGTTGGCGCAGGAGTTGGTGCCGCCGATCACGCCCCGGGACGGGATGGACCGGCCGCAGATCAGCATCATCAGCAGCGTGTGCGGCCGCCAGCCGCTCCCGCTGACGGTGACCGAACCGCCCGTGCCCGCCTGGGACGTGGACAGCTTCACGACGGGCCCGTCCGCCGCGGCCACGGGGACGGAGAGCGGCAGCAGGAGCAGCGCGAGCACCACCGCCAGCACGGGTGTCCGGGCCCCTTTCCGCTTTGCCTCCGGGGCGGCACAGCGGGTGTCGAGAGAGCGACCGTGCTCACCCCTTCGGGCCTTCGCGCTCCCCCACTCTCGGCACCGTCGCACCCCTTCGGCTGTGCCGCTCACGTCACCGCTCCCGTCAACTCGGCTTCCGTAGAGATGTGTTCGTCTGCCTCGGCGGTGCTCCTTCGACGCCTGCCGCGCCGTACGGCCACGAGTGCGGCCGCCGCCCCCAGCGCCCCGAGGACCCCGGTCACCGCGCCCCAGGGCACGAACCGGGCCGAGGTGTGCGTGGTGTCGTGGGCGCCGTCCGCCGCCGTGACCGTCAGCCGTACGTCGACGTCGTCCAGCACGGGCCGGTCGGGCCACGGCTCGCTGAGGGTGCGGCGGGACGCCGGGGGCAGGTGGACCGGCAGGGTGCGTGCGGGGCGGTCCAGGACCGGGCCGAGGAGGCCGTCCGCGTGGACCGCGAGTTTCGGTACGAGGGTGGTCGTACCGCGGTTGACCAGCTCGTACGTGATCCGGTCGCCGTGCACCGCCACATGTTCGACGGTCAGCGCGGACAGGGCCGGGCCACCCACGCGCAGCCGGAGCGCCACGGCCGCCGTACGGCCTTCCGCGTCCCGGGCGGTGATGGTGCCGGAGCGGTCGCCGGGTGCGGCACCGGCCGGCACGGTCACCGTGAACGGCACCTCGGCGCGGGTGCGCGCGGGAACGCGCAGCCCGGTCCGGGCGAACGCGATCGGCACGCCGGTGCCGCGCAGTCGGACGGTGAGCGGCTTCCGGCCGCGGTTGGTCACGGACACCGTGTCCTGCAGGACCGTTCCGGGGGCGCCCTCGGCATAGAAGGAGGGGCGTCCGGCGCCGGCGGGCGCGAGGGACCAGGCTGCCGCGGCTTCCGCGTGCGGTGCGGAGGCCAGCAGCAGGAACAGTGCGAGGCCGAGGACACGGCCGGCGGCGGACGGCATGGGCGGCTCCAGCGGTCGGAGGCTGCGGTTCAGCGGCGTGCGGCTGGTTCAGCGGCGCGTGGCCGGGTTCCGCCGGGTCAGCCACAACGCGCCCGCCGCGCCCGCGAGGAGAACCGTTCCGCCGAGGGTGCCGAGGGCGACGGCGGAATCCTCGGGGCCGGTCTGCGGGAGCTGCCCGCCGGAGCCGCCCGACGACGAGGACGAGGACGAGGACGAGGAGGACGATCCGCCCGCCGCCGTCACGTCCAGCGTCAGGGACGGCTTGGGGCTGTTGGTGGGGGTGCAGGTGGTCGTCGTACCGAGCGCCTTGATGGTGAGCGTGCCCGCCGTGAAGGTGACCTTGCCGGTCTTCTCCGGCGTGTAGGTGCCACTCAAGTCGCTGATCTTGATGGGGGTGTTGGCGGGTATCGCGGCCGCGTTGGCGGGTCCGGTGACGGCGAGGGTGCCGCTGTCGGCGCCGCCGAGGTCGATGGTGGCGCTCGGCTTCATCGCGCCCTTGCCCAGCTCGACCGGGCTGGAGGAGACGCCCTTCTGCCAGGACATGGTGATCTTGTAGCTGTTGCCGCTCTTGACGCCCTTGATGTCGATGGGCGAGAGGGCACTCTTGTCGCCGATCGGCGTCTTGCAGTGGTAGTTGACGTCCACGACGTCGGCGTGGGCCGCCGGCGCTGCCAGCAGCACCGCCGAGCCGGCCAGGGCCGCGGCGGACACGAGCGCGGCGGTTCGTTGCGGGTACGACACGGTCGGTCCACCCCATTCATTCCTGACGGCATATCAGATTCGGCCGTCAAGGTACGCCGGGGGCCTTGAGGAGGGAAGACGCAGCACACGCCGGAGTTGTGTCGATCCGGCGTGCGCGAAAGGGGGTTCGAGTGGAGACGGAGGCTCAGGTGACCGTGCCCGGCCGGGCACCCGAACGCTCAGGCAGGAGCGCCCAGTTCCGCCCAGACGGTTTTGCCCGAGCGGCCCGGCGTGCGGACGACGCCCCAGTCGAGGCACAGCCGCTGCACGATGAACATGCCGTGGCCGCCGGGGCGGCCGGCGCGGTGCGGAGTGCGGGGGGCCGGCTGGCCGGCGCCGCGGTCGGTCACCTCCACCCGGATCACCTTGTCGTCGCGGGCGAGGAGCAGCTCCTCCGGGCCCTCGGCATGCAGGCAGGCGTTGGTGACCAGCTCGGACACGACGAGCAGGACGTCCTCGGCGGCGGCCCGCCGGTCGGCGGAGGCGGCGGGCAGCCAGCCCCACACGTACAGCGCCTGGCGGGCGAAGTCGCGGGCGAGCGGGACGACCCCGCTCTCACCCTCCAGGCGCAGCCTGCGGACCTGCCGCCCCGGGATCTCCCGCGGGGTCTCCCGCACGCCTTCGGACGACACGGACGGCGCGGTTGCCCCCGTGGACACGCCGTCCTCCGGCGCACCCCCCTCGGACGCCCCGGAAGCGCCGCTCGGCTCCGGGCCGCGGTCGCCCGGCGAGTAAGGCCGGGTGGTGCTCATCAGCGCTTCACCTCACCGATTCACCAGTACACGATTCAAAAGCACACGACTCAATAGCTCGGACGTCCGGCCCGGGCCGTTTCACCGACCCCCCGGGCGGTCCGCCCCCCGGCGGCCGACGCGTTCAGCATGCTCCTGCCCGACGGATCCGGGAGAACACCCCCGTTCTGGGCATGACGCGCGCCACGCCGGGCCACGGCCCCACAGGGGACGGCCGGGGCACGGGGCTCAGTCGGCCTCGCCGGCCAGCGCCGCCTCCAGGGAGTCATGGACGGTGAAGACCGCGCCCGCTCCCGTGATCTCGAACACCCGGGCGACCACCGGAAGCATCCCGGACAAGTGCACTCCGCCACCGGCGGCCTCCGCCTTCAGCCGGGTTCCGAGCAATACGTTCAGGCCGGTGGAGTCGCAGAACTCCAGCCGTGAGCAGTCCACCACGAGGCGTGAGAACCCTTTGCCCAGAAGGTCGTCGAGCGGCTCGCGCAGAAGATCGGCGGTGTGGTGATCGAGCTCACCCGCCGGTGTCACTACGGCACTGGAGCCCACTTCGCGCACCTCCACCAGAAGCCGGCCCGACTGTGCGCTGCCGACCGTCCCGTGGTCCATGCCGTCTCTCTCCCGAGGTCGTGGCTGCTACTGACGCCCTCGAACACTACGCCTTCCTCACACTCTCCGACACCCGAACAACCTCACGCAGTAGGACATATCACTACAGAACGTACTTGCGATCGACTCGCCGAAGCAGGTAGGGCTAGTAGGGACACACATCCCTACACGCCGGCTTCGGAGGCGCCGCACACCGCAGTGCACGTATTGGCTTCGGCAGCCATATGCCGAGAACGACGGAGGACACCCATGTCACCCCGGCTCGACGAATCGCCTACCCGTATCGCGACGTCGACACCCCCACGGGAACAACTGGATCACCCCCTCGATCCCGCCGACACCCACGACCCCCTCGCGGGGCTCCCGGAGATCCCGCCCTTCGACGAGGTCGACCCGGTGGACGCGCGGGCCCTGTCCAAGACCCTCTTCGAGCGGCTGGCGTCGCTGGAGGAAGGCACGCACGAGTACGCGTACGTCCGCAACACGCTCGTCGAACTGAACCTCGCGCTCGTCAAGTTCGCGGCCTCCCGCTTCCGCTCCCGCAGCGAACCGATGGAGGACATCGTCCAGGTCGGCACCATCGGCCTGATCAAGGCGATCGACCGCTTCGAACTCACTCGCGGCGTGGAGTTCCCCACCTTCGCGATGCCGACCATCATCGGCGAGATCAAGCGCTTCTTCCGCGACACCTCGTGGTCCGTACGCGTACCCCGCCGGCTGCAGGAGCTGCGCCTCGACCTGGCCAAGGCCGGGGACGAACTGGCCCAGAAGCTGGACCGGGCCCCCACGGTCGGGGAACTCGCCGAGCGGCTCGGCCTGTCCAACGACGAGGTCGTCGAGGGCATGGCCGCCTCGAACGCCTACACCGCATCCTCCCTGGACGCCCAGCCCGAGGAGGACGACTCCGAGGGCGCGCTCGCGGACCGCATCGGATACGAGGACCACGGGCTCGAAGGCATCGAGTACGTCGAGTCGTTGAAGCCCCTGATCGCCGAACTCCCGCCCCGGGAACGGAAGATCCTCTCCCTGCGCTTCGTCGCGGGCATGACCCAGTCGGAGATCGGCGAGGAACTGGGCATCTCCCAGATGCACGTCTCCCGCCTGCTGTCGCGGACCCTGGTGCGGCTGCGCAGGGGGCTGACCCTGGAGGAGTGACCCTCCTTCACCCGCGGGAAGCGGCTCGGCCGACGGCGCCGGGCCGCTTCGCCGTGTTCGATCACCCGAACCGTTATGTGGTTACCCAGGGAAACGTCTTTTCCGAACCGCACCCCTCCACCACGATGGGCCCCCACAACTGACGGGTACGTCAAAGGCCTCGGGGACGGAGTGTGCGGGATGGCTCAGGGCGGCGACCGGGCCGAACCGGGCGCGGAACACGCGGACGCACCGGACGCGCGGCTGACGGAACTGCTGCGCGCCCCCACCCCGACGGCCTACCCAGCACTGCAGGAGCTGCGCCGCCGGCACCACCCGGCAGTGCTCGCCTACGCCCGGCTGTGCACCGCGAGCGAGTCCGCCGCGCGCCGGCTGGCGGCGGAGGCCATCACCACGGCGGCCCGTGAGACGGCCCGCGGCCGGGAACCGAGCGTCCCGCTGCGCCACCAACTCCTGCTCCTCACCGCGCAACTGGCCGCCGGCTGGGCGAGCGACGAACGCTCCGCGGGGGTGGACCCGGCCCTGCTCCTGGTCCTGAACTCCAGCAGCCTGCCCGACGGCCCGACCCCTCCGCTCCTCCCGGCGTTCCAGACGCTCCCGTCCCGCACCCAGGGACTGATCTGGTACGGCGTCCTCGAAGCGGAACCCGTGGAGCGCACCGCGGCCTTCCTCGGTCTGAGCCGCGCGGACGTGGCCCACTGCATCCAGCCGGCCCTCAAGTCCCTGGCCGAGGCGTGCCTGAGACACCGTCTGGCCGCCTCCGACGACCCGCACTGCGCCGACTTCCGCCGGCTCATCGAGGAGGCGGTACGGCAGGACGGCCCCCGCCGCAGCCCCGACCTGGACGCCCACCGGGCCCGCTGCCCCTACTGCACGGCCGCGTTCGAGGACCTGACGGCGCTGCGGGACGCCCCGAGGCAGACCCTGGCGGAGGGCCTGCTGCCGTGGAACGGGACGTCGTACATCCGCCCCGACGAGCCCTTCCTCGCCCCTGAACCGCCTGCCGCCCAGGGGAGTCGGCCGCCGCAGCGCCGCTACCTGCTGGCCTCGGCGGCCCTGGGCGTGGCCCTGCTCCCGCTGCTGGTGTTCCTGCTGTCCTCGCCGGACGACTCCGCCCGGCAGCCGGTGGCCGCCACGCCCACACCCCCACCGGTGACGGTGACGGCGACGGTCTCGCTGACCCCGTCCCCCTCGCCGACCCCGACCCGCACCACCGAGTCCCCGTCCCCGTCCCCGAAGCGGTCTTCACAGCGGCCGACCCCGTCGCCGCGCCCCAGCCGCACCCCGAGTCCGTCCCCCACACCCTCGTTCTCGCCCCCGGGCAGCACCTACGCCCAGGTGGTGAACCTCGCCACGGGCCGCTGCCTGGACATCCGCGACGGCGACCTCTCCCAGGGCAACGACGTCATCACGGCCCCCTGTTCCTCCTCCCCCACCCAGCGCTGGCGTCTCGACACCTACCTGGGTGTCCTCCGCTCGGCCGCCGACTCCGACTTCTGCCTGGACAGCCGCGGCTCGACCGACCGCGGCGTGGGCATCTGGGGCTGCGACTCGGTCTACGGCTCCAACGGCCAGAACCTCCGCTTCACCGTCGACCCCGACGGCACGATCCGCCCGGCGATCGCCATCGAGACGGCGGTGACGCCGGAGGGCTGGGGCGGGGTGGGGCTGGATCCGTTGGACGGGGGTTCGGCGCAGCGGTGGCGGGCGGGGGCCGCCTGAACACGACCCCCACCCGCGCACTCACACGACCCGCTCGCCCCTGCGCCAGACCCCGCTGACCAGCGGCACACCCGGCCGGTACGCCAGGTGGACGTGGCTCGGGGCGTCCAGGAGCGTCAGGTCCGCGTACGCGCCCGGGGTGAGCCGGCCGACGTCCGTGCGGCGCAGGGCCGCGGCGCCGCCCGCGGTGGCCGACCAGACCGCCTCGTCGGGGGTCATCCGCATGTCCCGGACGGCCAGGGCGATGCAGAAGGGCACGGACGAGGTGAAGGACGAGCCCGGGTTGCAGTCCGTGGAGAGGGCGACCGTCACGCCCGCGTCCAGGAGGCGGCGGGCGTTCGGCCACTCGGCGCGGGTGGAGAACTCGGCGCCGGGCAGGAGCGTGGCGACCGTGTTGCCGTTCGCGAGGGCGTCGACGTCCGCGTCCGTGAGGTGGGTGCAGTGGTCGGCGCTCGCCGCGTCCAGTTCGACGGCCAGCTGGACGCCGGGTCCGTAGGAGAGCTGGTTGGCGTGGACGCGGGGGTGCAGCCCCTTGGCCTGGCCCGCGGTCAGGATCGTGCGGGCCTGGTCGCCGTCGAAGGCGCCCTTCTCGCAGAAGACGTCGATCCAGCGGGCGTGGGGCGCGCAGGCGTCCAGCATCTCGCCGGTGACCAGGGCGACGTAGGCCGCCGGGTCGTCGGCGTAGTCCGGGGAGACGATGTGGGCGCCGAGGTACGTCACCTCGTCGGTGTGCCGGGCCGCGATGGCGAGGGCGCGGGACTCGTCCTCGACCGTGAGGCCGTAGCCCGACTTCGTCTCGAAGGTGGTGGTGCCCTGGCGAAGGGCCTCGTCCAGGTAGTGGGTGAGGTTCGCCTCCAGTTCCGCGTCGGTCGCGGCGCGGGTGGCCGCGACCGTGGTGCGGATGCCGCCCGCCGTGTAGGAGCGGCCGGACATGCGGGCGTTGAACTCCTGCGTGCGGTCGCCGGCGAAGACCAGGTGGGAATGGGAGTCCACGAAGCCCGGCAGCACCGCCCGGCCGCCCGCGTCGACCCGGTTGTCAGTGGCGGGTGCTTTGCTGGATTCACCGGTCCACACGACGCGGTCGCCGTCGATGACGACGGCCGCGTCCTGGATCAGGCCCAGGGGGGATCCTCCCCCACTCTCGAATTTACTCGAGCGGGGGGACCCCCATCCGAGGGAGGGGTCGTTGGTGACCAGCGTGGCGATGTTGGTGATGGCGGTGCTGCTGCTCATGGTGTCCTCAGGGGTGGCCGGGTGGGGTTCGGCGGTGGTCAGCCGCGCAGGGCGTCGATCGCTTCCGCGAGTGCCGACGGCACGTCGGGCACGAGCGCGTGCACACCGTCCCGTACGACATGGCGGCCGCCCACGATCGTGTGCCGTACGTCCGCCGCGCTCGCCGCGAATACGGCCGTCTCGGCGCCCAGCCTGGGCAGCGGCCCGGCCGTCCTGACCGAGTCCAGGGCGATCGTCGTCAGGTCGGCGAGCGCACCGGGTTCGATGGTGCCGGCGTCCGTCCAGCCGAGGGCCGCGTGGCCGTCGGTAGCGGCGGCCCGCAGCAGCGCCGCGGCGGTCCAGTGGCCCCGGGTGCGGGTGCGCAGCCGCTCGTTCAGCTCCATCGCGCGTGCCTCTTCGAGCAGGTCGATGACGGCGTGGCTGTCGGAGCCGAGGGAGAGCGGGGAGCCCGCCCGCTGCAGGGCGACGGCGGGGCCGATGCCGTCCGCCAGGTCGCGCTCGGTCGTCGGGCACATGCAGGTGCCGGTGCCGGAGTCACCGAGCAGCGCGATGTCCTCGTCGGTGAGGTGCGTGTTGTGCACACCGGTGGTGCGCGGCCCGAGGACGCCGTGGTCGGCGAGCAGCCGGGTGGGGGTGCAGCCGTGCGCGGCCTGGCAGGCGTCGTTCTCCGCCGTCTGCTCGGACAGGTGCACGTGCAGCGGGGCCCGCCGCTCCTGCGCCCACCGCGCCACGGTCGACAACTGGTCCGCGGGCACGGCCCGTACGGAGTGAATCGCAGCGCCGATCCGCGCGTGGTCCCGCTCCTTGAGAACTGCACAGCGTTCGGCCCAGGCCTCCGCGTCGCCGTCGGAGAAGCGCATCTGGTGCGCGTCGGGTTCCGCTCCGAAGCCGGAGGAGAGGTAGGCCGTGTCCAGCAGGGTGATGCGGATTCCGGCCTCGGCGGCCGCCGCGATCAGCGCCTCGCCCATGGCGTTGGGGTCGGCGTAGGGCCTGCCGCCGGGGGCGTGGTGCACGTAGTGGAACTCACCGACACAGGTGACGCCGGCCAGGGCCATCTCGGCGTACACCGCGCGGGCGAGGGCGTGGTAGGTCTCCGGGGTCAGGTGGTCGGCGACGGAGTACATCACCTCGCGCCAGGTCCAGAAGGTGCCGGAGCCGACCTGGACCGTGCCGCGCAGCGCCCGGTGGAAGGCGTGCGAGTGGGCGTTGGCCAGGCCGGGGAGGGTCAGTCCGCGCAGGATCTCGGCGCCGGGCGGCGGGGTGGTGACGCCCGTGCGGACGGCGGTGATACGGCCACCCGGCCCCGCGGCGGAGCCGCTGATCGACACAGTGAGGGCCACGCCCGGCTCGACGTTGGTGTCGAGCCAGGCGTGCTCCAGCCAGTACGTCCGTGTGGTCACGTGCAGGCCAGCCCTTCCAGTACGTCGGCGAGCGCGCTCACCCCGGCCACGCAGTCGTCCTCGGCCGCGAACTCGGCCGGGGAGTGCGAGACGCCGGTGGGGTTGCGCACGAACAGCATGGCGGTCGGAATGCGCCCGGAGAGGATTCCGGCGTCGTGTCCGGCGCCGGTCCCGAGGACGGGCACCTTCAGTCCGGTGTCCCTGCCCAGGATTCGGCCCAGTTCGTCACGGAGCGCGTGGTCGAACTCGACCACCGGGGTGAAGGACTCCCGGACGACGTCGAGGTCGATGCCGTGGGCGTCCGCGTACTCCCGGGCGGCCTTCTCGATGCCGCCGACGACCGTGTCCAGGGTCTGCTGGTCGGCGGCGCGGGAGTCGAGCCAGCCGCGCACCAGGGAGGGGATGGCGTTGACGCCGTTCGGCTCGACGGAGATCTTGCCGAAGGTGGCGACGGCACCGGCGAGTTCGGCCTCCCGGCGGGCGGCCAGCACGGTCTCGGCGTACGACAGCATCGGGTCGCGCCGGTCGACCAGCCGGGTCGTGCCGGCGTGGTTGGCCTCGCCCCGGAAGTCGAAGCGCCAGCGGCCGTGCGGCCAGATGGCACTGGCGACGCCGACCCGGTCGCCGGACAGGTCCAGCGCGCGGCCCTGCTCGACGTGCAGCTCGACGAAGGCACCGATACGGGCCAGCCGCTCCGGGTCGGCCCCGATGCCGTCGGGGTCGTAGCCGGCGGCCTCCATGGCCTTGGGCAGGCTGATCCCGTCGCCGTCGGTGAGCCGATGGGCCTGCTCGACGGTCAGCTCCCCCGCGGTGAGCCGGGAGCCGACACAGGCCAGCCCGAACCGGGCACCCTCCTCGTCACCGAAGTTGACGATGGCGAGGGGCTTGGCGAACCGCACGTTCCTGCTGCGCAGCTCGTCCAGGGCGGCGAAGGAGGAGACGACCCCGAGAGGCCCGTCGAAGGCGCCGCCGTCCGGCACCGAGTCCAGATGCGACCCGGTGACGACGGCGTCCCCGGCGGCCGGGTCCCCGAGCCAGGCCCACTGGTTCCCGTTCCGGTCGACCTCGTAGGCCAGCCCCCGCGCCTCGGCCTGTTCCTGGAACCAGGCACGGCATTCGGCGTCGGCACCGGTCCAGGCGTAGCGCCGGTAGCCGCCGGAGGCGGAGCTGCGGCCGATCGGCAGCAGCTCCGCCCACATGCTGTGGAAGGTCACGCCTGGTCACCCTCGCGCATAGGCACCCGGACCCCGCGCTCCTGCGCGACCGACTCCGCGATGTCGTACCCGGCGTCCACGTGCCGGATGACACCCATACCGGGGTCGTTGGTGAGGACACGCCGGATCTTCTCGCCGGCCAGCTTCGTGCCGTCGGCCACCGTGACCTGGCCGGCGTGGATGGAGCGGCCCATGCCCACGCCACCGCCGTGGTGGATGGACACCCACGACGCACCGGAGGCCACATTGACCATCGCGTTCAGCAGCGGCCAGTCGGCGATCGCGTCGGAGCCGTCGAGCATGGCCTCGGTCTCGCGGTACGGGGAGGCGACGGAGCCGCAGTCCAGGTGGTCGCGGCCGATGGCCAGCGGAGCCGCCAGCTCGCCGGAGGCCACCATGTCGTTGAAGCGCTCGCCGGCCTTGTCGCGCTCGCCGTAGCCGAGCCAGCAGATACGGGCGGGCAGGCCCTGGAAGTGGACGCGCTCGCCGGCCATCTTGATCCAGCGGTGCAGGGACTCGTTCTCCGGGAAGAGCTCCAGGATCGCCTTGTCGGTCTTGGCGATGTCCGAGGCCTCGCCGGACAGCGCGGCCCAGCGGAACGGGCCCTTGCCCTCGCAGAAGAGGGGACGGATGTAGGCGGGGACGAAGCCGGGGAAGGCGAACGCGCGGTCGTAGCCGGCCAGCTGGGCCTCGCCGCGGATGGAGTTGCCGTAGTCGAAGACCTCGGCACCGGCGTCCATGAAGCCGACCATCGCCTCGACGTGCTTCGCCATCGCCTCACGGGCCCGCGTGGTGAAGCCGGCCGGGTCCTTGGCGGCGGCGTCGGCCATGTCCTCGAAGGCCACGCCGACCGGCAGGTAGGACAGCGGGTCGTGGGCGGAGGTCTGGTCGGTGACGATGTCGATCGGGGCGTTCATCGCGAGCAGCTGCGGGACCAGCTCGGCGGCGTTGCCGAGGACGCCGATGGAGAGCGGCTTGCGCTGGTCACGGGCCTCGGTGGCCAGCTGGAGCGCGTGGTCGAGGTTGTCGGCCCTGACGTCCAGGTAGCGGTGCTCGATGCGGCGCTCGATGGCGCGCGGGTCGCAGTCGATACAGATGGCGACGCCGTCGTTCATGGTCACGGCGAGCGGCTGGGCGCCGCCCATGCCACCGAGGCCGGCGGTGAGGGTGATGGTCCCGGCGAGGGTGCCGTTGAACTTCTTCGCGGCGACGGCGGCGAAGGTCTCGTAGGTGCCCTGCAGGATGCCCTGGGTGCCGATGTAGATCCAGGAGCCGGCGGTCATCTGGCCGTACATGGTCAGGCCGAGGGCCTCCAGACGGCGGAACTCCTCCCAGTTGGCCCAGTCGCCGACCAGGTTGGAGTTGGCGATGAGGACACGCGGGGCCCACTCGTGGGTCTGCATGACGCCGACCGGGCGGCCGGACTGGACCAGCATGGTCTCGTCCTGCTTGAGGGTCCTCAGCGTGCGCACCATCGCGTCGAAGGAGCGCCAGTCACGGGCGGCCTTGCCGGTGCCGCCGTAGACGACGAGCTTGTCGGGGTGCTCGGCGACCTCGGGGTCGAGGTTGTTCTGCAGCATCCGCAGAGCGGCTTCCTGCTGCCATCCCAGGGCGCTCAGTTCCGTGCCGCGCGGTGCTCGTACGGGGCGGGGTCCCGACATCGTCTGCCTCCTCCTGTTGCTATCTCTATTCACATCCTGACTTCCTGAATAGAACTAGTCAATACATCGGCGGCACACCGTCAGCGCGTCGCGGGTGTTTGGCTGGAATCACCCGAACACGCGGGCAGGGCGGCAGGAGGACAGGTCGTGGACCAGGACACCGACAGCGAGGCCCGGGAGCGGGCCGCCCGGCGGGACGAGGCGGTGCGTGGCGCGGTGGAGCAGGGGCTGCTGGGGCCGGACGCGGCCGTGGTGGCACTGCTGGACGTCACCGGCATCCGGGAGTCGGCGGCTGCCCTGCGGGCGGCGTTCGACGCGGTCACGGCGCCGGGGACGCCGGTGCTGCACGCCTTCGCGGTGAAGGCGACCCCGCTGGTGCCGGTACTGCGCCTGCTGCACGAGGAGGGCATCGGCGCGGAGGTGGCGAGCCCGGGCGAGCTGGCGCTGGCGCGGGCGGCGGGGGTGCCGCCGGACCGGACGGTGCTCGACTCCCCCGCCAAGACCCCGGCCGAGCTGCGCGAGGCGCTCGCGCTGGGCATCGCCGTCAACGCGGACAACCCGCAGGAGCTGGACCGGCTCGACGCCCTCGTCCTCCCCCACGGCCCGAAAGGCGGGGGAGGCACCTCCACGGCGCCCGGCCAATCGCCGCTCGGCATCCGGGTCAACCCGCAGATCGGCGGCGGCACCATCGGGGCGACCTCGACGGCGACGGAGACCTCCAAGTTCGGGGTGGCGCTGCGCGACGAGGGGGCCCGGGAGTGGGTCGTGCGGGCGTACGCGGACCGGCCGTGGCTGACCCGGCTGCACGCGCACACCGGTTCACAGGGCATCCCGCTGCCGCTGCTGGCACGGGGCGTGGCGGAGACGTACGCGCTCGCGGAGGAGATCAACGCGCGGATCGGACGGCGGCAGATCGACACGCTCGACATCGGCGGCGGGCTGCCGGTCGACTTCACGGCGGAGGCGACGGCGCCGACGTACGCCCAGTACGCGCGCCTGCTGGCAGAGGAGGTGCCGGGGCTGTTCGACGGGCGGTACGGGCTGGTGACCGAGTTCGGGCGGTCGCTGCTGGCCAGGCACGGCACGGTGGTGGCACGGGTGGAGTACACCAAGAGCTCCGGCGGGCGGCGGATCGCGGTGACGCACGCGGGTGTACAGGTGGCCACGCGGACCGTGTACGCACCCGGGGCGTGGCCGCTGCGGATCGCCGCGTACGACGCCAAGGGGCGGCCCCGGCCGGGCCCCGAGGTGGTGCAGGACGTGGCCGGCCCGGCCTGCTTCTCGGGCGACCTGCTCGCCGAGGGGCGCACACTGCCCCTGCTGGAGCAGGGCGACTACGCGGCGGCGCTGGACACGGGCGCGTACTACTTCGCCCACCACTACGCCTACAACTCCCTCGCCCGCCCGGGGATCTACGGCTTCGCGCCCGACGGCACGGGAGGCGTGGCCTTCGCGACCGTGCGGGAGCCGCAGACCGTGGCGGAGGTCGTGGCCGAGTCCGGTGGGGCGCACGCATCCGCTCTCACCACCCTGCACGCGCCCGGAAGCCGTTGACGTACCCCGGACACATCTCGAACAACTGGATCAACTGCCGTGAAACAGTCGTCAGTTGACCCACACTAGTACGCCGGATGCATGTTCCACCGGAAAATGCCAAAGCGCTCACCTCTCGCGCATACGTTGCGTAGTGTCCCTGTCACTCAACCGGAGTCACAGGCGGGAGGGAAGCCAGGGTGCCCGGAATCGACGAGTGCTTGCTGGAAGCGATGCGGTTGCCCGGTGCCCGGGGAGCCTCCCTGGTGGACTGGACGAGCGGACTGGCCCTGGGCACCGTCGGGGACGCCCCCGGCGGTGACCACGAGACCACCGCGGCCGAGGCCGCCGAACTGGCGCGGCTGGCCGCCGAACACGGTGCCTTCGCGGCCGGGGACGGCGACGACGTCGGCCCGCCCGTCGAGGACGTGATCGTCAGCAACCACGACAGCTACCACCTGCTGCGGTTCGTGGACACGTCCTTCGACAGCAGCGTCTTCCTGCACCTGTGGCTGGGCCGGGAGGAGGGCAATCTCGCCCTCGCCCGGATCCGGCTCGGCGAGATGGCTGCCCGGTTGGTGCTGGGATGACGATGGTCGAAACGCCTCCGCCGCTGCCGGTGCGGGACAGGTCTGCGGCCCAGGACCGTACGGCGGGCGCGCTGTCCCCGATGCTCCGCCGGCTCGCCGAGGAGCAGGCCACCGGCGTCCTCGTCCGCGAGCACGGCACCCTGCACCTCGCCGAGGGCCGGGTGGTGCACGCCGAGAGCCCCCATGCCCCTGGTCTCGACGTGCTCCTCACGGCCCACGGCACCCTGGCCACGACCGCCTGGCAGCGGGCTGCCGCGCAGGCCGACGGCCCGACGGACGCGGCCCGGCTGCTGCTGGACGCCGGGCTGCTCCCGGAGGGCGCGCTGGAGCTGTGCCACCTGGACGCGCTGTACGACGCCGGGTACTTCGCCCTGTCGCCGAGCAGCGCCCCGGGCCGCTTCCGGTACGCCCGGGCGCCCCGCCTCGGCCCGCTGCCCTCGGTTCCGGTCATCGCGCTGGAACGCGAGACGCTGCGCCGCCGGCTGCTGCTGCACCGCCTGTGGCCGGACCCGGCGACCGACAACGTGCCGCTGATCCGCGCCGACCCGGCCGCCACGGCGCCGGTCACCCCCCGCCAGCGGGCGGTCCTGGACCGGGTGGACGGCGTCCGCACGGCCCCGGAGATCGCCCGCAACCTGGGCAGGCAGGCCTTCCACACGCTGGTGGACGTACGCCGGCTCTCGGCGGCCGGACTCCTCAGGCCGAAAGCCGTGACCCCCGTTCCCCCGCCGGTGCCCCCGGCTCCCCCGCTCACGGTCACCGACCCCGACATCGCGCTGCTGAAGAGGCTCAGGGATGCGCTGGAGGCGCTTTGAACGGCACCAACCCGCCGAGAGGAGAGAGCTGATGGTGTCCGCACAGGACCTCGACGCCGTCCTGGACGAGCTGCGTCGACTGCGGACCCGCGTGCCGCAGCTCACCGGCGCCCTCGCGGCCGGCGTCGACGGTCTCGCCGTCGCCCACGACACCCCCGGTGTCGACCCGGAGGGGCTGGCGGCACTCACCGCGGCCGCGCTGGGCGTCGCCGTACGGATGGCCGACGCGACCGGGAACAGCGGCTTCCGGGAGCTGCTGGTGCGCGGCGAGAACGGCTACGTCGCCACCTACGCGGCCGGCCGCACCGCCGTGCTGACGCTGCTCGCCCAGGACCGGGTCAACGTCGGCCGGCTGCATCTGGAGGGCCGCCGCGCGGCCGCCCGCGTCGGGGAAGTGCTCGACGCCGCCGAAGCCGCCGCGGAAGCCACCCGGCCGGCCACCAGGACCACACCCGCATCACGGACCAGAACCACACGCACGCCACGCACCACGACCGAAGCGCGCACCGCAACCGACAGCTGAAAGGACCACCATGGCCAACACCGAAACCGCACTGAAAGAGGCGCTGACCTCCATCGAGGGCGCCACCGGCGTCGCGCTCGTCGACTACACCAGCGGCATGGCGCTGGGCACGATGGGCGGCAGCAAGAGCTTCGACCTGAACGTGGCCGCCGCCGGCAACACGGACGTGATCCGCGCCAAGATGCGCACGATGGAGCACCTGGGCCTCAAGGGCGACATCGAGGACATCCTGATCACGCTGTCGGACCAGTACCACCTGATCCGTCTGCTCAAGGGCCGCGGCGGCAACGGCCTGTTCCTCTATCTGGTCCTGGACGCCAGCCGGGCCAACCTGGCGATGGCCCGGCACCAACTGAAGGGGATCGAGGCAACGCTGGAGGTCTGACAGGTCAGACGAGCGCTGCGGCGCGGCGGCGGGTCCCGCCCGGGGCCGCGTCGCTGGCCGCGAGGCCCGTGCCGCGCAGGCCCTTCACGGCCGCGCCCGCCGGGCTTCCGCCCCGCCGGTCGAGCCAGTCGACCCGCACCCACAGCAGGGTGTCCTCGGCCCGCTCGCGCCGCCCGAGCCAGGCGGCCTTCAGCCGCAGCCCGGTGCCGGCCCCGGCGAGGAGCATGCCCCCGGCCGCGGGCACCGCGAAGGAGCTGCCGAACGCGACGGCGAAGGCGAGCAGCAGCCACCAGCGGTGCCCCCGGCGCCAGGTGCGCACGGTCACCGCCCGGTCCTGCAGGACGTCGAACTTGCCCGCACGGGCGGCCCCGCGGGCGAGGGCGGCGTACCGCCTGTGCCGGACCAGCGCCACGACCGCGGCGGTGACCAGGAACAGGGCGGCCCCCGCGAGCACGCCGATCCGGCGCCCGGTCACCCCGGGCAGCAGGACCCCGATCCCCGCGGCGAACACCCCGAACCACCACAGCGGTGCGGCCCCGGCCCGTACGACGACGGCCACCCGGGCCAGCCCCTGTCCTCCACGCGCCACGATCCGCCTCCTCATCGTCCCGGCACAGTGCTGTCGGCCGGGCACGGTAACGAGCGAACGTGAGACGAGTCTGAGAGCGCGCCGGGCCGTTCGGCCCGTTCGGCCTATTCGACGAACAGTCCGCGGGCCGCCGCGTGCGCGTCGAACTCCTCCAGCCGGGCCTGGGCGTCCGGCAGGTCGTCGCAGACCGCCTCCAGCAGCACCCGCCCGAGCAGCATGGGCGCGCACGCGGTGTCGAAGGCGAGCCCGGTGCCGACGGCGGCGGGCAGCAGCAGGTCGGAGTACTTGGCGACGGGCGCGAAGGCGGAGTCGGCCACCGTGACGACGGTCAGGCCCGCCTCCTTGGCGTAGGCGAGGGTGTCGACGACCTCGCGCGGATGCCGGGGCAGCGCAAAGCACAGCAGGGCGGAGGCGCCCGCGCGGACGGCCGCGTCGATGCGGTCGTGGATCATCGTGCCGCCCTCGTTGAGCAGCCGGACGTCCGGGTGGACCTTGGCGGCGAAGTACGCGAAGCCGTACGCCTGGGAGGCGGCGGCCCGCAGCCCGAGCACCGGCAGCGGGCGGGAGGCGGCCAGGACCCGGCCGGCCCGCTGCACCGGGCGGGGGTCGGCGAGCAGCTCCGCGAGGTGCTTCAGGTTCTCGATCTCGGCCTCGACGGCCTGCTGGTACTCGTTGTAGGAGCCCGCCTCCGCGGCCGGTTCGGCGGGCACGACCTCACGCAGGTGCTTGCGCAGCGCGGGGTAGCCGTCGAAGCCGAGGGCGACCGCGAACCGGGTCACCGACGGCTGGCTGACCCCGGCCAGCTCGGCCAGCTCCACGCTGGACAGGAAGGGCACGTCGGCGGCCCGGCGCACCATGCTGTGCGCGATGCGGCGCTGGGTGGGCGTGAGCCGGTGCCCCTCGAAGAGCACCTGCAGTCGGGCGGCCGGGCTGTCCGCCACAGCGGACATGACCTCGGAAGCCACCTCGGTCGTCGCCTCGGACGTCACACCGGTACTCCTGTCCACGCTCATGCCGTGCTCCCCCTCCAGACCGACGCTGCGAGCGAGGCGAAACCCGCCCGTTCCTCGACGCCCCGGGAGAGTACAGCGTGCCCCGTCGGCACACCCCCGATACGAGACGACAGCAAGCCTGGACTCCCCTCAGCTATTCACACACCAAGAACTCTGCATGACGTTATGCAGCCGGGCAAGGGGCGGTATCGCCGTGGCGATGATCCGACGACGAAACAGCCAAGTGTCGTTAAACAGACACTCAGGGTGATCGGACGGCTGCTTACGGTGAACGTGCGCTACTGGCACGACTCCTGAGGAAGCGTCATGGCCTCCAACCGCAGGGCCTTCCTGACGGCCACCGCCGTCACCGCCCTGACCGCCGCCCCGGCGACGGCCGCCCCCGGTCCCCGTCCCCTCCCCCCGAGCGCGGCGCACACCGCGCGTACCGCCCTCGACGAACTCCTCGCGGGCAACCGCCGCTACGCGGCCGGCCACCCCCGTCACCCGCACGACAGCCCCGGCCGGCGCCACCTGCTGGCCGCCGCACAGGACCCGTTCGCGGTGATCGTCGGCTGCATCGACTCCCGGGTGCCGCCGGAGCTGGTCTTCGACCTGGGACTCGGCGACGTGCTGTGCATAAGGACCGCCGGCCAGGTGCTGGACGAGGCCGTGCTCGGCTCCATCCAGTACGGCGTCCAGGAGCTGGGCGTCCCGCTGGTGCTGGTGCTCGGGCACGAGCGCTGCGGAGCCGTCGCCGCCACGCTGGACCATCTGCGCACGGGGGCGCCGGTGCCGGGCCACCTGGAGCTGCTGGTGGACGAGATCGCACCCGCCGCCTGCCGCACCCGGGCGCTGCCCGGCGACTGGGCCGAGCACACCATGCGCGCCCACACGGCCTGGGTCCGGGACGCGATCCGCGCCGACCCGGCCTTCACCTCGGCCCACGTCGCGGCCGCCCGTTCCGACCTGGACACGGGGCTCGTGTCCCTGCTGCCCTGAACCCACCCCTGAAGAAGCCATGAAACTGAACCGAGCCCTGTCCGTCCTGCCCTCCCCCGCCGACCTCCGCTCCATGGCCCTGGCCCCGCGCCGCGACCTGCTGTGCGGGCTGACCGTCGCCGTCGTCGCCCTGCCCCTGGCCCTCGGCTTCGGCGTCACCTCCGGACTCGGCGCCGCCGCCGGGCTGACCACGGCGGTCGTCGCCGGTGCGCTGGCCGCGCTGTGCGGCGGCAGCGCCCGCCAGGTCAGCGGCCCGACCGGCGCGATGACCGTCGTCCTCGTGCCGATCGTGCATCGCTACGGCTCCGACGGCGTCCTCACCGTCGGCCTGATGGCGGGCGCCCTGCTGCTGCTCCTCGCCTTCGCTCGGGCGGGCGCGGCGATGGCGTACGTCCCCGCGCCGGTGATCGCCGGTTTCACCCTCGGCATCGCCTGTGTGATCGCCCTCCAGCAGGTGCCGGCCGCGCTCGGCGTGCCCACCCCGCACGGCGAGCAGGTCGTCGTGGTCGCCGTACGGGCGGCGCGGGAGTTCGGGCGCGTCCCGCACTGGCCGGCGCTGCTGCTGGCCGTCGGCGCGGCGGCGATCGTGCCGGCCGGCGCCCGCTGGAGGCCGGCCGTGCCCTTCTCCCTGGTCGCGGTGGCCGCGGCCACCGGCGTGGCCGAGGCGCTGCACCTGTCCGTCACCCGCATCGGAACCCTGCCCGCGTCCCTGCCGGCGCCCTCCCTCTCCTTCCTGGACCTCTCCCGTCTCCCCTCCCTGCTCGCCCCTGCCGCCGCGGTGGCCGCGCTGGCCGCGCTGGAGTCCCTGCTGTCGGCGTCGGTCGCCGACGGGATGCGGCCCGGCCAGCGGCACGACCCGTCCAAGGAACTGTTCGGGCAGGGCATCGCCAACCTCGCCGCCCCGCTGTTCGGCGGGGTCCCGGCCACCGGTGCCATCGCCCGCACGGCGGTCAACGTCCGCACCGGCGCCGCCTCCCGGCTGGCCGCGCTCGCGCACGCGGTGATCCTCGCCGGGATCGCGGCGGTCGCCGCCCCGCTGGTGGGCCGTGTCCCGCTGGCCGCGCTGGCCGGGGTGCTGCTGGCGACGGCCGTACGCATGGTGGAGCGGGACGCGGTAAGGGCGATGGCCCGGGCCACCCGCGGCGACGCTCTGGTGCTGGTCCTCACCGCCGGCGCCACGCTCGCCCTGGACCTGGTGCGGGCGGTGCTGATCGGCCTCGGCGTCTCGGTGCTGCTGGCGTTGCGCGCGGCGATGCGCGGCACCCGGCTCACCCCGGCCGCCGCCGACGAACTGCCGGGCCAGGTTGGCACGGTGACCTACCGGTTCGACGGCCCGCTGCTGTTCGCCGCCGCCCACCGCTTCCGATGCGGGCTCGCCGACCTGCACGACGGGGTCTCGGCGGTCGACCTGCGCCTGTCCGGTCTCACGGCGGTGGACGCGACCGGCGCGCTGGCGCTGAAGGAGGCGGTCGCCGAGCTGCGCGGGCGGGGCGTCGACGTCCGGATCAGCGGGGTGGACCTGGACCACCGCAGGGTCCTGGAGTCCTGCGGGGTGCTCACGGCCGGCGGCGCCGGGGCGAAGAGGGGGGTTGTCCCCAGTGCGGCGGGCATGACCGCTCCCTAGGGTGGAGCGCATGAGCGCACTGGACTCACGGGACGTGGACCTCGAGAAGGACCTGGACGCCACCGTGCGGGCACGCAGGGAACTGGGCGAGGAGTACGACTCCGCACTCGTCGAGTCCTTCCTGGAGAAGGTCGACCAGCGGATCGACGACGTGGTGGACCGCCGGGTGCGGCGGCACCTGGCCGAGCAGCGGATGGTGGACGCGCGCGGTGCCCGGCGGCCGAAGGGCGGCGACAGCTGGGCCGAGCGCTTCGGCTTCGCGATCGTCTCGCTGGTGCTGGCGATCCCGCTGTCCGCGATCGGCGGCGCCTTCGCGGACATGACCGGGGTGGTGACCACCTGGGTCGGCATCGTCGGCGTCAACGTGGCCCAGGCGGTCCGGCACAACCCGGAGATCCTCGCCGGGCGCCGGGCCTCCCGGGAGGACTGAGGGGTTCACGCCTGCCGGGTCGGCAGCACCATGATCTGGCGCAGGTTGACGTGCCGGGGGCGGCTGGTGGCGTAGGCGACGACGTCCGCGACCTCCGCCGCCGCGAGGCTGCCGATCGCCTGGAGCATGCCGTCCAGCTGCCCGGACAGCTCCGCGTTGCCGACGTGCGCCTTCAGCTCGGTCTCCGTGAGCCCCGGCTCGACGTTGGTGACCCGTACGTCACGCGGCCCCAACTCGGTGCGCAGGGACTGCGAGAGGTAGGTGACGGCGGCCTTCGTGGCGCCGTACACCGCGTAGTTGGGGAAGGTGACGTGGGCGCCGATGGACGACACGTTCACCAGGTCGGCGGTGCGGCCCTCGGCGGCCGCGGCGACCAGGTCGGCGGTGAAGGCGCGGATGACCCGCAGCACGCCGGCCACGTTGGTGTCGAGCATGCGCTGCCACTCGTCGAGCCGGCCGTCGTCGACGGGGTTCGGCAGCATCACCCCGGCGTTGTTGACGACGAGGTCGACGGGCCCGTAGGTCGCGTGGACCAGGTCCCGGGCGGCCTCGACGGAGGCGTCGTCGGTGACGTCGGCGGCCACCACCAGCGCCTCGCCGCCCTCGGCCCGGATCTTCCCGGCGACGGTCTCCAGCCGGTCCGCGCGCCGGGCGAACAGCGCCACCCGGGCGCCCTGCGCGCCCAGTTGCCGGGCGACGGCCTCGCCGATGCCGCTGGCGGCTCCGGTGACGACGGCGGTGCGGCCGGACAGGTTCTCGTACGACATGGGTGTTCTCCCCGATCGGGTGCCGGGGCGTCTCCCCGGCGGCTGACACCACCCTCGCCGGGTCCGGCGGCCGTACCCAGGGATGCGCTTTTCCTGGGTCTGCCAGTACCAGGTTGGCAGACCGCCGCTCCCCTACGATCGAACCCATGGACGGGGACCTCGGAGACTTCCTGCGCTCGCGCCGCGCCCGCATCCAGCCCGAGGAGGTGGGGCTGCCCGTGCACGGGCGGCGCCGCGTACCGGGCCTGCGCCGCGAGGAGGTGGCGCAGCTCGCGGGCGTGAGCGTGGACTACTACATCCGCCTGGAGCAGGGCCGCGGCCCTGGGGGAGTGTCGGACGCCGTGCTGGACGCGATCGCGCGGGTACTGCGGCTGGACGAGACCGAGCACACGTACCTGCGTACGGTGGCGCGGCCGCGCGGGCGCCGCGAGCGCCGCGAGCGCCGTCCGGCCGCGCCCCGGGTGCGGCCGGGCGTACAGCTGCTGTTGGACAGCATGGTGCGGACGCCCGCGTTCGTGCTGGGACGCCGCATGGACGTGCTCGCCTGGAACGCGCTCGGCGACGCGGTGGGCGGCTTCAGCCGCATGGCACCGGCCGAACGCAACATGCCGCGCCAGGTCTTCCTCGACCCCGCCGCCCGGGAGCTCTACCCCGAGTGGGCCGCGGTGGCCGCCCAGACCGTGGCCAACCTGCGCATCGGCGCGGGCCGGTACGCCGACGACGCCGCGCTGTGCGCCCTGGTCGGCGAACTCTCCCTCAAGAGCGAGGACTTCCGCCGGCTGTGGGCCGACCACGAGGTCAAGGAGTGCGCGTACGGCGTGAAGCGCGTCCGGCACCCCGTGGCGGGCCTGCTCACCCTCCCGTACGAGACGCTGACCGTCCCGGCGGACCCGGAGCAGACGATCGTGGTGTACACCCCCGAGCCGGAGTCGGAGACGGCGCAGCGGCTTGCACTGCTCGGCAGTTGGGAATCGGCTCCCGCCCGCTGAAGAAAACAATGCGCGGGGACCGCCGCACCCCCGTTTCCGGGGGGCGGGACGACGGCGGTCCCCGCGAGGGACGCGGGCCGGGTCAGGGCCGGGCTTGCGCGTCCTTGGCGTCCATGGAGGTCCGGGAGCCGCTCCGGAGGTTCCTTGGCGCCGTTCGGCGTCGGCCGGGGCGGGGAGCCGCTCCCGCCCTGCCGACACCCACTAATCTGCCTGACCCGTGTTAAGCGGGTGCTGCGCGCACGTGACACGCTCGTACCACTTCCGAAACGGCTCGATCGGCCGTGGTCACCGCAAGTTCGCCGCCGCCACGGGCAGTTCACCGCAGGTTCGCTACTTGTTCCCGCCCTTGGCCAGGAAGGCCAGCAGGTCCTGCCGGCTGACCACTCCGGTCGGCTTGCCCTCGACCAGGACGATCGCCGCGTCCGCCGAACCCAGCACCGACATCAGGTCGCCGACCGGCTCGCCGGAGCCGACCTGGGGCAGCGGGGAGGACATGTGCTTCTCCAGCGGGTCGTCGAGCGAGGCCCGCTTGTTGAACAGGGCGTCCAGCAGCTCCCTTTCCACGACCGACCCGACGACCTCGGCGGCCATCACGTCCGGGTGGCCGGCGCCCGGCTTGACGACCGGCATCTGCGAGACGCCGTACTCGCGCAGCACCTCGATGGCCTCGCCGACGGTCTCCTCCGGGTGCATGTGCACCAGGGACGGGATGGAGCCGCCCTCCTTGTCGTTGAGGACGTCGGCGACGCGGGCGCTGGGGCCCTCGTCCTCCAGGAAGCCGTAGTCGGCCATCCACTCGTCGTTGAAGATCTTGCTGAGGTAGCCGCGGCCGCTGTCGGGGAGCAGCACGACGACGACGTCGTCCGGGCCCAGTCGCTCGGCGACCTCCAGCGCGGCCACGACGGCCATGCCGCAGGAGCCGCCCACCAGCAGGCCCTCCTCCTTGGCCAGGCGCCGGGTCATCTGGAAGGAGTCCTTGTCGGACACGGCGACGATCTCGTCGGCCACGGTCCGGTCGTAGGCGGTGGGCCAGAAGTCCTCGCCCACGCCCTCGACCAGGTACGGCCGGCCGGAGCCGCCGGAGTAGACCGAGCCCTCGGGGTCGGCGCCGATGACCTTGACCCTGCCGTCGCTGGCGTCCTTCAGGTAGCGGCCGGTGCCGGAGATGGTGCCGCCGGTGCCCACGCCCGCCACGAAGTGGGTGATCTTCCCCTCGGTCTGCTCCCACAGCTCGGGGCCGGTCGAGTGATAGTGCGAGAGGGGGTTGTTGGGGTTGGAGTACTGGTCGGGCTTCCAGGCGCCCGGCGTCTCGCGGACCAGCCGGTCGGAGACGTTGTAGTACGAGTCCGGGTGCTCAGGAGCGACGGCGGTCGGGCAGACCACGACCTCCGCGCCGTACGCCCGCAGCACGTTGATCTTGTCGGTGCTCACCTTGTCGGGGCACACGAAGATGCACTTGTAGCCCTTCTGCTGGGCCACGATGGCGAGTCCGACGCCGGTGTTGCCGCTGGTCGGCTCCACGATGGTGCCGCCCGGCTTGAGCTCGCCGCTCTGCTCGGCGGCCTCGATCATGCGCAGGGCGATGCGGTCCTTCACGGAGCCGCCCGGGTTGAAGTACTCCACCTTGGCCAGGACGGTGGCCTGGATGCCCTTGGTCACACTGTTGAGCTTCACCAGCGGGGTGTTGCCGACGAGGCTGATCATCGAGTCGTGGAATTGCACCGTTGTCTCCGGTTGCTTGCAAAAAACAGTGGTCGTATGTGGTTCCGCCAGCCTAAGGCCCCTGAGTGACGCGGGGCGGGCGTTCACTCCCCGTTGAGATTGACGAACGGGCTGTACGGGGCAAGGAGTGGATGTACGGCTACGAGGAGGTGGCGGCGACGCATGACGAGCATGTCGAGGGCGAGGGTGGCCCGGCGCATCGCGGCCGGAGCGGCGTACGGCGGTGGCGGGGTCGGGCTGATCGGGGCGGCCGCCGTCGGCCTGTTGCTGGCGGAGGTGCGGCTGGCCCGGCGTCACGTGGGCAACGGCAGCGGTGGACGGGTGCCGGTGGCCGAAGGCGTGTACGGCACCTCTTACAACCTCCCCGGTGAACCGCCGCTCAGGCTGAGCATGCTCGGCGACTCGACGGCGGCCGGGCAGGGTGTGCACCGGGCGGGACAGACACCGGGGGCGCTGCTGGCGTCGGGACTGTCCGCGGTGGCGGAGCGCCCGGTGGAGCTGCGGAACGTGGCGCTGCCGGGGGCGCAGTCGGACGACCTGGACCGCCAGGTGGCGCTGGTGCTCTCGTCCCCTTATCCGCTCCCCGACATCTGCGTGATCATGATCGGCGCGAACGACGTCACAAACCGGATGCCGCCGACGCGTTCGGTACGGCACCTGTCGGCGGCGGTACGACGGCTGCGCACGGCCGGCGCGGAGGTGGTGGTCGGCACGTGTCCCGACCTCGGCACCATCGAGCCGGTGCAGCAGCCGCTGCGGTGGCTGGCCCGCCGGGCCTCGCGGCAGCTGGCGGCGGCGCAGACCATCGGGGTGGTGGAGCAGGGCGGCCGGACCGTGTCGCTCGGTGATCTGCTCGGGCCCGAGTTCGCGGCGAATCCGCGGGAGCTGTTCGGGCCGGACAACTACCACCCCTCGGCGGAGGGCTACGCGACGGCGGCGATGGCGATACTGCCCACGGTGTGTGCGGCGCTGGGGCTGTGGCCGGCCGAGGAGGAGCGGCCCGACGTGTCCCGTCGCGAGGGCTTCCTGCCGGTCGCACGGGCTGCGGCGGAGGCGGCGTCGGAGGCGGGCACGGAGGTCACGGCGGCGATGCCCACCGGTCCGCGGGGGCCGTGGGCGTTGCTCAAGCGCAGGCGCAGGCGGCGCGTACCCGAGGCCGAGCCCGCGACTCCGTCCCCGTGACCGTGCGCAGGCCGGGGGGCCAGGGGGCGGAGCCACCTGGCTGCCAAGCAAGCGCTTAGTAAATTGCGGCCAGTGTCACACCGCGACACCGGTGACCTGGACCATACGGACAGGTAACTTCCCAAGCGGCCTGCCAAAACATCGCCCACTGGAGCCGTGATGCCCGAAGCCGTCATCGTCTCGACCGCCCGCTCCCCCATCGGCCGCGCCGGCAAGGGTTCCCTCAAGGACCTGCGCCCCGACGACCTGACCGCGACCATCATCCAGGCGGCGCTCGCCAAGATCCCCGAGCTGGACCCGCGGGACATCGACGACCTGATGCTCGGCTGCGGCCTCCCCGGCGGCGAGCAGGGCCACAACCTCGGCCGTATCGTCGCCGTACAGATGGGCATGGACCACCTGCCGGGCTGCACGATCACCCGCTACTGCTCCTCCTCGCTGCAGACCTCCCGCATGGCCCTGCACGCGATCAAGGCCGGCGAGGGAGACGTCTTCATCTCGGCCGGTGTCGAGACGGTGTCCCGTTTCTTCAAGGGCAGCTCCGACGGCCTCCCGGACACGCACAACCCCTTCTTCGCCGAGGCCGAGGCCCGTACCGCCGCCGTCGCCGAGCAGGAGGGCACCACGTGGCACGACCCGCGTGAGGACGGGCTGGTCCCGGACGCGTACATCTCGATGGGTCAGACCGCCGAGAACCTGGCCCGCCGGAAGGGCGTCACCCGCCAGGAGATGGACGAGTTCGGCGTCCGCTCGCAGAACCTCGCCGAGGAAGCCATCAAGAACGGCTTCTGGGAGCGCGAGATCACCCCGGTGACCCTCCCCGACGGCACGGTCGTCAGCAAGGACGACGGCCCGCGCGCCGGCGTCACCCTGGAGGGCGTCTCGGGCCTCAAGCCGGTCTTCCGCCCGGACGGCCTGGTCACGGCCGGCAACTGCTGCCCGCTGAACGACGGTGCGGCCGCACTGGTCATCATGAGCGACACCAAGGCCCGCGAGCTGGGCCTGACCCCGCTCGCCCGCATCGTGTCGACCGGCGTCTCCGGCCTCTCCCCGGAGATCATGGGCCTCGGCCCGGTCGAGGCGAGCAAGCAGGCCCTGCAGCGCGCCGGCCTGACCGTCGACGACATCGACCTGTTCGAGATCAACGAGGCCTTCGCCGCCCAGGTGATCCCCTCCTACCGTGACCTCGGCATCGACATCGACAAGCTGAACGTCAACGGCGGCGCCATCGCCGTCGGCCACCCCTTCGGCATGACCGGCGCCCGCATCACCGGCACGCTCATCAACTCGCTGCAGTGGCACGACAAGCAGTTCGGCCTGGAGACGATGTGCGTCGGCGGCGGCCAGGGCATGGCCATGGTCATCGAGCGCCTCAGCTGACCTGATCCACCCTCGGTAGCCGAGCGGGTACGGAAGGTCAGGAAACGGCCCAGAACCTGGAAAACACCCGGGTTCTGGGTCTTTTTGTGATCCAATCTCCCCCAGGATGTGACCTATCTCCCTCACTGGGGGTATCGCTGCAGGTCAGCGCAGGTCAGCGCGGTGACGGGCGAAACCACGAGCCCAAAGTCCTGTCCGTTTCGTGACGTTACGCACTGACAGCTGCTTAGTCCGCCCTTCAAGCTGATGTAGGAAGTCGGGGGTCGACTTTGAACCTGGGAGTACGTCAGTGAGCGCCATGCCGATCGCCCTGCTGCTCACCACGGCCGCCACGGGCGCCGTGGGCGTCGCCGTCCTGCGCACCGTCCTGAAGCTGCGCCGCCAGCTCGCGGAGCTGCAGGCCCAGCTCGCGGAGAGCCAGGCCGCAGCCCTGGGCGCGCTGCTGCCCGCGGCCCGCACGACCACCGACACGGACGAGATACGCGCGGCCGTGGCCGAGGCGCTCGCCGAGGAGCGTGAGCGCGAGCTCGCCGAGGCCCGCGCGTTCTGGGCCGCCCAGGAGGCCCGTGACGCCTCCGACGCGCCCTCCCTGCTGGGCCTCCCGGAGAGCGACCTGTTCCTGCCCCGGCAGGCCGACTTCGCGGGTCTGGAGCCGCTGGAGCCGGTGTCCGAGCCGTCCGCCGAGGCCGACGAGTTCTCCCCCAAGGACTTCGTCCAGGGAGGGACCCCCACGGACTCCCCCGAACTGGCCGCGGCCCGCCGCCGTCACCCCTCGCACCCCGACTTCGTCCCGGTGCAGTCGCCTGCCGTGAACGACCACGAGCGCACGGTGACCACGTTGGAGCAGCTGGCCGCCGACCAGGTCGAACTCTCCGACGTCCGCCCCGGCCCCCTCGGCACCCTCGACGTCTACGTCTTCGCCGACGGCACGACGCTGTGCATGACCCCCGGCCACCGTGAGACGGCCGAGCACCTGGCAGCGGCTCTCCGCGAGGGCGAGACCCCGTACCTCCTCGGCGGCTCGGGGATCTCGGGCGCCTACACCCTGACCTTCGCCTGCGGCAAGGACACGGTCTACATCCTGGCCGACCGGGTCATCGCCTCGCTCTGACGTCAGACTCCGGCTCTTTTGCGGGCCTCCTCCACCAGCTCCACGGCCTCGGTGACCTGGTCCGCGTTCTCCAGCACCACCGCCAAGTCGTGCCCGGCCACCATGATTTGGTCGGCGGCCGCGAACATCCCGGCGTCCGGCATCTCCCGGGGCTCCGCGCCGGGCTCCTCCAGCATCTGTGCCCGCCGTGAAAGTTCCCTGGCCGCGGCCAAGGCCTCGGCCGCGGCGCCGCGTTGGAGCCGACTCTGCGGAGCCGCCCGCAACCGGTCGGCGAAGTGATCCACTGCTCGGGTCAAGGGCGTCGTATCAACCACGCGCCGAGCGTAACGCGCCGCACTGTTGCCAATACGCGAACGCTCAGGCACGGTGACGTGAAGGACCGGCTTACATCCCCTTTGCGTTCGGAGGCGCCGATGTCCCAGCTCTTCTCCGAGGAGACCCACCGCAATCTGCTCGCCCGCATCCCGCACTGCACCGGTCGCGAAGTCTCCGACTGGCTGCGCACCGTCGAAGAAGGCCCCGCCCTGTTCCGCTTCGAGGAGAAGGTCAGCTGGCTCCGGCACGAGTACGACCTCGCGTACGGCCACGCGAAGGCGATCGTCCACGAGTACGACCTGAGGAGGGCAGCCCGCAAGCTGCTCTGAGACGCCGAGAGGGCCCCGGGACGAACCCGGGGCCCTCTCGCACGACCGGCGTGTCGGCTAGTCGTTGCTGCTGAAGATCGCCACCAGCCGCAGCATCTCCACGTAGATCCACACCAGGGTCATGGTGAGGCCGAACGCGGCGAGCCAGGACTCGGTGCGCGGGGCGCCGTAGGCGATGCCGTCCTCGATCTGCTTGAAGTCGAGGGTCAGGAAGAACGCGCCGAGCACGATGGCGATGATGCCGACGATCGCGCCGAGCGGGCCCATGCTGCGCAGGCCGCCGCCCTCGGCGACGCCGAACGCGACCAGCAGCAGGTTGACGGCCATGACGAGGACGAAGGCGATGGCGATGGCCGTGCCGATGCGGGCGTAGCGGGCCGTGACGCGGATCCAGCCTGCCTTGTAGATCAGCAGGGTCGCGGCCGAGACCGCCATGGTGCCGAGCACCGCCTGGAAGGGTGCGCCGCTCCAGCGGCTGTTGTACATCTCGCTGATGACGCCGAGGAAGACGCCCTCGAAGGCGGCGTAGCCCAGGATGAGCGCGGGCGAGGGGGTGCGCTTGAAGCTCTGCACCAGTCCCAGGACCATCGCGACGATCCCGGCGCCGAAGGCGAGGCCGTAGCTGGTCGCCGAGATCGGCAGCAGCACCCAGGCGAGGACGGCGCCGACGACGACCGTGCCCAGCGTGAGGGCCGAACGCATGACGACGTCGTCCATCGTCATCCGGCCGGTGGTGGCCGGGGCCTGCGGCGGGGCGCCGTACTGCACGCTCTGCTGGCCGTACGGGTTCTGGGCGTAGGGGTTCTGCGCGTACGGGTTGCCCTGTGCGTACCCGGCCTGCGCTGCGGTGTTGAAGCCGGCGTAGCCGTTGTCGCGGCTGAACCCCCGTCGCGAGAAGACCGGGTTGCTGCTCCTCATTTCACTCCTCCATGGCCACCGTGCGCGGCCTTGGCCTCGAGAGTAATGGATTGGCAAAGGATCGACCGTAATACCTGGGGAGGATCTTTCCCCTGCCGTGCTGCGCAACACGCTAACCGGAAGGCTCATTCCCGGCCACGGGCGACTCAGTCCAAGGGGAAGCCGGTATAGGCCTCGGCCAGATCGGTCTCGGCCGCGCGGGAGGATGCGATCCGTTCCAGCCGGGCCAGCTGGAGGCGGGCGTCGAAGTCGGTGGCGTCCGGGGCGCGATGGAGCAGGGTCGTCATGTCGTAGGAGAACCGTTCGGCCTGCCAGACGCGGCGCAGACAGGTCGACGAGTAGGCGTCGAGGAGGTCGGAGGAGCCGGTCTCGCGCTCGTGGACGAGTGCCCGGGCGAAGGTCATGACGTCCCCGACGGCCAGGTTCAGTCCCTTCGCGCCCGTGGGCGGCACGATGTGGGCGGCGTCGCCGGCGAGGAAGAGCCGGCCGTGGCGCATCGGTTCGTGCACGAAGGAGCGCATGGGGGTGACGGACTTCTGGGTGATGGGCCCGCGCTCCAGCTCCCAGTCGTCGTCGGTCGCGCAGCGCCGCTCCAGCTCGGCCCAGATCGCGTCGTCGCTCCACCCCTCGGCCCTGGCGTCCGTCGGCACCTGGAGGTAGAGGCGGGAGACGAAGGACTCGACAGGGAGCGAAGCGACTTCCTCGCAAGGGTGGTGGCGGGCGACGGGCGGGCGCATGGACAGGAGGGCGAAGCCACGGTCGTGGCGGGCGTAGACCAGTTCGTCGTGCGAGGGGGCGACGTCGGCGAGGATGCCCAGCCACGCGTAGGGGTACGACCGTTCGAACACTCGGGAGGCGGCGGCCGGGAAGGCCTTTCTGGCCACGCCCCAGAAGCCGTCGCAGCCGACGACGTAGTCGCACTCGAGTTCGCCCTCGCGCCCTTGGCGCCGGAAGGGGATCCGTGGCCGGTCGCCCTCCGCACCCTCGACGGCGAGCGCCTCCGCCTCGAACAGCAGCGGGCCGCCGTCCTCCAGTTGGAGGGCGATGAGGTCCTTGCAGACCTCTGTCTGGGCGTAGACCGTCACGGACCGCCCGCCGGTGAGCCCGGGGAAGTCGACGCGATGGCGGCGCCGGCCGAAGCGCAGTTCGATGCCGTCGTGCCTGAGCCCCTCCCGGTCCATCCGCCGCCCGGCCCCGGCCTCGCGCAGCACGTCCGCCGTTCCCTGCTCCAGGATCCCGGCGCGCTGCCGGTGCTCCACGTAGGCGCGGTCGCGGCTCTCCAGGACGACCGAGTCGATGCCGGCGCGGTGCAGCAGCCGCGCGAGCAGCAGCCCGGCCGGGCCGGCTCCGATGATCCCGACGGTGGCACGCATCGGTCGTCCCCTTTCCCCTGACACGCAGTCTGTTCGTCTGGTGAAATTTCCTTCACTCATTTACGAGCGTGAGTCTCCGACTGTGGCCGCACCGCTGTCAACGGTCGTGCTGTCATGTGAGGGGGGGCGCGAAGACGGAAAGTGCCCGGAGCCGGACTTGAACCGGCACGCCCGCGAAGGGGCAGCGAGGTTTAAGCTCGCCGTGTCTGCATTCCACCATCCGGGCAGGCCATGGGCTCCGCTTCGAGGTTCCGACCCTATCGGTGCGCATCCCTCGAACAGCGGAGGGGACAGCCCGATGTTGTCTTATTTTATTGAGGTCTGAGGGTGCATCAGCCCACGGAACTGGCCATCCGCACTTGCCAATAGCGTGACGTGGCGTGGGCGCGTGCGTACACGGAATGACGGAATTTCACCTACCGAACGAGGGCGGTCGTCCGGTTCTGGACCCCACGGGGCGTCAGGGTCGCCCGTCCTCCCCAGGTATGACTCGGGCCCGCTCCGTCCGACCGGAGTCGCCCCTAGGAACCGGATCAGCGACTGACTACAGGGGCGCCTGCGGCCGAGACGATGGATCGGTCCCCACGAACCGACGTCGTCCCGACAGGAGCACCTTCCCGTGACCACCACACCCACCGCCGGCCGAACCACGGCCGTGGCCGCACGCGCCACGGAGCTGTCGAAGATCTATGGGCAGGGCGAGACCCGGGTGGTCGCCCTGGACCGGGTCTCCGTCGACTTCCGGCAGGCCGAGTTCACCGCGATCATGGGCCCGTCCGGCTCCGGCAAGTCCACGCTGATGCACTGCGTGGCGGGCCTGGACAACTTCTCCTCGGGGTCCGTGCGGATCGGCGACACCGAGCTGGGCTCCCTGAAGGACAAGCAGCTCACCAAGTTGCGCCGGGACAAGATCGGCTTCATCTTCCAGGCCTTCAACCTGCTGCCCACGCTGACCGCGCTGGAGAACATCACTCTCCCGATGGACATCGCGGGCCGTAAGCCCGACAAGGCGTGGCTGGACCAGGTCATCCAGATGGTCGGTCTCTCCGGACGGCTCAGCCACCGGCCCTCGCAGCTGTCCGGCGGCCAGCAGCAGCGCGTCGCCGTCGCCCGCGCGCTCGCCTCCAGGCCCGAGATCATCTTCGGTGACGAGCCGACCGGAAACCTCGACTCGCGCTCCGGCGCCGAGGTGCTGGGCTTCCTGCGCAACTCCGTGCGCGAACTGGGCCAGACGGTGGTCATGGTGACCCACGATCCGGTCGCCGCGGCCTACGCGGACCGCGTGGTCTTCCTCGCCGACGGGCGGATCGTCGACGAGATCTACGGCCCCACGGCCGACTCCGTGCTCGACCTGATGAAGCAGTTCGACGCGAAGGGCCGTACCAGCTGATGTTCCGCACCGCCCTGCGCAACGTACTCGCGCACAAGGCCCGCCTCCTGATGACCGTGCTCGCCGTCATGCTCGGCGTGGCGTTCGTGTCCGGGACGCTGGTCTTCACCAACACCATCTCCCAGGCCTACCAGAAGAGCTCCGCCAAGGGCTTCGACCAGGTCGACGTCGCCGTCACGGCCAAGTACCAGGACTCCGAGGGCGACAAGGTCGGCAAGACCCCCGAGCTGACCCAGGCGCTGCTCGACAAGGCCGGAAAGGTCCCGGGCGCCGCCTCCGCCACCGGTGTCGTCACCGGCTTCACCGCGATCGCCGACAAGGACGGCAAGCTGCTCGGCGGCGGCTGGCAGTCCGAGGGCGGCAACTACTGGGGTACCAAGGACGCCCGCTATCCGCTGGTCAGCGGCCACGCGCCCAGCGGCAAGGGCGAGATCCTGATCGACTCCAAGACTGCCGAGCGCGCCGGTTACAAGGTCGGCGACACCGTGCGCGTCTCGGTCGACGGCCCGGTGCTCACCCCGCGCGTCAGCGGCATCTTCACCACCGACGACGGCAACGTGGCCGCGGGCGGCAGCCTCGCCCTGTTCGACACGCCGACCGCCCAGGCGCTGTTCGGCAAGAAGGGCGCGTACGACGAGATCGACGTGAAGGCAGCGGCGGGAACCAGCCAGACCGCGCTGCGGGCCGCGCTGGACCAGGCACTGCCGTCGAAGCTGGTGGAGACCAGCACCGGCAAGCAGCTCGCCGACGACCAGGCGCAGGAGATCTCCTCCTCGATGAGCGGTCTGAAGCAGGCCCTGCTGGTCTTCGCCGGTATCGCCCTGTTCGTCGGCACGTTCATCATCGCCAACACCTTCACCATGCTGGTCGCCCAGCGCACCCGGGAACTGGCCCTGCTGCGCGCGGTCGGCGCCTCCCGCCGGCAGATCACCCGGTCGGTGCTGATCGAGGCGTTCGTGGTCGGCACGGTCGCCGGTGTGACCGGTCTGGTCGCCGGCGTCGGCATCGGCGCGGGGCTGCGGAGTCTGCTGGGCTCCTTCGGCGCGAGCGTGCCGGACGGGCCGCTGGTGGTCACGCCGGGCACCGTCGTGGCCGCCCTCGCGGTCGGCATCGTCATCACTGTGCTCGCCGCCTGGCTGCCGGGCCGCCGGGCCGCGAAGATCCCGCCGGTGGCGGCGATGAGCAGCGTGCACGCCAAGGCGACCACCAGGTCGCTGGTGCTGCGCAACACGCTCGGCGCGCTGTTCTCGGCGGCCGGTGTCGCGGTGGTCCTCGCGGCCACCACGATGGACGCCGACGCCGCCGAGGGCCCGATGGGGCTCGGCGCGGTCCTGCTCATCATCGGCGTGTTCATCCTGACCCCGCTGCTGTCCCGCCCGCTGATCGCGGCCGCCGCCCCGGTGCTGCGCGTGTTCGGTGTCTCGGGCAAGCTGGCCCGCCAGAACTCGGTGCGCAACCCGCGCCGTACGGCGGCCACGGCGTCCGCGCTGATGATCGGCCTGACCCTGATCACCGGTATGACGGTGATGGCGGGCAGCCTGCAGACGTCGATCGACAAGATGGCCAGCTCGGCGATCCGTGCCGACTACGTCGTCTCGATGGCGAACCGCAGCCCGCTCTCCCCCGACGTGGCGAAGAAGATCGCCGCCGACTCCGACGTCACCGCCAGCAGCCCTCTGCGCAACGCCGTGTCCCGCGTCGACGGCCGGACCGAGTTCCTCACCGGCGTCAACGGCTCGGCCATCACCGAGCTGACGGACCTCAAGGTGGCCGACGGCGCCTTCAAGGTCGGCGGTACGCAGGTGGTCGTGGACCAGGACCGGGCCAAGGACTACGGCTGGAAGGCCGGTTCGCAGTTCACGGTGCACTACGAGGACGGCAAGGCGCAGAAGCTGACCGTCACCGGGGTCTACGAGGGCAACGACATGCTCAACGGGATCATGATCGACAACAGTGTCCTCACCCCGCACCTGAGCGACGCCTCGGACATGCAGGTCATGGTCAAGACGGCGGACGGCGCCTCCGATTCGGTCAAGGACCGACTGGAGAAGGCGCTCGGCTCCAACCCGGCGATCAAGGTCCAGGACAAGCAGGACATCTCCAACGACATCGCGAAGATGTTCACGACGATGCTGAACATGCTCTACGGCCTGCTCGGCATGGCGGTGATCGTCGCGGTCCTCGGTGTCATCAACACCCTGGCCATGTCGGTCTTCGAGCGCTCCCAGGAGATCGGCATGCTCCGCGCGATCGGCCTGGACCGGTCCGCCGTCAAGCGGATGGTCCGTCTGGAATCCCTGGTGATCTCCCTGTTCGGCGGCGTGCTGGGCATCGGTCTGGGTGTGTTCTTCGGCTGGGCGGCCGGTGAGCTGCTGGGCACGAAGATGGCGACGTACGAACTGGTCCTGCCCTGGGGCCGGATGACGGTCTTCCTGCTGCTGGCGGCGGTGGTCGGCATCCTGGCCGCGCTGTGGCCGGCCCGGCGCGCGGCCCGGCTGAACATGCTGACGGCGATCAAGGCCGAGTAGCCGTACGACGGACCGAGGGGCCCCGCTCCGGGACGGAGCGGGGCCCTTGCCGTGTCAGAAGTTCCAGGTGCGGGTGCGCAGCGGCAGGCCGGACCCGCCGGACTCCGGGGTGCGGACCGCCAGGACCTGGTTGACGCCGATGCGGTTGCGTTCGAAGGCGAGTGCGCAGGCGGCCATGTACAGCAGCCAGACGCGGGCGCGGCCGGGGCCGGTGAGGCGGACCGCGTGGTCCCAGTCGGCCTCCAGGTTGGTGACCCACCGGCGCAGGGTGCAGGCGTAGTGCTCGCGGATCGACTCCACGTCCCGGACCTCGAAGCCGGCATGCTCCAGCTGGGTGACGGTGGTGCCGATCGGGGCGAGTTCGCCGTCCGGGAAGACGTAGGCGTCGATGAACCGGTCGGTCTCGTACGCGGATTCGTCGTGCTGCGGGCGACGGGCGATCTGATGGTTGAGCAGCCGCCCGCCGGGCTTCAGCAGGGCGTACAGACTGCGCGCGTAGGCCAGGTAGCGTTCGGCGCCGACGTGTTCGGCCATGCCGATGGAGGAGATGGCGTCGTACGGGCCGTCCACGACGTCCCGGTAGTCCTGGACCCTGATCTCCACCCGGTCGGTCAGGCCCTCGTCCGCGACGCGCTTGCGGGCGTACGCGGCCTGCTCCTGCGACAGCGTGACCCCGACGACGCTCACGCCGTGCTCACGGGCCGCGTGAATGGCCATCGAGCCCCAGCCGCAGCCGACGTCCAGCAGCCGCTGACCCTCCTTCAGACCGAGCTTGGCGCAGACGAGTTCGAGCTTGTCGCGCTGGGCGGACTCCAGGGTGCCGCCGTCCTCCCAGTACGCGCACGAGTAGACCATCGACGGTCCGAGGACGATCTCGTAGAAGTCGTTGCCGACGTCGTAGTGGTGGCTGATGGCCTCCTTGTCGCTGCGCCGCGTGTGCAGATGACGGCGCCTGCGGACCTCCTCGCGCGGCGGGGCGGGCGGGATCGGCGGCCCGACGAGCTTGAGCAGCTCACGCCCGGCGGCCCGTACCTCGGGATCGCGCAGTGCCTGGGCGAGGCTGCGGGAGTCCTCCCCGCGCTCCCACACCAGTCCGGCCATGGCGTCGAGTGCGGCGTACAGGTCACCCTCGACGCCCAGGTCTCCGGCGACCCAGGCACGGGCGAGGCCCAACTCGCCCGGTTTGAACAACATGCGGCGCAGGGCGCGGCGGTTGCGCACGACGAGCGTCGGCGCGTCCGGCGGTCCCGCCTGCGACCCGTCCCAGGCTCGTAGCCGCACCGGGAGCGGGGCTCCCAGCATCTGCTCGGCAAGACTCCTCAGCCGCGACGCGGCTTCGGCCATGGCGCACCTCCGGTGAAAGGAATCGGCTGCCCGCTGGATCGTCTCCATCCGGCTGGCAGGGAAACGACCCGGCACGCTGACGTCATTCCCCTCCGCACGCTCGTGCCGACACGATGGCCGAACCGTCACACTCCCGCGTTAGCGCCGGGGACCGTGTTCGGTCAAGTCCCGAGATCCAGGGTCGTGCCCTGCCTGCTCCGGAAGGTCCTAATGGAGGGAGAACATCCCACCCGATCCCTCTTGACCACTTCTGGATGTGAACTCCCATGACCCGTCTCGCCAGGTTCCGGCGCCTCGCCCTGCTCGCCGCTTCGACCACCGTGATCACCGGCGGCGTGCTGCTGCCCACCAGTGCCTTCGCCGCTCCGTCGACGCCCCCGGCCGCCGCCACGGCGGCCGTCGCCGACGCCGCCACCCGCTGGATGCAGACCACCGACGACCCGAGCGGCGTCACGGCCGAGCTGCCCGGGGACGCCCAGATGCAGAAGTACACCGTGAACGGCATCCAGGGCCGCGCCTACCAGGTGGAGACCGACTACGGAGCCATCGGCTTCATCGTCTACGACGCGCCAGGGGGCGGTGGCCAGTGGGACCTCAAGGGCAGCCTCAAGAACGCACTGGACAACTACAACAAGGACTCCCGGTCCGCCGACGACCGGCTCACCAGTCACGACGTCCGGGAAAGCACCACGGACAGCGGCCAGCCCGTGGTCGACGCGGCCCTCTCCGCCGGTGACGGCACGGCCGGCCACACCCGCTTCATCAATCTCGGCGACCACATGGTCCAGATCCTGGTCATGGGCACCAAGGACACGCAGAAGACCATGGACGCGGACTACCGGCAGTTCCTCAGCAGCCTCCAGCTGCCGAGCGGCACCACCACCCGGTCCCTGTGACCCGACGCCCGCTACAGGCGGCTCAGCATGAGCGTGAGGGCGTGCACCGCCTCCTCACGGTTGCGCCCCTGACCGCCCGAGCGGGCGACGGTGGCCTGCATCAGGACCTGCCCTTTGCGGCCGGTGAGCTGCGTGTAGTACTCGTCCAGCTTCAGGCCCGTCTCGTCGACGACCTGATGGCCCTCCTCGCCCGCCACCTCGTCGAAGCCCTTCAGGCCCGGAACGTCGACCGCGTGCACGTCCTCCCACTTCTGCTTGCTCGCGGAGTCGTACTCCGTCCGGCATCTCCGCGGGTCCGTGCGGAACCGGGCGAGGCCCGCAGCGGCGGTCGCGGTGTCCCGATGAACGATGACCGTCGACGTGTTGACCACCCTCCGGTCCGAGCTCTGGGCGTTGCGCTCCAGAGCGGCCAGCATGTTCACCGGTGTCTGCACCCCGAGGTAGCAGCTGGCATCGGCGAACGACTCCGTGATGTCGTCGGTTTCGTAGGGAGTGCTGCGCACGTAGCCGGACCCCCAGTCCGCGGGCTTGAGGGCCACGCGTCTCGCGAGGTCCCGGGCCTGTGCGACGGTCTCGACACGTTCGTGTCCCTGCTCGTGGCCGCCGAGCAGGACCACGAGCCCCACCGCGATCGCGACCACGGCGGCGGCAGCGCCGATGAGCGCGGGCGGCCTGAGCCACCAGGGGCGCCGAGGAGGCGGCTGACCGGAGCCGGGGACCCCGAACAGGGGTCCGGGTGGCGGGCCGAGCGGCGGTTGCGTGCTCACGTGGCTCCTGTACCACCCGCGCTCGGGCTGGCGGGGCGGCGCGTGCAGAGATCACCCCCCTGACGGCCCGATCGGCTCCCCGGACGCTCCGGCGCGCACGACGAAGGGGCCGCCCGCACCACGGATGGCGGGCGGCCCCTTCGGGCTGTCGGACGACCTGAGGTCAGGAGGCCTTGGCCTTCTCCTCGGTCTTGGCAGCGGCGACCGGCGCCGGCTTGGCAGCCTCGTAGAACTCCTCGCGCGGGTTCTCCATGGCGCCGAGGGAGACGACCTCGCGCTTGAGGAACATGGCGAGAGTCCAGTCGGCGAAGACGCGGATCTTGCGGTTCCAGGTCGGCATCGCCAGACCGTGGTAGCCACGGTGCATGTACCAGGCGAGGCGGCCCTTGAGCTTGATCTTCATCTTGCCCATGACGATCATCGCCACGCCCTTGTGCAGGCCGAGACCGGCCACCGCACCCTTGTTGGCGTGCTCGTACTCCTTCTGCGGGAAGCCCCGCATACCGGAGATCACGTTGTCGCCGAGGACGCGCGCCTGACGCAGCGCGTGCTGGGCGTTCGGCGGGCACCAGGCGTTCTCGTTGCCCGCCTTACGGCCGACGAGGTCGGGCACCTGGGCGTTGTCGCCCGCGGCCCAGATGTAGTCGGTGCCGGCGACCTGGAGGGTCGGCTCGCAGTCGACGTGGCCGCGGGGGCCGAGGGGCAGGCCGAAGCGGGCGAGGGCCGGGTTCGGCTTGACGCCGGCGGTCCAGACGATGGTGTTGGAGTCGACCTCGAGACCGTTCTTCAGCACCACGTGGCCGTCGACGCAGGAGTCCATGGAGGTGGAGAGGTAGATCTCCACGCCCCGGCTCTCCAGGTGCTCCTTGCCGTACTGGCCGAGCTTGGGGCCCACCTCGGGAAGGATCTTGTCGGCGGCGTCGACGAGGACGAAGCGCATGTCCTCGCGGGAGACGTTCTTGTAGTACTTGGCCGCGTCCCGGGCCATGTCCTCGACCTCGCCGATGGTCTCCGCACCCGCGAAGCCACCGCCGATGAAGACGAAGGTGAGGGCCTTGCGGCGGATCTCGTCGTCGGTCGTGGAGTCTGCCTTGTCCAGCTGCTCGAGGACGTGGTTGCGCAGGCCGATGGACTCCTCGATGCCCTTCATGCCGATGCCCTGCTCGGCGAGGCCGGGGATCGGGAAGGTGCGGGAGACCGCGCCCATCGCGATGACGAGGTAGTCGAAGGGCAGCTCGTACGCCTCGCCCACCAGCGGGGCGATCGTGGCGACCTTGCGGTCCTGGTCGATGGTGGTGACCCGGCCGGTGAGGACCTCCGCCTTCGGCAGCACGCGTCGCAGCGGGACGACGACGTGCCGAGGGGAGATGCTGCCGGCGGCGGCTTCGGGGAGGAAGGGCTGGTAGGTCATGTACGACCGGGGGTCGACGACCGTGACGGTCGCCTCGCCGTAGCGCATCTTCTTGAGGATGCGCCGAGCTGCGTACAGGCCTACGTACCCACCGCCTACTACGAGGATCCTGGGACGCTCCGTGGTGCTCATGCCATCGAGTATCCACCCGGCCCAGGAGGGGTGCTCGTGCGCCCCTTCACAAGCTCTGACAGGCCCTGTGCTAAACTCCGCGACCCGCGTGACGCAGGTCATGACGCCGAAGGGGAACCCCTGGGCGGTCTGACCCGTTGTCAAGGCCGCGTGAGCTGCCTCTCTGGGCAACCGAGGTGCTTGTGAGCGCCTCGCAACACCCCCGGAGCACCCCCTTCCGAGCCCCTGCTGCATCCACCGTCTGAACATGTTCAAACGGCCTGGAAGCCCCCGGAAGGGCCAACCGGCCCCTTTTCACGGTTCCACGAGGCGGAATTCCTTGTGAAGAACTTCACGAACTTTTCCGACCGACCGTCACCGAGGGGCCCTTGAGGGCCCCTCGGTCATGCTCAGACGTTATCCGACCTGCTCAGTCGACAGCTACTAGCCAGTAACAAAAGAGAGCTACGCCACCGACCACGCGATGCCGTCGAGGATGTCGTGCTCGCTGACGACGACCTCCTCGGCCCCGATCCGCTCCATGATCGCGAGCAGCACGAGGGCGCCCGCGCCGATGACGTCGACCCGGCCCGGGTGCATGGACGGGATCGCGGCGCGCTCGGCGTGCGTGGAGCGCAGCAGCTGGTCGGTGATCTCGCGGACGCGGTCGCGGGAGATGCGGGAGTGGTGGATGCGCACGGAGTCGTACTCGGGCAGGTCCTGGGCGATCGCGGACACGGTGGTGACCGAGCCGGCCAGGCCGACCAGGGTGCGCGCCTCGCGCAGCGGGACCGTCTCCTCGGCCAGGTCCAGGGCGGCCTCGATGTCGGCCCGCATCGCGGCGATCCGCTCCGCGGTGGGCGGGTCGCTCACCTTGCCGTCCTGCACCAGGTGCCGCTCGGTCATCCGCACGCAGCCGACGTCGACGGACCGCGCGGCCCGTACATGGTCCTCGCCCACGACGAACTCGGTGGACCCGCCGCCGATGTCCACCACCAGGTAGGGCTTGGCGAGGTCGTCACGACCCTTCAGTTCCTTCGTGGCACCGGTGAAGGAGAACTCGGCCTCCTGGTCGCCGCTGATGACCTCGGGCTCGACGCCGAGGATGTCGACGACACCACGTACGAAGTCGTCGCGGTTCTCCGCGTCCCGGGAGGCGGAGGTGGCGACGAACCGCACCTTGGTGGCGCCGAGTCCACGGATGACGTCCGCGTACTCGCGGCAGGCCGCGAAGGTCCGCTCCAGTGCCTCGGGCGCCAGCCGGCCGGTGCGGTCCACGTCCTGGCCGAGCCGCACGATCGTCATGCGCCGGTCCAGCTCCAGCATCTCACCGGTCGCCGGGTTCACGTCGGCGACGAGCAGCCGGATCGAGTTCGTACCGCAGTCGACGGCCGCGACACGTGAGAAGCCCTCGGCGACCAGCGGCCTGTCGGCGAAGAAACCGCTGCGGACCTCGGCGGGGTCGAAGACCGCGCCCTCCTCGCCCGGGTGCTCGTCCGCCGGGTCGGGCGCCTCGAGCGGCTGCACGCACGGCCCCTTGCGCCACCACTCCGGCAGCATGGCGATCGCCTCGTCGCCGAGCGGGTTCACGCCCGGGCCGGCGGCCAGCGAGTGGGCCACGAGGACGTGCAGGCACTTCACCCGGTCCGGCATGCCGCCCGCGCTCGGGAAGCCCTCCAGGACCTCGATCTCGTCCCGGCGCCGGATGTAGTCCTCGTGCGCGGCCCGGTACGCGGCGGCCAGCTCGGGGTCGTTCTGCAGCCGCTCCGTCATCTCCTTCATGACGCCGTCCGCCTCCAGCGTGCCGATCGCCGAGGCGGCGCGCGGGCACGTCAGGTAGTACGTCGTCGGGAAGGGCGTGCCGTCCGGCAGCCGCGGGGCCGTCTCCACGACGTCCGGCTGCCCGCAGGGGCACCGGTGCGCGATCGCCCTCAGCCCGCGCGGCGGACGCCCGAGCTGCTGCTTGAAGGCCTCGACGTCCGCGTCGGTCGGCTCGGTACGCGGAGTGGGCGGCGGAGGCGTTTCCATGACTGTGTTCAGCTGTCTTTCTGTCGGTTCACTGGTCGGAGGCGTCGGACTTGTCGACCCCGTCCCAGACGTTCGCGTACCAGGGCCGGTGGGCGGCCCGGAGGTCGGCGCGGGACTGCTTGGCCGCGCCCGGGTCGATCACGACGTACCCGGTCTCACCGGGCATCACATAGTGCAGCCGGCGGCGGATCTGCTGCTCGGCATAGGCGTCGTCCTGCCACCGCGCCTTGAGGTCGCGCAGCTGTTCCACGCGCTTGCGGGCCTGCTCCTGCTGCCGCTGCTGGTCGGCGATCTCGGCGCGCTGGGAGACGTACTGCCGCATCGGATAGGCGAGCGCGACGATCAGCGAGCACAGCACGAGCGCCAGCAGCGCCGCGCGGCCGGTGAGACGGGAGCGGCGGGCCTGTCGCTTGGTCTGGGAGCGGTAGACGCGGGCAGCCGTCTGCTCGCCGAGCAGCTTGAGCCTGGTCGCGGTGGAGAACCGGTCCCGGTCCTTCACGGCCATGTCCCCGCCTCCCCTTCACACGTGCGTACGTCCCCGCACACGGTACGGGACCGAGTACGGGGACGTACGTACGACTGGCTAAGGCTTAGCCCGAGATGGGTCAGCCCTTGCTGTGCCCGATGGTCCGCAGAGCGGACGTGCGGGAACGCTCAGCCCTTGAAGCGGGGAAAGGCCGAGCGGCCGGCGTACACCGCGGCGTCGTCGAGGATCTCCTCGATGCGCAGCAGCTGGTTGTACTTGGCGACGCGCTCGGAGCGGGCCGGGGCGCCGGTCTTGATCTGGCCGCAGTTGGTGGCGACGGCCAGGTCGGCGATGGTGACGTCCTCGGTCTCGCCGGAGCGGTGGGACATCATGCACTTGAAGCCGTTGCGCTGGGCCAGCTCGACGGCGTCCAGGGTCTCGGTCAGCGAACCGATCTGGTTCACCTTCACGAGCAGGGCGTTGGCGGTGCCCTCCTCGATGCCGCGGGCCAGGCGCTCCGGGTTGGTGACGAACAGGTCGTCGCCGACCAGCTGGACCTTGTCGCCGAGCTTGTCGGTGATGACCTTCCAGCCGGCCCAGTCGTCCTCGAACAGCGGGTCCTCGATGGAGACGAGCGGGTAGGCCGCAACGAGCTCCTCGTAGTACTCGGTCATCTCGGCGGCCGAGCGGGACTTGCCCTCGAACTCGTACTTGCCGTCCTTGTAGAACTCGGACGCTGCGACGTCGAGCGCGAGCGCGATCTGCTCACCGGGGACGTAGCCGGCCTGCTTGATGGCCTCGAGGATGAGGTCGAGGGCCTCGCGGTTGGAGCCGAGGTTCGGGGCGAAGCCGCCCTCGTCGCCGAGGCCGGTGGACAGGCCCTTGCCCTTCAGGACCTTCTTGAGGGTGTGGTAGACCTCGGTGCCCCAGCGCAGGGCCTCGGAGAAGGACTCCGCGCCGATCGGGGCGATCATGAACTCCTGGATGTCCACGTTGGAGTCGGCGTGCGAGCCGCCGTTCAGGATGTTCATCATCGGCACCGGCAGCAGGTGCGCGTTCGGGCCGCCCAGGTAGCGGAAGAGCGGGAGGTCGCTGGCCTCGGAGGCGGCGTGGGCGACGGCGAGGGAGACGCCGAGGATGGCGTTGGCGCCGAGGGAGCCCTTGTTGTCGGTGGCGTCCAGGTCGAACATGGCCTGGTCGATCAGGCGCTGCTCGGTGGCGTCGTAGCCGACCAGCTCCGGGCCGATCTGCTCGATGACGGCGAGGACGGCCTTCTCGACGCCCTTGCCCTGGTAGCGGTTCGGGTCACCGTCGCGCAGCTCGATGGCCTCGAAGGCGCCGGTGGAGGCGCCGGACGGGACGGCGGCACGACCCGTGCTGCCGTCGTCGAGGCCGACCTCGACCTCGACCGTGGGGTTGCCTCGGGAGTCCAGGATTTCCCGGGCTACGACGACGTCGATGGACGGCACGAGCATCTCCTTCGTGGATGTGACGCTGGTTGTGCGGGGCTTGTGTGCCTTGCGCCTAGAGCCTAACCGTCCCGGGGGCGTCGGCCACCGACCGACCGTCCCGTGGACAGGGAGGGACAGGGAGACCGTACCTATTGTTCAGGCTCGGAACAAAGGGGCTTGTGAATGAGGCCCGGCCGAAGAGTGGGGAAACAGGCGGGGAGAGAGGGGAAACGGGGCGGGGAAACAAGGCGAGGAGACACAAACAACCCCGCCCCGGCGCGTACGGGGGAACACGCGCCGGGGCGGGGAGCCCGTGGGGACGGGGGGACGACCCTCACGAGGCCTTCAGAGTGGGGGCAGGCCTTGTGAGAGCACTGTGGTTCCGGTGGGAGCCAGGTGTCACTTCAGGTGCAGCTGCTGGCCCGGGTAGATGAGGTTCGCGTCCTCGACGATGTCCTTGTTCAGCTCGAACAGCTTCTTCCAGCCGCCGTTGACCTTGTGCTTCTCGGCGATCGCGCCGAGGGTGTCACCCTTGACCACCTTGTACTCGCCGTCACCCTTCTTGACCTTCTTGCCGGTCGGGGTGGTGACGGTCTGGCTCGCGGCCGGGCGCTCGGCGGACCGGGAGGCGGCCTGCTGCTCGGTGGCGCGGGTGGTGGTCGTGGTGGTCTTCGAGGAGCTGCTGCTCGACGGGGCCGCCGCGGTGCCGCTGTACGGGGTGCTCGACAGGCCCGTGCCGCAGACCGGCCAGGCGCCCTTGCCCTGGGAGGCGAGGACCTTCTCGGCGACGGTGATCTGCTGCTGCTTGGTGGCCAGGTCGGCGCGGGCGGCGTAGGCCGTGCCACCGTAGGCGGCCCAGGTGGAGGCGGAGAACTGCAGGCCGCCGTAGTAGCCGTTGCCGGTGTTGATCGCCCAGTTGCCGCCGGACTCGCACTGGGCGACCGCGTCCCACTCGGAGGCGGTGGCGGCGGAGGCGTTGCCGGCCGCCATCAGCGGGGCGGCGACGGCGGCGCCGGTGACACCGGCGAGCGCGATGACACGGGTGGCCTTGAACGGACGACGGTGCTTGCCCTTGCCGGAGAACAGCATGGATCGATCCCCTCACCGACGCCTGCGAGGTGAGCTGTCGGGTTCGGGCCGGTTGAGTTGCCCGGCCGCGACCCTTACGGGACGCGGCTTCACCCCAAGCCGGTACCGACATCAACTGCCGGTCCCGGCACTTACCTTGGGTCCCCCGCTCCTGCCTACGGCGCATGACGCGACGACTGTTCCCGGGCAACCGCTGGCAGGACTCGGCGTTGCGGATGCCGGGGCTCGTGGTGACGAGCGGCCTTGACCGTAGACAGGCGATCGGCGGAATTTCAAAGACGATCAGGGCTTCTGAGACTCATCCCACACTTTCGCCAAAACGGACATTAAGGAGCGAAGCGGGGCGTCAACTCCCGCTACTTATCGCCCTTTTCGGCACCGACTTTCAGGGTCTGACCGGCACTGATGTGGTTCGGGTCGGTGCCGATGGCCTTCTTGTTCTCGGCGTAGAGCGCGTGCCATCCACCGTCGAGGTCAAGGGAGTCGGCGATGGAGACGAGGGTGTCGCCCTCGCGGACGGTGTAGGTGCCCGGGTCGCGGTCGGCGTGGCGACCCGACGGGGTGTCGCTCTGACCGTTTGCCGTACTTTCGTCCGCACTCGCACCGCGGTGACGTCCGCCACTGCTGAGGGCGCCGGTGTCGACCAGGCTCCAAGAGCTGCTGGTCTGCCACGAATTGTCCGAGTCTTCCGTTGCGGGATCCGTAGTGACGGACTCGCCGCCCTGGACATCCCCGGAGCCGGGCGATACGGATTTGTCGGACTTGGGAGTGTCTACCCCCTTGCCGGAACCCTTGGAGTCGGCACCCTTGTCGGCACTCGGGGACGGCATGGTCGTCGCATCCGAAGAAGAGTCGGACGAGGGCGACGAGGAGGACGAATCCGGCAGATCGGACGGGTCGGAATTCTCGTCGGAACCGGAATTGCCGTCCTGGTTGGACGAGTCCGAGGACGTGGAGGAGTCACCGGATTGCGCCGAGCCCGAGTCGGAGCCCGAGACGCCCGTGTCGACATCCACGGAGCCGGACTTCGAGGTCATGCCGGCGAGCAGGGCGCAGGTGGCCCAGGGAGTGGTGCCCTGGTCGGCGAGAATCTTCTCGGCGACGGCGATCTGCTGTGAACGGCTGGCCTGGTCGGCGCTGGAGGCGTACTTCGTGCCGCCGTACTTGGCCCAGTCGCCCTGGGATATCTGCAGACCGCCGTAGTAACCGTTGCCGGTGTCGGCACTCCAGGAGCCGCCGCTCTCGCACTCGGCCACCTTGTCCCATGTGGTGCCGTCGGCCGCGTTGGCGCTCGCCGCACCGAGGAGCGGGATGGCGATGGCGGAGCCGGTCACGCCGGCCGCGACGAGGAGGGCCGGAGCCTGGCGGGGGCGACGGTGACGACCGTTCCCGGAGAGCATGCGGAAGCCTTTCGTACGACGGCGGGGCCGGCATGGCCGATGGAACTCGGGGGCCACGCTGATGAGTGAACGTATCGGCAGACGATCACTTGTCACAAGTTAATGCCGCACAGATCACGTGAAGATCACAGAAGAGAGTGTCTGTCATGTTCGACTGTGTGAACGTCTGTCCGCGTCCGGCCTGTTCGAGCCGCGCTCAGAGGGCGGGCGTGAACTCCACGGGGAGGGTGCGCACGCCCCGCATGATGAGTCCGCCGCGCCAGCGCAGCTCGGCCGGGTCCGCCCCGAGCCGCAGGTCGGGGAGGCGGGTGAGGAGGGTGGCGAGCGCGGTCTGGCCCTCCAGACGGGCGAGCGGGGCGCCGAGGCAGTAGTGGATGCCGTGGCCGTAGCCGAGGTGCTGGTTGTCCCGGCGGGACAGGTCCAGGACGTCCGGGTCGGCGAACCGCTCCGGATCCCGGTCCGCGGCGGCGAGGACGACGAGCACCGGGTCCCCGGCGGCGATGTCCTGCCCGCCGATGGTGAGCGGCCGGGTGGCGAACCGCCAGGTGGCCAGCTCCACCGGGCCGTCGTAGCGCAGGAGTTCCTCGACCCCGGTCTCCAGCAGGTCCCGCTCCCCGGCGGCCAGGGACCGCTGCAGGCGGTGGCGCTGCTCGGGGTGGGTGAGCAGGGCGTAGGTGCCGTTGCCGATCAGGTTCACGGTCGTCTCGAACCCGGCGAACAGCAGGATGAAGGCCATCGCGGCGGCCTCGTTCTCGGTGAGGTGCTCGCCGTGGTCGGAGGCGCGGATGAGGCCGGAGATCAGGTCCTCGCCCGGGGTCGGCTCGGCGGGCAGCGCCTCGCGCTTGCGGTGGATGAGGTCGGCGAGATAGCCGCGCATCTTCTTGACGGACCGTGCGACCCCGCCCCGCGGCCCTCCCCCGTGCCGGATCATCATCCCCGCCCAGTCCCGGAAGTCGTCCTGGTCCTCGCGCGGTACGCCGAGCAGGTCGCAGATGGCGTAGATGGGGAGCGGGAACGCGAACTCGTGGATGAGGTCGGCCGAGCCCTGCTTCGCGAACTGGTCGATGAGGTGGTCGGTCAGTTCCTGCACCCGGGGCGCGAACTCGGCGACCCTGCGGGGCGTGAACGCCTTGCTGACCAGCCGGCGCAGGCGGGTGTGGTCCGGCGGGTCGATGTTCAGCAGGTGCGTCATCAGCTCGGCCTTGCGCTCGCCCGGGATACCGGTCTTCCCCTTGGCGTGCGCGGGCTCGTCGTGATGCGCCGGGTTCTTGCTCAGCCGCTGGTCGGCGAGGGCCTGCTTGGCATCGGCGTACCGCGTGACCAGCCAGGCCTCGACCCCACTGGGCAGCCGGGTCCGGTGCACGGGGGCGTGCTCACGGAGCCAGGCGTAGGCGGGGTAGGGGTCGCTGGCGAACTCCCAGGTGAAGAGGTCGGGGGCCGTCGGGGGGTGGGGGTGGCTGGGCTGGCTGGTCACTCCGTGACGGTATCCGGCTTCCCGGACGTCTCGCCGAGCGCCTTCAGGGCAGCGGGGTGGCCCAGGGCGGCGGCTTTGCGGTACCAGGCCAGGGCTCCCGGGTTGCTGCCCTGCTTCTTCAAGAGGGTGGCGAGCAGAAAGGCGCCATAGGCGTCACCGAGTTCGTACGCCTTGCGATACCAGGTGACAGCCTCGTCGACCCGGCCCTGCTGCTCCAGCAGGAACCCGAGGTGGGCCGCTTGCATGGCTGTCCCGTTCTCGGCGTCCTCGCGGCAATAGGCTTCGGCCTGCTCGATCGACCGGCTGAGCGGGCTGTCCCAGAGCGCCTCGGCGGCCCTGTGGTCCCCGGCAGCGGCGGCACGACGGAACCAGACCTCGGCCAAGGGCACCTCGTCCGACGCCCGATGCAGCGCCCCATAGCTCATCGCGACCTCGGTACGGCCCATCACCATCGCCGCGTAGTACCACTCAGCGGCGCCATCGTGGTCCCCGGCCCCGAACAGCAGGTCGCCCAGGAGGTGGGCGGCCTCCCCGTTTCCCCTGTTGGCCCCCCACCGCAGCCATCGCGCCGCCCGCTCTTGCAGCAGCTTGCCGAGCAGTGTCGCCGCCTCCGCGTCCCCCGCCCACGCCGCCGTCTCCAGAAACGGCTCCGCCTGCTCCTCATGACCGCGCTCCACCAGCAGCCGCCCGAGGTGTCCCGCCGCCTTGGCCATCCCGGCCTCGGCCGCCCTCCGGAACCAGACCTCGGCCTCCTCGCCGGCCCCCAGACTCTCCTCCAGCAGCCCGAGCCGGTACATCGCCGTCTTGTCCCCGCCCTCGGCCGCGTCCCGGAACGCGGTCCGCGCCAGCGCGGCCACCGTCTCGAAGTCGTACGCCCCGTTCTCGCGCGCGACCTGCACCGCCCGGTGCCACAGCGCCCCGCTCACCGGCGGCAGGCCTCCGTCCTCCTCCGCCATGTCCACGAGACAGGCCGCGACCTCCCACACCCGTGGCCCGCCGCGCCGCAGCAACGGCAGCACCCCGAACCGCTCCTCCACCGCCCACGCGAACGCCTCTTCCACCGACTCCCGGTCCAGCCCGGCGGGAACCTCGTGCGTCTCGTGCACCTCCACGAGCAGCTCCTGTGGCAACGGCCCCCTGAGCCCGCACCGCGCCAGATCCATCGCCGCCCGCACCAACGCGTGCCCGCGCGGGTGCCGGTCGGGGCGCCGGGCGCGCCGCCACTCGTCCCAGAGCAGCGGGGCGACGGCCAGGTAGGCCGCGGCGCCCTCAGGGCCACTGCGCCGGGCGGCCTGCGCGAGTCTCGGGTCACCCGCCCCCTCGGCCCTCCCCCGCTCCGCCCGGCTCCAATCGCGGGGCAGCTCCACGAGCTGCGCCAGGTCCAGCACGCGCCCCCGTGACGTCTGTCGGTGTTCGTCGTAGGCGTCCTCGCGCAGCGTGGCGAGTACGACCACGCCCTGCCCGGTCAGCCGTGCCAGCAGCCGTGGCTCCAGGCCGCCGCCGCCGAGGTGGCCGTCGAGGTCGTCCAGCCACAGCACGCACCGGTCGGGCCGGCCGCGCAGCAGGTCGGGCAGGCCCCGCAGGTCCGCGTGCCGGGCCGGTGCGTACACCCGGGCCGTCGGGAGCACGGTGGCCAGGGCCGCCAGCGCCGTACGCGACTTCCCGGCGAACGGCTCCCCGAGGACGACCACCAGCCCGCCCTCCGCCACCGCCGAGCCGACGGCGCCGTCCATGTCCCGCTCGACGTAGGGCGGCAGCTGGGGCAGCCCCTTCGTACGCCGGGCGGGCCGCACTCCGTGTGCGAGCGGTTCCAGTTCCCCGGCCGTCGGCCAGTCGGCCGGGCTGGGGTGGGAGTGGGTCGGCTGGGCGCCGTAGGTGTTCTGTACCTGGACGCCGATGACCTGCCCGTGGAAGGTGCCGCTCCGGAAGTCGACGTGGTCCGAGAGGCGAGGCGGGTGCTGCTCCGGCTCCGGGCCCGGGGCGGGGGTGCGGCCCTCGTCCGGAGCGGGGGCGAACTTCTCTATCAGGACGTGTAGTTGCTCAGCCGCTGCATTTCCGTCCGGCGCATGGTCGAGCGTCATGCGTACGCGCGTGAACCAGACCTTCCGCTCCAGCTCCGTGAGACCGGCCGCGGGCCACGGGTCGACGCGGAGTTCGGTCTCGTAGCCGGGAGCGCCGTTGCTCTTGAACCAGGCCGCGAACGCCTTCCGGACCCGGGTCCACTCCACCGGGTCCCGCCTCGCCACGAGGACCTCGGCCCCAATGCTCGCCAGCTCCGACTCCAGCCTCACGCACGCCCCCACACCTCACGACCACGTTCAGGTCAACGGTACTGAGACGCAAGGGCTCTGACGCCCTGTAAGCAATCAGCCCTCCGTCTCCTTGATCGCGTCCCGGTACGCCCGAGCCGCCGCCCGCAGCGCCGCCTCCGGGTCCACACCCTCCGCCTCGGCCCGCACCGCCATGGCCAGCAGCTCGTAGCCGATGCCCTCCCCCTGCGGCAGTGGGACGTCCAGGCCCGCCGTGCGGGCGCGGGAGGCGAGTTTGGCGGTGAGGGCGAGGCCGGGCTGGCCTAGGGGGACGCCCTCGGTGACCGAGGTGCGCCGCTTCTCCTCGGCCTTGGTGCGCAGCCAGTGCTCCTTGACGTCCTCCGGGGTCTCGGCCCTCTCGTCGCCGAAGACGTGCGGGTGGCGGTGGATCAGCTTGGCGACGATGCCGCCCGCCACGTCGTCGATCGAGAACGGCGCGTCCGGGTCCTCCTCGGCGATGCGGGAGTGGAAGACGACCTGGAGCAGGACGTCGCCCAGCTCTTCCCGCAGTTCGTCGCGGTCGCCGGCCTCGATCGCCTCGACCAGTTCGTACGCCTCCTCGATGCCGTACTTCGCCAGGCCCTTGTGGGTCTGGCGGGACGACCAGGGGCATTGGGCGCGGATGCGGTCCATGACCTGGACGAGATCGAGGAGGCGGGCGCCGGGCAGGTCGTAGGAGGCGGGCAGCAGCTCCAGCTCCGGCATCCGCACCCGGCCGGAGCCGGCCAGGCGGGCCAGTCCGTCGGTGAGGGCGGGCTCTCCCTCACCGGTGGCCACGACCACCACCGTCCGCCCGCCGGCGCAGGCGTCGACCAGCTCCTGGGCGGTGGGGGACGCCTCTGCCACGGTTATCCCGGCCTCGCGCAGATACGGCAGCTGAGGGTGCGCGCCGTCCGCGCACAGCACCGCGTCGGCGGCGCGCAGCGCCTGCCAGGCGGGCCAGGACAGCAGGCCGGGCGCGACACGGTGGCTGGTGGTGAGCAGGACGATGCGGCCGGGGGCGGCTTCGGGGCTGGTTGCGTTCACCATGCGAACGTAACCCACGGCGAAGAGGGACGGGATCGGTTGTCCACAGGGGCAGGGGTGTCGTGTGATCGTATGACCGACGGTCGTCCACGGGCCGCTGCCGTACCGCTACGGCACCCCGGAGCCCGCCCGCTACGCCGTCTGCTGCTGCTCCCCCGCCGTGACCTCCCGCACCCACGGCGTCTTGGCGTCCACCCGGCTGCTCTTCTGCACGTCCCAGGACCCGTAGCGCGGGTTGAGGTCGACGTGGAGTTCCCCGGAGGCGTTGGACAGGGCCTTCCAGAAGGCGGGCTGGGTGGTGTCGGTGCCGAGCTTCGCGGCGAGCTTCTGGGCCTCGAGCTGGAGGCGGAGGTTGTCGTCGAGGCGCTCGGGCGCGATGCCGTACTTCTGCAGCCAGGCCGTCTCCAGCCCCTTGATGCCGCCGGCCTGCTGCTCCAGGCCGGTGCGCATCTGCAGGACCTCCTTGCGGGTGACCGTGATCCCCTGGTCCTGCGCGGCGCGGTGCAGCACCCGGTCGAGGACCATGTTGTGCAGGGTGTCGCGGGTGAGGCTGCTGGTGGAGGAGAGCACCTGCTGGTACTGGGTCTCGTCCGGCACCGCGGCCCGCTGCGCCTTGCGTACCTCGTTGACCCGGTTCTCCAGCTGGGCGACGGTGATCCGCTGCCCTCCCACGACGGCGGCCGCGCCGGGGTGCGCATCGTTTCCGCAGGCGGCAAGGAGGGGGGCCGCGGCGGCGATCGCGGCGGAGAGGACGAGCGCGGTGCGACGGCGGCGGTGCAAGGAAACCTCCCGAGGAGATTGTGCGACGGTGCACAAAGTCTTGCGGTGATCGATGGTAGGCAGCGGCTCAGCTCAGGCCAACCCATTCGACCAACGATTCACCACGACTTCAGGCACCGCCGCGCGCACCGGCGGTCCCGTCGTCAGCCGGTGATGGCCACCGGCGCGTCCCACGCGTCACGGTCGACGGTGAGCGTGACGCCGCCGTGCGCCTCCTTGCTGTTGACCATGTACTGGTGGGCGCGACTGTGGCCGGTGAACTGGGTGGCGCCCCACGGCCAGTCCGCGGTGGTGGTGTTCTGCTTGTCCCACAGCGCGTACCAGAGGTTGCCGGGCAGGTCCGTCTTGTCGGTGGCGGTGGCGACGGCCTTGGCGCTGGAGCTGGTGAAGCCGTAGTAGCCGGCACGGTACGTCTTGGCGTGCAGTTCCTTGTCGAAGGCGCGGACGTACGTCAGCACGGCGTCGTTGCACGACGTGTTCGTGGTGTCGTACGCCTCCATGTCCAGGTAGATCGGGCTGCCGGCCTTGATGCCGAGTGCCGAGGCCTTGGCCACCGCGTCGTCCGCCTCGGACTTGCCGACGGACGCGGCGGTGGAGGCGCTGATCTTCTCGGAGCCGCCGGACCCGCAGGACGGCTGGGCGCCGACGTAGAGGGGGATGAGCTTCCAGCCCATGGCGGTGACGTCCGTGACCCACTTGGACGTGAGGTTGGGCTGGTTGCAGCCGCGGTTCTTGCCGCCCACGTAGACGGCGGCGGCGCCGTAGAAGCCGGTGTGCCAGGCCTTCATCGTGGCTTCGGAGGGCGCGGTGCAGGTGTCGAAGGCGCGGCCGGTGAACGTCTTCTGCGCCGGCCAGGTGGTGGCGGCCATGGAGGCCTGGGCCGCAATGCCGGCACCGGCGACGACGGCCGCACCGGCCACCGCCCACGTGACGTACCTGCGCTTCTTCGACTGCCGATGGCCGGCCATGAAACCCCACCCCTGCTCGTACGTGCCTGGCGAAAAACGAAGCGCAACCTATACGGCGCCGCCCCTGTCTTCGGGAAACGCAATCTCCCGAAGATCACAAGAATCCCTCAGGGAACGGCAAAATCTAGCCGCGCACCTGTCCCAGCCACTGCAGAGTGCGGCGGATCTCCGCGGCCAGCGGGTGTCCCGGGCCCTGGAAGCGTTCGACGTCCATCAGCAGTCGCGCGAGCGTGTCGTGGGCGGCCGGGCGGTCGCCGAGCGCGAGCAGCAGGTGGCCTATGCGGCGCCGCACGTCGTGGGCGAGCTGCGGGTCGCCGGAGACGTACTGGTTCTCGTAGTACGGCAGCAGCGCGCGGTACTCGGCGAGCGCCGCCGCCGGTTCGCCGAGCTGCTCCAGGCACTGGGCGGCCTCGTAGCGGAAGCGCAGGGACTGCGGGTCGGCCTGGCCGGCCTCGGCGGCGCGTTCGTCGCCGAGGCGGCGCAGTTCGGGCAGCGCGCGCCGGTACTGGCCGTCGTCCATCAGGGTGGCCGCGTACTGCTTGCGCAGGGTGCGCACGACCGGGGAGTGTTCGCCGTGCTGTTCGGCCGCGGCGGGCAGGATCGCGCCGAGTATGTCGACGGCCTGGGTGATGCGCCCCTCCCCGAGGAGCCGCTTGACCTCGTCGACGGCGGCGGCGACATCGGGCTTCTCGGCCGTGTTCGGCACGGGTGTCACGGGGGCGGGCTGGGGCGCGGGCGTGCGCGCGCGGTCCGGCCACGGGGCGTGCGGGCGCAGGAAGGGGCGCGTGGGGTCCAGAGGCGCCCCCGTGGGCATCCCGCGCGCGGGCAGGAGCAGCGCCAGGTGCTCGTACACCTCCTGTGCGGAGGCCGGCCGGTGCTGCGGGTCCTTGGCGAGCAGGCGCAGGACCAGTGCTTCGAGCGCCTCGGGGACCTCGGGGCGGATACGGCGCACGGGCAGCGGGGGCTCGTACAGGTGCCGGTGCAGCACGCCGAGCGCCGTGGATCCGGCGAACGGCACGTCACCGCTGAGCAGTTCGTGCATCAGCACACCGAGCGCGTACAGGTCGGTGTACGGGCCGACCGCGCCGCCCATCGCCTGCTCGGGCGCCATGTAGGCGGGCGAGCCGATCGGCGAGCCGGTGTGGGTGAGGCGGGTGGTGTCGGTGTCCATGACCGAGGCCACGCCCAGGTCGAGCACCGTGACCGTGCCGTCCTGCTTCACCATGACGTTCCGCGGCTTGAGGTCGCGGTGCACGATCGGCACGGCGTGCACGGCGCTCAACACGGCGCACAGCTGCGCGGCCACCGCGACCGCCCACTGCCACGGGTACGGGTCGTGCTCGGCCAGGTGGTCGGAGAGGTCGGCGCCGTCCACGTACTGCATGACGAGGAACAGCTCCTCGCCCTCGCTGCCCGCGTCGTGCACGGTCACCAGGCCCGGATGGTCCACCTGCGCGGTGACCCGGCACTCACGCACGAAGCGGCGGCGCAGCTCGTCGGCCTCCTGCCCGGCCACCTTGTCGGGGCGCAGCAGCTTTACCGCCACGCGCCGGTCGAGCCGCTGGTCGTATGCCGTCCAGACCTGGCCCATGCCGCCCTGCCCGATGAGCGTGGACAGTTCGTACCGGCCGGCGACGACACGTCCTGTCGCCACGGTCACCGTCCGCCCTCGTGGCCGGCGTCCTGCCTGCCCTCGTCACGGCCTTCCTGGTGGCCGTCGTGCTTGCGCAGGTAGTCGCTCAGCTCGTCCAGTTCGGCACGCACCTGCTCGATCCGGGCGGGCGCCGGGCGCTGGGGCGGCGGGGTCGTCAACGGGGGCCGCGGGACGGGTGTGTGCGCCATCGGGGGCGTGACGGGCGGGGACGGCGCGGGCGCCGGGGTCTGCGCCCCGATCGTCGCCGTGAACGGCGGCGCAGGCTGCGGATAGCCGTACCCGGACAGCGCCCGGTTCGCCTCGTACGCCCTCCGGAGCTTCTGGAAGTGCCGTATGTCCGCCACCAGGTAGTAGACGAGCACGACCGGCAGGCCGCCGAGGATCAGGACCATCCCCAGGTAGCCGCCCGCGGTGTGGACCTCCTCGCCCGGCTCGCTGCCCAGCAGCACGATGGCGAGGAAGTCGGCCGCCAGCACCGCCACGAACAGGCCCCAGTCCAGCGACTTGCGCGTGACGGCGGCCAGCCGCAACAGCATCGCCCAGGTCAGGAAGCCGAGGCTGAAGATCCCGATCGCCACGAACAGCACACGCATGAAGACCAGCCACCCGGTGTGGGGCGGCTGCTTCACCGGCCGTGCGTAGCCGTGGCCTTGCATGACTGCTCCTGATGCCTGACAGGGGTGTACGTGCCCGCCCGATGCGCTCGGCCGGGCGGACAACACCACTCGTGCGATGGTCGCTTCGAGCATATGGCCCGGCGCGGACAACCGGCCCGGGTTGTACCGAACCGTTGTCCGGGCACCGCGGTCAATCAGGCGCGACGGTGCCGTCCGTGAGCCCGTCGTACATCCCGCGCACGAGCTGCTCCCCGAGCCGGCTCGTGTGGCGCAGTGCGCGTTCGAACTCGGCGAGCGCGCGGAAACGCGCACCGTAGCGCCGTTGTTCGTCGAGCGGCAGCCGGGGCAGCTGCAGGCGGCGCACGTCCAGACGTGTGGCCGTGGACGCGTAGCTGCTGGCCTGGCGGTGGTTGGCCGTACCGCGCAGGAAGCCGGCGAGGAACCAGGGATCGAGCGCCGTGGGATCGGGGCGCAGCAGCACGAGACTGCGCCCCAGGGCGGCGCCCCCCGTCGCCTCGTCGATCACGCGCGCCACCGAACCACCCCCGAGCACCGGTACGACGACGTCGCCCGGCTCGGTCAGCACGGCCTCCTCGTCGCTCTCCGGAAGCGTCCCGGAGGGTGCCGTTCCGGCGAGCACGTCATGGTCGGTGAGAACGGGCACGCGCGCGCGGCCACCGTTTCCGCCGGTGCGCAGCACCAGCGCGCCCCCGCGCGCGAGTTCGCCGACGGTGGTGAGCGGCCACCGCGCGGGTGACCCCGGATCGGCCGGGGGCGGGGTGAGGTCGGCGGTCAGCCGCAGGGTCTCGCCTAGGCGTTCGCGCACCGCCGCGAGCTGCTCCACCCCGTCGGCCACGGCCGGGGGCGGCAGATGGCGGGCGGGGGCGAGGTCCACGTCGTCGTCGAGCAGCCCGATGACCGGCACGGAACGCGCCAGCCCCGGCCGCTCCTCCAGCCGCCCCGCGCGCTCGAAGGTCCGCCAGGCGTCCAGGACGGCGTCCCGGACCGCCTGCCAGTCCGGCCCGCCCCGCGCCTCGCCCGCGAACCGCCCGGTGTCGGCGAGCAGCACCTCGGGCGCCGCGGGCATCCGGTCCGGCCGGCGCAACACCCACACATGGAGCGGGATGTTGTACGGCGGCGCCGCCCCGACCGGCAGTGCGACCACGGCCCGCAGCGCGCCCCGGCGCAGCAGGTCGGCACGGATCCGGCGCCCGGAACGGCGGGAGGCCGCGGCCGGCGGCATCAGCAGGACGGCGGTGCCGCCGTCGGCCAGCCGGGCCAGCGCGTGCTGCACCCAGGCCAGCTCGGACTCGGTGCGCGCGGGGAAGCCGTACTCCCAGCGGGCGTCGTAGGCGAGCTCGTCGTGGCCCCAGTTGCGCTCGTTGAACGGCGGATGGCACAGGACGGCGTCGGCGCGCAGCTGCGGGTAGGCGTCGCCGCGCAGGGTGTCGCCGACGGCGCCGCGCACGGTGGCCCGGGCGTTGAGCGCGAGGCGCAGCGCGGTCAGCGCGGCGAGGTCGGGCGCGCTGTCCTGGGCGTACAGCTCCTGGTCGGGGCGGGCGTCCACGGCGCGCAGCAGGGCGCCGGTGCCGCAGGCCGGGTCGAGGACGGTGCGGGCGGGACCGGCGAGGTCGGCCATGAGGCGGGCGAGTTCGGCCGGGGTGAGCGTGTACTGGCGCGGGTTCGCGTCCAGATGCCGGCCCAGCAGGAACTCGAAGGTCTGCCGCGCGCCCAGCTCGGCGGCCAGCTCGGCGGCGCCGCGCAGGAGAGGGGCGGAGGGGAGGAGCTGGGGGCCTGTGGGGGTGTGGAGGGCGGGTGCGGTGTGGAAGGTCGGTGCGTTGTGGGTGGCCGGTGCAGTGTGGGTGGCCGGTGCCGTGTGGGTGGCCGGTGCGCTGTGGGCGCCCTGCGGGGTGTTCGCGGTGGACGGGGTGTGCACGGCGGGTGGGGCGTGCACGGCGCTCGGAGTCGGGGAGCCGACCCCGCGGTGAGCCGCTGTATCGGTGTTCACAGAAAGCGGACTGTTCACAGCCGATGAGGCGCTCCCAGCTCCGTCGGCGTGAACACCGCGGCTGTACGTGGCACCGAAGCGCGGGGTGAGCACCTGGTCCAGCGCTCCGGGCAGCATCGCGGCCAGCCGCTCGTCGGAGCCGGCGCTCACGTCGAGCCAGACAGTGGGGCGCTCGTGGATGAGCAGCAGGGCGCAGCCCGCGTGCACCAGGGCGGTGACCGGCCCCTCGGGGTGACCGGCGAGCTGCTGCCAGACCCGTTCCCGCAGCGGTACCTCGGCGAGCTTGCCCTGCTTGCGCAGCCAGGCCTCCACCTCGGCCAACGCGAAGGACGGGCTGGTCTCGGTGCCGCCGACCGGCTTGGGGAAGTCGGCGTGCCGGCGGCGCCAGTTACTGACGGCGGCCCGGCCCACCCCGGCGAGCCGGGCGATACCGGCCGCGGTCACCTCTGTCGCGTTGTCCTGCACCGGCCCCACTCCCCCTCGTCCCGTGTGTGCGTCGAGCATACCGACGTACACAAGATCCCTGCATTCACGCGCGTGTACACAATCAATGATGTGAACCGTGTTGACTCGGTTCACAGCCTCTGGTCTTATTGACCCAGCGAACGAGCGACCAGCCGGAGGGGGCGGTCGCCACGCCAGGGGAGGGGGTCCCGTCATGGGGATGAAGGGCAAGATCGCGCTGGGCGCCGTCGTGGGTGTCGTCGTCATCGGTGTCGTGTCCGCGAACGCCGGCAGCGACGGCAAGGACGCCGGCTCCGACAGCAGCGGCAAGGACTCTTCGGCGTCCGCCGCGCACCAGCCCGGCGGCAAGAAGGACTCTGGGGGTGCCAAGGCGGCCGAGGGGAAGAAGGCGGCCTTCGGCGGGAACGGCGACTACCAGGTCGGCTCCGACATCAAGCCCGGCACCTACCGCACCACCGGCAACACCGACGGCATGTGCTACTGGGAGCGCGCCAAGGACGCCTCGGGCGACATGGACTCGGTGCTGGCCAACGACAACGTCACCGGCACGAGTTACGTGACCCTCAAGGCCGGCGACAAGCTGTTCAAGTCGACCGACTGCAAGGACTGGGAAGCCGTGGACCCGAAGGCGAAGGGCACGCCCGCCTCCTCGATGGACGGCGACGGCGGCATGTTCAAGGTCGGTACGGACATCGCGCCGGGCACCTACAAGTCCTCCGGGAACAAGGACGACTCCTGCTACTGGGAGCGCACCAAGGGCGCCTCGGGCGACACGGACTCGGTGCTGGCCAACGACAACGTCGCCGGTACGGCCGTCGTCGCCATCACCTCCACGGACGCCTACTTCAAGACGACCGGCTGCGGCGACTGGAAGAAGACGGCCTGACCCGGCAGGCGCTCCCGCCCCGGCACCCTGGCCCCGCCTCCGGTGCCGCTTCGCACCCCCACTGCCTCACACCTACCACCGCATACCAAGTACCGACTCTTCCAAGGAAATTCCATGCGTCTTCCGTCCCGTTTCGTCAAGGTCCTCGCCGTCGCCGCGCTGCCGCTGGCCCTGGCCGCCTGCTCCACCGGTTCCTCCGACGCCACCACGTCGGCCAAGGCGACGAAGGCCAAAGACCCCAACGCCGGCCTGATGACGGGCACCCAGCTGAAGAAGGCTCTGGCACCGGCGTCGGTCTACCCGTCCCACCTCACCGCCGTCGCGGACGGCGCCGCCGACAGCGGCAGCGAGTTCCTCGCCCCGAGCAGCCGGAACACGGCGAAGCCGGATTGCTCCAAGTTCGAGAACACCTCGTGGATCGACGTGACCGGCTTCAAGGGGGGCGTGTCGTTCGCGCAGAACGACTACGCGAACAAGGACCAGAGCGAAGAGATGGTCCAGGAGATCGACGCGTTCCAGGGCACCACCGCGACGACGGTGATGAAGGAGGTGCGCAACGCCGCCACCGCGTGCGCCACCTTCACGGACACGGACGCGCACGCCAAGGTGAAGCTCTCCGGCCGCGACACCTCCGGACTCGGTGACGAGGCCTACACCATCACGCTCACCAGCCCTCGCTGGGAGAACGGCACCACCCTGGTGGCCGCCCGCGTGGGCAGCTCCGTGGTCACCGTGATGTCCACGGCCGGCAGCGACAACGGCGCCGCCAACGCCACCAAGCTGGCGGGGCACGTCGTGGGCTCCCTGAAGGACGCGGCCGCCAAGTCCTGATCACCGGGACCGACGGCCGAGCCACGCCTCGCACGGGTCACACCGAGCACGGGCCACGCCGGCACGGATCAGAGCGGGTGTCGCATCCAAACGTTGGGTTCGACGTAGACGGCGTACCCCCGCTCCGGTTCGCAGCGGACCGGGACCAGCGCGCCGGGCACCTCGACGTCCCCCGGGACGTCGAAGGGCAGCCCGGTCCAGCGGCGCCACTCCGCCAGCGAGGCGCCCACGGTCATGGAGGCCGGGGCGATCGAGTCGATGGTGGCGCCGGCCCGGGCGTGCACGCGCAGCCACGGGTCCTCCGGCAGGCCGTCGGGGCGCACCCGGTGGGCGTACTCGGTGATCGGGGTGTGCGGTTCGCGGTGCTTGGCGCTCGGGCGGACGGGGGCGACGACCTCGCAAAAGCCGTGGGCGCGGGCGTTGTCCCGCATCGCCGAGAGCATGACGGCGGACAGGCCGTGGCCCTGGGCGTGCGGCGCGATGACGACGGAGATCGCGCTGACCGTGTCCGGGCGGGTGCCGCGGCGCCGGTCGGCGAAGGCCCACAGCAGGATCTCGTCCCAGCCCCGGGCGGGCAGGGTCCCCCGGCCCTCGGCGGCGAGGGAGAAGGGCACGCTGAAGGCGTGGGCCACGACCTCGCCCCGCTCGTCCTCGGCGAACAGCGCGTACTGCGGCAGTTCGGTGGGGATGCGGCCGTAGTGGGCGCTGCCCACGGGGTCGTTGGTCACGAACTCGGGCCATGTGTCGGCCATCCCGAGCACCGCCTGCAGCCGGTCGGGCCGTTCGGCGAGAGTGCTTACCTGTACGTCCATGCAGGTCACCGTAAGTGGCACGCACCTGCGGGGACAGCGAATTCAGCCCGTCGCCGAGCGACGGTCCTTCAGTCGGAGCCGGCGAGGAAGAGGACCCGGTCGGTCTTCGGCTCGTACCCGAGCATCGGATGCCCGTGAGCACCCTCCGGATCCAAGCGGAAGATCGCCACTATGTCGGGCGTCAGCCATACGCTCAGGTTCGGGCACTCGGCGCCGGCAGGCCTGGAGAGTACGGCCGCCGCCCGTGGCAGCGGGAGAACGGTGCCGCCCTCCTCGTAGCAGTACCGCAGGCCGCTGTCCCGTACGAGGTCCAGAACGGCCTGCCAGTCCGCGGTTGAGGCGCCGGGCACGCGCAGGTCCGGCAGCGTGCCCGTCACCTCGGGGTCAAACCAGTCGGCGACGTCGTCCCAGAGCAGGTCGGGCATCCCCCCCATGGTGCCTGTCGGGCCGTCACCGGTGCACCCGGGTTCCGGCCGTGGACAGGCCCGGCTCAGCGCGCCCGGAACCGCTCCGGGGCCTGCGTCGGGTTGCCGCCCGTGGGGAGTTTCTGGTTCGGGCAGGTGGTGAGGACCTTCGTCATCGCGGCCTTCTCGGCGGCGGTGACCCACAGGCCGTACTTCTTCTTGACGGCCACCTGGGCGGCCACATAGGTGCAGCGGAAGGCCTGGCCGGGCGGCACCCAGGTGGCGGTGTCGCCGTCGCCCTTGCCGCGGTTGGTGCTCGCGTCGACCGCGAGCAGGTTGAGGGGGTCGTTGGCCAGGGCTATGCGCTTGCTGGGGTCCCAGTACTTGGCGCCCTTCTGCCAGGCGTCCGAGAGGGCGACGACGTGGTCGATGTCGACCTGGCTGCGGCCGCGCCGGTAGGTGATGTCCTTGCCGGAGTAGGGGTCGGGCTCCAGGAGGCCGTAGGTGACCTTGCAGGTGCCGCCGGTGAACTTCACGTCCTTCAGGTCGCGCTTGAGTATGTCGTCGCGGGTGTCGCAGGAGTTGGAATCGGTGTCGGCCCAGGCGGAGCCGAACCGGGCCCGGGAGTAACCGGTCTTCGGGGCGCGGCCCTTGACGGGCAGCGACTCGGCGGCCGCGAGGGCGGCGCCCCCGCCTCCCGTCCGCTCGGGCCCGGAGGCCCCCTTGCCGGGTTCGGCCTTGCAGCCGGCCACGGCGACCATCACGACCGCAGCGGTGACCGCCCCACCCCTCAGACGCCTCACGCGCGTCCCCCCTGGCTCGCCCTGGTCCGCCCTCACATGCGGGGCGGATCGTTCCGCCTACCACCGTAACGGCCCCGCGGCGTCCCTCCGATGGGGGCCGTCGAGGAGATTCCGTGCATTCGGTGTTGTGCGGGGGCATGCGACGCCCGGAACGGAGCTCGGGGCGGCAGGGTCGCACGCCCCCTGAAGGCCTGCGACCCCGAAACCCTCCTCGCCGCCTACGAGCCCAGGATCGAGGCGAGGAACTCCCCGACCCAGCCCAGCAGTTCCCGGCCGACGAGCGGCTTGCCGCCCACCTTCGCGGTCTTCGGGCGCGGCACCAGCACCTGGTGCACGGCCGGCTTGATGACCGTGCCGGGGTACAGGCGCTTGACCCGCAGCTCCTGCGACTCGCGCAACTCCACCGGGGCGAAGCGGATGTTGGTGCCCTGAAGGACGATCTCGCCGACGCCGCACGCGCGCGCGAGCATCCTGAGCCCGGCCACCAGGAGCAGGTTCTCCACCGGCTCGGGCAGCTTGCCGTAGCGGTCGGTGAGTTCCTCGCGGACCGCCTTGATGTCCTCCTCGGAGTTGGCGGAGGCGATGGCACGGTAGGCCTGCAGACGCAGCCGCTCGCCGGGTGCGTAGTCGTGCGGGACGTGTGCGTCGACGGGCAGCTCGATCTTGACCTCGAGCGGCGGCTCCTCCTCGATCTCGCCGGTCTCCAGCTGCCGCCGGTAGTCGGCGACGGCCTCGCCGACCATGCGCACGTACAGGTCGAAGCCGACGCCCGCGATGTGCCCGGACTGCTCGCCGCCGAGCAGGTTTCCGGCGCCGCGGATCTCCAGGTCCTTCATGGCCACGTACATGCCCGCGCCCATCTCGGTGTGCTGGGCGATCGTGGCCAGACGCTCGTGCGCGGTCTCGGTGAGCGGCTTCTCCGGCGGGTACAGGAAGTAGGCGTAGCCGCGCTCCCTGCCTCGTCCCACGCGGCCGCGCAGCTGGTGCAGCTGGGAGAGGCCGAAGGTGTCGCCGCGCTCCACGATGAGCGTGTTGGCGTTGGAGATGTCGATGCCGGACTCGACGATCGTCGTGGAGACGAGCACGTCGAATTTCTTCTCCCAGAAGTCGACGACGACCTGCTCCAGGGCCGACTCGGACATCTGGCCGTGGGCGGTGGCGATGCGCGCCTCGGGGACGATGTCGCGCAGTCGGGCCGCCGCGCGGTCGATGGACTCGACCCGGTTGTGGATGTAGAAGACCTGGCCCTCGCGCAGCAGTTCGCGGCGGATGGCCGCGCCGATCTGCTTCTCCTCGTACGGCCCGACGAAGGTGAGCACCGGGTGGCGCTCCTCGGGCGGGGTGGTGATCGTGGACATCTCGCGGATGCCGGTGACCGCCATCTCCAGGGTGCGCGGGATCGGGGTGGCCGACATGGTCAGCACGTCGACGTTGGCGCGGAGCTTCTTCAGCTGCTCCTTGTGCTCGACGCCGAAGCGCTGTTCCTCGTCGACGATGACCAGGCCCAGGTCCTTGAACTTCGTCTCGGAGGAGAAGAGGCGGTGGGTGCCGATGACGACGTCCACGGCACCGTCCTTGAGGCCCTCCAGGACCGCCTTTGCCTCCGTGTCGGTCTGGAAGCGGGAGAGCGCCCGTACGTTCACCGGGAACTGCGAGTACCGGTCGGAGAACGTACCGAAGTGCTGCTGCACCAGCAGGGTCGTGGGGACGAGGACAGCGACCTGCTTGCCGTCCTGTACGGCCTTGAAGGCGGCGCGGACCGCGATCTCGGTCTTGCCGTAGCCGACGTCGCCGCAGATCAGGCGGTCCATGGGGACCGACTTCTCCATGTCCTCCTTGACCTCGGCGATGGTGGTCAGCTGGTCGGGGGTCTCCGCGTAGGGGAAGGCGTCCTCCAGCTCGCGCTGCCAGGGGGTGTCCGCGCCGAAGGTGTGGCCGGGGGCGGCCATGCGGGCGCTGTAGAGCTTGATCAGGTCGGCGGCGATCTCCTTGACGGCCTTCTTCGCGCGCGCCTTGGTCTTCGTCCAGTCCGCGCCGCCGAGGCGGTGCAGGGTGGGGGCCTCGCCGCCGACGTACTTGGTGATCTGCTCCAGCTGGTCGGTGGGGATGTAGAGGCGGTCGCCGGGCTGGCCGCGCTTGGCGGGGGCGTACTCCACGACCAGGTACTCGCGGGTGGCGCCCTGCACCGTGCGCTGCACCATCTCGATGTAGCGGCCGACGCCGTGCTGTTCGTGGACGATGTAGTCGCCCGGCTCCAGGGTGAGCGGGTCGATGGTCTTGCGGCGGCGGGCCGGCATGCGGGCGCCGTCCTTGCCGGCGGCCTTCTGGCCCGACAGGTCGGTCTCGGTGAGGACGGCCAGCTTGAGCGCCGGGTCGACGAAGCCGAAGTCGATCGAGCCGCAGGAGACGTGCACGACGGAGGGGTTCAGCTCGCCGAGGTCGGCGTCGAGGCGGGCCGCGATGCCCTCGCCGCCGAGCACCTCGACGGTGCGGGCGGCCGGGCCGTGGGCCTCGGTGACGAAGACCGTGCGCCAGCCGTCGGCGAGCCAGCCCTTGGTGTCGGCGAGGGCCTTGGCGGTGTCGCCGCGGTAGGTCTCGGGAGCGTGCATGCCCAGCTTGAGGGTGTCCGCGTCGAGCTCTTCGTCGGCGGCGAAGGGCGAGACGGACCACCACATCATGTCCCGTTCGCGGGCGCGGTCGCGGACGTCGGCGATGGACCACAGGGAGGCGGCGCCGACGTCGATGGGGGCCTCGCCGCCGCCTGCCGTGGCCGCCCAGGAGGCCTGCAGGAACTCCTGGCTCGTCGCCACCAGGTCCGCGGCACGGGTACGCACCCGCTCCGGGTCGCACACGACGGCCATGGCGTCCTTGGGCAGGACGTCGAGCAGCAGCTCCATGTCGTCCACCAGGACCGGCGCCAGGGACTCCATGCCCTCCACCGCGATGCCCTCGGCGATCCTGCCGAGCAGTTCGCCGAGCTCCGGGTGCTCCTCGGCGAGGGCACGCGCGCGCGCACGGACGCTTTCCGTCAGCAGCAGTTCGCGGCAGGGCGGGGCCCACAGACCGTGCTCGGCGACTTCGAGGGAGCGCTGGTCGGCGACCTTGAAGTAGCGGATCTCCTCGACGTCGTCGCCCCAGAACTCGATGCGCAGGGGGTGTTCCTCGGTGGGCGGGAACACGTCCAGGATGCCGCCGCGTACGGCGAACTCGCCGCGCTTCTCCACCAGCTCCACGCGCGCGTAGGCGGCGGCTGCGAGGGCTTCCACGACCTCGTTCAGGTCCGCCGTCCGGCCCGTCCTCAGGGACACCGGCTCCAGGTCGCCGAGGCCCTTGACCTGCGGCTGGAGCACGGAGCGTACGGGCGCCACGACCACGGAGACCGGACCGGTCTCGGGGTCGTCGGGGCGGGGGTGGGCGAGGCGGCGCAGGACGGCGAGGCGGCGGCCGACGGTGTCGCTGCGCGGGCTGAGGCGCTCGTGCGGGAGCGTCTCCCAGGAGGGGTACTCCACGACGCCCTCCGGGGGCAGCAGCGAGCGCAGGGCCGCCGCCAGGTCCTCGGCCTCGCGGCCCGTCGCCGTCACGGCGAGCACCGGACGGGCGGCCTCGCGGGCGAGGGCGGCGATCGCGAAGGGGCGGGCGGCGGGAGGGCCGACGAGGTCGATGTGCATGCGGTTGCCGTCCGCGGCCGCTGTGATCGCTTCCGCGAGGGCGGGGTCCTTGACGACGGCGTCGAGCAGACCGTGCAGGCTCATGGGGGGTTTTCCGTCCGGAGATGGGCAACGCAAGTAGCCCGGCGCGGGTGGCAGCCGGGGGTGTCCAGCCTACGACGCCGTCGCTGCGGGCGTCGGAGGCTGTGGACAACTCGGGTGGTCCGAAGGCGCGGGCAGCGAAACGCCCGGTGCCGACGCGTCCCGCAGGACGTGCCGGCACCGGGTCTTCCCCCGCAACCCCCGTATGCGGTGGCTGTCGGCCGTAGGGCCTCAGTCCGTCGCGATGGCGTTCAGTACGTTCATCCGGCCGGCCCGGAACGCCGGGATCAGGGCGGCGAACAGGCCCACGAAGGCCGAGCCGATGAAGACGGCGGTGATCGTCGGCCAGGGGATCTCCAGGACCTTCAGGCCTTGCAGCGCGAGGAGCTTCTGGGCGGTCGCGCCCCAGCCCATGCCGAGGCCGAGGCCCAGCAGGGCGCCGAAGACGGCGATCACCACGGACTCCAGGCGGATCATGCGGCGCAGTTGGCGGCGGGAGAGGCCGATCGCCCGCATCAGGCCGATCTCGCGGGTGCGCTCGACCACGGACAGGGCCAGCGTGTTCACCACACCGAGGACCGCGACGATGATCGCGAGGGCCAGGAGGCCGTAGATCATGTTCAGCAGCTGGCCGATCTGGTCCTTCAGCGCCTTCTTGTAGTCGGTCTGGTCCCGTACGGTCAGCTCCGGGTGGTCGTCGTGCAGGGCCGCCTTCAGCGCCTTGTAGGCGGCCGCCTGCCGGCCGTTCTCGGCGGTGGCGAAGACCAGCGCGTCGAGCGGCATGTTGTCGGCAGGCACGTACTTGGCGAGCGTGGCGAGGGACGTGTACTTGGCGCCCTGGTCGATCACCTCGTCGCTGCTGGTGATCGCGCGGACCGTCAGGTGGGCGGTGGAGCCCTCCTTGAAGGCGACGGTGATCTTCGAGCCGACGTGGATGTCGTGCGCCTTGGCGAACTTCTCGTGGACGGACATCGAGTCGGGCAGGTAGGCGTCCTTGAGGTTCCCGGCGACCGTCTTCTTGTGCAGGTCGGTCGCGTACGTCGGGTCGGCCGCCGTGATGTCGGTGTCCTTGAGCGTCTGGCCGTCCGGGGTGGTGAAGTCGGCCAGGGCCGGCCGGTACTCGGTGACCCGCTCGAGACCCGGGGTCTCCTTGATCGCCTTGACCGCCTGCGGTGCGACGAGGCCGTTCTGCGGGTTGTCCGGCTGGATGATGAAGTCCGTACCGACCGTCTTGTCGAGCTGGTCGGTGGCGGAGGCCACCATGGAGGAGCCGACCACCGACAGGCAGGCCACCAGGGCCAGGCCGATCATCAGGGCCGCGCCGGTGGCGCCGGTGCGGCGCGGGTTGCGCAGCGCGTTGCGCTCCGCCATCCGGCCGACGGGGCCGAAGATCCGCAGCATGACAGCGCCGAGGACGCGGACCAGGCCGCCGACGAGGAGCGGGCCGATGACGACGAACCCGATCAGCGTGAGGACGACGCCGAGGCCCAACCAGGACGAGCCGGCCTTGGCCTTGTCGGCGGTGCCGGCCGCGTAGAGGCTCGCGACGCCGGCGCCGGTGAGGACCAGGCCGATCGCGGCGCGTACGACGCCTGCCTTGGCGTCGGCCGGGGCGTGCGCGTCACGCAGGGCAGCCATCGGGGAGACCTTGCCGGCGCGCCGGGCGGGCAGGTAGGCGGCCAGGACGGTGACGACGACACCGAGGAGCAGGCCGGTCACCGGGGTCGTCCAGGCGACCGTCAGGTCATCCGTGGACAGGTGCATACCGATATTGCCCATGAGTTTCATCAGGCCGACCGCGATGCCGATGCCCGCGCCGACGCCGAGGGCGGAGCCGATCACGCCGAGCAGCAGCGCCTCGATGAGCACGGACCGGTTGACCTGGCGGCGGGAGGAGCCGATGGCTCGCATCAGGCCGATCTCCCGGGTGCGCTGGGCGACCAGCATCGAGAAGGTGTTGATGATCAGGAAGATGCCGACCAGGAAGGCGATCCCGGCGAAGCCGAGCATCGCGTACTTCATGACGTTCAGGACGCTCTCGACGTCCTTCTGGTTGGCGTCGGCGACCTCCTTGGCGGTCTGCACCTTGTAGCGGTGGCCGAGCGCGGCGGTCACGTTCTGCTTCAGCCGCGCGTCGGTGACGCCCTTGGCGGCGGTGACGTTGACGTTGGTGTACACGCCGGTCCGGCCGACCAGGTTCTGCTGGGCGGTCTTCGTGTCCAGGTAGAAGATCGCCGCGCCGGGGTTGGTGACGGTGAAGGTGGCGATGCCGGACACGCGCGCGTGGTGCGTGCCGAGGACGTTGATCATGCCGATGTCGTCGCCGAGCCTGAGGTGGTGCTTGTCGGCGGTGTCCGCGTCGACCATGACCTGGTCGGGGCCCTTGGGCGCCGTGCCGGAGGTGATCTTCATGGTGCGGGCGTCGTTGCCGTTCCAGCTGCCGACGATGGTGGGCGCGCCGCTGCTGGGCGACAGCTTGTCCTTGTCGGCGTCGACCACGGTCACCGTGGTGGAGAACACCGTGCCCTCGGCCGCCTTGACGCCCTGGGCCCTGCGGATCTCGCCGAGCACGGAGGCAGGCATGACCGGCGGCTTGCCGGTGCGGGAGGTGGTCTGGCCGGTGTCGGAGGAGCTCTTGGCGGTGACCGTCACGTCCGACGAGGTCGCCTGGAACAGGTTGTCGAAGGTGGTGTTCATCGTGTCGGTGAACACCAGGGTGCCGCAGACGAAGGCGACCGACAGCAGCACCGCGATCGCCGACAGCGCCATGCGGCCCTTGTGCGCGAAGAAGTTGCGCATCGAGGTCTTCAGGACGGTCATGACGTACGCCCCCGGGCGTCGAAGTCCTTCATGCGGTCCAGGACCTGATCGGCCGTCGGCTGGTACATCTCGTCAACGATCCTGCCGTCCGCGAGGTAGAGCACGCGGTCCGCGTAGGAGGCGGCGACCGGGTCATGGGTGACCATCACGATGGTCTGGCCCAGCTCGTCCACCGAGCGGCGCAGGAAGCCCAGAACCTCCGCCCCCGCGCGCGAGTCGAGGTTTCCGGTCGGCTCGTCACCGAAGATGATCTCCGGGCGGGCGGCGAGCGCACGGGCCACGGCGACACGCTGCTGCTGGCCGCCGGAGAGCTGGGTGGGCCGGTGCTTGAGCCGTCCGGCAAGCCCGACGGTCTCCACGACCCGGTCCAGCCACCCCTGGTCCGGCTTGCGGCCCGCGATGTCCATGGGCAGCGTGATGTTCTCGAGCGCGTTGAGCGTCGGCAGCAGGTTGAAGGCCTGGAAGATGAACCCGATCCGGTCCCGGCGCAGCTGGGTGAGCTTCTTGTCCTTCAGGCCGGTTATCTCGGTCTCGTCCAGGTAGATCTGCCCGCTGCTCACGGTGTCGAGGCCGGCGAGGCAGTGCATCAGGGTGGACTTGCCGGACCCCGAGGGGCCCATGATCGCGGTGAACTGGCCCCGGGCGATGTCCACGTCCACGTGGTCCAGGGCGACGACACGGGTCTCGCCGGACCCGTACGCCTTGACGACCTGCCGCGCCCGCGCGGCAACGGCCGTCCGCCCTCCAGTTCCCCCGTGCCTGGTAGTGCTCACAGCCGATGTCACGGTATGTCTCCTAAATCGGTTGGCAGGTGTGTCGTCGCGCCCCGGTGTGCCGGAGCGTCATCCTGGGTACGGCGTCGAGTCTCGCGTACGGCGGGCATGCCCCGCGCTGGTGCGAAGCCCCCTCTTGTGCGGGGGAAAACCCCACCCCCGCCGGTTCGGTCAACCGCCCCCCGACGGCGTAAAGCCAGATTAAGGACGGCACCCGGCCCGTCTCCTCCTCCGGCGGTACGAACCCTCCCCAGGTCGTAGTACGGAGATACCCCTAGGGGTGGTCCACCGCCGGGTGGAGTCGTTCTCAGGGTCGGCTCCACCCTCCGGCCCAGAAAGCCTCCACCCTCCCGTCGCGTCAGGGTCAAGTCGCGCGGGCCGTGGGAAGCTGTCGTACCGGAGATAGGTGCAGGGGGCACGGGAGGGGGATCCGGTGGGGAGTACGACACCCGCGATACGCGACGGCGCCACGACGGGGCAGCGCACCGACAGGAGGGGCGCGGTCGTCGCCGCGCTGATGCTGTCGATGGCGCTGGCCGCGCTGGACGCCACGATCGTGTCCACCGCCGTACCGCAGATCGTCGGCGATCTCGGCGGGTTCTCCGTCTTCTCCTGGCTGTTCTCCGGCTATCTGCTGGCCGTCACCGTCACCCTGCCCGTCTACGGCAAGCTGTCCGACACCTTCGGCCGCAAGCCGGTCCTGGTCGCGGGCGCCGCCGTGTTCCTGCTGGGCTCGCTGCTGTGCGCCGGCGCGTGGAACATGGGGGCGCTGATCGCGTTCCGGATCGTGCAGGGGCTGGGCGGCGGCGCGTTGCAGGGGACGGTGCAGACGCTGGCCGCCGACCTGTACCCGCTGGCGGAGCGCCCGAAGATCCAGGCCAGGCTGTCCACGGTGTGGGCGGTGTCGGCGGTGGCCGGGCCGGGTCTGGGCGGGGTACTGGCCGCGTACGCCGACTGGCGCTGGATCTTCCTCGTCAACCTGCCGATCGGGGCGGCCGCGTTGTGGCTGATCGTCCGTCATCTGCACGAGCCCGAGCGGGAGAAGGCCGCACGCGCGCGCGTGGACTGGGCGGGTGCGCTCGCGGTGTTCGCGTGCGGCGGGGTGCTGCTGACCGCGCTGGTGCAGGGTGGGGTGGCCTGGGCGTGGCTGTCGCCGCCCTCGCTCGCGCTGTTCGGTGCGGGGTTCGCCCTGGTGGGCGTGGTGGTGTGGGTGGAGCGGCAGGCGGCGGAGCCGATCATCCCTGGGTGGGTGTGGCGGCGCCGGACGATCGCGGCCGTAAATCTGGCGTTCGGCGCGCTGGGGCTGCTGATGGTGGCGCCGTCGGTGTTCCTGCCGACGTACGCCCAGTCGGTGCTCGGACTCGGTCCGGCTGCCGCCGGTCTCGTGCTGTGTGTGTGGACGCTGACCTGGTCGGGTTCGGCGGCGCTCAGTCAGCACGTGTACCGGCGCATCGGCTTCCGCGACACCGCGCTGCTCGGCATCGGCATGGGCGCGCTGGTCCTGCTCGCGTTCCCCTTCCTGCCGTATCCGGGGTCCTGGTGGCAGCCGATGCTGCTGATGCTGGCGCTGGGCGCCGTACTGGGGCTGTTCCAGCTGCCGCTGATCATCGGGGTGCAGTCGACGGTGGGCTGGTCGGAGCGGGGGACGACCACCGCGTCGGTGCTGTTCTGCCGGCAGACCGGGCAGACCTTGGGCGCCTCCCTGTTCGGCGCCGTCGCCAACGGGGTGCTGGCGGCCAGGCTGGGCGGGGCGGGCGACCTGGAGTCCGTCACGCGCGCGTGGGACGGCGGCAGGGCCCCGGAGACGACGCGACGGGCGATCGCCTCGGCGGTGCACGCGGTGTACTTCGGCGCGGCCGGGGCCGCGGCGCTGGCCTTCCTGGTGCTGCTGGTGGTGGCGCCGCGGAAGTTCCCGGTGCGACAGGAGTAGCCGCACGGGAAGCGGCCCCCTTCCCGACTCACCCGGTTAACGCGGGTAACACCCGAGGTCAGGCCCGTTTTCGCACAGTAAGCGCATACCGACCGTCCAGTTTGGTGAAAACCTCCCGCGCCCCCGAACCGGCGAGTAACGTGCATGACTCCGCTTTCCCCCACCCCCCACCTCCCTGCGGTCCGCCGCCACGGACCCGAGCCACGCAAGGAGCCCCGGGATGTCCTACGACCCGCCGCACCCTCCGTCGTACCTCACCTACCCCTGGCAGCCCCCGCCCCCCGAACCGCCCCGCCCACGCCGCACTCCGCCCCGCGAACCTCTCGGCCACCACAGCGACCTGCGCATCCTGCGCGGCGCCTACCGCTGGCAGCGACGCACCGCCGCTCTCACCGCGCTCGGCTACTTCACGCTGTTCCTCGTCCTGTCCGCGTTCGCACCGGACGTCATGACGAGGACGGTCGTCGACGGCATCCCGGCCGGCCTGCTGCTCGCCCTCCTCCAACTCCCCGTCACCTGGCTGGCGATCGCCCTGTACGAGCACACCGCGCGCCGCCATGTCGACCCGCTCGCGGACCGCATCCGCAAGGAGGCCGAACTGGACGCACGGCGAGGAGCCGCCCGATGACCGCCGACGCCGCCCCGGACCTCTCCGGCTTCACCGGCTTCAGCAGCTCCGCACAGGCCATGTCGCTGGTCGCCTTCTCCGCCGTCGCCACCCTCACGCTGCTGCTGTGCGTGATGGCCGGCCCGGACCGCGACGACCTCGACGAGTTCTACACCGGCTACGGCTCCCTGTCCCCGCTGCGCAACGGCCTGGCCATAGCGGGCGACTACATCTCCGCCGCCACCGTCCTGGGCACCAGCGGGGTGATCGCCCTGTGCGGCTACGACGGTGTCGTGCTCGCCCTCAGCACGGCGCTGTCGCTGATGCTGCTGATGTTCCTGCTGGCCGAACCGCTGCGCAACGCGGGCCGGTTCACCATGGGTGACGCGCTGGCCCGCCGGATGCCGGGCCGCTGTGTGCGGATCACCGCCTGTGCGGTGACGATCGCCTCGCTGCTGCCGATGATGCTGGTCCAACTCGCCGGCACCGGACAGCTGATGGCGTTCATCCTCGGCTTCTCGAACGAGTCGCTGAAGACCGGCTGCGTCGTCGGACTCGGCGCACTGATGATCAGTTACGCGGCGATCGGCGGCATGAAGGGCACCGCCCTCATCCAGATCCTGAAGATCGTGATGCTGGTCGGATCGGGCGCCGTGGTCGCCGTGCTGATCCTGCGCCGCTTCGACTGGGACCCGGGCGCCCTGTTCGACGCCGCGGCACGGCAGAGCGGGGCCGGTCCGGCCTTCCTGCACTCCGGGCTCGAGTTCGCCGGGCACCGGGGCGCCCGCCTGGACATGATCACCTCGGAACTGACCATCGTCCTCGGCGGCGCCTGCCTGCCGCACATCACCATGCGCATGTACACCGCCTCCAGCGCCCGCCAGGTGCGCCGCTCACTGTCCTGGGCGGTGTCGATCGTGGCGCTGTTCGTGCTGGTCATCACGGTGATCGGGTTCGGTGCCACGGCCCTCGTCGGCCGCGGCGCGATCGCGGCGGCCGACCCGCAGGGCAACACGGCCTACCTGCTGGGCTCGCGGGCGGCGTTCGGCGCCGGCGTGTCGACGGCGGAGACCTTCCTGTTCACCATGGTCACCACGGCGATCTTCCTGACCCTGCTCGCCTCGGTGGCCGGGATGATCCTCGCCTGCGCCAACTCCCTCGCCCACGACGTGTTCGCCGCCCGGGTCCAGGAGATGCCGGCCCGCAGGGAGATGACCCTGGCCCGGCTGTCCGCGCTCGCCATAGGTGTCCCGACGATCCTGCTGGCCACCCTGGTGCAGACGTACAGCCTGCAGCCCCTGGTCACCCTCTCCTTCTGCCTGGGCGCCTCCGCCCTGGCACCCGCCCTGGTGTACGGCCTTTTCTGGCGCCGCTACACCCGGAGCGGGCTGATGGGCACGCTGCTCGGGGGCTCGCTGACCGTCATGCTGCTCATGCCGGGCACCAACCTCGTCTCCGGCTCGCCCGTCTCGGCCTTCCCGCACGCCGACTTCAACTGGTTCCCGTTCACGACGACCGGGATCGTCTCCATCCCGGCCGGCTTCTTCTTCGGCTGGCTGGGCACGGTCGTCTCGGGCCGCCGGAAGGCGGAGGAACAGCGGCGCCAGTACGAGGCCGTGGAGGGATGGATCCTCGCCGGGGCGGTACGCAGAGGCGGTTGACGACGTCCGCGCGGGGGGGCGCTAGTCCAGGGTCGCTCTGCCCGTCAGCGAGATGAGGCTGCTGCGCACGTAGTCCATGTGCGCCTGGACGTCGTCCCAGGTCTCGCTGTGCTCGCGCAGCACCCGCTCGGTGTCCAGGGCGATGCGCTCCTCGCGCGCGTGTGCCTCGGCGACGACGTCCGCGGCCCGCACGCACGCCTCCTCCTGACAGCGGCGCGCGAACTCCTCGGCCTCACCGAGGGCGCGTTCCGCCTCGGACAGGGCGGCCTCGGCGCGGGTGATCCGCTCGGCGTCGTCGGCCTCGAGCGCGGCCGCCCGCTCGGCGTCCTCGCGTTCCGCGGCCTCCCACCGCTCGGCGTGCTCCCGGGACTGCTCGGTGAGCATGCCGGTGGTCCGCTGCCGTACCTCCCGCAGCGCGGCGAGCGCCTCCCCGCGCGCTTCCTTCACTTCGAGCCGGGCGCCGACGCGCAGGTCGTCGGCCTCCGCGCGCGCCGCGAGAAGACACTGACGGGCGCGTTCATCGGCGTCCGCGCGGAGCGCGTCCGCCGCTTCCTGCGTCTCCTGGCACAGGCCGAGGGCTTCTGCTTCGGCCTGCGCGACCTGCTCGTGCGCTTCGCGCCGCGCGCGGTCGCGGACGTCCGCCCCCTCCTGCAACGCGAGCTGGTAGAGGCGCTGCGCCTGCTCCCCGAGGGTCTCGTAGGTCTGGGGAGCGAGCTGCGCGACCACCTCGCGCAGCCGCGCGACCTCCGCGCCCATGTCCTTGGCGAGCACGGTCAGCCGCGCGGCGCGCTCCCACGCGGCGTCCCGGTCCAGCGACAGCGCCTCCATGAACGCGTCGACCTGATCGGGGCGGTAGGCGCGCCCCCGGACGGTCGGGAAGCCGTGCGGCGTCATCGATGCGCTGCTCACCCTGGGAACCCCTCTCCACCGGACATACACGACAGGACGATGTGGCGCACATCTTGATGGATCGGACGTAAGTGTGCATAACGCGACACTCCGCAGACATGTCACGGTCGAAATCTCGCGGCATGTCGCACTTCTCGATCCGCGTCGCTGTCCGGAACGCGAGTGGGGCGGCTGAAGCACGTCCTCCTCCAGGGTGACGATCATGCTGCGGACGGGCGCGAACTGCTGGAGGTGCGCCGCTTCGGCGGCGGTCGCGCTTCCCTCGGGTGAGGCGAACGCGGCGCGCAGATCGTCCAGCGAGTCCCACTCCGGTGCCGCGAACAGGTAGTACGGCTCACCGCCGCGTACCGGGGCGAGGTCGCGGCCGACCATGTAGCGGCGCAGGCCGGGCTCATGGGAAGAGGCCCTCTCAGGGGTGCTACGGAAGAGCAGCCTCAGGGACGCTACGGCGCGGGCGGCGCGACGCGGCCAGCACGCGCGGGTCGGCGAACACCACGTTGCGCGCGACCCGGCCGCCGGTGACCGTCAGAACCTGCACGGTGTGCAGGACGTGGCCGCCCCCGGGGCGCCGGCACGTACGCCGCGAACGCCGGTTGCCCGTTGGCCGCCACCCGCCGCACACGCCAGCCCGTGCCGCGCAGCGCGAACACCCGCTCCATGAACCGGCCGTAGTCCCGGCAGCCCCGGTACCACAGCGGCACCGGCGGCATCTGCAGGACCACGTCCTCGGTGAGCAGCCGGACGAGCGCCGGCACATCGGCGGCCTCGAAGGCGCGCACATAGCGCTGCACCACCGCACGCACCTCCGGATCGTCCGGCTCGGTGACCTCACCCGCCCCACCGGCGCCCACGACCGCAGCGCGCGCCCGCTGCAGCGCGCTGTTCACGGCGGCCACGGACGTCTCCAGCCGGCCCGCGACCTCGGCGGCGGAGAACTCCAGCACCTCGCGCAGCACCAGGACGGCCCGCTGCCGGGGCGGCAGCAGCTGCAGCGCGGCCACCAGCGCGAGCCTGAGATCCGCGCGCGCCTCCACGTCGAACCGGGCCTCGGGGAACGGCTCCAGCCACGGGATGTCGAACGCCGGCGTGAGCGGCGCACCCGGATCCTCGCTCGGTGCCCCGCGCCCCGACGGCAGCGGGCGGCGGCCGCGACCCTCGAGGGCGGTCAGGCAGGCGTTGGTCGCGATCCGGTACAGCCAGGTCCGCACCGAGGCGCGCGCGAGGTCGTACCGGTCCCGGGCCTACCAGGCCCGCAGCATCGTCTCCTGCGTGACGTCCTCGGCCTCGTGGAACGAGCCGAGCATGCGGTACCAGTACGCCACCAGCTCACCCCGGAACGGCTCCAAGTCCACCCGCCCATCATGCCCTTCACGCGCGCGCGTGAAGGGCATGATGCGCTCGGACTCCTCAGCCGCGGACTACAGCAGCCCGTCCCACATCTGCTCCAGCAGCACCGACCACCAGCTCTCCGGCGAACCGAGCGCCGCCGGGTCCAGCGAGGCCAGCTGGGACTGGAAGTCGACGGTCCAGCGGCCCGCCTGCTCCTGGTTCAGCCCGAACCTGAGCCGCCACATCCGGCCCAGCAGCGCCAGGCAGCGCGCGAACTCCGGCAGCCCGCTGTTCACGAACTGGGGCGGCACCGGCGCACCGCCCGGGCCCGCCTCCACGGGCACCGCGACGATGTTCGCCGTCCCGTACTGCACACAGATCGCCCGGCCGAAGTCCGTGCCCATCACCAGGTACGAGCCCGCGTCCGAAGCCGGCTGCACCCCGCGCTCGGCCGCCAGCTCCGCCAGCGTCGGCACCGGACGGCCCGGCTGGGCCTGCGCCCAGAAGAACGGGGCCACGTCCGCCGGCAGGCCGGCCACCACCAGCGTGTGCGCCACGATCGGCGGCACACCCTGCCGCGACACCGCCTGCTGCTCGAACCGGAAGACCCCCGGCCCGAACGCCGCCGCCAGCTCCTGCGCGATGCCCTCCGGCGGGACGGGCTGCACAGCCTGCACCGGCGGCAGCGGCGCCCGCACCGGCGCCGGCCGCGCGGGACCGTCCGCCACCTGGTGCAGCTCGCCCTGGTGCGCCAGCAACTGCTGCATGCCCTGCTGCCGACTCGCGTGATCCGTGCCGTACGGCGCGATGCTCGTGATCCGCGCCTGCGGCCACTGCTCCCGGATCATCCGCGCGCAGTACGCACCAGGCAGCTCGCACGACTCCAGCTCCGTGTGCAGCTCCAGCACCTGGTCCGGCGGCACGTTCATCGCCCGCAGCTCATGGAAGATCTGCCACTCCGGGTGCGGCGTACCCGGCGCCGAACGCCGGATCAGCTGCTGCTCCGAACCGTCCTGCGCGCGGTAGCGCAGCACGGCCTGATAGCCCGGGCCCACCGTCGGCTGCCCCTGCTGCGGGTAGCCGTACGCCGGAGGCTGCCCCGGCACGGGCCCACCCGGCGGCGGCATCGCGCCCGGCGGCATCGGCTGCGGGGCACCCGGGACGCCGGGCGGCATGCCGGGAGCACCCGGCGCGCCGAGTGCGCCGGGGGCGGGCGGCGGCGGAGGCGCGCCCGGGCCGCCCACGGGAGGCGCGGCCAGCACGGTCTCCGCATGGTGCACGGCACCACGCCCGCCTCCGGAAGCCCCTGAGGCGCCGGGCATGCCCGGGGCACCCGGGGGCTGGGGTGCGCCAGGGGCGCCGGGGGGTTGCGGTGGGCCGGGGACCTGAGGCATGCCCGGGGCGCCCGGTGCCGCGGGAGCGCCGGGCGAGTGCGGCATGCCCGGGACGCCCGGAGGCTGCGGCGCGCCCGGAGGCTGTGGCGCGCCTCCTCCCATCTGATTCGGGTCGGCCAGCATCGTGGCCGCGTGGTGCACGTTGCCCGGAGGCCTGCCACCGGGAACGCCCGGCGCACCAGGCGGGTTGGGGGCGCCGGGCCCACCGGGAGCTCCCGGAGCGCCCTGCACCTCAGGCCCCTCGGGCCCGAGCGCCGACACCAGCTGCGTCGGCACGTACCCACCCGCAGGCGCGCCCGGAGCACCGGGCGCGGGCGGCGGAGGCGCGCTCCCCGGGTGGGCGCCCGGCATACCCGGAACACCGGGAGCGCCCGGCGGCGGAGGCGGCGCACCCGGTCCACCGCGAGCCTTGCGCGGCGGCGGCGCGGCCTTGCTCGTCGCGGCGTCCGCGATGTCCCCGGCATGCGGCGCGAGCGGACGCCCGGGGGCACCAGGGCCGACCGGAGGCTGCGGCGCGTTCGGGACGGCACCCGGCGCCTGCGGATACCCGTACCCGGGAACACCCTGCGGACCACCGGGAGCACCAGGCGCGCCCGGGCCCTGCGGGTAGCCGTACTGCGGGGCGCCCGGAGGCGGCGGCGGAGGCGTGCTGCCCTGCGGAACGCCCGGCGCACCAGGCGCGACCGGGGGCGCGGGCGGCGTGCCCGGCGCCGCCGGGGAGTAGGCGGGCGCACCCGACGGGGGCGTGCCCTGCGCCGCCGGACCCTGCGGATAGCCGTACGACGGCGCACCCGGAGGCGGCGGAGGCGTGCTGTGCTGCGGCGCACCCGGCACACCAGGAGCAGCGGGCGCCCCGGGCACACCAGGCACGCCAGGCGCCTGCGCCATGCCAGGCGCTCCCGGTGCCTGCGCGAAGCCGGGCGCCCCCGGAGCACCGCCCGGAGCGGACGCACCGCCCTGCGCTCCCGGCGGGAAGTTCTGCGCTCCGGGCGCGTCCGAACCGTCGAGCGCCGGCGCGACCGCCGTCGGCGGCAGCTGGCTGCCCCCCGACATCAGCGCCGTCTTCGCGTCCGGCGCCACCGCCGGCGGCCGCGGAGCCTCGACGTCCGCATCGCTCAACGGCGGCGCGAACACCGTCGCGGGCAACGGCACCGAACGGTCCTCACCCGCATCCGCGTTGGTGTCCGTACCGGCCCACGGCGTAGCCCCGTCAGGCACCTCCGCCGCACCCGGCGCCCCGCCGGGCACACCCGCACCCGGCGCACCCGCACCGGCCACAGCCCCGGCAGCCGGCCACGACGCACCGCTCCCGAACCCACCGGCCGTACCCACACCGTCGGTTCCGGCCCGCGCGTCAGCAGCCGCAGGCACCCCGGCCTGCGTCTCGGCAAGCGCACCGCCCCCGACGGAACCCCCACCCACAGAACCGGACCCGGCACCGGAGCCGGCCGCGGCCGCGGCGCCCGCGTCCTGCGCCGACCCCGCCCGGCGATCCGGAATCCCCAGCTTGTCCGCCGCCTCCTGCAACCACTCCGGCGGACTCAACAGGAACGACGTCTGGTTCAGGTCCACCCGGGCAGCCGCCGGCGCCGGCACCGCGTCCTCGACCTCGGCGCGGCCGTACTCCTCCTCGTACCGGCGGATCACCTCACCCACCGGCAACGCCGGCCACAGCGTCGCCTCGCCACTGTCCCGGGCGATCACCAACCGCTGCGCGCCCGCATCCGAACGCGGGCCCTCCGCACGGTCCTCGCCCCACACCACGAAGCCCAGCTCGAACTCCCGCACCCGCACCTCACGATGCTGGTACGCGGGAACATCACCGTTGATCCACTCCTCGGCGCGCTCCTGCGCCTGTGCGAACGTCACCATCGCGAAGCTCACTCCCCCACCGAAGAGACCGGAACGGCACGCGCGAAACCGCCGTCCACCATCAGGTTCGCCACCGTCTCCAACTCCGGCGGATTACCCGCCAGCCGCGACAGGAAGGCGTCGAAGTCGTCACCGCACAGCAGCAACAAGCGCTCCACCCGCTCCGCCGGGGACCACGACGGATCCACGTCCCGCGCATCGTCGTACGCGCAGAACCACACCGAACCGACCCGCTCGCCCTTCACCTTCACCGCGAGCAGGCCGCCCTGCACGAAACCGACGCCCAGGTAATCCTTCGTCAGATGGTCACGCAGGCACTTGTTGACGTACACCAGGTCATTGACCGCCGCCTCGTCCCGCACCGTGAAAAACGGCTGATCGAGCAACAGACCAAGCTCGGCGTCGAGCGCAGCACCCACCGGCGCGGCACCACCCGCCGCCTTCAGGAACGAACGGTAGGCACCCGGCAGGCGGTAGCCCAGGTCCTCCTCCACACCCTGAACCTGCGACTCCGTCACCGCCACACCCGACTTCGACAGCCCGAAGTGCGCCGGACGCGTCTCCTGCAACGGCCGCGTACCCCGCTTGCCCTGGTCCACCCGCGCCGTCGCCACACCACCGTGATGCCGCAGCAACGCCTTCACCTCGACCGGAACCAACTCCAGCCGCCGCGAACCCACCACGTGATGCCACGTCCAGCCGTGCGGCGTCGCCACCGCCGGCACCGTGTCCCACAACTCGTGCCCCGACGCCGCCAGAGCCGCGTTCGCCGACACATAGTCCGTCAGCCGCAACTCGTCGACGCCGAAACCCTCCGGCGGATCGGCGATCTCCGCCGCCGCGCGCGCGTACGACGAGAAATCCGGGTAACCGCGCTCGTCGATCCGTACCCCTCTCGGGTGACGTGCCGCCCGGACCGGATCCGGGAAGTGCACGACCTGCCCGGCGTAGGCCGCGTTCGGCGGCGCGGCTTGCTGCCCGAGCCGACCTGTCGTCATGGCGGTTGCCCCCTGCGGCGTTCTCTCTGGCCTGAACGGCGGTGTCGATCGCGGATGGCGACAGCCTATGCGGTACACGAACCCCGGTCACCGGCCCTCCACCCCACTGCTGCACTTCCCACCTCCCCTTTCGTGACCAGCCGTCACCCCGTCGTGACAGCCTGCCCAAACCCGGGCGTGTCGCGCCGCCCCAGCTTCCGCACCAGCCACGGCATTTGGCACTCTGTGTCCTTCGAGGGGATGCCCGGGGAGGGGAAGACGATCATGAATACCTTGCAGACCGGAGGTAACGACGTGCGGGCCGGCGACCCTCGCATCGGCTGGAGCGGCACCGACACACCCCCAGCCCCCACCCTCCAGCACCGCCGCGACGGCATCCTCCCCACCGTCGCCGCCGCCCTCTCCGTACGCGGCTCCACCCTCACCGGCACCGCCGCCCGCGGCGACCAGCCCCCGCCCCTCCACCCCCTCGTCCAGGACTTCCTCGACACCCTCACCAGCACCCAGCGCGACCGCTTCACCGGCCGCTGCGCCGAAACCATCCTCATCTCCCGGCACATCGCCGCCGCCGACGCCACCCGCAGCAAACGCGCCGCCCGCAAACCCATGACCAACGGCGAAGCCCGCAAAGTCCTCAGACAGGCCAAACTCACCGCCCGCCGCATACGCGAGGACGGCGACCCCCTGCACGGCAGCTTCGCCACCCCCTGCCGCGCCTGCACCGCCCTCAGCGCCCACTTCGGCGTCCGCATCGTCGACCCGACCACCACCGCCGACTGACACCCCGGCCCGCCCCGGCACCGACCAGCACCACCCAGCCAGCACGAGCCAGCACGACGATCGAAGGGCCGATGCACCCCGACCGCACCTCGTCCACCCGCTTCCCCGTACCCGTCGACGCCGCCCTGCGCGCCGCCGGCTGGCAACCCGGACGCTGGGACATAAAGCAGGCGGAGATCTGGGCCGACACCCTGCGCGAGCACACCTCACCCGCCGGACACCGGCACACCGTCTTCCCCGCCGCCGTCGAAGCCTGGGCCGAATTCGGCGGACTCCACATCAAACCCGGCGGCCCCGGCCGCCAGGTCGCCCCCGCCACCCTCCACCTCGACCCGCTGCACGGCCTCCACCACGCCCGCACCCTCGGCGACCTCGGCCGCGCCCTCGGCACCGAAGTCAGCCCCCTCGGCGAGGAAGCCGACACCACGGCCCTCCTCGCCATCGACAGCGAAGGACGCGTCTACACCCTCGACCACACCGGCGACTGGTACCTCGGCCCCGACATCGACCACGCCCTGTCCACCCTCATCGCCGGCACAGAACCCGTACGCCTCACCGTCGCCTGACCCACCGCGCACCTCGGGCTACACCGCCGGAATCACCGCCGACACCCGGAAACCCCCCGCATCCGTCGGCCCCGAGACAAACACACCCCCCAGCGCGACGACCCGCTCCCGCATCCCCACCAGGCCATTGCCACCCGACGGCAACCGCGCCGCCGACGCCGACCCGGGCTCCGGCGGCTCGTTCTCCACCTGCATCGCGATCTCCGCCCCCCGATGCGCCAGCCGCACATACGTCTTCGCGCCCGCCGCATGCTTGTGGACGTTCGTCAACGCCTCCTGCACCACCCGGTACGCCGTCTGCTCGACCTCCGCCGCATACACCCGCACCTCCCCCTCGACCGAGAGATCCACCACCATCCCGGCCGCCGCCGACTGCCCGACCAGCTCCTCCAGCTCCTCCAGACACGGCCCGTCCCCGACCGCCTCCTCGGCAACCACCTTCGACACCGCCTCCGCGGCCGCCACCCCCACCGCGGCCAACGGCACCGACGCCGTACGCCGCTCCACACCGTCACCGGCCCGCAGCACCCCGAGCATCTCCCGCAACTCGGTCAACGCCTGCCGCCCCATGTCCCCCACCAGCGCCGCGTTCCTCACGGCCTTCTCGGGATCCTTCCGCGCAACCGCCTGCAACGCCGCCGCATGCACCACCATCAGACTCACCCGATGCGCGACCACGTCATGCATCTCCCGAGCGATCCGCGTCCGCTCCTCGCTACGCGCCCACTCGGCCCGCTCCTCCGCCCGCTCCGCGAGCAACTGAAGCTCCCGCTCCAGACTGTCCGCCCGCTCCCGCAGGCTCTCCATCAACCGGCGGCGCGCCCCCACGTACAACCCGAGCAGCACCGGTGGAGCCGTCAGCCCCAGAGACGTCGTGATCGAAGCGAACGGCACGAACCAGTCACCCAGGGTCACATCACCCCGCGCCATGTCCTGCCGCACCCGCACGAACGTCACGATCATCGTGCCCAGCAACGACATCCCCGCCAGCGCCACGATGATCCGCCGCGGCAACTCGCACGCCGCCAGCGTGTACAGGCCGACGATGCCCATCAGGAAACCCATCTGGGCCGGCGTGATCGCGATCGCGACCAGCACCACGGCGATCGGCCACTTCCTGCGGACCAGCAGAACCGAACCGGCGATCAAGCCGAAAACGATCCCCACCGAAACCGGGATCCCCGCATCCCGCGCGAACGGAATCCCCTCCGCGCCGCACTCCACGGCGGACACCAGCGCGAGACTCCCGTCGAGCACCGCACTGCGCCGCCTGGTCCACCACCATGGGCCGGTCAGGGCCCCGGCATGCTCTTCCCCCGTCGCGGTCATGCCTCCAGCCTACGGGCGCGGGCAACGGCATTTCCGGTGACTTTCGCCCACTGGCACAGACCACACCCGGTAATCGAATGGCCTCGAAACCCGCCGGTATCCCTCGAACTACTGAACGTCACCCGTTCACACCTGGAAGCGAACATTCCGCCCGGACGGTATGCGTATGACACATTCACCCGGCAAGGGCGGCAAGTACGAGGACTTCGAGGGGTTGCGGGAGCGAGCGGTCGCGTTGCGGCGGGAGGGGCTCAGCCGTCGACAGATCCGGGACCGACTGCACGTCGACAACAACGACATCCTCAACCGACTGCTGGAAGGTGAGCCGCCGCCCGAGTGGACGAAGCGGCCGAACGCCAAGGACGACCTCAGGGAGAAGGCACGGGAGCTACGGCTCCAGGGGTGGACGTACGACCAGATCCAGGTCGCGCTGGGGTGCTCGAAGAGTTCGATCTCGCTTTGGGTGCGGGATCTGCCGAAGCCGGAACGGCGGGACCCTTCGGCACAGGCGAAGCTGGCGGCCCAGAAGCGTTGGGAGCATGAGCTGGCCGTGCGCGACGAGGAACGGCGGAAGACCAAGGCAGCAGCCGCGAGTGAGATCGGCGCGATGACTGTCCGCGAGCTGTTCATGGCGGGCGTCGCCCTCTATTGGGCCGAGGGCGCCAAGGACAAGCCGTATGACAGGCGTGAGAACGTGCAGTTCGTCAACAGCGACCCCGGCGTGATCGGGATCTACCTTGCCTGGCTGGACCTACTCGGCGTAGAGCGCGAACGCCTCCGATATCGCGTCATGATCCACGCGACGGGTGACGTCGAGGGCGCCAAGCGCTACTGGGCCGACCTCGTCGGGGTCGACGCCTCCGCCTTCCAGCGGACGACCATCAAGAAGCACAACCCCAAGACGGTCCGCAAGAATGTGGGCGAGAACTACCGGGGCTGTCTCGTGATCAAGGTCTTGCAAGGCGCAGAACTCTATCGTCGCATCGAGGGCTGGTGGACGGGCATGGTGGATGCCGTCTCCGGGATCACGGCACCGCTCTCCTCAGGTAAGGTCTGACGCAGCCATCCGCCATGGGGTAACTGGTAGCCCGCGGGCCTTTGAAGCCCTGTAGTGCTGGTTCGAATCCAGCTGGCGGAGCTTCTTGGTTCGGGCCCTGACTGCACCGTCAGGGCCCGCTCTCATATCCCCCCAACCCCACCCCGGTATCCTTCGGCTGTCACCCACACCCATCCAGAGCCGAAGGGCAACCCCGTGAGCGCCATTCGCCCGGCAGCCGTCGTCGTTCTCGCAGCGGGTGAGGGCACCCGTATGAAGTCGGCCACACCGAAGGTCCTGCACCAGATCTGCGGCCGTTCCCTGGTGGGCCATGTGCTGGCCGCGGCCCGCGAGTTGGACCCCGCGAACCTGGTGGTCGTCGTGGGCCACGCCCGTGAGCAGGTCTCCGCGCACCTGACCGAGATCGACCCCGGCGTGCGGACGGCTGTGCAGGCGGAGCAGAACGGCACGGGGCACGCCGTACGCATGGGGCTCGAAGAGCTGGGCGGGGGTGTCGACGGGACCGTGGTGGTCGTGTGTGGGGACACCCCGTTGCTCACCGCCGACACGCTCCAGCAGCTCGCCGCGGCCCATCACGCGGACGGCAACGCCGTGACCGTGCTGACCGCCGAGGTCCCGGACTCGACCGGTTACGGGCGTATCGTCCGCGACGACGCGAGCGGTGCCGTGACCGCGATCGTGGAGCACAAGGACGCCACCGACGCCCAGCGGGCGATCCGGGAGATCAACAGCGGGGTGTTCGCCTTCGACGGGCAGTTGCTCGCGGCCGCGCTGAAGAAGGTGCGGACGAACAACAGTCAGGGTGAGGAGTACCTGACGGACGTGCTCGGGATTCTGCGGGAGGCGGGGCATCGGGTCGGGGCTTCCGTGGCTGCCGACCACCGCGAGATCGCCGGTATCAACAACCGTGTGCAGCTCGCCGAGGCCCGTCGGATTCTCAACGACCGGCTGCTGACTCGCGCGATGCTCGACGGTGTGACTGTCGTGGACCCGGCCACCACCTGGGTCGACGTGACCGTGACCTTCGAGCAGGACGCCGTCGTGCATCCGAACACGCAGCTGACCGGTTCGACGCACCTCGGTGAGGGTGCGGAGGTCGGGCCGAACAGCCGGCTGAAGGACACCCGGGTGGGTGCTGGGGCTCGTGTGGACAACACGGTCTCGGACGGTGCGCGGATCGGTGAGCAGGCGTCCGTGGGGCCGTACGCGTATCTGCGGCCGGGTACCCGTCTCGGTCTCAAGGCCAAGATCGGTACGTACGTGGAGACGAAGAACTCGTCGATCGGTGAGGGGACGAAGGTTCCGCATCTGTCGTACGTCGGTGATGCGACGATCGGTGACTTCTCGAACATCGGTGCCGCGAGTGTGTTCGTGAACTACGACGGTGAGAGCAAGCACCACACGACCGTCGGGTCGCACTGCAAGACGGGTTCGGACAACATGTTTGTGGCTCCTGTCACGGTCGGGGACGGTGCTTACACCGCCGCCGGGTCCGTGATCACGAAGGATGTGCCGCCCGGTTCGCTGGCCGTGGCCCGTGGTCAGCAGCGGAATATCGAGGGTTGGGTGGCCCGGAAGCGTCCTGGGAGTGCTGCTGCGAAGGCGGCCGAGGCCGCGACCCGGAAGGGCGAGGGCGAGGACTGACCGGAAACGGGTGCGCCAAACACGGCGTACCGTGATAAGTGCAGATCCGCACGAGTGCATACCCGCTGCTGAGACACCTCTGAGGAGATAGTGCTGTGACCGGGATCAAGACGACCGGCGAGAAGAAGTTGATGTTCTTCTCCGGCCGCGCCCACCCCGAGCTTGCCGAGGAGGTCGCCCAGCAGCTGGGTGTCGGGGTTGTCCCGACGAAGGCCTTCGACTTCGCCAATGGCGAGATCTACGTCCGTTACCAGGAGTCTGCTCGTGGTGCGGACTGCTTCCTGATCCAGAGCCACACGGCTCCGATCAACAAGTGGATCATGGAGCAGCTGATCATGATCGACGCGCTGAAGCGTGCGTCGGCGCGGTCCATCACGGTCATCGTGCCGTTCTACGGTTACGCGCGGCAGGACAAGAAGCACCGGGGTCGTGAACCGATCTCGGCGCGTCTGATCGCGGATCTGATGAAGACGGCCGGTGCCGACCGGATCCTGACGGTGGATCTGCACACGGACCAGATCCAGGGCTTCTTCGACGGGCCGGTGGACCACCTGTTCGCGCTTCCGCTGCTGGCGGACTACGTGGGCGAGAAGGTGGACCGGGACAAGCTGACGGTGGTGTCTCCGGACGCGGGTCGTGTGCGGGTGGCGGACCGTTGGTGCGACCGGCTGGGTGCGCCGCTGGCGATCGTGCACAAGCGGCGTGACAAGGACGTGGCGAACCAGGTGACCGTCCACGAGGTCGTGGGTGAGGTCAAGGGCCGGGTCTGTGTGCTGGTGGACGACATGATCGACACCGGTGGCACGATCTGTGCGGCTGCGGACGCGCTGTTCGCGCACGGTGCGGAGGACGTCATCGTGACGGCGACGCACGGTGTGCTGTCGGGTCCGGCGGCGGACCGGCTGAAGAACTCGCGGGTGAGTGAGTTCGTGTTCACGAACACGCTGCCGACGCCGGGGGAGCTGGGCCGGGACCTGGACAAGATCACGGTGCTGTCGATCGCTCCGACGATCGCGAGTGCGGTGCGTGAGGTGTTCGAGGACGGGTCTGTGACCAGCCTCTTCGACGAGCAGTGAGGTTTCTGCAGGCCCGCTCGGCGGGCTAGCTGAAGATCCTTTTGGGTGCGGCCTCCCTGCCGAGTAGACTGCTTCAGTTGCTCGGCGAGGGAGGCCGTACCTGTTCATACGGGTATCGGCGGTCCGTTATCGACGCGCTCTTCGTAGCAGGCCGTTCGTGGCCGGGTGACCCTGTCCGTTCGCGATTCCTACGAGGAGTGATCAATATGTCCGAGGTGAAGCTCGCCGCCGAGACGCGCACCGAGTTCGGCAAGGGTGCCGCCCGCCGTATCCGCCGTGAGAGCAAGGTTCCCGGTGTCCTGTACGGCCATGGCTCGGACCCGCTGCACCTGACCCTGCCGGGCCACGACCTGCTGCTGGCGCTGCGTACGCCGAACGTCCTGATCTCCCTGGACATCGACGGCAAGACCAACGAGCTGGCGATCCCGAAGGCCGTGCAGCGTGACCCGCTGAAGGGCTTCCTGGAGCACGTCGACCTGCTGCTGGTCAAGCGTGGCGAGAAGGTCACGGTCGAGGTTCCGGTCCACGCCGAGGGTGAGCTGGCCGCCGGCGGCAACCTGCTCGAGCACGTTCTGAACGCCCTGCCGGTCGAGGCCGAGGCCACCCACATCCCCGAGGCGCTGACCGTCTCCGTCGAGGGCCTGGAGGCCGGTGCCTCCGTCCACGCCAAGGACATCAAGCTGCCTTCCGGTGTGACCCTGGCCGTCGACGAGGACGCGGTCGTCCTGCAGGTCCTGCAGGCGCAGGTCGAGGAGGCCGTCGAGGGCGAGGCCACCGAGGGCGAAGAGGCTGCCGAGGCCTGATCGGCGGTTCGGCCGTAGCAGGGCCGGAACCTGTTTTCAGGGCGCCCGGCGCTGCAGGCTGTGCCCACCCGTTCCGTCCTACGGAACGATTGCCCACAGCGGTAGCTGTACGCTCCAGCCGCTGCTTCCCTTGGGGGAGCAGCGGCTGTTGCACGTGAGGAGACATGGACGTGACCACCCCCGCAAGTGCCCCCTGGCTCGTCGTCGGGCTGGGTAATCCTGGGCCGGAGTACGCCATGAACCGGCACAACGTCGGGTTCATGGTGGTGGATCTGCTCGCGGAGCGGATCGGCGGGAAGTTCAAGCGTGCGGGCAAGGCGCAGGCGCAGGTGCTGGAGGGGCGGATCGGTCCGATGGGGCCGGCGAACCGGCGGGTGATCCTGGCCAAGCCGATGTCGTTCATGAACCTGTCCGGCGGTCCGGTGAACGCGCTGCGGGACTTCTACAAGGTGCCGGTGGCGAACATCGTCGCGGTGCATGACGAGTTGGACATCGACCACGGCACGCTGCGGCTGAAGCTGGGCGGTGGCGACAACGGGCACAACGGTCTGAAGTCGATGACGAAGGCGATGGGGGCGGACTACCACCGGGTGCGGTTCGGGATCGGCCGGCCGCCGGGGCGGATGCAGGTGGCGGACTTCGTGCTGAAGGACTTCTCGTCGGCGGAGCGCAAGGAGCTGGACTACTTCGTGGACCGTGCGGCGGACGCGGTGGAGTGTCTGGTGATCGAGGGCCTGGAGCGGGCGCAGAGCGCGTACAACTCCTGACTTGTCCGGCCATGCCGTCCGCCGGAGTTGACCGGTCGTGGACGTATGGCCAATGATCCCGGCCATGCCTGCCACAGCCGCCACCGCTCGCCAGGCCTCCGTGACCGCGCTGCGGTTCGGGCGGGTCGCCGCTACGGGTGTGTTCGCCGCGCTGATCCTGTTCACCGGGGTGTGGGGTTCCTGGGGGACCGCGCAGCACGTGATGCTGACGAAGGGGCGCGAGCGCGGCACGATCAGGGTGACGAGCTGTACCGGGGACACGTGCCGGGGCCCGTTCACGCCGGTGTCCGAGGGGGCGCGGGCGCGGTCGAGCGTGGAGATCTCGCAGTCGGTCGCGGTGCGCAAGGGGCTGACGTACGCCGTGGTGGTGAAGCCGGGGACCGACGAGGTGGTGCGGTCGGGGCCGGCGGGGATCCTGTACGCCTGGATTCCGCTGGGCGGTGCGTTGCTGCTGGCGTCGGTGGTCGTGGCGGGCGGTATGCGGCTGACGCGGCCGGCGTGGGTGCTGGCGGGGTCGGGGATCGCGCTGCTGACGGGTGCCTTTCTCGTGACCCTCTGATTTCGTGATGCGCTGATTTCATGATGCGCCGACTTCGTGATGCGCTGATTTCGTGACCCGCTGAGGGGTTGGGGCGTTCTTCACGTGTGTGGGAGGCCTGTGTGTTGCCTGTTCGTGATTGACGGGCCGCCGGGCGGGACCGGAAGCTGAACCGCCCCCTCCACATCTTCCCCGTTCGCCACTCGAAGATGGATCACCCCATGCGTACCCTCATCCGCGCCGGCGCGCTGTCCGCCGGTGTCGCGGCGGCGCTCGTGTGCGCCCCAGCCGCCCAGGCGAGTGCCCCCGGTGACAACGGCACCGTCAAGATCCATGACGCTCGGACCGGCGAGGAACTGCGCCGCAACGAGCCGCACGTGTGCACCTTCTACCTGGACGCCTTCGGTTTCGACGGGGTGCAGCAGGTGGACTGGCACATCGAGGCCTGGGCGCCGACGGCCGCGTCGAAGGGGGCCACGGTGAAGTCGGGCGCCCTCACGCTGGACGCGGACGGTCACGGCCGTAGCGAGGACCTGTCGCTGCCGGACGGTCACTACAAGCTGTTCTGGAACTTCGAGGGCGAGAAGGGCGCGGCCAAGCACAAGGTGTTCTGGACGGACTGCGCCGGCTCGCAGGGCGGCGGGGGCGGTGCGGTGCCCCCGTCCGGTTCGGCCTCGCCGTCGGCGTCCGGTGCGGCGGCCGGCGGGTCCGCGTCCCCGTCCGGAAGCCCGTCGCAGGGCTCGTCGTCGGCTCCGTCGTCCCCGTCGTCCGCGCCGTCCGCCCAGGGAGGCGGCGGTGGCCTGGCCGAGACCGGCAACGGTGCCCCGGTGGGCCTGCTGTCGGCCGTCGCTGCCGCGCTGGTCGGTGCGGGCGGTTGGCTGGTGGCCCGGCGGCGCAGGGCCGGGCAGGGCTGAGGCGGCTGGACGCACGGGTGCCCCCGAGGTCGTACGGACATCGGGGGCACCTTTGTCGTGCGGTGGCGGTCAGCCGGTGTTGCGCAGGCCCGCTGCCACGCCGTTGACGGTGAGGAGCAGGGCGCGGGAGAGCAGCGGGTCGGGTTCGGCGCCGGCGGCCGCGGCGTCGCGCTGGCGCCTGAGCAGGGTGACCTGGAGGTAGGAGATCGGGTCCAGGTAGGCGTCGCGGATGGTGAAGGTCTGCCGGAGGGCGGGCTGGGCGTCGAGGAGTTCCTTCTCGCCGGTGACGCGCAGTACCTCGCGGACGGTCAGCTCGTGTTCGGCCTTGATGGTGTCGAAGACGTGCTTGAGCTCGTCGGGGACGAGGGTGTCGACGTAGTGCTGGGCGATCCGCAGGTCCGTCTTGGCGAGGGTCATCTCGACGTTGGACATGAAGTTGCGGAAGAAGTGCCACTGCTCGTGCATCTCGTCGAGCACGGTGTCCAGGCCCGCCTCGCGCAGGGCCTTGAGGCCCGAGCCGACGCCGAACCAGCCGGGAACGATCTGCCGGGACTGGGTCCAGCCGAACACCCACGGGATGGCGCGCAGTCCGTCGAGTCCGGCGCCGGAGTCGGGGCGGCGCGAGGGCCGGGAGCCGAGGTGGAGGTCGGCGAGCTGGTCGACGGGGGTGGAGGCGAAGAAGTACGCGGGCAGGTCGGGGTCCTCGACGAGCCTGCGGTAGGCGGCGTGGGCGGCGTCGGACACGACGTCCATGGCCGCGTCCCAGCGGGCGAGGGCCTCGTCGGACTGGCGGGGGGCGGTGTGCAGGGCGGAGGCCTGCAGGGTGGCCGCGACCGTCAGTTCGAGGTTCTCCCGGGCCAGGGACGGGATGAGGTACTTGTCGGAGATGACCTCGCCCTGCTCGGTGACCTTGATCTCGCCCTCCAGGGTGCCCCAGGGCTGGGCGAGGATGGCGTCGTGGGAGGGGCCGCCGCCGCGGCCGACGGTGCCGCCGCGGCCGTGGAACAGCCTCAGCCGCACCCCGTACCGGTGCGCGACGTCACGCAGGCGCCGCTGCGCCCGGTGGATCTCCCACTGGCTGGTGGTGATGCCGCCGAACTTGGAGGAGTCGGAGTAGCCCAGCATGACCTCCTGGACGTCGCCGCGCAGCGCGACCAGGCGCCGGTAGGACGGGTCGGAGAGCATGTCCTCGAGGATGGTGTCGGCGGCACGCAACTCGTCGGTGGTCTCCAGGAGCGGGACGATGCCGATCTTCGCCCAACCGGCGTGCAGGTCGAGGAGGCCGGCCTCGCGGGCGAGGACGGCGGCGGCGAAGACGTCGTCTGCGCCCTGGCACATGGAGATGATGTAGGACTCGATGACCTCGGGGCCGAAGACCTCGAGGGCGCGCTTGACGGTCTCGAAGACGCCGAGGGTCTTGGCGCCGGCCGCGTCGACGGGGGCCGGGCTCGGGGCCAGCGGCCTCCGGGAGCGCAGCTCCTTGGCGAGGAGCTTGGCCCGGTAGTCGCGGGGCATGTCGGCGTAGCGCCAGGACTCCTCGCCGAGGCGGTCGAAGAGCTGGCCGAGGGCGTGGTGGTGGGCGTCCGCGTGTTCGCGTACGTCCATGGTGGCGAGCTGGAGGCCGAAGGCGGCCAGGGTGCGGATGGTGCGGCTCATGCGGCCGTCGGCGAACAGCGCGCCGCGGTGCTCGCGCAGGGAGGTCTGGATGAGCCGGAGGTCGGTCAGCAGTTCGCCGGTGCCGAGGTAGTCGCGGCCCGCCTCGTGCGGGGTGCCCTTGGCGAGGCGCTGCTTGGTGTTCTCCAGCTTCTGCCGGACGCAGGTGGCCTTGAGCCGGTAGGGCTCCTCGGCGTTGAGGCGCTTGTAGCGGGGGCTGATCTCGGGCAGCCGCTCCAGGTCGGCCTGGAGGGACTCCAGGAGTTCCTCGGTGGCGCCGGCGTAGCGGATGGAGTTGGAGAGCAGGCCGCGCAGCTCGTCGATCATCTCCAGGGCGTCGTTGATGCCGTGCTCGTGCTGGAGGATGAGGACGTCCCAGGTGACCTGGGGGGTGACGTTGGGGTTGCCGTCGCGGTCGCCGCCGATCCAGGTGCCGAAGGTGAGGGGGCGGGTGTCGTCGGGGAGCTTGACCCCGACGCGCTCCAGTTCGGCGGTGAGGTCCTCGAGGACGTCGCCGACGGCGTCGGCGTGCAGCTCGTCGAGGTAGTAGATGGCGTTGCGGGCCTCGTCGGCGGGCTCGGGGCGCACCACGCGCAGTTCGTCGGTCTGCCAGACGAGGTCGATGTTCTCGGCGAGGCGGACGTCGTGGCGGCGGCGGTCGGAGTCGAGGACGGGGGTGTCCAGGAGCGCGGCGATGCGCCGGAGCTTGTTGAGGACCGAACGGCGCGCGGCCTCGGTGGGGTGTGCCGTGAACACCGGGCGAACGTTGAGGTGCTCGACGCTCTGCCTGATGTGCTCGGGGTCGGCGTCCTTGAGGCGGTCGGCGGTGCGGGCGAGGAGGCCGCCCTCGGCGGCGCGGCGGGCGCGCAGCTCGCGGCCGCGGTGCACCTGCTCGGTGACGTTGGCCAGGTGGAAATAGGTGGAGAAGGCGCGGACCAGCTTGGCGGCGGTCTGCAGTTCGGTGCCGCGCAGCAGCTCGGCGGCGGCCTCGCCGTCCTCGCGGGTCAGGCGGCGGACCTTTTCGACCAGGTCGAGGAGTTCGGGGCCTTCCTGCCGTACGAGGGTCTCGCCCAGGAGGTCACCCATCCGCCTGATGTCGGCGCGCAGCTCGGTGCTGGTCGTGATGGTCTGGTCGTCGGCACTGCTCACAGGTGCGGCTCCTTGCAGTGTTGAAGCTCGTCTGGGAGGGAACCCGGGGCACCGTGCACCACGCGGCGAGGGTGCCGCATACGGGCCGGAACGTCCGGGAAGGAATCAGAGCGGACCGCGCTGTCCGACCGAGTCCAAGGATAGGTGTCGATGCGGACGCGCAGGCTCTCGGGCTCTTGCCGCGGCTCGGCACGCTGCCATACTTACGTCGCCGTAGGTTACGGAACCGTAGGGAAGTACCGCTGGAGTCCCGTTCGGTCCGGTCGGCCCGGCGCCCTGTCCCGACCCTCGAACCCCACAGGGGACACGCATGACCTCACGTTTCGATGTGATCGAAGAATCCCGTACGGCCGACGACACTTCCCTCACCTCCGCCACGCTGGGTGGCGAGCAGAAGCGTTCGATCGAACAGATCACTCTGCTCCTGTTCATCACCGTGCCGTTCCTGGCACTGGTGGCGGCCGTGCCGCTGGCCTGGGGCTGGGGGGTGAGCGGGCTCGATCTGGGCCTGCTGGTGTTCATGTACTTCCTGGGGTGCCACGGCATCACGATCGGTTTCCACCGGTACTTCACCCATGGTTCGTTCAAGGCCAAGCGGCCCCTGCGGATCGCGCTGGCGGTCATGGGGTCGCTGGCGGTCGAGGGCCCGCTGGTGCGCTGGGTGGCCGACCACCGCAAGCATCACAAGTTCTCCGACGCCGAGGGCGACCCGCACTCGCCGTGGCGGTTCGGGGAGACGGTCCCCGCGCTGATGAAGGGCCTGTGGTGGGCGCACATCGGCTGGATGTTCGACGAGGAGCAGACGCCGCAGGACAAGTACGCGCCGGATCTGATCAAGGACCCGGCCATCCGGGCGGTCTCCCGCCAGTTCGTCCTGTGGACGGCCGTGTCCCTCGCGGTGCCCCCGCTGGTCGGCGGTCTGGTGACGATGTCCTGGTGGGGCGCGTTCACCGCGTTCTTCTGGGGTTCACTCGTACGAGTGGCGCTGCTGCACCATGTGACGTGGTCGATCAACTCGATCTGCCACGCGGTGGGCAAGCGGCCGTTCAAGTCGCGGGACCGCTCGGGCAACGTGTGGTGGCTGGCGGTGCTGTCCTGCGGTGAGTCCTGGCACAACCTGCACCACGCCGACCCGACCTCGGCGCGGCACGGCGTGATGCGCGGCCAGATCGACTCCTCGGCGCGGTTCATCCGCTGGTTCGAGATGCTCGGCTGGGCGTACGACGTGCGCTGGCCGTCACGCTCGCGTATCGATTCGCGCCGTAACACCGAGGAAGGCGGCTCCCGGCGCCGGAAAGAGCCCGCGAAGGCGGCATGATTGACGCCGTGGCGACCGACTCCAACACCCCCAGCACCGACAAGCCGCGGCGAGCGCGCCGGACCCGCATGACCGGTGCGGAGCGCCGCCAGCAGCTGCTGGAGATCGGTCGCACCCTCTTCGCCGCGAAGGGCTTCGAGGGCACCTCGGTGGAGGAGATCGCGGCGAAGGCCGGGGTGTCCAAGCCGGTGGTGTACGAGCACTTCGGCGGCAAGGAGGGGCTGTACGCGGTGGTGGTGGACCGCGAGATGCGGCGGCTGCTGGACATGGTCACCGGCTCGCTGACGGCCGGCCATCCCCGCGAGCTGTGCGAGCAGGCCGCCTTCGCTCTCCTCGACTACATCGAGGAGTACACGGACGGCTTCCGCATCCTGGTCCGTGACTCCCCCATCCCGCAGTCGACGGGCTCCTTCGCCTCGCTGATCTCCGACATCGCCACCCAGGTGGAGGACATCCTGGGCCGCGAGTTCAAGTCCCGCGGCTTCGACCCGAAGCTCGCCCCGCTGTACGCCCAGGCCCTGGTCGGCATGGTCGCCCTGACCGGCCAGTGGTGGCTCGACGTACGCCGCCCGAAGAAGGCGGAGGTCGCGGCGCATCTGGTCAACCTGGCATGGCACGGCCTGGACGGGCTGGAGCAGAAGCCTCGGTTGATAGGGCACCGCAAAAGCTGAGGTCAGCGGGGTTCCAGGAACTCGAGCCGGTTGCCGACTGGGTCCTCGGAATAGAAGCGGCGGTGGCCCGGGAGGTTGTCGTCCCAGGTGACGGGCGCGCCCTTCGCCGTCAGCCGGGCCGCGTACGCCTCGATGCCCGTCACCCGGAGTCCCGGGTGTGCCTTCTTCGCGGGCCGGAAACCTTTTCCGCCTCCGGCGGGGGGCTGCTCGATGCCCAGGTGCAGCTGCACGGACCCCGCCTGGAACCAGCAGCCCCCGCGCGCCGCGAGCACCGGCGGCTTGGGGATCTCCGTCATACCGAGGACGTCGGCGTAGTACGCCCGCAGGACGTCCTCGGAGCCGGGCGGTGCGGCCAGCTGCACATGATCCACGGCGGTGATCACCTCACACCCCCTTCACGGCCACCGCGAACAGGCGCCGGAAGGGCAGGACCGTGCCGTACGGCGCGCTCGGGTAGGCCTCGCGGAGCAGGTCCCGGTACTCGGTGACGAAGGCATCGCGGGCCTCGGGGTCGTCGGCGAGGGCGGTGAGGGCGGGGCGCAGGCCGGTGCCCTTGACCCAGTCCAGGACCGGGTCCTCGCCCTCCAGGACGTGGAAGTACGTCGTCTGCCACACGTCGGCCTCGCAGCCGAGGCGGGCGAGGCGGTCCAGGTAGGTGCCGGGGGTGTGGACGGAGTCCTCGTGGCGCAGGACGTCGGCGAGGCGGGGCTTCCAGCGGGGCGTGGCGGCCAGTTCCCGCATCAGGGCGTGCAGCGGGGCGTCGATGTTGTCCGGGACCTGGAAGGCGAAGGTGCCGCCGGGCTTCAGGGCGGCGATCCAGTCGGCGAAGCGGTCGACGTGACGCGGCACCCACTGGAGGGTGGCGTTGGACAGGATCAGGTCGTGCGGCCCCTCGGGCGTCCAGACGCGGGCGTCGGCGTGGGCGAAGTCCAGGTGGCCGCCCCCGGCCGTGGCGCCCTCGTGGTCGACGTGCGCCTTGTCGAGCATCTCGGGCGAGTTGTCGTAGCCGGTGATGTGAGCGGTGGGCCAGCGTTCGGCGAGCAGGGCGGTGACGTTGCCTGGGCCGCAGCCGAGATCGGCGATGCGCGGTCGCCCTGCGGGCGGTTCTGCCGGGAGCGCGGGGACGCGGGCGAGCAGGTCGGCGAAGGGGCGGGCGCGGTGGCCGGCGTGGCGGAGGTACTGGGCGGGGTCCCAGGTGGGCGTCGTCATGACTCCACTCTCCCGCCCCATATATCTTGATGTCAAGAGACTTGAGATCAAGAGACTTCATGTCGACACAACCACTACACTGATCTCCATGGAGGACGAGGTCGATCGGCTGGTCGCAGCGTGGCGCCGGGAGCGTCCGGACCTCGACGTGGAGCCGCTGGAAGTGCTCAGCCGGGTGAGCAGACTGGCCCGGCACCTGGACCGCGCACGCCGGCTCGCCTTTTCCGAGCACCAGCTCGAACCCTGGGAGTTCGACGTGCTGACCGCGCTCAGGCGCGCGGGAACGCCGTACCAGCTCTCCCCCGGGCAGCTGCTGACACAGACCCTGGTCACCTCGGGCACGATGACCAACAGGATCGACCGGCTCGCGAAGAAGGGCCTGGTGGAGCGGCTGCCCGACCCGAGCGACCGGCGGGGCGTACTGGTCCGGCTGACCGACACGGGCCGGGACCGCGCGGACCAGGCACTGGCGGGCCTGCTGGAACAGGAGCGGGCGATCCTCGCCGAGCTGTCCCGAGCCCAGCGCGCCGAACTCGCCGGCCTGCTACGCCAGCTGACCGCCCCGTTCGACAACATCCCCGGCTAGGTCCACCGGACCGACTCCGGCCCGCCGGGCGAGCGCGACGGCCGCCAGGGTCGAGTGGACGCCCAGCTTGCCGAGGACGTTCTGCATGTGGGTGCGGACGGTGTGCGGGGAGAGGAACAGCCGCTCGGCGACGGCCTTGCGGCCGAGGCCCGCGACCATGCAGCGCAGCACCTCCCGCTCGCGCGGGGTCAGCGACTCCACCAGCCGCTCGCTCTCGGTGCGGTGCTTGCGCGCGGCCGTCAGCTCCTTGAGGACGCCGGTGAGCAGGGCGGGCGGCAGATGGGTCTCGTCGCGCAGCACCCCCCGGATCACCGTCAGCAGCCGGGAGAGCGAGCAGTCCTTGGCGACCCAGCCGGAGGCACCGGCCTGCAGGGCGAGGGCCGCGCGCCGGGGGTCGTCCTTCTCCGCGAGGACCACCGTGCGCACCGCGGGCTGCGCCGAGCGGACGCCCGCGACCAGCGAGATCCCGTCGACCAGGCCGTCCTCGTTGCCCTCCTGCACCGGCACGGCCGGGCGCACGCCGGGCAGATTGCCGCCCAGGTCGGCGTCGACGAGCAGAACGTCGTAACGGCGGCCCTCGGCGGCCGCGCGCTCCAGGCAGCGCAGCGCGGCCGGGCCGCTGCCGGCGGCCGAGACGTCGACGTCGGGCTCGGCGGCCAGTGCCGCGGCCAGCGACTCGGCGAAGATACGGTGGTCGTCGACGACCAGGACTCGGATACGAACCACGAAACCCCCTTCCCCAGGCTCCGCATGGAGCAGGGGATGACCAAGGTCCGGAGCACGACGACCCGCGCGGACACGACACCTGCGGAAGGAACGCCGACCGCACGGCCGCCGCCGTTGCGGAAACTGCTACCCCCACCGCAGGCGCCGTACCCGCCTGTCTCGCCCCCTGATATGCACCGGCCCCCACCGGTGCTGTTCATCAGAGTACGGATGGGAGCAGAGAGCGGAAGCCGATTTGCAGAACTGGCCGTCCGGCACGTTTATGGTGTGCCGCATGTTTCGTATTGAGGCGGAAGTCGACAAAGCCCGACGTGATCTGCTCCGCTCCCGGCTGCGGGACACCAACACGGCGGCCTCGCCGGTCCTGGCGGCGCTTCGGGGCACGCCGGGGGAGCGCGAAGTCCCGCTGCACGTCTGGGCGCTGGACTCGGCGGGAGACCTGGCCGGAGGTCTGGTCGGCCACACCTGGACGACCTGGATGCACGTCACCTACCTGTGGGTCGACCCCGCCCACCGCGGTACGGGCCTCGGCTCCCGCCTCCTCGCCGAGGCCGAGCACGTCGCCCGCACCGACCGCGGCTGCACGAGCGCCCGGCTGGAGACGTGGGACTTCCAGGCACCGGAGTTCTACAAGAAGCAGGGCTACGACGTGGTGTGCGTGATCCCCGACTATCCGCCGGGGATCACGGAATTCACTCTGACGAAGCGGCTGGGGTGAAGCGCAGGCGCCCCTTCACTCACTCCGGAGCGAGCCCCAGCTCTTTCGCGCTGTAGCGGGGCAGGTCGGTGGTATCGATCGTCCAGGTGCCCAGGTCGGTGGTGACGGTGACAGGCTTGCCGTACAGCAGGTGCAACCGGTTCTCGTAGCAGGGGCGGCCCTCGGCCCGGCCGATCCCCCACTGGTAGGTCCACGTCCCGTCGCGGGGGTCGAGGATCAAGTAGTGGGCGATGCCCATGGCCGGATAGTCACGGGTCTTGTGCTCGTAGTCGTTCTCGGGGTTCGACGGCGAGACGATCTCGATCGCGAGGACGATCTCGTGCGGGTCGAGCGGGGAGTCGGTCTGCATGGCCTCGCCGGAACACACGAGAATGTCCGGGACACGCAGTTTGCCGAGGGACTCGTCGTCCGTGTCAGTCGCCTCGAACGCGAAGTAGCCCTCCGGAACCTGCGCGTCGAGCTGCCGGGAGACCAGCTTCGCCGTGAACTGGTGGCGAGGCCGCGGGCTCATCATCATCACAAGCTGTCCGTCACTGATTTCGGGCCAGGCGAAGCCCGGCGGCGGAGTGATGCGATCACGGCGCTCCCGCAGCCGCCGGTACAGGATCTGCTGAGTCATCGGTCCTCCCGCCTCCCAGTATGACGGCGACGGCCTCCCGGTGCGGGCGTAGCGCGGGGGACCAGGGCGGCGGACTCGATGGGGATCTCGGCCCAGACCGTCAGGCCGCTGCCGGTCCGGCACGTTCCCCAGCGATTGGCCAGGGCTTGGGTGATCAGTAATCCACGGCCTTGTTCTTGATCGTGACCTGGCCATCTGGCCAGCGTGGTAGAGGTCGCCGGCGCGTGGCTGTCACCCTCGTCGGTCACGCTGATCATGACCGTGCGGGCCATGAGGGCGCAGGTGACCGTCATGAGAAGGGATCCTGCCAGGCCATCCCTCACGCTCCTGCTCCCCATCCTCCCGGCACCGTCCATAACCGAATCAGGAGAGGCGGTGTCGTCATGCCTTCCGCCTTCCGGCTGCCGCCGAGTTCCTGAGCGCTCCTACTCGGGTCGGTGCTCGAAGGTCATTCCGGCGCAGACTCCGGGGTGACGGTAGGCGGTGGCGGGGGCGGGTAGGGCGGTCGGGGCGGAATCCGTGGCCCGGGCGGGCCCACCGGTGGAGGCGGCTGGGGTTCCATCGACCGGCGGGGGCGGGGTGGCGGCTGCCGGGGTGTGAGGGGCGGGGGCGGAGGTGGCGGTGGGGGCGGAGACGGCTCCACCTCCGGCAGCACCGGGCCGCCCGCCCGCAGCCGTTCGATGGTCTGCGCGGCCCGGCGGCGGGCGTGCGGGGCGTCGTCACGTTCGTAGTAGCGGGCGATGCCCCCACGGCCGAGAGTGCCGGTGGAGAGCGGCCGGTAGCCGAGCGCGTGGGCGATCTCCACCATCCGGCGAGCCTTCTCGGCGTCGACGTGGCCGAACCGAAGGTGGACCCGGCCACGGCCGTCGAAGTGCGCGACGATCTCCTCGTCTCTCATCAGCCGTCCTTGTAGCGGGGCAGCTTCGCAGGAAAGTCGCGGGACTCCTTGCACTCGGCCAGTTTGTAGGCGTGCTCGGTCAGTTGGTAGGCGATGTCAGTCAGGGTCTGTCCCAGTGCCGTGCCAGTGGCCTTGGGGTCTTCGTAGGTACGCACACTCACCTCGGTTATGACCGCGTAGTCCTCAGAGGCGTCGGAGGAAGGGACAGCGGGAGGCGCACAAGGCACGTACACCGCCGCGACGCCGTCCTCGGGATCGAGTTGGGCCACAGCTTCTATGCCGTCGGCAGAGGCACGGATGATCCGTTTGTCGCCGCCGCTTCCCCGATAACTTTCCAGCCAGTCCGCCTTGGAGACAGGTCGGACGCGTGTTTCGCCCCAGAGTGACGAAGCACTACTGGTGACGACGTGGCAGTAGAACGTGAAGTCGTCCCCCGCGTTCTGGTGCATCGACGCTTCCTCCGCCGATCGCGCCTGCGGCAGCACCTGGACGACCTGGTCCCGTTCCACAGTGTTTTCACACATCGTCACGGGAAGGTGCTCGAGCCCCTTGGTGAAGAACTGCACGTATCCGAACCACACGACGAGGCCCGCAAGACAGAGACCGGCGAGGCTGAGAAGAAAATTCTTCGCACTGTACTCAACGACAGCCCGTTTCTTACTCCTGGCCACTCGGACGCTCCTTGGATCGGCTCAGGAATTCACTGGCGTCGTTCCATCCGTCATTGACGGCGTTGCGGATGGTGTCAGTCGACCCGTCCCGGGGGAGATCCACATGGTGCCGTTTCAAGGCGTCCTCAACCGACGACTGTGTCTGCTGATTGACCGAGTCCCGACTCGCATAGAGGTCCTTGGCACTTGCGTACAGGGCTCCATCGCGGGCGCCATCAAGTTCCTGGCCCTCCAACAGACGGTCCACGGCCAAGCCGATGACTCCCCCGGCGAAACCGCCAACAGCAGCGCCGGTCGCCGAGCCCAGACGAGTTTCCGGGAACAGCGAGACGGATCCATATCCAACACCGGTCCCAAGCCACGTCTTGACGAAATCACCCTTCTTGTGCAGCGCGTCGTTGTAATTCTTCTCGCCATCGACGATGGCTTGGACCTTCTCGTCCGCCACCGAATGCGCGACGATTCCCTCGATGATGCCTGCGTTCCTTCCGATGTCTGCAAGGACTTTGTCGCGGGGACCGTCGAACAGCGAGGGGTCCGAAAGATGCGCGTCAAGAAGCCCACTGGTGTACACGCCTTCTCCGACAATGATCCCAGCCCGTCCTTCGGGATCCACGGACACCGCTGAAAGGAACCGGGTTGCGTCCGCCGGCTCCAGCCCCTCCGGAGCCCCGCTGTTCGTGAGGAACACCGTCGCGTTGGAGCTTCCGAGTGCCCGACTGATCTCCGGCATGTAGGACGCCGCCATGTTCCCGAAGCTGTCCCCCATCCCCTTACTCACCAGGTCTGCGCCTCCGTGGGGTTGTGCCACCGCGTTCATGATGTTGGCCATGATCTGCACTTGCGCGGCGCTGTGCGGCGGCGCCGACGAGGTGTAGTCACCGTTGGCCACTCCGGTGACCGCCGCCTCCAAGGCGCGCCCGAGGGACCCGCCACGGTCCGTGAACTTGGTGGTTCCGAGCATGTGGTCCAGGTCCGACTTGGACTCGAAGGCGTGCTCCGCCGCCTCGGGGTTGTGGGAGAGGCCGTCGAACAGTCCCTCCAGCGGGTCCCGGCCGTTGCCGTCACCGAAGACGAGGTCCGTCGCGTCGTAGCCCTTGACCCACAGGTCGTCGGTGTTCGACTCCCCCGCTCCCCTGTCCTGCTTGAACAGCTTCTCGCGGTAGTCGTCCAGGAACTCGGTGTCGTACTGGCCCTGGCGCATGAGGCTGCTGATGACCTGGGAGCCGAGGGCGCCGATCGGGTTGGGCGACTTGTCGGCGCAGAAGTTCGTGTTGGTCTCGGCGAGGAGGTCCTTCTTCCAGTCCCGCATCGCGTCCGAGTCCGAGAAGGACGCCGTGGCCAGCGTCATGCTCAGGTTGCTCTGCAGGTCCTTCATCGTGTCGAGTTCCGAGCCCCTGGCACCGGCGTGGGTGTAGGTCATCTCGGTCCAGAAGCGGAGCGTCCCCTTGGCGCCGAGGCGCGACGCGAACTGCTCGGCGAACAGGGGGTCGTCGTGGTACTTCGCCATCGTGCGGTTGAAGGCGGTGATGTCGTCCAGGGACATGTCGGCAGGCTTCTTGGCCATCTCCGCCAGCTTCTTCGCGGCCGCGACCGCCTTGGCCGCTTCGTCCCGGTCCGCGTAGGAGGCATCGGTGAATCCGTACTTGGCCTGGTCGACAAGGAGCTTCAGGGCCTCCGCGGCACTGGTGTCACTCTGCGTCGCCTTCGTAAGGATGCCCTCGATCTCCTTGCAGAAGGCGTCCACCACCTTCTGGTCCGTCACCCCGGTCTTTCCGCTGGGGTCGGACGCCCAGTCGGGCCGGGTGTTCCCGGCAACGGTGAACGTGCCGCAGCCGGTGTCGACCACGGTCAGGTTCTGCTCCGTGGCCCGCCTGATCGCGTCGTTCAGCTGAGTGCGGTAGCCGATGAGTTCACCGCGTGTGTCGCTGAGGATCTTGGTGATGGAGTCGGCCTGGGTGTGCGCGTCGGCGAACTCGGCAGCCGTCTTGGAGATGAACTCGCGGCTGACGGTGGCGTTGACCCCCTTCCACTTGGCCTTGTCGGCCTGAGCCTTGAGGTTGTTCTCGGCGTCCTTCTGCAAGTCCGCGAGCTTCTTCGTCATCTGTTCCCAGTCGGTGACCGCTTCACCGAGCTTCGAGAAGTCGCCGTGACGGAGCGCGTCGAGGTCCATCGGCGTCAGTGGCCCTTCCGGTCGTCGAAGCCCTCGTCGAGCGTGGCGATGCTGCTGACCGCGCCGGCGATGTAGGAGTCGTCGGCCGCGTGCTGGTTCTTGGTGTACCTGAGATGGTTGGAGATGTGGGCGCAGGCGTCCAGCAGGGTTTTGGTCTGCTCGCTCCAGCGCTCCGTCACATGCTCCAGCGCGCCCCCCAGGGCGAAACCCTCGCCCTTCAGTCCGCCCGCGGCCGCCTCAGAAGCTACGCGCGCGTGCCCGCTGTAGGTCGTGAAGTCGTTGAACAGGTCATGGGCCGCCTTGCCGACCGCCTCGAGATCCTGATGCCCTACTACGAGGTCCCCCTGGGTGCCGCCGCCTCCCTGGTCGGCCGGGTACTGGTTGAGCTGCATCCGTGTGGAATGCTGATCGCCCGCCCGGGCCTTCGCCTGCTCCCACTCGTCCCACGCCATATGGGCCCTCCCCCGTGTCTCTCCCGGTCCACCGCCGGCTCTGCCGGACAGGTACGAACGTGCGACCGCAACGCCGCGGCGAGCGCCAAGTACATTACCGGCCCCCAAGTGCCCTACGACGGCTTGGCACTTCGACGCCCGGCGCCGAGGTCCGGGAACGACGACACCGGCCCCGTACACGTCGATCGCGTACGAGGCCGGTGTGGGCCGTGGGAACCGAGGTGGTCAGTCCACCCGCCGGGCCCCCGCCGCCGGAACCGCCTCGAAGACGCGCGGGGACATGAAGCCGGCCACGGCGAAGGCCTCCTCGACCGCCTTGGTGAGGGTGTCCACGTCGGTGGCCTCCGCGAGGACGATCGCCGAGCCGCCGAAGCCGCCGCCGGTCATCCGGGCGCCGAGTGCGCCGTTCGCGAGGGCGGTGTCGACGACCAGGTCCAGCTCCGGGCAGGAGATGCGGAAGTCGTCGCGCAGGGAGGCGTGGCCCTCGGTGAGGACCGGGCCGATGGCCCGGGTCTCGCCGGCGCGCAGGAGTTCCACCACCCGCTCCACCCGCTGGTCCTCGGTGACGACGTGCCGGACCAGGCGGACGACCTCCTCCTCGTCGCCGAGGCGGGCGAGGGCCGCGTCCAGGTCGGCGTAGGCGATGTCACGCAGGGCGTCCACGCCGAGCAGGGCCGCGCCCTTCTCGCAGCCGGCCCTGCGCTTGCCGTACTCGCCGCCGCTGTGGGCGTGCTTGACCTGCGTGTCGACCACCAGCAGGCGCAGGCCCTCGGCCGCGAGGTCGAAGGGGATCTGCCGCTGGGACAGGTCGCGGGTGTCGAGGAAGAGCGCGTGGCCCTCCTCGCAGCAGGCCGACGCCGTCTGGTCCATGATCCCGGTCGGCGCGCCGACGTAGACGTTCTCGGCGCGCTGGCACAGGCGGGCCAGCTGCCAGCGCTGCAGGCCGAGGTCGTACAGGTCGCACAGCGCGAGCGCGATCACGACCTCCAGGGCCGCGGAGGAGGACAGGCCCGCGCCGGTCGGGACCGTGGAGGAGAGGTGGACGTCGGCGCCGGTGACCGGGTGCCCGGCCTCGCGCAGCGCCCAGACCACGCCCGCCGGGTAGGCCGTCCAGTTCTCGTCGCTCTGCGGGGCGAGGGAGTCGAGCCGCAGTTCCACGACCCCGCCCTCGACGTCCGCCGAGTGCAGGCGCAGGACGCCGTCGGTGCGGCGGGAGACCGCCGCGGTGGCCTGGTGCGGCAACGCGAAGGGCATCACGAAGCCGTCGTTGTAGTCGGTGTGCTCGCCGATCAGGTTGACCCGGCCGGGCGCCGCCCACACTCCCTCCGGCTCGGCCCCGTACAGCTCGGCGAAGCGCTCCCGGACCTGCTGTGCCCCCACTACTGCTCCCTTGCCGTGCTTGCGATGTGCCGCGCGAACTCCCACGCGTCCGCGACGATCCCCGCGAGGTCCGCGCGGGACGGGTTCCAGCCCAGCTTCTCGCGGGCCGTGTCAGCCGAGGCGACCAGGACCGCCGGGTCCCCGCCGCGGCGCGGGGCCACGACCTCGGGGATCGGATGGCCGGTGACCGAGCGGGCGGTCTCGACGACCTCGCGCACGGAGAAGCCACTGCCGTTGCCGAGGTTGCAGATCAGGTGCTCGCCCGGCCGCGCGGCCGTGAGGGCCAGCAGGTGGGCCTCGGCCAGGTCCGCGACGTGGATGTAGTCGCGGATGCAGGTGCCGTCCGGGGTCGGGTAGTCGTCGCCGAAGACGGAGATCGCGTCGCGGCGGCCCTGGGCGACCTGAAGGACGAGCGGGATCAGGTGCGACTCGGGGTCGTGGCGCTCGCCGTACGCCCCATAGGCGCCGGCCACGTTGAAGTAGCGCAGGGACACCGCGGCCAGGCCGTGTGCGTTCGCCTCGCTGGTGATCATGTGGTCGACGGCGAGCTTGGTGGCGCCGTAGGGGTTGGTCGGCTTCGTCGGGGCGCTCTCCACGATCGGGACCTGCTCCGGCTCGCCGTAGGTGGCCGCGGTGGAGGAGAAGACCAGCTTGCGGACGCCCGCCTCACGCATGGCGCCGAGCAGGGCCATGCTGCCGGCCACGTTGTTGTCCCAGTACTTCTCCGGCTTCACCACCGACTCGCCGACCTGCGAGGAGGCGGCGAAGTGCAGCACGCCGTCGTAGGAGGCGTCGAGCCACTTGGCGGCGTCGCGGATGTCGCCCTCGACGAACGCGGCACCGGCGGGCACGCCCACACGGAAGCCGGTGGAGAGGTTGTCGAGGACGGTGACCTCGTGTCCGGCCTCCAGCAGGTGCTGGGCCACCACGCTGCCGACGTAACCCGCCCCGCCCGTCACCAGGTACTTCATGAACTAGCTACCTCTCGCAGTCGCTCGGCCGCGCGCTCCGGCGGCACATCGTTGATGAACACGTTCATGCCGGACTCGGAACCCGCGAGAAACTTCAGCTTGCCGGAAGTGCGGCGGATGGTGAAAAGCTCGAGGTGGAGCGCGAAGTCGTCCCGCGTCACACCGTCGAACTCCTCCAGCGGGCCGAACGGGGCCTGGTGCCAGGCCGCGATGTAGGGCGTAGGGGGCTCACCTGCCCCTTCTTTCCCTCCATCCCGCGCCCCTTCTTTCCCTGCGTCCCACCCATCGAAGATCCGGTCGAAGCGCCTCAAGAGTTCCAGATAGATCTGAGGGAATTCTGTGCGTGCCGGCTCGTCGAGCGCGAGCAGATCGGGGACGCGGCGCTTCGGGTACAGGTGGACCTCGTAGGGCCAGTGCGCCGCGTAGGGCACGAAGGCCACCCAGTGTTCACCCTCAAGGACGACCCGCTCCCCGGCGAGTTCCTGCTCCAGGACGGCGTCGAACAGGTTCTCCCCGCCGGCCGCCTCCTTGTGGGCGGCGAGCGAGCGGAGCATCAGTGCGGTGCGGGGCGTGGTGAAGGGGTAGGCGTAGATCTGACCGTGCGGGTGTCCGAGGGTCACGCCGATCTCTTCACCCCGGTTCTCGAAACAGAACACCTGCTCGACGGAGGGCAGGTGCGACAGCTCCGAGGTGCGGTCCGTCCAGGCGTCCAGCACCAGGCGGGCCTGCTCCTCGGTGAGGTCGGCGAAGGAGGCGTCGTGGTCGGAGGTGAAGCAGACGACCTCGCAGCGGCCGGAGTCGCCCGCGAGCGACGGGAAGCGGTTCTCGAAGACGACGACGTCGTACGAGGAGTCCGGGATCTCGCTGAGCCGCTCGCCCCGCGTCGGGCACAGCGGGCACTCGTCGGCCGGCGGATGGTACGTGCGGCCCTGCCGGTGGGAGGCGATCGCCACCGAGTCACCGAGCAGCACATCGCGGCGGACCTCGGACGTGGTGATCGTACGGTCCAGCGGGCGGCGGTCGACGGCGTCCCGCACGGTGTCGTCCCGAAGGTCGTAGTAGATCAGCTCACGACCGTCGGCCAGCCGGGTCGAGGTCTTCTTCACGCCGGACTCCTTGATCAAGCGCCCCTGGGGGAACAGCCCGCGGGGCGTGTCCGCACCCAATCACTCAACACAATCAAACATAACAGACCACAACCCGACAACACCCTGGACCATCACAATCAAACAAAGGACATCAACAGAAGTGTTCAATTGCTGAACGCGGAGGCATAGGTTCCGCTCTGGATCAGTTCGCGCAACGAAGCGAGTTCTCATGCAAACCCCCACATATGCCCCCACAGAACTGGCGGCGCAGCTACGGCTCCCCACCAACGGGCTGGACTACGCGATCCTGGCGATCTACTTCGTCGTCGTCCTCGGCATCGGCTTCGCCGCCCGCCGCTCGGTGAAGACCACCCTCGACTTCTTCCTCTCGGGACGCTCGCTGCCCGCCTGGATCACCGGCCTCGCCTTCATCTCGGCGAACCTGGCGGCCACGGAGATCCTGGGCATGGCCGCGAACAGCGCCCAGTACGGCGCCTACACGGTGCACTGGTACTGGATCGGCGCCATCCCCGCCATGGTCTTCCTGGGCCTGGTGATGATGCCCTTCTACTACGGCAGCAAGGTCCGCTCGGTCCCCGAGTTCCTGCTGCTGCGCTTCGACCGGGGCGCCCACCTGCTCAGTTCGATCTTGTTCGCCTTCGCCGCCATCCTGATCGCCGGTGTCAACCTCTACGCCCTCGCGATCGTCGTCGAGGCCCTGCTCGGCTGGCCGCAGTGGGTGGCCATCGTGGTCGCCGGCGCCTTCGTGCTCGCGTACATCACGCTGGGCGGCCTGTCCTCCGCGATCTACAACGAGGTGCTGCAGTTCTTCGTGATCCTCGCCGCCCTCATCCCGATCACCGTCCTCGGCCTGAAGAAGGTCGGCGGCTGGGGCGGCCTGACCGACAAGCTCACCGCCACCCACGGCCCCGACTTCACCACCGCCTGGGGCGGCACCGGCATCGGCAGCGCCAACCCGCTCGGCGCCAACTGGCTGACCATCGTCCTCGGCCTCGGCTTCGTGCTCTCCTTCGGCTACTGGACGACCAACTTCGCCGAGGTGCAGCGCGCCCTGTCCGCGAAGAATCTCTCCGCCTCCCAGCGCACCCCGCTGATCGCCGCCTACCCGAAGGTCTTCATCGTCTTCCTGGTGATGATCCCGGGCCTGGTCGCCGCCGCGATCATCCCGAAGTTCGGCAGCCCCGGCTCCGGCTACCAGTACAACGACGCCATCCCCTTCCTGATGCAGGAGCTGCTGCCCAACGGCGTGCTCGGCATCGCGGTCACCGGTCTGCTCGCCGCGTTCATGGCCGGCATGGCCGCCAACGTGTCCTCGTTCAACACGGTGTTCACCAACGACATCTGGGGCCGCTACGTCGTGCGCGGCCGCGAGGACTCGTACTACGTGCGCTTCGGCCGCCTGATCACCGTGGTCGGCGTCGTCGCCTCCGTCGGCACGGCCTTCCTGGCCTCGTCGTTCTCGAACATCATGGCCTACCTGCAGACGCTGTTCTCCTTCTTCAACGTGCCGATGTTCGTCGTCTTCATCGTCGGCATGTTCTGGAAGCGCGCGTCCGCCAAGTCCGGCTTCTGGGGCCTGCTCGCGGGCACCGTCACGGCGATGGTCAACTACTTCGTCTTCTACAAGAAGGGCATCATCTCGATCCCCACCGACCAGGGCGCCAACTTCGTCTCCGCGATCGCGGGCTTCGTCGCCGGTGCGGTCGTCATGTTCGCCGTGTCCCTGTTCACCCGGCCGAAGCCGGCCCACGAGCTGGAGGGCCTGGTCTACGGCACCCGCTCCCCCGGCATGGCCGAACCGCCGGCCGCCGGCGACGACGCCTGGTACCGCAAGCCGGCCCTGCTGGGCTGGGGCGCGATCGTCCTGGCCGCCGCCTGCTACATCCCGTTCTCGTTCTGACCGCGGGAGGATGAGGAAACCATGACCGAGCATTCTCGCCGTCACGAGCACGAGCACTTCCACTACTCGGAGGAGGACGTCCAGCGGGAGGTCACCGAGCTGGAGGGCAAGTCGGCGACCGCGGCCCGCATCTTCGACCTGCGCCGCATCATCGGTGGCCTCTTCGTGGTCTACGGCGTCATGGTCACGATCGTCGGCATCACCGACTCCCAGGCCGCCATCGACAAGGCCCAGGGCATCAACATCAACCTGTGGACCGGCATCGGCATGCTGCTCCTCGGCATCTTCTTCCTGGCGTGGCTGAAGCTGCGGCCGACTCCCCCGCCGCTTCCTCCGGAGCAGTTGCCGGAGGAGAAGGAGGAGCCGACCTCGTAGCCGGCTCGGAGTCGGAGTTGCCTACAGCTCCGGCTCCGACGAGTCCGTCAGGAGGCCCGCCCTGTCCAGCAGGCCTGTGCGGGCTGCCAGGGCCGCCGCCTCCAGACGGGAACCCACGCCCAGCTTCATCAGTACCCGCTGGACGTGGGTACGGGCTGTGCTCGGGGCGATGCCCATGCCCGCCGCGATCAGCCGGGTGTCCTCGCCGTCGGCCACCCGCACCAGCACCTCCACCTCCCGCGGCGTCAGCATCTGCAGCAGCCGCTGCCCCTCGTCATCGGGCTGGGCCGCCGGATTGAGCAGCTCGCCGAAGGCGCCCTGCAGCAGCTGCGGCGCCACCGCTGCCTCCCCCGCCCGGGCCTTCATGATGGCCCGCTCGACCCCCTCGATCCGCTCGTCGTGCCGTACGTACCCCGACGCACCGGCCGCGAAGGCCGCCGCGATACCCCGCGGCGACGGCACCGGGCCCAGCACCAGTACCGCCACCTGCGGACGGTCCCGCTTGATCTTCACCACCGGGTCGAAGGCCCCCGGCTCGGCCGGCGCCGCCGTCCCCAGCAGGCACACCTCCGGCGCCCGCGCGATCACCAGATCCGCCGCGCCCGCGGCCGGCGCCGCCGCCGCCAGTACCCGGTGCCCGCGCAACTTCAACGCCGACGCCAACGCCTCCGCGAGCAGGCGATGGTCGTCGACGACCATGAGCCGCACTCCCATAGAGCAACCCCCCAGTCCCCCCCATGGATGCCCCACTATGGACGCCCACCGGTCCACCACGACAGAGGGCCGCCCCCCGGCGCCCCTGCCTTCATGCCCCCCGGAAGCTACACGCTTGTTCGACGTCGCGCTGCCCCTATGAAGGAGAAGTGCCCCGGATCGACGAAATCCGGGGCACTCCCTGGTAATACCTGGCATTCACCCCGGGCGCTCTGAAGCGCCCGGGGGCGTGCGATCAGCCGCCCGCGCCGAACGCGAGCAGCAGATACTCCTTGCCGTACGACACCTTGTGCGCGTACGCGGCCGACATGAACAGCCGTCCCTGCCCGTACCGGATCTCCGAGTAGTCCGGGGCCATCGTGGATTCCGCCTGCCGCACGTCCTGCGCGGCCGGGTTCTCCAGCAGCTTGGTCGCCTTGAAGGAGCCGCCGTCGATGCTGACGACCTGGCCGCCCTTGTTGTACGGCGGCTGCTTGTAGGCGAGCAGGTTGCCGCCGTCCATGCGCAGCGGGGAGATCGTGTAGCCGTCGCCGGCCTCGGCGCGCTGGCCGGTCTGCTTGCCGGTGGTCAGGTCGAAGGCGACGATCTCGTTGGTCTTGCTGTACTGGCCGCTGCCGTCGTGCTGCTCGGTCGGCACGTACAGCTTGCCGGCGCCCGCGACGACCTCCCGGCAGTCCTCGACACGGGTGATGCCCTCGCAGCGGCCGGCGTAGGTGTCACCGGGCGCGGAGATGCGGGTGAGCAGCTTGCCGGTCTTGTTGTCGATGGAGAAGTAGTCCGAGATGCCGCTGCCGTCGCCGGCGCTGTTGCCGACGTCGGCGGCCACCACCAGCGGGTCGGTCGAGACGACGCTGGCGTATTCGATGCCCGTGGCCATCTGGTAGTCGGAGATCACCTTCCCGGAGGTCGGGTCGATGGTCTGGATGTGCAGCTGACGGCTGCCGTAGCTGCCGCACTTGCGCACCGCGACCAGTTTGGGGCCGCCGCCGTATCCGTTGTCGTAGCAGGAGTCCGTCGGCTTCGGCTGCCACAGCGGCTTGCCGGAGTCGATGTCGAACGCGGCACCGCCGCTGGTGCTGCCGACCGCGACGGTGTGCTGAGAGACCGTCACGTTCTCCAGGCTGATCAGGGAATCACCGGTCTTGACCGTCTTCGTCCACAGCTTGGTGCCCTTGGTGAGGTCGACGGCCGCGACCTGGCTGCATCCCGCGGTGGAGCCCTTCGCGGGCATCTTCGGCTGGAAGACGATCGCCGTCTTGTTGTCCGCGGTGACGTGCTTGCTGGCCGTGCACACCGGGCCGGGCAGCTTGAGCGTCCACAGCTTGGCGCCCTTGGCGGGGTCGTAGCCGACGATCTCCGCGATCCCGCTCTTGGCGTACACGGTGTCGGTCAGCCAGGAGCCCGCGGTGACGACGGAGTCGTTCGTCTTGGGCATCGGGACCTTGAAGAGGACGTTGGCGGCGGTGTTCGCAGGCACCTTCTCCTTGCCGCCCGAGGACGTGCCCCCGGAGCCGTCCTTGCCGCCCGGGCCCCCGCTGGAGCTCGCGGTGTCGTCCTTCTTGCCGTCGTCCCCGGAGGACTTGGCGTACCAGACTCCGCCGCCGACGATCAGGCCGATCACGACGAGCGCCGCGACGATGATGACGAGGGCGTTGTTGTTCTTCCCGCCGCCGGACTGCGCCGGCTGCGGCGCCATCGGCACGGTGGGAGCGCCGGGGTAGCCGTAACCCTGCGGCTGGGTGTACGGGTTCTGCGGCGCGCCGGGGTAGCCGTAGCCGGGCTGGGGCTGGGGCGGCTGCGGGGCCTGGGGTGCCTGGGGGTAGCCGTAGCCGGGCTGGGGCTGCGGAGCCTGCGGGTAGCCGTAGCCGGGCTGCGGGGCCTGGGGCGGCTGGGGTGCCTGGGGGTAGCCATAGCCGGGCTGGGGTTGGGACGGCTGAGGTGCCGGGGGCTGGGGCGGGCCGAAGCCGCCCTGCTGCGGGGGCTGGTTCGGCGGCTGGTTCGGGGGCGGAGGAGGCGGCTGGGTCATGACGAAGGTACCTCGGTGAAGCTCTCGGGGCCGGACGGCGGAAGGAGGACGGGAGACGGACCGGGACTCACTTGCCGAAGGCCATCATCAGCTTCTCCTTCGAGTCGTCGTTGCCGGACAACCGGGTGGAGGAGATGAAGAAACGCCCGTCGGCCCACTCGACGTCGCCGTCGAAGAAGGTGTCCTCGATCTCCGCGGTGCCCGCCGGGTTCTGCAGCACCTTGGCCGGGGTGTGCGAGCCGCCGGAGGTCGGGATCGACACGACCTGGCCGCCAGCCTCGTACGACGGGTGCACATACGCGATCAGCTTGCCGCCCTCGGTCCGCAGCGGGGACATCGACTCGTCCACGGGGGACTTGACGCGCCACTTCTGCTTGCCGTTGGCCAGGCTGATGGCCACGATCTCGTTGGCGCCGCTCGTGGCGTCGGTGGGCAGGTAGAGCGTGTCGCCGTCGACGGCGACGCCCTGGCAGCCCTGCAGGTCGCGTTCGAGGATCGCCCAGCCGCAGTGCGGGGCGAACTTCTCGTTCACCTTGACCTCCGAGCGGAACTTGCCGTCCTTGGTGAAGGTGGAGATGTTCCAGGCCTTCTTGCTCTCGTTGGTCAGGTAGACCACCAGCGGGTCGAGGGAGTAGGTCCGCGCGACCGTCCAGCCCTTCTTGACCGGCTGCGTCCACTTCACCTTGCCGCTGGCCGGGTCGAGTTCCTGGATCTCGTCGTGCTCGTTGCCGCCGCCGGCGCCGCAGGAGGCCACCTGGACCAGCCGGCCCGTGCCGCCCGCGAACGCGGTCGGGAAGCAGTCCGTGCCGTACTTCTTCTTGTCGAACAGCTTGTGGCCGGTCTCGAGGTCGTACGCCGTGCCCGACTGGGAACGGCCCACCATCAACGTCTTTCCGCTGATGGTCAGTTCGATGCTGATCGCGCTGTCGAACAGCGCGCCGTCGGCGACCTCGCCGCTCCAGCCCTTCTTGCCGGTGTTCAGGTCGATCTGCTGGATCTGGTTGCACTTGGCGCGGTCGCTGACGCCGCTCATGTACGCCACGACGATCTTGTCGTCGGCGGACTTCTCCGGGGTGACCGCGCAGATCTTCTGCGGGAAGGCGATCGGGTCCCAAGACGGGTTGCCGTTGCCGACGTTGTAGGCGACGAGCTGCTTGTACGCCGCCTTCACCGCCGTCTTGCCGGTGATCCACATGCCGGGCGCGTCGGCTCCGGAACCGGGGGCGTCGGGTGCGGTCTTGTACCAGAGCACCTTCGCCTCGCCGGGCTTGCGGCCGGCGTTGAGGTTCTCCGGGTCCGCACCGCCGTCGCCGCTGCCGTCACCGGGGTTGACCGGGGCGCCGGAGGACTGCTTGCCGTCGTCGCTCTTGTGGGCCACCGGCTTCTTGCCGCTGCCGCCATCGCTCGTGACCGCGTAGACGGTGCCGCCGATGACGGCCAGCGCGGCCACCGCGGCACCGATGATCAGCGCCGTCCGCCCCTTGGACGCCGGTTTCCCGCCATAGGGGGCACCGGGCACGGTGCCGGGCGCGCCCGGGAACTGGGGCGGCTGCTGCGGATATCCGTAGCCGGGCTGGGCGGCGTACGCGCCGGGCTGCGGAGGCTGGGCGTACGGGCCCGGTGCGCCGGCTCCGGGTGCGCCGGGGGTTCCGTACGGGCCCGGCTGGGCGTAGGGGCCGGGCTGCTGCGGGTAGCCGTAGCCGGGCTGGGGCTGCGGAGGCTGAGGAGGCTGGGCCGGTGCCTGGGGCGGCTGGGCCGCCGGAGGCGGCGGCGACTGCGGCGCCCCGAATCCGCCACCGTACGGCGGTTGGTCCTGCGGTGCTCCGAAGCCGCCCTGCGGCGGCTGGTTGGGCGGCTGAGTCATCAGCGCTCTTCCCCCTCGTTCACTGATTTTTAGCCACGCCCTGAGGTTCGTTCACGGACCCAAGGTCGTACTCAGACAGTTCTCAGACGGCTCTTTCTATCACCAAGGACAGACAGCACACGGGGCCGTGCCCTCCCCTGTTCCCAAGGGAGGACCGGCCCGTGACGTCGCCGTTATGCGCCTTCACGCCCCCTTCACGCAGCGCACGCGCCCCCTGCGCGAGATGCGTGAGAGGTCAGGCGTCCTCCGCCAGTTCCAGCCAGCGCAGCTCCAGTTCCTCGCGCTCTGTGGCCAGATCGCGCAACTGGCCGTCCAGTTCGGCGACCTTCGTGAAGTCGGTGGCGTTCTCGGCGATCTGGGCGTGCAGCTTGGACTCCTTCTCGGAGACCTTGTCCAACTGACGCTCGATCCGCTGGAGTTCCTTCTTGGCGGCACGCTGGTCGGCGGCGCTCTTCTCCGACGTGTCCGGCTTCGGCGCCGTGGCGGCGGCCTGTGCGGCGACCGCCTCCTCCATCCGCTGACGGCGCTCCAGGTACTCGTCGATGCCGCGCGGCAGCATCCGCAGGGCGCCGTCGCCGAGGAGGGCGAACACCCGGTCCGTGGTGCGCTCCACGAAGAACCGGTCGTGGGAGATGACGATCATCGAGCCGGGCCAGCCGTCGAGGACGTCCTCCAGCTGGGTGAGGGTCTCGATGTCGAGGTCGTTGGTGGGCTCGTCGAGGAAGAGGACGTTGGGCTCGTCCATGAGCAGGCGCAGCAGCTGCAGGCGCCGGCGCTCACCACCGGACAGGTCGCCGACCGGCGTCCACTGCTTCTCCTTGCTGAAGCCGAACGTCTCGCACAGCTGGCCGGCCGTCAGCTCGCGCCCCTTGCCGAGGTCGACGCGCTCCCGGACCTGCTGCACGGCCTCCAGGACCCGCCAGCTGGGGTCGAGTTCGGCGACCTCCTGGGAGAGGTAGGCGAGCTTGACGGTCTTCCCGACGGCGACCCGGCCGCCCGCCGGCTGCGTCTCCCCCTCGGTCCGCGCCGCCTCGGCCATGGCCCGCAGCAGGGAGGTCTTGCCGGCGCCGTTGACGCCGACGAGGCCGATGCGGTCGCCGGGGCCGAGCTGCCAGGTGACGTGCTTGAGCAGCACCTTGGGTCCGGCCTGCACGGTGACGTTCTCCAGGTCGAAGACCGTCTTGCCGAGGCGGGAGGAGGCGAACTTCATCAGCTCGCTGCTGTCCCGGGGCGGCGGCACGTCCGCGATCAGCTCGTTGGCGGCCTCCACCCGGAAGCGCGGCTTGGAGGTGCGCGCGGGCGCCCCGCGGCGCAGCCAGGCCAGCTCCTTGCGGATGAGGTTCTGCCGCTTGGCCTCCTCGGTCGCGGCGATCCGCTCCCGCTCCGCGCGCGCGAAGACGTAGTCGGAGTAGCCGCCCTCGTACTCGTAGACGTCGCCGCGCTGCACGTCCCACATGCGGGTGCAGACCTGGTCGAGGAACCAGCGGTCGTGCGTCACGCAGACCAGCGCCGAGCGGCGGTTCTGCAGGTGCCGGGCCAGCCAGGAGATGCCCTCGACGTCGAGGTGGTTGGTGGGCTCGTCGAGGACGAGCAGGTCCTGTTCCTCGATGAGCAGCTTGGCGAGCGCGATACGGCGCCGCTCGCCACCGGACAGCGGCCCGATGACGGTGTCGAGCCCCTTCGGGAAGCCGGGCAGGTCGAGCCCGCCGAACAGCCCGGTGAGCACGTCCCTGACCTTGGCGTTGCCGGCCCACTCGTGGTCGGCCATGTCGCCGATGACCTCGTGGCGGACGGTGGCGGCGGGGTCGAGGGAGTCGTGCTGGGTGAGCACGCCGAGGCGCAGCCCGCCGGAGTGGGTGACGCGTCCGGTGTCGGCCTCCTCCACCTTGGCGAGCATCCGGATGAGCGTGGTCTTGCCGTCGCCGTTGCGGCCCACCACACCGATCCGGTCGCCCTCGGACACACCGAGCGAGACGCCGTCCAGCAGGGCACGGGTGCCGTACACCTTGCTGACGTTCTCGACATTGACCAGGTTGACGGCCATTTCACTCCTGCCAAGGGGGACGGATCGACCTTCCAGCGTAGTCGGCGGCGGCCGCGCCCCTTCCCGCCGCAGGTCAGCGCACTCAGTCAGGCAGCACGGTCGCGCCGGACGCGGGCGCCGTCGCCGTGCGCACCGTGCGGCAGGTACCGGAACCCCGCAGGGCCTCGGCGACCTTCGACGCGGACTCCGCGTCGCGGGCGAGGAAGGCCGTCGTGGGACCCGAACCGGAGACGAGCGCGGTGAGCGCACCCGCGCCGCGACCCGCGTCGAGGGTGTCGGCCAGCTCCGGGAAGAGGGAGAGCGCGGCCGGCTGCAGATCGTTGGAGACGGCGGCCGCGAGCGCTTCGGGGTCGCCCTTGGCGAGCGCGTCGAGCAGGTCGGCGGAGGCGGTCGGCTCGGGGATCGTACGGCCCTCGGCGAGACGGTCGAACTCGCGGAAGACCGCCGGGGTGGACAGTCCGCGCTCGGCCATCGCGAACACCCAGTGGAAGGTGCCGCCGACCTCCAGGGCGGTCAGCTGCTCACCGCGCCCGACCCCGAGGGCCGCGCCCCCGACCAGGCTGAACGGCACGTCGCTGCCCAGATCGGCGCAGATGGCGAGCAGTTCGGCACGGGAGGCGCCGGCCCCCCAGAGCGCGTTGCACGCGAGGAGCGCACCCGCGCCGTCCGCACTTCCGCCCGCCATGCCGCCCGCGACCGGGATGTCCTTGGCGATGTGGATGTGCACGGCCGGCTCGATGCCCCGGCGCCCGGCGAGCGCGACGGCCGCGCGCGCGGCGAGGTTGGTGCCGTCCAGCGGGACCTGGCTCGCGTCCGGCCCCTCGCAGGTGATGCGGAGCTCGTCCGCCGGCGTGACGGTGACCTCGTCGTACAGACCGACCGCGAGGAACACGTTGGCCAGGTCGTGGAACCCGTCGGGGCGGACGGCACCCACCGCGAGCTGCACGTTGACCTTCGCCGGTACCCGTACCGTCACGCTCACTTGCCCGCCTCCTTCTGCTCGGCGATCCGAGCGAACTCCTCGACCGTCAGTGACTCCCCGCGCGCCTGCGGCGAGATCCCGGCCGCGACCAGCGCCGCCTCGGCGGCCGGGGCGGACCCGGCCCACCCGGCGAGCGCCGCGCGCAGGGTCTTCCTCCGCTGCGCGAACGCCGCGTCGACGACCGCGAAGACCTCCGCCTTCGAGGCCGTCGTCTTGAGCGGCTCGGCCCGCCGGACGAGCGAGACGAGCCCGCTGTCGACGTTCGGCGCGGGCCAGAAGACGTTGCGCCCGATGGCCCCGGCCCGCTTCACGTCGGCGTACCAGTTGGCCTTCACGGACGGGACGCCGTACACCTTGGAGCCGGGCGCGGCGGCCAGTCGGTCGGCGACCTCGGACTGCACCATCACGAGCGTCCGCTCGATGCTCGGGAAGGTGTCGAGCATGTGCAGCAGCACGGGTACGGCCACGTTGTACGGCAGGTTCGCCACCAGGGCCGTCGGCGGCGGTCCGGGCAGTTCGGCGACGTGCATGGCGTCGGAGTGGACCAGCGCGAACCGCTCGGCGCGCTCCGGCATGCGCGCGGCGATGGTCGAGGGCAGCGCGCCGGCCAGCACGTCGTCGATCTCGACGGCGGTGACCCGGTCGGCGACCTCCAGCAGCGCGAGCGTGAGGGAACCGAGCCCCGGGCCGACCTCGACGACCACGTCGTCGGGGCGGACCTCGGCGGTACGGACGATACGGCGGACCGTGTTGGCGTCGATCACGAAGTTCTGGCCGCGCTGCTTGGTGGGACGGACACCGAGCGCTGCCGCGAGCTCACGGATGTCGGCGGGGCCGAGAAGGGCGTCGGGGGTGGGGCTGCTCACGGGACAAGGGTACGGGGGTGCGGACGGCGGGGTTGCCAGGGCGTCGGCCGACGGCGCTGCGACTCCGGCTACCTGTGCAGCCGGGCCCCGCAGTGCGGCCAAGGACTGGCGCCGGCGCGTACGTACAGCTTCTTCGCACGGAACGTCTGCTCGTCCGCCGTCGCGTCCTGCGGACGCCCGCTGCCGCCGAGGCTGTGCCAGGTGTGTGTGTCGAACTGGTAGAGCCCGCCGTAGTTCCCCGACGGGTCCACCGCGTGCGGACGGCCACCGGACTCGCACGCGGCCAGCCCGCGCCAGTTGAGGTGGTCGGCGCCCTGCACCGACTTCGGCCGGGGCTTGGTCCCCACCTTCACCAGCTGCTTGCGCGGCCCCCGCACCACCTCGGACTTCTCCTTGCGCGGCTTCTCCCGGACGCCGTTGACGGTGCGCAGCAGGTAGGTGACCCGGCGCAGCCCGGGCTGTCCGAGCCGTTCGACGACCTCGGTGCCCTTGAAGAGGGAGGGGTCCTCGGTCCGCTCGACCTCGAAGGCGATCTGCTCCTCGCGCACCTCCCTGACCCCGGTCACCCGCAGCACGGTCACCGTCTGCCCGTCGCGCGGGAAGCTGTCGGCCGGGACGGAGGTGGTGTCCTGCCCGTGCAGGGTGATACCGGCCTCCTCGACGGCCTCGCCCACCGTGGCCGCGTTGGTGCGGATGGTGCGGGTGCGGCCGTCCGCCATGATCGTGACCGCGCGCTCGGTGCGCACGTCCAGCGCGAGCCCGGCACGTCCGATGCTCCGGGAACGCGAGGCCGACAGGTACGCGCCCTCCGCGCGCACCCCCAGCTCCCTGAGCGCCTCGTCCACCGTGTGCGCCGTCGTCCACACCTCGCGCCGCTCGCCGTCCAGCGTGAGCCGTACGGGGCGCCCGTAGCGCACCGCGACCTCGTCGCCGCTGGCGAGGGCCGCGCCGCGGGCGGGCGCGACCACGTCGTGGGCTCCCACGCGCACGCCCTCCTCGGCCAGCAGCTCCGACACGTCGTCGGCGAAGGTGTGCAGCGTGCGCTGTTCGCCGTCGACGCTCAGCTCGACCGCCTTGTCCTTGGCGACGAAGGCGGTGGTGCCGCCGGCGAGGAAGACGACGACCAGCGCCTGCGGCAGCAGACGGCGCATCGCGGACTCCGGGCGCTCGGCGGAGCGGGCCCTGCGCCGGCGCACCGCCCGCCCGACCGCCTCCTCGGGCGCGGCGTACTCCGGGATCACCGGTTCGGGAACGTCGGGCATGCTCGCCGCCTGCCGCGGCAACGGCAGCACCGGTTCGGTGACGAAGTACGCCTCGGCCTCGTAGGCGGGCCGGTAGGTGTCCTCGTACATCCCGTAGGGCAGCGTCTCCGCGGTGTACACGGAGGCGTCATGGCCGTACGGGTCGTACGTCTCGTACTGCGACTTGCTCACGCCGACACGCTCCAGAAGGCCAGAGGGGTCCGGATCGGGCCCCCAGAACCTAGCGGAGCGGATGTCACTGTCCAAAGCGACGCGACTACGTACTGTTGCGCGCCGAATCTGCGGTCAGTAATCGAAGGCGCGTGCGGTGTTCGCGCCCAGGGCGGTCGCCAGGGTGTCCTCGTCGATGCCGCGCACGGCGGCCATCGCGCGCACGGTGACCGGAACCAGATACGGGGCGTTGGGCCGTCCGCGGTAGGGCGCCGGGGTCAGGAAGGGCGCGTCGGTCTCCACCAGGACCAGCTCCAGCGGGGCGACGACGAGGGCGTCCCGGAGGTTCTGGGCGTTCTTGAAGGTGACGTTGCCGGCGAAGGACATGAAGTAGCCCTCGCGGGCACAGATCTCGGCCATCTCGGCGTCGCCGGAGTAGCAGTGGAAGACGGTGCGTTCGGGGGCGCCCTCCTCCTTCAGGACGCGCAGGACGTCGGCGTGGGCGTCACGGTCGTGGATGACGAGGGCCTTGCCGTGCCGCTTGGCGATCTCGATGTGGGCGCGGAAGGACCGCTCCTGGGCGGCCTTGCCCTCGGGCCCGGTGCGGAAGTGGTCCAGCCCCGTCTCGCCGACGCCCCTCACCTGGGACAGACCGGCCAGCCGGTCGATCTCGGCGAGGGCGTCGTCCAGCGCGGCGTCACCGCCCGGCTGCCGGGCGCCCTGCCGGGACCAGCCGTCGGGGTCGCCGTGGACGATCCGCGGGGCCTCGTTGGGGTGCAGGGCGACGGTCGCGTGGACGTTCTCGTACGCGGCGGCCGTCTCGGCGGCCCACTGCGAGCCCTTGATGTCGCAGCCGACCTGGACGACCGTCGTCACACCCACCGACGCGGCCTTCGCGAGACCCTCCTCGACGGTGCCGGACTGCATGTCGAGGTGGGTGTGGGAGTCGGCCACGGGCACCCGGAGAGGCTCCGGGAGCGGCGGTGCCGCGTTCTTGTCGGCGTTCGAAGGCATGCCCCGATCCTACGAAAGGAGCATGCGTTCGAACGTCGGCGACGTGCTCAGCTCGCCCTGCGCTGGAACGGGTGCAGGAGATCGGACAGATGCCAGTGGTGGTGTTCCTTGGCCCGCGCGGCCGCCTCCGCCGCCTGCGGTGCCTCGGCCCGCGGCGCCTCGGCCCGCGGTGCCTGGTGGTGCTGCGCCGCGCTGCGTACCGACGACACCTGCCCCGGCCGCATGATCCGGACGACGTGACCGTCGCAGTTCTGGCACGTCGGCCGGCTCAGCGGGGACGGCACGACCTGCCCGTCGGCCACGTACATCACGAACTCGTGACCGTCGGCGTCCGTGTGGTGCTCTATCTCGTACGACTGCTCCCAGCCGTGCCCGCATCGCATGCAGGCGAACGAGTAGGACTCGTGAACGACGGCTGTGGCCGTACCGCGGAGGCCGGTCTGCCCTGCGATCTCGCTCATGCCAGCTCCTCTTGTCCGCTGGACGAGGGACGGGTGCGTCCCTTCGACCAGTGGACGCCTTCACCGGAGCGAATGCATCAGGCCTGTCGAGTGTTGGAGGCGATTTGGACGTCGCTTGCCAAATCGGCCCCGGACAGGGGGTCTGGTCTTTGCCTTGGACGCCGCCCCTTTGCCCCCGCATGGGGCGCGCGCTCAACCGAGAACGCTCCTGCTCAGAGGGCTGTTCAGCAGGCCGGGGGGACGCGCCCCGAAAGGGGCGCGGGGAGCTGTGCGACCAGCCGCGAAGGACCGCCGACCCGCCAAGAACCGAACCCCCGACGGCACCCTCGGCTCAGTCCCCCGCCTTCTTCGCAGCAACGACCGCGTCGAAAACGATCCTCTTCTGCAGCCCGGCCTCCGCCGCCACCGCGGCGATCGCCTCCTTGCGCCGCTCCCCCGCCTCCTCCCGAACCCGCACCCGGCGAACCAGCTCCGCAGCGTCGAGTTCCTCGGGGCCGGATTCAGGCGCACCCTCCACCACGACGGTGATCTCCCCACGAACCCCCTCGGCCGCCCACCGCGCCAGCTCGTCCAGCGGACCCCGCCGCACCTCCTCGTACGTCTTGGTCAGCTCACGGCACACGGCCGCCCGCCGCTCCGCGCCGAAGACCTCGGCCATCGCGGCGAGGGTGTCGTCGAGCCGGTGCGGGGCCTCGAAGTAGACGAGCGTCCGCCGCTCACCGGCGACCTCGCGCAGCCGGGACAGCCGCTCCCCCGCCTTGCGCGGCAGGAAGCCCTCGAAGCAGAACCGGTCGACGGGCAGCCCGGACAGGGCGAGGGCGGTGAGCACGGCGGACGGCCCGGGGACGGCGGTGACCCGGATGTCCTTCTCCACGGCGGCCGCGACCAGCCGGTACCCCGGGTCGGAGACCGACGGCATCCCCGCGTCCGTGACGAGCAGCACGCGCGCGCCGCCGAGCAGCTCCTCGACCAGCTCGGGCGTGCGGGCGGCTTCGTTGCCCTCGAAGTACGACACCACGCGGCCCTTGGGGGTCACACCCAGCGCCTGGGTGAGCCGGCGCAGCCGACGCGTGTCCTCGGCTGCGACGACGTCGGCGCCCGCCAGCTCCTCGGCCAGCCGGGGCGGCGCGTCCGCGATGTCGCCGATGGGGGTACCTGCCAGGACAAGGGTTCCAGTCACGCCCCCCATCCTCCCAGGGCCGGCGAGGAGGGAGGAAAGCGACCGCATCCCGACCGGTACCTCACATGCACGGGACTCACACAGAACGGTTCCCTACGATGGCGCGGTGACCAGTACCGCGTCCTCCACGGACCTCCGGCAGGGCCAGGCACCGCACGACCAGCGGCCGTCGTGGCAGCAGCGGCTGCGCCGATTCGGCTACACGCCCGCCAAGGACGCTCCTTCGGGCGACGTACGCGACCGGCTGGTGCCGCCGTACGTCGAGCCGAGTCCGCGCCTGTGGCAGGCGCTGGGCGTCCCACCGGTCCTGGCGGAACGGATCACTCGCTGGTCGGGCTGGGTCGGTCCGCTGCTGGTGACGCTGATGGCGGGCCTGATGCGGTTCTGGAACCTGGGCAGCCCGCGCGCGGTGATATTCGACGAGACGTACTACGCCAAGGACGCCTGGGCGCTCGTCCACCGCGGGTACGAGGTCAACTGGGACAAGAACGCCAACGACCTGGTGCTGCAGACCCACGGCCATCTCGTGATCCCCACGGACGCGGCGTACGTCGTGCACCCGCCGGTCGGCAAGTACGTCATCGGCCTGGGCGAGCTGATGTTCGGGTTCAACCCGTTCGGCTGGCGGTTCATGACGGCGCTGCTGGGGACGCTCTCCGTCCTGCTGCTGTGCCGGATCGGCCGCCGGATGTTCCGCTCGACGTTCCTCGGCTGTCTGGCGGGCGTGCTGATGGCGGTGGACGGCCTGCACTTCGTGATGAGCCGGACCTCGCTGCTCGACGGCGTGCTGATGTTCTTCGTCGTGGCCGCGTTCGGCTGCCTGGTCGTCGACCGGGACAGGTCACGGGAGAAACTCGCCGCCGCGCTGCCGGCCGGACCCGACGGCCGGGTACGCCCGGACGACCACGTCGGCGACACCTTCCGCTTCGGCTGGCGGCCCTGGCGCTGGGGCGCCGGGCTGATGCTGGGCCTGGCCATCGGCACGAAGTGGAACGGCCTGTACATCCTGGCCGCGTTCTGTGTGATGGCGGTGCTGTGGGACGCGGGCGCCCGCAGGACGGCCGGCGCCCGGCACCCGTACCTCGCGGCGCTCAAGTACGACACCGGCATCACGTTCCTCGCGACGTTCCCGGTGGCGCTCACCGTCTACCTGGTCTCCTGGACCGGCTGGATCCTCTCCCCGACCGACGGCACCGGCGGCTACTTCCGCAACTGGGCGGCGACCGACGGCAGGGGCGGAAACTGGGCTTTCCTGCCGGACTGGCTGCGCAGCCTGTGGCACTACGAGCACGAGGTGTACAAGTTCCACATCGGGCTGTCGTCCCCGCACACCTACCAGTCCAACCCGTGGAGCTGGATCGTGCTGGGCCGCCCGGTGTCGTACTTCTACGAGTCCCCCTCCCCCGGCACCGACGGCTGCCCGGCCGACGCCGGCCAGAAGTGCGCCCGGGAGGTGCTGGCCATCGGCACACCGCTGCTGTGGTGGGCGGCCTGCTTCGCGCTCCTGTACGTACTGTGGCGCTGGCTGCTGCGCCGCGACTGGCGGGCCGGCGCCATCGCCTGCGGGATCGCGGCCGGCTACCTGCCCTGGTTCATGTACCAGGAGCGGACGATCTTCCTCTTCTACGCGGTCGTCTTCCTGCCGTTCCTGTGCCTTGCGGTGGCCATGCTGATCGGCGCGATCATCGGCCCACCGGGCTCCACGGAGACCCGCCGGGTGATCGGCGCATCGGCAGCGGGCGTCCTGGTCCTGCTGATCGCCTGGAACTTCATCTACTTCTGGCCGCTGTACACGGGGACCGCGATTCCTATCGACAGCTGGCGGTCGCGGATGTGGTTGGACACCTGGGTCTAGCTCGGCAGATACACCAGGAGGGCGCGGCAGACTGCCGCGCCCTCCTGGCCGTTGTTGGTGGTGGGCGGTTGTCGTGGGTCTCCCTCGGACGGCCCGAGGACGGCCCGGCTGCGGTCACCGGCAGATTTGCAGCTGGCTAAGTCCGCTATCCGTGACCTGCAGGTTTTGCTCTGCGTGCTGCTGCTGGGGGATGCCTGGGGGAATCAGCGTCTGTTCCAGGTCTGCTCTGTGTCGCGAACAGCCGGTGGCCGGGGTGGGTGCGCGGGTACGGTCGGGATGCTGGATCCGACCGTGTTCGAGGGGGCTTGGGGTGGCGGGCGGGGAAGCGCAGTACGGCGCTGATGGTGGCGACCACGTCGATTTCCGTGGTGGTGTGTTCACCGGCCCGGTCACGGGCAAGGGCGACCACAACCACTACTACGGAACACTGCGGCCTGCGGCCGTGTGGCCGCATCAGGTGGGGGTGATGCCGCCGCGGGCGGGCTGTTTCCAGACCCGGGCCGAAGTGGTGCGGCTGCGTGAAGCCCTCACGGGTGGGCAGGCCGCGGTCCTGGTGGGGCAGGACACGGTGCACGGGCAGGTGCTGGCCGGGATGGGTGGGGTGGGCAAGACCCAGCTCGCCGCCGACTACGCCCGCACGGCTTTGCGGGCCGGTGAGCTGGATGTGTTGGTGTGGATCACCGCGAGCAATGCCACCGCAGTCACCTCTGGGTATGCGCAGGCCGCGGTGGAGATCCTGGGTGCCGACCCGGCGGACCGGGAGACGGCCGCGCGCGCGTTTTTGGCCTGGCTGGAGCCCAAGGCGAACGCTGCGCCGTGCCGGTGGCTGGTGGTCCTCGATGACGTCACCGACCCGGCCGACCTGAACGGGCTGTGGCCGCCGGCCGGCCCGCACGGCCGGACCCTGGTCACCACCCGCCGCCAGGACGCCGCCCTGGCTGGCCGTCTCATCAAGGTCGGACTGTTCACCGAGGCTGAGTCCCTCGCCTACCTCACCGCCGCGCTGGGCGCCCGTAGCCGCCGTGAGCCCGATGAACAGCTCGCCGCGCTCGCCCACGACTTAGGGCACCTGCCGCTCGCACTGTCGCAAGCCGCCGCCTACCTCATCGACGCCGGCATCAGCGCCACCGCCTACCGGGCTCGGCTGGCCGACCGCGCCACCCTGCTCGCCGACGCCGCCCCCGAGGTCCTACCCGACGGCCAGACCCAGACCGCGGCGGCGGCCTGGTCGCTGTCCGTCGAGCGCGCCGACACCCTGCGCCCGGTGGGCCTGGCCCGCCCGATGCTCCAGCTCGCCTCGCTCCTCAGCCCCAACGGCATCCCCGAAACCGTCCTGACCAGCGCACCCGCCCTTACCCACCTGACCCGGCACCGCAAGACTCCCGTGTCCGTCACTGCAGACGAGGCGGTCGGTGCTCTGCGGGCTCTGCACCGGCTCAGCCTCATCGACCACATTCCCGCCTCTCCGCACCAAGCTGTCCGTGTCCACCAGGTCATCCAGCGCGCCACCCGTGACACGCTCACCCCCGACCAGCACGACCGACTCGCCCGCACCACCGCCGACGCCCTCACCACCGCCTGGCCCGCCATCGAACGCGACACCGAACTCGCCCAGGCCCTGCGCGCCAACGCCACCACCCTCACCCGCACCGCCGAAGATGCCCTGTACCAGCCCTACGCGCATAGGTTGCTGTACCGGGCCGGACGCAGCCTCGGCGAAGCCGGCCAGGTCGCCGCCGCCGCAGCCCACTTCCGTCGCCTGACCGAGACCACCGGCCACCGCCTCGGCCCCGACCACCCAGACACCCTGACCGCCCGCCACAGCCTCGCCCGGTGGCGGGGGTATGCGGGGGACGCGGCTGGCGCCGTAGCCGCGTTCGAGGAACTGCTGGCCGACTGGCTGAGGGTGCTGGGTGAGGACCACCCCGACACCCTGACCACCCGCGACGACCTCGCCCGGTGGCGGGGGGAGGCGGGAGACGCGGCGGGTGCCGTAGCCGCGTTCGAGGAGCTGCTGGCCGACCGGCTGCGGGTGCAGGGTGAGGACCACCCCCACACCCTGACCGCCCGCCACAACCTCGCCTACTGGCGGGGGACGGCAGGAGATGCGGCCGGTGCCGTAGCCGCGTTCGAGGAACTGCTGGCCGACCGGCTGAGGGTGCTGGGTGAGGACCACCCCCACACCCT
>NZ_JBITSQ010000006.1:177612-574777 GCF_044541035.1 Streptomyces sp. NPDC085866
CCCTGACCACCCGCAACAACCTCGCCTCCTGGCGGGGGGAGGCGGGAGACGCGGCCGGCGCCGCAGCCGCGTTCGAGGAGCTGCTGGCCGACCGAGTCCGGGTGCTGGGTGAAGACCACCCCGAAACCCTGGCCGCCCGCCACAACCTCGCCTCGTGGCGGGGGGAGGCGGGAGACGCGGCCGGCGCCGCAGCCGCCTACGAGCAGCTGCTGGCCGACCAGGTTCGGGTGCAGGGTGAGAACCACCCCGCCACCCTGACCACCCGCAACAACCTCGCCTCCTGGCGGGGGGAGGCGGGAGACGCGGCCGGCGCCGCAGCCGCGTTCGAGGAGCTGCTGGCCGACCGAGTTCAGGTGCAGGGTGAGAACCACCCTGCCACGCTGGGCACCCGCAACAACCTCGCCTACTGGCGGGGGGAGGCGGGAGACGCGGCCGGCGCCGCAGCCGCATTTGAGGAGCTGCTGGCCGACCGGCTGCGGGTGCAGGGTGAGGACCACCCCGACACCCTGACCACCCGCCGCAACCTCGCCTACTGGCGGGGGAAGACGGGAGAGACAGCCCTCGCCTGAAGGCCGACGGGATCCAACGCCGTCCCCGAGCATGACGGGCTGGTCCCATGGGTTGCCGGGTATCGGCGTACGCCTACGGTCCCGTTGCCCTCCACGGATGCCACTCCTCACCGTTCTGGCGGTGCCTTGCGCTACGACGGTTTTCAAGAGCGTTTGCGGTATCGGACTGCAGGCTTTGAGGTCTGGACGCCGGTAGCCGCCTACATGCGCCGCCGTTGGTGTCAGCCGCTGATGTCACCCGAGTGATCTCACTGGCGCGTCTGGTTCGCGCGCTCCTGGGCGAACTCCTCTTCGGTCTTGCTGAGCGCATAGGCCCGCTTGGCGAGGTGCACCAGTTCCTTCGCCTTTGGTTTGACCTCGTCCGGAGTCGTCTCGATCAACAGATCTGTGACCTTGAGCAGCCTCTCAAAGCCAAGCATCAGCGCCCGTACGTTGTCCTGGAGGGAGTCGATTCGCTGCTGCATGGCCTGCTCTTTGGAGCTTCGCATGGCGAGATCGTAGGCAGCCGCTGGAGATGCAAGGTCGGTGAAGTTCGACCACAGGTTCGCCCACGGGGAGCTGTAGGAGCGCCGTAGAAGGCCCGGTACCCACCCCCACGGCCGGGAAGGCCCCGGAAGGCACTCGCCTCGACGCGGCTCACGGTTTGTGTCTACCGAGCCGCTTGAGCGGAGCGCGCGGCCCCACGACGGTGCCGTGCCCGCGCAACGACGTCACCGGACTCTCAGCCTTCAGGGCTTTGCAGGCCTGATGAACCGTGGACTTCGAGCCTTCCACAGCCTCGTGACACGGCCATGACGGCTCGGCCGACGTGTGAGCCGTCATGGCCGTTTTGTCGTTCCGGCGTGGCGCCGCCGCGCGGGACTGCTACTGGCCGCTGCCGCCGGTGTACGTCGCGATCAGCTTGCCCAGCAGCTTGCCCAGAACGCTGTCGCTGAGCGCCTTCTTGTGGACCTTGAACCGCCACTTCCCGGAGGTGGTGCGCTCCAACTCCAGGTCGGTCTGCAAGGCCAGCACCACCAGCGCGCCCACCCCGACCGTCACCGGGTCGAACCGCGACGGGGCACTGATGCCCTGCCGCGTCATCGCGATCGCCCGCTCCACCACCGGGGCCACGTCAGGCCTCTCGGCGACCAGATACACCAGGGTGTCCCGCGCCAACTCGCCCGGGGCCACTGCCCCGTCGGCCGCGGCGATGCTCGGCCCGGTCGCCCCCTCGACCTCGACGGGTTCCCCGGCGGCCTCGCTGATCTGGGCGTCCAGCTGCCGTGCCCGGGGCAGGTCGGGCAGGCGCCGGTCGCGGTCCAGGACCAGGGCGAGCACGGCAATCGCCTGCTCGTCGGTGAGTGCGTCAACCTCGGACACGTGCATCGGGGTCCTCCTGTGCGGGGGTTCAGGGCTTGGATCTGGAACTGATCAAGGAGAGAGGGCGGGACGCAGCGGCTCAGTCCGCCAGCGTCGACAGCACTGCATCGACCAGCGGACGCACGTCAGGGTCCAGTCCGGCGGTCAGCGTCGGGCTGCGATCACCATCGAGGATCGCCCGCAGGGCACCGACCAACGCCGCCCACTCGGGATGCTCGCTCATCTGATCAAGGATCGGGCCGACGATCTCCGCGGCCTGCTCATTTCCCTGGGCGGCGGCCACCACGGTAGCGAGGAACTCCTGCGTCGCCGCGCCGTCGCTCTCGTCGGCGGTGTCGCGGTTTCCGGAAGTGGCCCAGAGCGTGGGGTCGATCGGGTCGGTGCCGTCCAGCGCGGCCAGGGTCCGGGTCAGGATCGCGGTGTCGATGCCATCCAGGCCCGCGGCCAGCGCGGCCCGATCGCGGTCCCCGGCCCGCACTCCCCGCAGAACGGCGGCCAGACCGGCCCAGTCGCGGGTGTTCGCGAAGTGCCCCAAAACGTGATCCAAGAACACGGCGGCCTGCTGGTGTTGGTCGCCCTCGGCGCCGCCCGATTCGCCGTCCGTATTCCCGCGAGTGTCGGAGGTGGCGACCAAAGCTGAGATGACCGGCTCCCACATCCGCAGGTACCGAGGCAGGCCGAGCACCACCTGCTCGACTGGGATGGCACGGGCCAGGGCCAGCACTTCGTCCAGCGCGACCTGCTCACCCGATGCGCGACGGGGAAGCCGAGCCAACAGGGCAGCCAGGTGCACCCCGTCGATCTGGTCCACGATCGCACATACCTGGTCGAAGGAGGCAGGCGGTGGTGGCGCATCGGGCATGTGCAACAGGCTCGCGATGGCGGAGAGCTGTCCGTGCAACAGGCCCGAGTTGGTCTGGTAGGAAATAATGGCGGCGGCGAGTCGGTGCGCCCACACCTGGTCGGCCTGTTGGGTGTATCTGTAGAGGTAGTTGGCCAGGTTGTGGTGACTGACCGCGATATTGGTGATGTCATCGGCCGTGTATGTCAAGCGCAGAGCGTCGCGTTGCAGGGCGATTGAGGCTTGACCGCGGCCCAGGTTGTCTTCGATGTCGGCCAAGGCGCCGAGGTCCCTGGCGAGGCCGGAGATGTCGTGGTGTGCCTCGTCGACGTCCCGGCGCCACAGCAGCAGAACACGGGCCTCGTTCAAGCGATCGAGGGACCTTAGCGGGGCGTAGTCATTGAATGCGGTATGGGCCACTTCCCATTCGGTGGCGCCTCGTTCCTTCATGACGCGCAACTGTTCGGCGTTGAGGTCCAGGGCCAGCTGCCACTCCTTCAGGTCGCTGGCTGCGGCGCGGCCGGTGTCAAGGATGGCCTCGCGGATGTTCCATGGCTGGGCAGTCTCGGTTTGGTCAGACGGGTCGGGCAGGGTGGCCATGTGGGCCCGGATGCGGTCGACGGCGTCCAGAACCCGCCGACTGTGCCCCTGCAGCATATGGATCTGCAGCTGCCGACCCTCAATGGATAGTTGACTCCACGGCCCGTATCCGGCGGCGCGGCTGTCTTCCTGCATCTGATCGAGCAGGGTGAGCGCCTCCTCGAACCGGGCTGTATTCCGATACCGGTTGGCCAGTTCGCCCGCGATGACCGCAGCGACGGAGTGGTCGCCGCGTTTGCGGGCCAGGTCGATCAGGCGACGCAGCTCGGGTTCGGCATCGGCCGGCCGTAGCCGGACCAGGGCGCGGGCATGGATGAACCCACACCGGATCTCCAGGTCATGGGCGGTGCCGGTGGCGGCCTCGGCCGCGGCCTGCAAGTACGGCAGCAGCGCAGCCGCAGTGTCCGGTGATGAGTCGCGTATCAGCACCTCGTCCAGGACTTCGGCGAGAGTGCCCCAGTCGCTCTGGCGGGCCAGGTACGGGGCTGCGGCCTTGGCCGCGTGCAGGATCAGCTCCCCCATTCCCTCCCGCTCCCGCTCCCGGCCCCCGTCGAGAACGGCCTGCCAGAGCAGGGCGGCGTGGCTGTCGATCAGGCGGATGGTGTCGGGTGGGGTGTGGCTGCGGGCGGTTTCGGCGACCCCGGGATGGATCCGATACCGCGCCACCTCGTTCGTGTCGGGGTTGGTGTCGACGACGACCAGGGCCTGCTCCAGCAAGGGACCCACCGCCACGTCGATGGGCGGGGGCGGGTCGGGATGCCCCAGCTCACTCCAGAGGAGCGGCCACAAGACGTCGACGACGACCGGGTTCCGGTCGTCGTCCTCCAGCCCGGCCAACAGCGTGAACAACGCCCCCGACGCGGCCGGCAGCCGCTGAGCGGTGGCCCGGGTCCAGGTGGACAACACCTGGTAGTAGTCCTGATCACTGCCCTGGGGTTGGCCGGTGTCCAGGAAGTCCTGCAGCCGGACACCGCGGGTCAGCCAGGCGGTATCGATCTCGTCCAGCCGGGCCGCCAACGCTTCCGGGTCGGCGGCCTGCCCGTCGGCCAGTTCGATCAGCTTCGGGTGCCCCTGCACCACCGCCAGGACCCGAGCGGCCAGGCCGCGCCCGGACCTCGGGTCGTGCCGGCCCCGGCCGGGGGTGTCGATCAGGGCTTTGAGGTGGGGCCACTCGCGGGCCAGAAGTACCGACTCCTGCAACGCCAGCGCATGCACCGGCTCGGTCCGCACTCCCGCCGGCAGGCTGGCAGGGCAGGTCCGGGAGGTCAGGATCACCCGGGACAGGCCGCTCGGGACCGTGGCCGCCTCGATGAGCAGGCGCCACCGCTCGTCCCGCCATTTCCCATCGCTGGTGAGCAGGGACTCCAGGTTGTCCAACACCAGCAACACCCGGTTCCGTTCGAGGAACTCGGTCAGCGTGGGCAGGAACGCCGTCAGGCGGGGAATGCTGTCGGCCAGGTGCAGCAGCTGCAGGCCGGGGATCTGCGCCTCCAGGTCCGCCGCCAGGGTGGTGAACGCCGCCGCGATGTCCTGATCCTGCTGTGGGGCCTGATGCCAGACCAGCACACCGAAGGTGTCCTGGTGGGCGTAGGCCAACTCCACCGCACAGGCGGTCTTGCCCGCTCCGGCCATCCCGTGGAACAACACCCCCGCCACCTGCGAGCGCGGGGCCAGGGCGGTGGAGGCCCGGGTCATCGGCCCGACCCGGCCCACGAACCGGGCAGGCTGGCCCGGGAACCGCGCCAGCTTTTCCCGCTCTGCCTGGAACACCAGCGGCTCGCCCTCGGGGGCGATCAGCTCCAGGCCCAGCGCACGGTTCCCGAACAACGCCGGAGTGGCCGCCGACAACGCCGGCGCTCCAGCCGTCGGTTCCCGGGGCACCACTCGGGTCAGGGTCAGCCCGAGCGCCCGATCGACCGGCTGGCCCTTGCCCAGAACCAGGTCGTAGAACTTCTCCGCCAGTCCGATCGCGAAGTCGTCCACGACCGGGTAGCGCATCGCCAACACCGCGGCATCGACCCGGTCCACCAACGAGGTGGCCAGCACCGACAACCCCGCGCCTTCACCATGCCAGGGGTTCTCCCCAGGACCCTCGGCGGGAGGCGTCGGGGGCACGGACCCGGTCAGACCATGTCCGGGGACACCCCAACTACGCTCCGCACCGCCACCCGAAGGCGTCCCGTCCGAGCCCCGCCCCGGCTCGTCACCCGCAGGGGGCGTCAGGCCGAGGAGGCGCAGATGATCCTCAGCGGTCAGCGCCGCCGACTCGCACGCCGACAAGGTGATCAACTTCAGATGGTCACTCGCCGCGTCGATCAGATCGACCAGGTCGTCCGTGTCGATCACATCACGGCGGCCGGTGTCGTCTTCGAGCACCAGCCCGGCGGGCAGGCCGTGCCCGGACATGTGCAGGACGTCCCACCCTTCCGCTTCGAGCAGGGCCTCCTCCAGCCGGTGACGGGTGGCGCCGTACTGCAGCACCCGTAACTCAACCGCCCGGTTGTTCACCTTCGCGATGTCGTTGACCAACCGAGCCAGGGCATGCCGCTCCCGCCGCAGATTCAACGCGGTGGTGTCCTCGGGCAGGCTGAACACGGCCAGCATCCGCAGCTTCTCCCCGACGGGGCGCTTCATCGTCGGCGGCCGTCCGAGCGGATCGGTCACGAACGTCACCTTCGACTCCGCCAACGTCCGACCGTGCAGCCGGGCGGCCTGCCACGGCCGATACGCCAGCATCTGCCCCGGCCCCTGCGGCACCACCAGGTGCACCGGTCCCGGACGCCGCGCCAGCTCCTGTGCCACGCTTCGGCCGAGTGCCCACTCCGTGATCCACTCCCCGACCTCGGTCAGCAGCTCGGCCTCGTGCTCCAGCCGCCGATCGATCGCGGCCCGCCACCGCAGGAACCACTCCAGGTCCGTGAACCCCTCCCACCCCGGCGCATCCCGCCCTCCCGGCGCATCCAGATCCACCTCGTGGTCCGCCAGGAACTCGCCCCCCGGTCCCGACAGCAGCCACCGCCACCGCGACGGCCCCGCCCAGTCCTTGACCTCCAGCCGCAGGGCCTGCCAGCCCCTGGCACCCGATGCCGGCATGTGCCACCCCTCCCTCACCCCCGGCGCGTCCGACATCACAGAGCTGACGGTTCGCCACTTCGTATTGTCTCGTGGCGATTCGTCCCTGAGCAAGGAGCGCGCCCCCATGGACCCATGAGAGCCGATCCTGCGGGTTGACCATGTCCTGTAGCTGCATACGCCGGGTTTCGCCACCCCACCGCCTCCACCGCCTGGGGCTTTGCGATTCGCCGCTCGAACGCAAGCACGTCCGCCAACGTCTCCGTTCGGACAACAATCGGCAACTCCGGCCACAGGAGCCCCGCAGCCGCCTACAGTTCCTCTACGACGCATTTTTGAACGCGTTCAACGGGGAAAACGGGGAGGAATCGCGCGATGCGCAGGGGAGTCAAGGGTGCCGTCATAGGCGGCGTGTGTGCGGTCATGCTGGGCGGGGCCGGGTACGGCGCGTACAACTTCGTGTCCGCGCTGAACGGCGACGGGGGGACGGGCGGCGGCCCGGCCGTCGTGAAGAGCGGTCCGCCCAGTGGCGCAGAGGCCAAGGAGACGGCCGTGAAGTTCTTCGCCGCCTGGGAGAAGGGGGACGCCTCCACCGCGGCGGCGTACACCAACTTTCCGGAGGCGGCGCGGGAGTTGCTGACGGCGTACGGGGGCGACGCGCACATCACCAAGGTGCACATCACGCCCGGTACGGCCACCGGCACGACCGTGCCTTTCACGGTCAAGGCAACGGTGTCGTACGGAGGGAAGTCCCAACCGCTCAACTACGAGAGCCGCTTGAGCGTCGTGCGCGGGGAGACTTCGTACCGGCCGCTGGTCGACTGGCAGCCCTCCGTCGTGCATCCGCGGCTGCAGAAGGGGGACACGCTGATGACGGGCGAGTCCGCGACCCCGCCGATCGAGGCCGTCGACCGGGACGGGAAGGTGCTGACGCCGGAGAAGTACCCGTCCCTCGGCCCGATCCTGGACGAGCTGCGCAAACGGTACGGCGACAAGGCGGGCGGCCGGGCCGGCGTGGAGCTGGTGATACGCCATGGCGGCGCGGAAGCGGGAGGAACGGCGGACACGGGGGATGACGCTGCCGACACCACCCTCCTGACTCTCGCAAAGGGCCGGCCCGGCAAGCTGCACACGACGCTCAGCGCGAGCGCGCAGACGGCGGCCGAGGCCGCTGTGGGGAAGTACGCCGATTCGTCCCTCGTGGCCGTCAAGCCGAGCACGGGCGAGATCCTGGCCGTCGCCAACCACCGCGACGACGGATTCGACGCGGCCCTCCTGGGTGAGCGCCCGCCCGGCTCCACCATGAAGATCATCAGCGCGGCGGCCCTGATCGACAACGGCCTGACCACCGCGAACGGCCCGGCGCCCTGTCCGCCGTCCGCCGTCTCCGAGAGCCAGACCTTCCACAACCTCAAGGACCTCACCCCGGACGAGCACGCCACCCTCTCCGACAGCTTCGCGCGCTCCTGCAACACGGCGTTCGTGAAGTTCGCGGACGAGGTCAAGGTGGACACCCTCACCAAGGAGGCCCAGGAGCGGTTCGGGCTGGGGCAGAACAACTGGCAGATCGGCGTCCCGTCCTTCGACGGCCGGGTCCCCGCCGCCGGCGGCCCGGACACCGCCGCCGCCCTGATCGGCCAGGGCCAGGTCCAGATGAGCCCGCTGAACATGGCCTCCGTGACGGCCACCGCGATGACCGGCGCCTTCCGGCAGCCGGTGATCGTGCCGCTGGGCCTGGACCACCGCGAACCGGCACGCGCGCGCGGGCTGTCCCAGAGCACCGTCCAGCAGCTGCGCGCCATGATGAATCGCACAGCGACCAGTGGCACCGCGGCCGGGGTCATGTCCGGGCTCGGCGTGAACATCGGCGCGAAGACCGGCTCGGCGGAGGCCGACGGGCAGGCGAAGTCGGACAGTTGGTTCACCGGGTACCGGGGCGACGTCGCCGCCGCGGCCATGGTCCAGGACGGCGGACACGGCATCGACGCGGCCGGGCCGATTGTCGCAAGCGTGCTACGGAGTGTGGGCTGACATCACCCGCAAAGGCGGGGACCTTAGTGTGGGTGCCGTCGTTGGGGAGTGTGAGGGCTGCGGGGACCCTGCGGAAGGTGCGGAGGAACTGAGGCTGTGGGCAAGAGAAGGCGCGTCGCCGAGCGACGGAAGACCAACCCCGCCGTGGTGGGCGGGATGATCGCCGTGGTCGTCGGCGGCGCCGGGTTCGGCGTCTACGCGCTCACCGACGGCGGCGCGGCCGCCGACGAGCGGACGTCCACGTCCGACCACAAGGCCGTCAAGACCGGCCCGCTCACCGCCGCCGAGGTCCGCACGGCCTCCACCCGCTTCCTCACCGCCTGGCGGCAGGGCCGGACCACCGAGGCGGCGGCCGCCACCGACGACCCGTCCGCCGCCGCCGCACTGCTCACCGGCTACACCAAGGACGCCCACCTGAAGGACGTCACACTCACCGCCGGCACCGCCACCGGCGCCAAGGTGCCGTTCTCCGTCAAGGCGACGGTGTCGTACCAGAGCCTCAGCAAGCCGCTCGCGTACGGCAGTACCCTCACCGTGGTGCGGCGGGCGAGCGACGGGAAGCCGCTGGTCGACTGGCACTCCTCGGTGGTCCACCCGGACCTGAAGGACGGCGACACGCTCGTCACCGGGGAGTCCGGCACCCCGCCGATCAAGGCGCTGGACCGCGACGGCGGGGAGGTGACGACCGCCGAGTACCCGTCGCTGGGCACGGTCCTGGACGGGCTGCGGGAGAAGTACGGCAAGAAGGCGGGCGGCAAGGCGGGCGTGGAGCTGCGCGTGGTGCGCGGCAAGGCGTCGGAGGCGGCCAAGCTGTCCGACAAGACGCTCGTGGAGCTGAGCAAGGGCACGCCGGGCACGGTGAGGACGACGCTGAGCCCGAAGCTTCAGGCGGCCGCCGAGCAGCAGGTCGGCAAGCGGCCGCGGGCCTCGGTGGTGGTCCTGCGGCCGTCGACCGGTGAGATCCTCGCGGTCGCCAACAGCGGGCACGGCTTCAACACCGCCTTCCAGGGTTCCCTGGCGCCCGGCTCCACGATGAAGATCGTGACGTCGACGATGCTGTTCGAGAAGAAGCTCGTCACGCCCGACGCGTCGCACCCCTGCCCCAAGACGTACAAGCTCGCCGGCTGGACGTTCCACAACGACGCCGACTCCGAGATCAAGAAGGGCACGTTCAAGCTGAGCTTCGGGGCCTCCTGCAACAACGCCTTCATCAATTTCGCGCCGAAGCTGTCCAACAGCGACCTGACGAAGGAGGCCCAGGAGGTCTACGGTCTCGGCCTGAACAACTGGGCCATCGGCGTCCCGTCGTTCGACGGCTCCGTCCCGGTGCAGAGCGGCGCGCAGATGGGCGCCTCGCTGATCGGGCAGGGCGGGGTGCGCATGAACCCGCTGAACATGGCGTCGGTGGCGGCGACTGTGGAGTCGGGCGTCTTCCGCCAGCCGTACCTGGTGGCCCCGACGGTGGACCACCGCACCCTGGCGAAGGCCTCGCGCACCATGTCGTCGAAGACGCAGGCCCAGCTGAAGGACGTCATGCAGTACACGGCGGCGTACGGCACGGCGGCCAAGGCGATGTCGGGCCTCGGCCCGAACTACGGTGCGAAGACGGGCTCCGCCGAGGTCGACGGCCAGAAGAAGCCGAACGGCTGGCTCACCGCGTACCGGGGCGACCTCGCCGCGGCGGGCGTGGTCCAGGCGGGCGGCCACGGCGGCGACACGGCGGGGCCTATCGTCGCTGCGCTGCTGAAGATGGGCGGCTGAGGCAAGGCGGTCGAGCAGGACGGCTGAGCTGGACGGCTGAGCTGGACGGCTGAGCGGTCCGGGAGGGGTCAGCGGCCGATGGGCTCGGCGGTGTACGTCCGGCGCAGGAACCGGAGCAGCGCCTTCGACTCGAACTGCACCACCTCCACGCCGTGTGCGGAGTGGAACTCCACGACGGCCTGGACGCGCCCGCAGGGCCACACGCGTACGTCGCCGCTCTCGGCCGGCGTCCGCAGTCCCTGTTCGAGCAGCGCGCGCGAGAAGGTCCACTCGTGGTGCGGTCCGGGCAGGTCGACCCGGACCGATCGTGGATCGGTGTCGGGGTCGTACCGCAGCATTACGGGTACGGCCCCCGGGTCCTCCTCGTCCGTGACGATGTGGGCGCGCGCGTACTGCTCGACTACAGACATCGGACCGCCCTCTCACGTTCTGTGACCTACACGAAAGCTGTGAATCCGCTTTCCATCCAATGTGCCATATTTTTCGGTTCCTGCCCGGCGAGGAAGCGAGACCACCTCTCTCTTGCAAAAGGTTCGCAACAAGCCTCTAAAATCGTACGGTGCATGTACCTGACGGATTCATCAACGCCCCCGCCTCCGCGGTCACCGGAGTGGTCGCCGCCGGCGCCCTCGCAGTGAGCCTGCGCGGCGCCCGCCGCGAACTCGACGAGCGGACTGCCCCGCTGGCCGGCCTGGTGGCGGCGTTCATCTTCGCCGTACAGATGCTGAACTTCCCGGTGGCGGCCGGCACCAGCGGCCACCTGCTGGGCGGTGCGCTCGCCGCGATCCTGGTCGGCCCGTACACGGGCGTGCTGTGCGTGTCGGTCGTGCTGCTCATGCAGGGCGTGCTGTTCGCCGACGGCGGGCTGACCGCGCTCGGCGTGAACATCACCGACATGGCGATCGTCACGACCGTGGTGTCGTACGCCGTCTTCCGCGCGCTGCTCGCCGTGCTGCCCCGCAAGCGGCGCTCGGTCACCATCGCCTCCTTCGTCGCCGCGCTGGTCTCCGTGCCGGCCGCCGCCGTCGCCTTCACGCTCATGTACACGATCGGCGGCACCACGGACGTGGCCATCGGCAAGGTGGCGACCGCGATGATCGGCGTCCATGTGCTGATCGGCATCGGCGAGGCCGTGATCACCGCGCTCACGGTCGGCGCCGTCATCGCCGTACGCCCGGACCTGGTGCACGGCGCGCGCGGCCTGCAGCAGCGGCTCAAGCTGCGCGTGAACGGCACGCTCGTGGACGCCCCAGCTCCCCCACGCTCGAATGCGCTCGCGCGGGAGGTACCCCCATCGGCACCCGTCGCGGCGCGCACCTCCCGGCGCACTCTGTGGATCTCCGGACTGGTCGCGTCGCTGGTGCTCGCCGGCTTCGTGAGCTTCTACGCCTCCGCCGACCCCGACGGCCTGGAGAAGATCGCGCACGACCAGGGCATCGACAAGAAGACCGAGCAGCACGCTGCGGCCGACTCCCCGCTCGCCGACTACGGCGTCAAGGACGTCTCGAACGCCCGGCTGTCCGGCGGCCTCGCGGGCGTGATCGGCGTCGGCGTCACGGTCGTCGCGGGCAGCGCGGTGTTCTGGGCCGTGCGCAGACGCCGCGGCGCGGACGTCTCGCCCGTGAACACGGGCGTGTGACGTGGGAGCGGGACACGCGCACCGGCTCTACCGGCACGGGCACTCCCCCGTGCACGCCCTGCCGCCGCACACCAAACTGGCGGCCGCGTTCGCCTTCGTCGTGGTCGTGGTGTCCACCCCGCGCGAGGCGATGTGGGCGTTCGCGGCTTACGCCGTCCTGCTCGCGTACGTCGCGTACCGCGCGCGCGTGCCCGCCGGTTTCCTGCTCGGACGGCTGCTGATCGAGGTGCCGTTCGTGGCGTTCGCGGTCCTCATGCCGTTCGTGGCGGAGGGCGAGCGGGTGCACGTGCTGGGCCTCTCGCTCAGCGTGAACGGGCTGTGGGGTGCCTGGAACGTGCTCGCCAAGGGCACGCTCGGCGTCGCAGCCTCCGTGCTGCTGGCCGCCACCACCGAGCTGCGCGAGCTGCTGCTCGGGCTGCAGCGGCTGAAGCTGCCGCCGCTGCTCGTGCAGATCGCCTCGTTCATGATCCGTTACGGCGACGTCATCACCGACGAGATGCGCCGGATGCGGATCGCCCGCGAGTCGCGCGGCTTCGAGGCGCGGGGCGTCCGGCACTGGGGCGTGCTCGCCAAGTCCGCCGGCGCGCTGTTCATCCGCTCCTACGAGCGCGGGGAGCGCGTCCACCTGGCCATGGTGAGCCGGGGGTACGCCGGCTCGATGCCGGTCATCGACGAGGTGACCGCGTCCCGGGCGCAGTGGTCGTACGCCCTCGCACTCCCCTGCGCCGCCCTCGTCGTCCGTCTGCTGGGATGGGTCCTGTGAGTACTGCTTCCCTGGAGGTCTCCGGCCTCGCCTTCGCCTATCCCGACGGCCATCAGGCCCTGTTCGGCGTGGACTTCTCGATCGGGCGCGGCGAACGGGTCGCGCTGCTCGGCCCGAACGGCGCCGGCAAGACCACCCTCGTCCTGCATCTGAACGGCATCCTGGGCGGCGGCACCGGCACGGTGACCGTGGCCGGACTGCCGGTCGGCAGGCAGCACATGGCGGCGATCCGGCAGAAGGTCGGCATCGTCTTCCAGGACCCCGACGACCAGCTGTTCATGCCGACCGTGCGGGAGGACGTGGCGTTCGGGCCGGCCGCCGCCGGGATCAAGGGCGCGGCGCTGGAGGAGCGGGTGCGCACGGCCCTGGAGCGGGTCGGCATGCAGGACTTCGCCGACCGGCCACCGCACCATCTGTCCTTCGGGCAGCGCCGCCGGGTCGCCGTCGCGACCGTGCTCGCGATGGAGCCGGAGATCCTGGTCCTGGACGAGCCGTCCTCCAATCTCGACCCGGCCTCCCGGCGCGAACTCGCCGACATCCTGCGCTCCCTGGACGTGACGGTCCTCATGGTCACGCACGACCTGCCGTACGCCCTGGAGCTGTGCCCGCGCTCGCTGATCCTGAGCGACGGCGTGATCGCGGCGGACGGCCCGACCGGCGAGTTGCTCTCCGACGACGCCCTGATGCGGGCGCACCGTCTGGAGCTGCCGTTCGGCTTCGACCCGAAGTCCGTGACAATGGGCGCGTGACGCGTCAAGACGACCGAGACGACAAAGGGGCCGCCGGGTCGCTGCTGCTGGACGACCAGCTGTGCTTCGCGCTGTACGCGGCACAGCGCGCCGTGACCGCCGCGTACCGCCCGCTCCTCGACGACCTGGGGCTCACCTACCCGCAGTACCTCGTGCTGCTGGTCCTCTGGGAGCGCGGTGAGACCAGCGTGAAGGAGCTGGCGGGCGCCCTGCGCCTGGACTACGGCACCGTCTCGCCGCTGCTGAAGCGGCTGGAGGGGGCGGGTCTGGTGCGCAGGGAGCGTGCGGCGGACGACGAGCGCTCGGTGCTCGTCGCGTGCACCGGGCGCGGGGAGCAGCTCAGGGAGCGCGCGGCTCGCGTACCCGGCGCACTGCTCACGACCACGGGGCTGGAAACGCAGGAGATCGCGCGGTTGCGCGAGGAGCTGTGGAAGCTCACCGAGCGCGCCGACGCAGCGGCCGACCGGCGCTGATCTCGCGTTACCGGCGGTTGCCACCCCTGCCGCAGCAGGCTGACGTACCGGCCAGTACCTTGTGCACAATGTACTTGTGCGCCACTTGTCCCGGGGGAGGCCACCCTTGACCGATGTCACCGCTGACGCCGCTGTCGACACCCGTCCGACGAAGATCATGTACGTCGCCGAGGCCACCGCCCACGGTGGCCGGGACGGCTTTGTCACCAGCCAGGACGGCCGGATCGAGCTGAAGGTCGCGATGCCCCCGGAGCTGGGCGGAGACGGCAACGGCACCAACCCGGAGCAGCTGTTCGCGGCCGGCTACAGCTCCTGCTTCCACAACGCGCTGATCCTGGTCGGCAACCGCGCGGGCTACGACCTGACCGGTTCCACGGTGGCCGCGAAGGTCGGCATCGGCCCGAACAAGCATCGCGGGTACGGCCTCGCGGTCGCCCTCAGCGTCTCCCTGCCGGTCCTGGACCGGGAGATGGCGGAGAAGCTGGTGGACGCGGCGCACGAGGTGTGCCCGTACTCGAACGCGACGCGCGGGAACATCGACGTGACGATCCTGCTGGGCTGAGCCCCACGCCCGGGTGACGGCACCCCGTCCCGGGTGCAACGCCGGTGTCGCCCGTCCGGGCGGGGCAGGGGGGTGCCGTGCACTGGTTGATGCCGCGCAAGGTGACCGCACTCGCCTGGAACCGGGGCGCGCTCTACCGATTCCGCCGGGGCGTCGTGCTTCTGGTCCTACCGCGCCTACACCTGGGCCGAGCTGACCACCGAGACACACGGGTACTGGACGGACGAGGGCGACAGGTTCGAGTACCGGGTCTGGCGCGAGGAGCTGGAGCTGCGCACCCTCGACGGGTCCGTGTCCACCGGTACGAACGGAACCCGTCCGGGGTCGAGGAGCTCATCCGGTCGGCGTGCGAGCCGCAGGACGCGGTCCCGGCCGGGTACGAGGACGGGCCGGAGGGCGCCGGACCGTAGCGGATATCACCATCTACCGAGGAATCCAAGGCCACACGCCCGTGTTTCACTCATGGTCGCAAGCGAGTGGAGGGACCGGGCGTGGATGTGGATGTGAACGGCACGGTGGCCGAGGGCTTCGAGCCGGTCAGGGAGGCGTTCGCAGCGAACTTCGCGCTGCTCGGGGAGCGTGGTGCGGCCGTCGCCGTGTACCGGGACGGCCGGAAGGTCGTCGACCTCTGGGGCGGCACCAGGGATGTGGACGGTACGGCCCCCTGGGAGCACGGCACCGCGCAGATCGTGCGCTCCGCGACCAAGGGTGTCGCCGCGGCCGCGCTCCTGCTGCTGCACCAGCGCGGCGAACTGGACCTGGACGCCCCGGTCGGCACGTACTGGCCCGAGTACAAGGCCGCCGGCAAGGAGCGCACGCTCGTCCGGCACCTGCTCGCGCACCGGGCCGGCGTGCCCGTGCTGGACCGCCCGCTGACCCCCGAGGAGGCGACCGACCCCGACCTCGGGGCCGCGGCCGTCGCCGCGCAGGCGCCGGTGTGGGAGCCGGGCACGGACCACGGTTACCACGCGCAGACCTACAGCTGGCTCACCGGCGAGCTGGTCCGGCGGATCACCGGGCGGCCGGTGGGCGCGTGGGTGGCCGACGAGATGGCCGCGCCGGCCGGCGCCGACCTGTGGCTCGGCCTGCCCGCGGCGGAGCAGGCGCGCGTGGGCCGCGTCGGACCCGTGGAGACACCCCAGGCGTCGGGCGCACTGAAGACCCGCCCGAAGCGGTCCGTGTCCGAGGCCTACGCCGACCCGGACTCCCTCACCCGGCGCGCCTTCGCCGCGATCACCCCGCTCCCGGACGAGAACGCACCCGCCTACCGCGCGGCCGCCCTGCCCGCCTCCAACGGCATCGCCACCGCCGACGGCCTGGCGCGCTTCTACGGCTCGCTCATCGGTGAAGTGGACGGCGGCACACGTCTGTTGACCCCCCGGACCATGGAACTGGCCCGCGCCGAGCAGTCCGCCGGACCGGACCGGATCCTCGTCGTGGGCACCAGGTTCGGCCTCGGCTACATGCTGCACGGCAGCGCGTCCCCGCTGCTCTCCCCCGGTTCCTTCGGCCACCCGGGCCGGGGCGGCGCCCTCGCGTTCGCCGACCCGGAGACGGGCGTCGCGTTCGGTTATGTCACCAACGGTTTCAGGAAGAGCGTGACGGCGGACCCGAGGGCGCAGGCGCTGGTGCGGGCGGTGCGTAGGGCGCTCGCGTAGGGCACTTGCTCAGGGCGCGTGCGTCGCCGCACGCGCCCCTTGGGCGTCACACGTTGATCGGGTGCGAGGTCCGGCCGGACGCCGCGTCGATCTCCCCATGGGCCTTGGTCAGCAACTCCATGGCCAGTTCGTTGAGCGCGCGGGCGCCCGCTATCTCCTCGCCGACCCGTGGCTGGTTCGAGTCGACGCGGTGACGGCTCGCGCTCCCATGGGCCCGGACCTCGCTGCCGTCGGGCAACCGCACCAGGGCGACGGCGCGCGTGTGCGTGTCGTCTTCCCGGAATTCCAGCTCCACGTGCCAACCCACAGCGGTGTGCATCATGTCGACCACCTCCGGAGAACCACTGATACCAGGGTGCTCCCGCGCGCGCGGAACGTCATGCGGAGGCCCGGTCGCGGCCTTTGGGCCGGTTCAGCCGGCCGGCTTCTCGTCGAAGCTGGCGAAGTAGGCGGCGGCCATGTCCTCGTCGGCGTGCCCCTGCGCGGCGGCCCGGGCGAGCCGTTCGGCCGTCGCGGCGGCGACGTCGAGCCGGACCCCGCCCCGCTCGGCCGCCTGCACGATGAGCCGGGCGTCCTTCGCGGCGGTGGCCACGGCGAACGACGCCGGGGTCAGCTTCCCGTCGAGCACCAAAGTGGCCTTGGCCCGCAGGTACCCCATGTCGAGCGGCCCGCCCCGGATCAGTTCGAAGAAGTCCTGCGGGTCGACGCCGAGGGCCTGGGAGAGGGCCAGCACCTCACCCGCCGCCGCGGTGGCCGTGAGGACCCAACTGTTGGCGACCAGCTTCAGCCGGCTGGCGCTGCCCGCCGCCCCGTCCGTACCGGTCCACACGGTCCTGGCGCCGACCGCGTCGAACACGGGCGTGACCGTCTCCCGGCCCTCCTCGGGCCCGGCGGCCAGCACGGTCAGCTGACCGGCCTCGGCGGGCTGGCGGGTGCCGAGGACGGGAGCGTCGTAGAACACCAGCCCGTGCTCGTCGGCGAAGGCGGCCAGGTCGGCGACCAGTTCGACCCCGGCGGTGGTGCACTGCGCCCACACCGTGCCCGGACGCAGCGCCGGGGCGGCCTCGCGCATGACCTCCAGCACGGCGTTGCCGTCGTACAGCATGGTCAGCACGACGTCGGCGCCCTCGACGGCCTCGGCGGGCGTTTCCGTGACCCGGATCGCGTTCGCGGCCAGCGGCTGGGCCTTCTCACGGGTACGGTTCCACGCCCGGACCCCGCATCCGGTGCGAGCGAGGTTGCGGGCCATGGCGGCGCCCATGATGCCGGTGCCCAGGACACTGACGGTCGGCTTGTCGGTCATTGACGGCTCCCTGTCGTACGGTTCCTGCCCTCGTGGTCCGCGATCATCTTCGTACGGACGACCCTCAGGACCGTTCCTTTCCGGCGGCGGCGCGGACCAGTCCGTCGAGCCAGGCCCCGCACGACGGCCTCGTCGGAGACGGATTGTCGCCGGTTCCGGGGAGCCGGCGGTCGGGCCAGTCAATGGCGCTCTGCGTGCTCATGGGCGGTTTCCTTCCTGGTTGTGTCGGATGTCCTCGACCGTAGGCCGCTCGACCATCGGGAAACCAATAGGAGCGCCGATATCCGCCATCGATACTCCGATATGAGTCGCCGCTACGCTGGCCGCATGGACACCCGGACGACGGCCGCCGGCTCCGCGCCCGCCGACCTGAACCTGCTGCGCACGTTCCTGGCGGTGTACCGCGCCGGCTCCCTCACCGCCGCGGCGCCCTTGCTGAGCCTGTCCCAGCCGACCGTGACGGCCCAGATCCGCACCCTGGAGCAACAGACCGGCCGGGAGCTGTTCACCCGGCTGCCCCGCGGGGTCGAGCCCACGCCGTACGCCCATGAGCTGGCCGGCGAGGTCGCGGGTCCGCTCGACGCGCTCGCCGCACTGGAGGGCGGTGCGGGCCCGCTGACCGGCCACACCGCGCCCGTCCACCTGGCGGGCCCCTCCGAGCTGCTGTGCGTACGGGTGCTGCCGGCACTCGCCCCGCTCATCGCGCGGGGCGTGCAGGTACGGGTCGCGCAGGGGCTGACCGAGCCGCTGCTGGAGGAGATGCGGGCGGGCCGGCACGATCTGGTCGTCGCCACGCGCCGCCCCCGGGGCCGCGCGCTCCCCTCCGCACCGCTGGCCGACGAGGAGTACCTGCTCGTGGCCTCGCCGGTCTGGGCCGGCCGGCTCGCCGACGGCGACCCCTGCACGGCCCTGCGCGAGGTCCCGCTGGTCACCTACGCCGAGGATCTGCCCATCGCCCGCCGCTACTGGCGCACGGTCTTCGGCCGACCGCTCACCGCGCGCGCGGCGCTCACCGTCCCGAACCTGTACGCCGTCCTGTCGGCGGTCACCGCGGGCGCCGGGTACAGCGTGCTCCCCCGCTCCCTGTGCCAGGACCACCTGGACACCGGCCGCCTGGCCCTCCTCCACGACCCGCAGGAGCCGCCGCTCAACACCCTTTTCCTGGTGCAGCGTCCGGGAGCGGAGGCCAATCCGGACGTGGTCCGCGTACGGGAGGCGCTCCAGCGGGCGGCGCGCGCCTGGTAGTTGTCAGCTCCGCTGGAAGAACTCCACCTCCGCCATGGCCAGGTGACGGCCCCGGGTCAGACCGACGGGCGAGCGGAGCACCAGGCGTACCGTCTTCGCGTCGCTGATCCCGGTGGAGATCGTCTGCGGGCCCGGTTTGTCGCTCAGGGTGACCTCCTTGTGGTGCTTCTCGCCGTCCTGTGTCGTCACCTCCATGTCCAGCTGGAGTGCGCGTGCCTGGCGGGCGTACTCCTCCGGGGACGAGGACGCGCCGTTGGTGATGATCACGTCGACCAGCCGGAACGGCTTGCCGAAGGTGTAGGTCACCGAGGCGCCCGGCCCGGGCGCGCCCCAGTAGCGGTTGCTCAGCCCGTCCGTGGTGTCCGTCGCCGGATGCCCGCGCACCTCTGCGCTCGCCCTGACGGCGGCCGGGGTCACGGGCCTGGCCTTGCCCAGCTTGTCCCGGGTGTCCTCGAACAGGGCGCGTCCGGCCGGCAGCAGCAGGAAGCCGCCCGCGCACAGCGCCAGCACCACGGCCAGGATCACGAAGAACCGGAACGCGCGGCCCGAGCCCGCCCGGGTCCGGCGGTGGAACGGCCACACCGTCCGCCACCACGGCAGCGGTGCGGGCTTCGCGGCGGGGGTCAGCTCGGCCGCGCAGCGTCGGCAGAACCGGCGTTCCGGCTGGTTGAGGGTCCCGCAGGCGGGGCAGGGCCGCCCCGTCCCCTCGTCCGGCGCCGCGACAGGTCGTACGACGGGGCGGGGGGCCACCGGTTTTGCGGGGCGTACGGGTCCGATCGGGTCCGGTGTCGGCGCCTGCGGCGTGCGGGGCGGGATGGTCGGAGCAGGTGGGGTGGGGGGTACGGCGGCCTCGGCTTCGCCTTCGGCCGGGTTGTTCCCACCCGCACCACCCGTGCGGCTTTCGTCGTCGGGTGCGGGTGGCCCCTGTGGGGCGTCCTCGCCGTCGGCGGCCACCGGTTCGTCCGCCGGGGCAGCGGCAGGGCCGCGGGCTGCGGTCGGTTCGTCCGTAGCGGCCGGGGGCGGAGGGGTCGTCTCGGTCCGGACCGGGTCGGCGCCGGAGCCCGAGCCCGAGCCCCCGGTGTCCGTTGCGCTCGGCTCCCTCGCCTCACCGCGGCCGCGGCCGGTCAGCCGGCCGCGCAACGATGAGGTGCGGGTACGCGCGGCGGGCGCCGGCTCCTGCGCCGAACGCGCGGCGGGCGCCGGGGCGGTGGCGGGCGCGGACGGAGGCTCCGAGGACGGGGCCGACGGCTCCGTCGCCGCAGGTGTGCCCGGGGCCGGCGGCTGTGCTGCCGGAGATGTGCTCGGTGCGGGCCGCCCCGGCACCGGAGACGTGCCCCGCGCCGACAGCCCTGGCGCCGGAGACGTGCCCGGGGCCGACGGCTCCGGGGCCGGAGACGTGCTCGGTGCGGGCGGCTCCGGTGTCGTGGGCGAGGGCGTGTTCGAGGTCGGTGTGGAGTCGGACCAGCCCAGGTACGCGCCGCAGTTGCCGCAGAAGTCGTCCGTGGGGTCGTTGGACGCCCCGCAGGCGGGACACGCGCGCATGACGTCACCTCCCTTCGTCGGCGGGCGGGGCGGGCAGGACCTCCACCCGGAAGGCCGTGTGCACCGGGCACATCGCCCGGACGATCTCGCGGACCCTGACCACGTCCACCCGCACCTCGCGGGCCGGCCACACCCGGACCAGGAACTCGGCGCCCGGCTCCGGAGGCAGCTCGGCACCCGCGGTGCTCGACCACGTCGCGCCGCCGTCACCGGTCACCTCCGCGTGCACGCCCAGCGCGAGGTGCAGGGCCTCGACCAGGCCACGCCTGGTGCCGCGCCACCGGTGCAGTTCCACCGCGCGGAGGACCGCCTCGCGGCGCAGTTCCACGGGCCACTTCGGGTCGTCCGCGACGCCCACCCACGACGCCAGCCAGGCCAGGAAGTCGGTCGGGGTCACCCGGGGGTCGAGGTAGGCGGGCAGGTTGTCGAGGGTCGCGAACACCGGGGCGAGGACGGTGTCGAGACCGGCGGTGAAGCGTTGCGCGAAGTCGTCGTCGGCGTACAGGGCGGGCAGCTGCTCGCCGATCGGGTACCTGCTCGGCAGGCCGGGCACGGCGGCGCGGCTCATCCCCGCGCCTCCGGATCGACGGCCGTGACGACCACCTGGTGCTGGTAGGAGAAGACCAGCGCGCCCGGGGCCACGTCGATACGGTCCGACGGGGCACCGCGCCGGCCGGTGATCGGGTCGGCGGGGAACAGCCGGATCTCCTCCACCAGCGCGTTGCCGGTGGCGCGCTGCAGGACGCCGAAGACGTCGCCGTACTGCACCGGCCGCCCGAACGGCCAACCGGTGCCGTCCGGACCGCCGTTCAGCGGGTTGAGGTGCCGGAACAGCGCGTCGAGCGCCGCGTCGCGCACCCGGTCGGTGTCGCCCGGCGCCGCCGCGAGCCGGGCCACCACGGTGACGCCCTGGTACACCGGCGGCTCCACCACGAGGCGGGTGCCGATCAGGCGCCGCTCGTCGAGGCTCGTGGTGATCGCTTCGAGCACCTGGTCCGAGGGGATCAGCTGCTCGAAGCGGAGCCGGTCGTCGCCCTCGTCGGCCACCGCGTCCGGCACCACCAGAACCCGTACCGTGCCCGGACCGTCCGCGGCGGGCAGACAGCGGACCCGGCGTACCGAGGGCGCGGCCTGGCGGCTGATGATCTCGTAGTCCTCGGCGGTCACCGCGCGCTCCTGCATCCGCAGCACCTCCGGCGCCCGCAACTTGGCGTTGGCGACGGTCTCCCCGGCGACGCCGCCCCGGGCCGCCTCCCGGTTGGTGACCCGGGCGACGTACGGGACGGAACTGCGCAGCACCGAGATCGCGCCGCGGGCGACGTTGCCCGCCGGACCGCCTCCGGTGCGGTAGCGGGCCACCCGTATCTGGGCGCCCTTGGGCGGTACGGCACCGCACTGCCGCAGCGTGCCGTCCGGTTCCCGCAGCGCCGGAGGGAAGGTGAACTCCCCGGTCGTGGCGTCCACACGGACGTGCGGGTCGGTGGGACCGGAGCGGCCGAAGTGCTCCACCGCCTCCCAGCGCTGCCACCCCTCGGCCGAGGACACCTCGACCACGGGGGGCTCGCCGTCGAGGAGTACCGGCGGGCGGCCGATCCGGAACGTCTGCCCCGAGACCCCTTCCGAGGTGCCGAGCGGCACATCGGTCACGGTCTCCGCGTGCTCGACGGACATGGTGCCGCCCACGGTGAACACCGCCGCCTCGCGCACCGTCGGGGACTCCGAGTAGAACGGCTGCCCCGGCTCCGCCTCGGTCACCCGGCAGCGCAGCCAGCCGGCCCGGATTCCGCCGATCACCGACGCCGTGTGCCCGGCCGGTACGTACACGACGACCTCGCCGGGCCGGTTCAGCCCGCCGGTGGTGTCGGTGCCGGTCTCGCACCGCTGCCAGCCGCCGCCGTCCCAGGCCTCCCACACGAGCGGGGGCTGGCGCGGGTCCACGCCGACGCCCTCCACGCGGCTGTCCAGGCGCACCGCGACGACACAGCGCGGCACCGCCGTCGGCAGGCCGAACAGCACCGCGTCGCCCGGCTCCGGTGCCGCCTGGAAGCAGGGGATGTCGTGGCCCTCGGTGAGCACGGCCGTCCGGTCGGTCTGCTGACCGGACCGGGATGCGGTCAGCAGGCGCATCAACTCGCTGGGGACGATGCGCAGTTCGTCCGTGGTCGTGAACACCACGGCCTCGTCGTTCTCGCCGCGCGCGGTGGTCACCTCGGTGCCCGCAGGCAGCGCGACCGTGTCGGGCTGCGGCGCCGAGAGCCAGAAGTCGACGTCGGCGTGGGCCGCGGTCGGCGGGAACAGCCGGATGTCCAACAGGTCGAGGAACGCGGAGTAGTTCTTGTCCGGAACCCGGTTCAGCCGGTACAGCAGCTGGTCCACGAGGTAGGCGAACGTCTCGATCAGGGTGACGCCCGGGTCGGAGACGTTGTGGTCGGTCCACTCCGGGGCGCGTTGCTGCACGTACCGCTTCGCCTCGTCGACGAGTTGCTGGAACCGCCGGTCGTCCAGGTTCGGGGAGGGCAGGGCCATCAGTGAGCGCCCGCTTCCTCGGCCCCCTCCTCGGAGGGGATCGTGTAGAAGGGAAAGACCAGGTTGCGCCGGTCGTTGGTGGAACGCACCGTGTAGTGCACGTCGATGTAGAGGGTGCCGTCCTCGACCGCGTCGAAGGCGACCACCACGTCGTCCACCGCGATCCGCGGCTCCCACCGCTCCAGGGCCTCGCGCACCTGCTGCGCGATGCGTCCGGCGGTGGCGCCGTCACCGGGGGCGAAGACGTAGTCGTGGATGCCGCAGCCGAACTCGGGGCGCATGGGGCGCTCGCCGGGCGCGGTGCCGAGCACCAGGCGGATCGCCTCCTCGATCTCCCGCTCCCGTTCGACCATGGCGATCCCGCCGGTCGGCCCGACCCGCAGCGGGAACGCCCAGCCACGGCCGATGAACCGCTCGCTCATCACACACCGCCGATCAGGACGTTCGGGGCGCCGGTCACGATCATGGCGCCGCACGCCGTCTGATCGCGTGCCTTGGCTGCGGGCAACCCGCCGATCAGGACGGTGCCGGCCGCGAGCCCGGCCGGGTTGGGCACGACCACGTTGGCCGGTCCCAGGGCGGCGTGCGGTGGCATCGGGCAGGCGTGCAGGCTGCCCACGACGGCGGCGGGTCGGCCGCCGATCAGCACTGTCGCCACCGCCGTGGCGGCGCCGGGCGGCGGGGTGGCGATCACCCCGCCGTGGTTGGTGGGGTCGCCGGTACGGGCTGCGGCGGGCATGCGGCGCTCCTTTCGAAATCCCGGGGGACGGGGGTCAGTTGATCCGGATGAGCTTGGCCTTGAGGACGCCCAGGAGACCGCCGTCGACGGTGACGTCCGACTTGCCGTTGACGCCCACCGAACGGCCGTCGATCTGCACCTTGTTCGTCCCGGTGATGTCCACCTGCCGGCCCTTCACGGTCACGTTGCCCTGCTTCGCGTCCAGCGTGATGCCGCTCCCATCGAGCACGACGGAGGTGACGGGTCTGGCCTTCCCGGCGTACACCGTCAGCTCGATCCGGTTCTGCCGGTCGTCGAGGAACACTTCGAGGCGCTCGTCGCCGGTCATCAGCCGCACCCCGGAGCGTCCCGGGGCCCGCGCGTCCAGCAGCTCCACCCGGTGCCCCGAACGCGACACGATGGAACGGCGGTTGACCTTTCCGCTGGTCTTGTCGATCAGTGGCACGTCGTGCTTCGACGGCTTGTCGACCCCGTTGTAGAGCCCTCCGATGACGTACGGGCTGTCCAGCAGGCCTTGTTCGAAGCCCACCAGGACCTCGTCGTTGACCTCCGGGCTCACCACGCCACCGCCGCCCTTGCCGCCCCACTGCACGGTGCGCACCCAGTCGGTGACGTAGGTGTCGTCCAGCCAGGGGAACTTGAGTTTCACCGCGCCGCGCTCGGAGCCGCCCGGTTCACGTACGTCCGTCACCACGCCGATCGCCAGTCCCGGCATGCGCGGGCCGCGGGACGGCGCGTTGGCGCCGGTCACCAGGCCGGTGAGCGAGCGGTCCGGGCTGGCGCTGACCCACACCGTGGTCCGGTACCCGCCCTGCGGTTCGAGGACGTGCTGCACCGCCGTCGCCGTGTACTTGCCGGAGAACGCCTGCCCGACGTTGCCGAGCGCCACGGGTTTGCCCGCCCGCAGCCTGGGGTTGCCCTCGGCCACCACTTCCAGCTCGCCGAAGCCCGCACTGACCTGGGCGGCCACCGCGTCGGCGACCGCGGTCGTCTCGGCCTGGGTGCGGTACGGGGTGTCGGTGACGGTCAGCTTCGACGACTTGCCGAGCCGGGCGGCGGACGCCGGGCTCAGGCCGGGTACCACCGTGTCACTGTTCACCGACGGCTGCCGGGACACCAGCGGCCGCTTCGTGGTGACGTCCCAGCCGCGCACCTCCACCTGCTGCGCGCCGTCCGCGGCCGACAGCGAGGCCCGCAGCGCCAGCAGGTTCCGCCCGTACTCCAGCACCATCGGGTTCCGGGTGGCCGAGGTCGACGGCGCGGGCGCGCCGGAGGCCTTCTCCGGCTTGGTGAACTGGAGCAGACCCTTGTCGTCGACGCGCACCCGCGCGCCGCTCTCGGCCGCCAGGAACTGCAGGAAGTCCCAGTCGGACACGTTCGCCTGCGAGAGCTGCTGGTACGTGACGGGCGCGGCCTGCACGGTTCCGCAGGCCAGCCCGGCCCCGGCGGCCACCTTGCGGACGATCGCCGCCGCCGTCATGTTCCGGTACGCCACCACCTTCCGGCCGCGCTGCAGGCGGTGCGCCTTGGAATAGGCGCGCACCACCGTGAACGAGCCCGTGCGGTCCCGGTCCACCTCCAGGGCCGTCACCTCGCCGTCGAAGAGCCGCTCGCGTGCCTGTCCGCTCACGGTCACGACCGACACCCTCAGCGGGGTGCCGATGGTGATGCCGGTCGCCGTCAGGAACTCGTGGTCGGGGTCGCGGAAGGTGAGCACCGCCGCGTCCGGCAGGCCCACGTTCTCGTCCACCACGCAACTGACCAGCTGGGCGGCCCAGATCGGCGGAAGTTCGCCGGGTGCCTCCACGATCGGGTCCGCCGCGAACGACCGGCCGCCCTGTTCCCCGGATGTGCTCACCGCTCCTCCTCACCGCCCGCGTCCCGCAGCGCCGGCACCACCAGTTCGGTGCCGGGTACGAGCGCCATCGGGTCGTCGATCTCGTTCGCCTCCGCTATGGCCCGCCAGGCCGTCGCGTCGCCGTACTCCCGCCAGGCCAGCAGGGCCAGGCTGTCGCCCGCCACGACGGTGTGCGTACTGCGGGCGGTGCGCGCGCCGGACGTCGGGTTCTGGCCCGGCGGGTCGACGCTCGCCTCCTCGATCGACAGCGCGCAGGTGGCCCGCAGCGGCTTGCCGTCCACGTCGAAGAGCGTGTACGTCACCGACAGGCTGGAGAGCACCCCGTCGAACGAGGTCGTCCGCGCGGTGCCCCACTCGAACCGCACCCACGGACTGGCCGGCTTCTTGCGGCCCAGGCTGGCCGGAGTCGGCACGCACGCCTTCATCAGCTTCTCCACCGCCAGTTCCACGGAGTTGTCGTGGGTGGCGGTGGCGTCCAGGAACACCTCGAGGCTCAGCTCGCGCGGGCCGCTGCCGACGAACTCGGGCAGCGCCGACTGCCCCGCCATCCGGGACGGGGAGCGCCGCCACTCGGTGGTCTTGCGCAGCTCCAGGGTGGAGGGGTTGAACTGGAGGTTCAGCTGCGCGATCGTCCCGCCGGGCTTCGCGCCGACGGAGGCCGGGGGCTCCTTCAGCGTCAGCTGGGCCCTGGCCCGACTGGAGCGGGACGCTGGGGACATGCCGGGACTTCCTTTCCGGGACGAAGGGCGAAAACCGAGGAGCGGGGCGGTGGTCGAGGGTGGGTCAGGAAGGGCGAAGCCCCTCGTGGGCGATCTCCAGGGTCTCCACCGCGGCCTGCGAGCTGTTGGGGTCGAAGGAGGGGCCCTGCCAGCGCACCGGGACGATCCCGAACACCTGCCAGCTGATGATCCGGCTCAGGTCCGGCCTCAGCGCCACGATCTCGCCGTCCTTGGGCTCCACCCGCCTCAGCGTCTCGTCGAGCCAGCGGGCGATCTTCGCCGTGTCGGCGGTGACCGGCCGGGTGAGCGTGATGTTCGACCAGGTCACGCGGCCGGGGAGCTGCCAGGTGAAGTCGTTGTTGCCGCCCTCCGCGTAGCTCTCCATCTCGACCTCGGCGCCCATGCCGGAGCAGGTGTGGAAGGCGCCCAGGTCGTTGCCGCCGATCGCGAGCCGGAAGAACACGCTCGTCGCGAAGATGTTGTCCGTCATTCGTCCGTCATCCGTCCGATCCGTTCCGTGCCCTCAGCGGCGTCCGTCGTAGGGGCGGCCCGTGCGTTCCCGGCCGCGCCGCAGTTCGGTGCGCAGCAGCCGGGCCATCGGGTCCAGCAGGCGGCGCGCCAGGTCGTCCAGGTCGAGGCCGGGGTCCTGCGGTGCCTCGGTGCGGTGGGGCGTGCGCTTGCCCGAGGCGGAGGACGCAGTGGACGTCGAGGACGTGGTGGACGTGCCGGACGGCTGCTGCCTGCCGCGCGCCGGCGACGCCTTGCCCGGTACGCCCTTGGGCACGGTCTTCCCGGCGCCGGAGACCTCGCGCTGGACCGGGGGTGCCGCCGGGCCGGTCCCGCCGCCGCCCGCCGTCGATCGGGGGCCCGGCGCGACGTTCCTCGGCCGGACCACGGGAACGGTCCCGTCCGGTGCCGGTGCCGACGTGGCCGACGGGCGGTCCGTGAGCGGCGGCGCCAGCGGGGCGCTCACCGGCAGCGGGCGCCCCGGTACCGCGGCGGCCCGGGCGAACGCCCCGGAGGTCTCCGGCCCCGGCGGTGCAGGGCGTACGACCGGGACGCGCTGGACGTTCCCCGGGGAACCGGTGCCTCGTACCCCCGAGTTCTCCGGTCCGTACGCGGTCACGGCCCGCTGTACCTGAGGCGTCGCCGGGGAACCGGTGCTTCGTGCCCCCGAGTTGTCCGGTCCGTACGCGGTCACGGCCCGCTGTACCTGCGGCGTTGCCGGGGCGCCTGCGGACGGGCTCGGGTTCCGGGACGGCCGCGCGGACGCCCCGGTGGGCGGCGCGGGCTCGCCCTGCGGGGCGGCCGCCGCGCCCGGCCAGCGCGCGGCCACCACGGGACGGCCGCCGGTGCGCGAGGCAGCGGGCTGTGCCACCCCCTCCGGAGCGCGGGTGTTCACGGTGAGCGGGCGCGCGTGGAGCAACTGGAGTGTGCGGGGTGCCGCAGGGACGGCGTGCGCTCCGGAGCCGGTCGCGGTGAGCACGCGCGGGTCGGCCGCGCCGCGGGGCCGGTCGCCCGCGGTGCCGAGGGAGCGGGGTGCCGTCGGTGCGGACGGCGGGGCGGCGGCAGGGGTCCGGCTGCGCTCGGTGCGCTCGGTGTGTTCGGTGCGTTCGGTGCCTGCTTCGGCCAGGGCCCGGGCCACGACGACCGGGCCCGGGGCGCCGGGGGCCTGGGGCCGTTGCCCGCTCGGGCCCGGCCCACCGGGGGTCCCATCGGAGCGTGACGCATTCCCTCCCGGGCCTGCCGGGCCCGCCGCGCTTTCCGGCGCTGCGACCGGAGACGGCGTCACCAGCGGTGTGGCCGGCCCGTCTCCATGGCCCGTGGAGCCCGGTGACGTGGTGCCCGCGGTGGTGGGCCGGCCCGCGAGGCTGCGCTGGACGTCGACGGCCCCCAGCAGCGGCGCGTCCGCTCCGCCCTCATCCCGCCGGAGGGGCGCGGCCTCGCCGGGCGTCCGGTCGCGACCCGTCGCGAACGGTGCCGGAGCGGCTCCGGCACCCCGGTCCTGGTGGGCCGGGGCGCGCTGGATGTCCGGGCCGGCCGTACGAGCGGCGCGGGAGCCGGACGCGGCTGAACCGGGCAGGTCGGCGCTCGCCGGCAACGCGGGCAGCGGCGCGCCCAGGCCGCCTCGCACACGTGCGCCGCTCCGGCCCGGGCCGTGGGTCCGGCGTGACTTGTCGGTGCCGTCCGGGGTGCCGGGGGCCGCCCCCTTCCCGCCGCCGTCGGCCGGGCGCGGGGCGCCAAGCCTCGTCCCGCTCACACCGCCGTCGGCCGGGCGCGGGGCGCCATGCCCAGTCCCGCTCGCACCGCCGTCAGCCGACCGCGAGGCACCAAGCCTCGTCCCGCTCGCACCACCATCGGCCGGGCGCGGGGCGCCATGCCCAGTCCCGCTCGCACCGCCGTCGGCCGACCGCGAGACGCCAACTCCGCCTGCCGCTGTGCCTTCGGCGTGCCGCTGGACGACGGGAAGCGCCCGACCGGACCCGGATCCGGCGCCGGGCGGGGACTGCGGGGCGGGGGCTGCCTGCGTCGGCGCGACGGCCGTGGCGGGCAGCTCGCTCAGGGGGGCGCCGAGAGGTGCGCGGCTCCCCGTGCGGGTGGCGGCACGTTGTTCGGGGGCGGTCGAGGGCACCGCCGTACCGGCCGGTTCGGTCGTGGCGGGGGCGGGACCGCGTGCCTCAGGGGCGGTGCCGCCTGCGGTCGCCGGGGTGGCGGCGGGCCGCAGGGCGGGGATGCGGCGCGCGGGTCCGGCCGGGCGCCGGGCGACGGTCAGCCGAGCCCCGACCGGTCGGAGTCGGACGGCAGGGTGGGACGCCTCGGGGCCGGAGGCGCGGGATGCCTGCGGCTGTCCGCCTCCCCGGGCGGACTGTGACCCTGTCGTGCCCGTCGCGCCGGGCCGGGCGACGGGGCCGGAGGGCGTACGGCCTCCTGAACCTGCCGTCGGCCGGGATGCGTTTGCCGAGTCCCGCTCGGGCGCGCCGGCCCGTGTCGCCGGGGCGGACCCTTCGGACGCGGAGCGGGCCATGCCCCCGCCGGCTGCCGTGCCCGGGAGCACCGCCACACGTCGTACCAGCGGAATCTCCCGAGCGGCCGGCGGCCTGCCGGTGTCGGTGGGAGTCACGACCGGGGCCGTGCCCGGCGCCGTGGCGCGTTGGACCGGGGGAGGTGACGAGGAGAGCACGGCCGGGGAATCGCCGGGCGTGAGGCCACGGGTCCGCGGAGCGCCGCTCGAACGCCCCTTCCTCGCCATGCTGTTGCCGCCGGCGGTGGGCCGTACGGCGGAGGCGGAGGGCGTCGGGCCGGACGGGACCGGACCGGACGGCGCTGAACCGGACAGCGCTGAACCGGACGGTTCCGAGACGGACGGCGCGGGACCTGACGCCCGCTCCCCCGTACGCGCCCGGCGCCGGACCGGCGGTGTCCGGCCGTCCGGCGTCCGGGCCGTGCCGTCCGGGGTCCTGGCATCCGGAGCCCCCTCGCCCTGCGGCCCCTCCGCCCCTTCAGGGCGCAGCGCCCGGAGCAGCAGCGGCCCCCCGCCGGTGTGGGTGGGCCGGGCGGCGGCCGGCCGCGCAACACCCCGCACGAGGCCGGTCGGGGCGGTGGGCTGCAGGGCGTGCCCGAGGCCGTTGTCGAACGACGGGTTCTGCCAGGCGGCGAGGCCCGCGCGGAAGGCGAGGCCGTCACTGACGCCGAGCGGACCGCGGGAGAGGGTCAGTTCGGGCGCGGCGGTACGGCGCCAGCCGCCGTCCCAGTCGTGCGGCACGGCGGGAACCGGCGCGGCGGAACCCGAGCCGCCGGGCGCGCTCGGGACCGGGCCCTCGCCGGACGGACCGGCCGTCGGGGCGCCGGTGCGCCCCGCACGCCGCGGACGCTCCGCGGTGTCCGGTCCTCCGGCGGCCCGGCGGCGCAGCCTGTCCCGCCATGCCATGTGCTCAACCGCCTTCGTTCATGCGGGTGTTGATGCGGGCGATCTCGGCCACCCACTGCCGGCGCTCGCCGTGGGTCAGGTCGAGGATCTCCTTGCGTTGCCAGTGGAAGTGGTAGGCGATGTACGCGATCTCCTCCCGGAGCCGGGGAAGGGCGTACGTCACGATTCCCCCAGGCGCCCACCCGAGAGGTCGACCTCGAAGCCGCCGTCGCAGTGCGGGCAGGTCACCGCCGCACGGGTGTGGCCCTCGCTGTTGACGCGGCGGTAGAAGTCCTGGAGGAAGGCGACGTCGGTGGCGTACATCCGTTCCACGATCCCGGCGTGCACGTCGGTGATGTTCCCGAGCCTGGTGATCACCTGGCTCAGCAGCACGACGCTCAGGTAGGCCGGGTTCTCCTTGACCCGCAGATCGATCTGGGGCCGCAGCTCGTCCCGGGCCGTGGCCAGGCGCATCGTGCCGTGGCGATGCACCGTGCCCGCCTCGTCGACGTACCCGCGCGGCAGCTCGAACTCGAACTCGGTGCGCAGCCCGTGGTCCTCCCGGGGCGCCGGGGCGGCGGCCGGGGCGGCCACCGCCTGTTCCGGCGCCGCGGCGGGTGCCGTCGCCTGGAGGATCTCCTCCAGGTTGCCCGCCGTGACCGTACGACGCCTCATTCGACGACGATCTCCTCGAACACGATCGTGACGGACTCGGTGGCCGGAGACGACTCGCCCGCCTTCAGGGACGGGCCCTCCCACCTGGAGGCCCAGCCCTGCATCAGTTGGATGCGGCGGACCGTGCTGCCCTCGGAGTCCTTGATCTCGATGGTGAGGTTCTGCCGCGCGGAGTTCACGGCGCCCTTGTTCAGCGTCTCCTTGATCCACTTGGTGAACTCGCTGCTCTTGTCGAGTCCCCGGGTGATCGTGATCTCGCCGGCCTGCCGGGCGCCGGGCTGCTTGCGGATGATCTGCTTGCCGTCCGAGCTGACCTGCTTGACCTCGACGACCTCCTCCTCGACGGTCAGTCCGCTGATCTCCTGGATCGATTCGACCAGGTAGCCGCCGAGCTGCACGCCGAAGACGTGGGTGGAAAGAGCATCGCCCGTTGCCATGACTGTCTGTCACCTTTTCCTTGCGGACCCGCGGGTCACTCGTCGATGAGGCTGGTGCTGTCGGAGAACTGGGCCAGCCGGAACACCACGAACTCGGCAGGCTTGACCGGCGCGACGCCGATCTCACAGATGACCCGGCCCTGGTCGATGGATTCCTGCGGGTTGTTGTCGCGGTCGCACTTCACGTAGAAGGCCTCTTCGGCGGTACGGCCGAACAGCGCGCCCTGGCGCCACTCCTCGCTGAGGAACGCCGTGACGTTGCGCCGGATGCTCGACCACAGCCGGTCGTCGTTCGGCTCGAAGACGACCCACTGGGTGCCCAGGAGGATCGATTCCTCCAGGTAGTTGAAGAGACGGCGCACGTTCAGGTAGCGCCAGGCCGGGTCGGAGGAGAGGGTGCGTGCACCCCAGATCCGGATGCCCCGGCCGGGGAAGGCCCGAATGCAGTTCACGCCGATCGGGTTCAGCAGGTCCTGCTCGCCCTTGCTGAGCCGGAGTTCCAGGTCCACCGCGCCACGGATCACTTCGTTGGCGGGCGCCTTGTGCACGCCGCGCTCGACGTCGCTGCGCGCCCACACACCGGCGACGTGACCGCTCGGCGGAACGACGGTGTTGCGTCCCGCGGCCGGGTCGAAGACCCGCACCCACGGGTAGTAGAGGGTGGCGTACCGGGAGTCGTAGCCCGCCTCGTCGTTGCGCCAGGCGCGCACCTGCTGGGCGGAGAGCCCGGGCGGGGCGTCCAGGACGGCGACCCGGTCGCCCATCTGCTCGCAGTGCGAGATCACGGCGAGCTGCACGGTGCGCACGCCCTCGGCGTCGATGTCGCCGCGCTGGTAGGCGCTCATCAGGTCCGGCACCGCGACCATGGTGATCTCGTCGATGGTCTCCAGGCCGCCGAACCCGGTGCGGGCCCCGGCGTCACCGACGTACTCGGCCGGGTCGAGGCGGGACACCGCGCCGGAGCCGGGCACGGCCGGCGCGGCCGGGGCGTCGGCCAGCGCCACGGTCTGGTTGGCGGGCCTGCTCTGGGTGGCACCGCGCTGCTCGGTGACCTCGATCAGCTTGGAGGCCCGGGCCTGGCTGACCAGGTACCCCTTGACGTTCTTGCGGGCGGAGGCCTCGTACGTCTCCGCCACCTGGTCGCCCTGGCGGACCAGGATCTTGAAGCGGTCCTCCGGCGGGTTCTCGCCGTCCGCGTCGGCGACCTCCACCGACACCCCGGAGACACCCGGCCTGGCCGCGAGCAGGAAACCGCCGAGCTCCGCCGGCTCCACGGCCTTGGTGTCCTGGCGCTTGGCGCCCTGGGCCGCCGGCGCGGAGGCGTCCTCGGCGGATCCGCCGATCCGCACGATGTACGCGGCGCCGCCGCCGTTGGCGAAGTAGCCGTAAACCGCGTGCGGCAGGTAGGCGCCCTCGGTGAAGCCACCGAACAGCTGGGTGTACTGGTCCCATCCGGTGACCAGCGTCGGCGCGTGGAACGGGCCGTTCTCGGCGAAGCCCACGAACGCGGCGACGGCGGTGCCGACCCCTTCGATCGGGCGGGCACCGGACTGCACCTCCTCCACGTACACGCCCGGGGTGAGGTACGTCGGCATGCTCGCTCCTTCGCGTCCTTACGGGTCAGTCACCTGTGTCCAGGCCGAGTCTGGGCGGCGGCCGAACGGGACGACAGGGACCCACGGACCTGGGCAAGGGCAAGGCCGCTGCCCTTTGCGGACGCCTGCGCGGACCGCCCGGGCGTCGCCCGGTGTTGCCCTCACGCTGCCCGCACGGACCTGGACTCGACGGCTGCCCGCGCGGTCCACTGGGCGGCCCAGGGGTGCGCCGACGAGGAGGCAACAGGTGCAGACAGGCAAGCCGCGCACCGAGCGGACCGAGACCCGGCAGCCGACGCGGCACCAGGCCGCCGCCCGACGGGAGACGTCCGGGGGCGGTGCCGCCGCGCCGCCTCCGCTCACCGCCGACGTGCTCCGGGCGGCACAGAGCGGGGCGGGCAACGCCGCGGTGACCGGCATGATCGCCCGCCGTGCGCGCACCACGGACGCCACGGACGCCCCGGAGCAGTCCGACACCGGAGTGCACGAGGACCCTCGCTCGGAGCATCAGCACGGCGCGGAACACGGCCGGGAAGCCGCGGCGCAGCCACACGCCGCCGACGCGGTGAACTCCGTGGTGCGGTCCACCGGCAGCCGACTGCCCGCCTCGCTGCAGCGGGAGATGGAAGCCCGCTTCTCGGGCGAGGACTTCTCCGACGTCGCGGTCCACACCGGCACCGCTGCCCGGCGTTCCGCCGAGGCGGTCGGGGCCGAGGCGTACACCACCGGCGCCCGTCACATCGTGTTCCGCGGCGCGATCGACAAGAAGACCCTCGCGCACGAACTGGAGCACGTCCGCCAGCAGCGTGCGGGGGCTGTGGCCGGTACCGACGACGGCAGCGGCCTGAGAATCAGCGACCCTTCCGACCGGTTCGAAAGGTCGGCCGAGCGCAAGGCCGAGCAGGTGATGCGGGACGGAACGGACTCCCGGCGGTCGGTCGCGGACCACACCGCCGACGCCGCACACCAGGCGACCGGGGCGTCGGCCGGGGTGCAGCGCATGCCCAAGAAGAAGCCGACGAAGAAGTCCGGGCAGGACAACCCTCCCGCAGCGGCGCCCGCTGCCTCGAAGACCACTTTTGAGGAAATAATGGAGTACTTCGAGGGGTGCAGCGAAGAGTTCAAGGCGAAGAAGCAGAACGAGAAGGAGTTCATCCTCGAACAGATCGGAATCGTGCCCGACAGCGATCTTTACACGCTCGACGACGTGAAAAGCGACGACTCGATGCTGAGCAACCTCCTCGAGGAGATCGAGATTGCGAAGCACGCATCCGGGTTCGCGGGTCCGGGCGGTGGCAGCAGTGACTGGGCGGCGAGCGCGGTCACTTCGGCACATGCGGGGATGCGGGCGGACTATCCGTTCTGGGGCGACAAGACAACCCTCCATCACAAGATATCCCGTAGCGAGTTGGACGCTGTACTCGCCTCGGCCGAGAAGGACGGGGCGAACGCGAAACCGCTGTTCGAGTTCCTGGACGACATACGGACGGTACTCGGCTCGACCGCGGCGAACAAAAAAGCCCTGCACAACATGCCGGCCAACCTGGAAATGGGACCGGCGAGTGACACGAGGACGGGCGACCCGGGATCCGGAACCGACTTCAACTACACGTCTTCGGGCGCGATGACGCCACGGTCGAGCGATCTGAAGGAAGCACTGAGCTTGGCGAACGCGCCCACCGTCGACTGGGAGGCCGTCGCGGACAAGCTGAGGGAGGCGCAGCGCCTTCACGAAGAGAAGTACGGAGGCGCGATACTCTCCCCGCCCGCCCTCGAACGGTGGAAGCAAGTGGGCGCCAAGTGGAAGAAGGCCTCCGACTGAGGTCTTCCGTGTCGAGACCCGGGGGGAAAAACGGTTGCGTCGTCCGCGGGCCGCGCCGCCCGCGTCTCAGGCGTCGAAGACGTCCGCCAGGTAGGGCCCGAACTCGCCCTCCAGAACCAGCCGTCCCAGCTTGCGGTACTCCTGCGCGACCGCCGTCACCAGTTGCCGCATGGTGAGCGGGCTTCCGGACTCGGCCGCGAGGTAGGCCGCGGTCACCGCGCAGGCGCGGATGGAGCCGCCGGCGAGTTCGAAGCGGTCGGCGCAGAAGGCGAGGTCCAGGTCCTCGGCGCGGGGCAGCCGGTCGCCCAGGCAGCGCTCCCACAGGGCGAGGCGCTGGCCGGAGTCGGGCACCGGGAAGTCGGCGACCACGTCCAGCCGTCGGGTGAACGCCTCGTCGAGGTTGGCCCGCAGGTTGGTGGTCAGCACCGCGATCCCGTCGAAGGACTCCATGCGCTGCAGCAGGTACGCCGACTCGATGTTGGCGTGCCGGTCGTGCGCGTCCTTCACCTCCGAGCGCTTGCCGAAGATGGCGTCGGCCTCGTCGAAGAGCAGCACCGCGTTGACCGCCGACGCCTCGGTGAAGATCCGCTCCAGGTTCTTCTCGGTCTCCCCCACGTACTTGTCCACAACTGTGGACAGGTCGACCACGTACAGGTCCATGCCCAGCTCGGCGGCGACGACCTCGGCGGACATGGTCTTGCCGGTGCCCGACTCCCCTGCGAAGAGCGCGATCACGCCGCGTCCCCGGCCGCCGCCGGGCCGCATCCCCCACTGCCCGAGCACCTGCTCGCGGTGGCGGGCGCGCAGCGCGAGTTCGCGCAGCCGCCGGTGGGTGGCCGGCGGCAGCACCAGGTCGTCCCAGCCGACGCCCGGCTCCACCCGGCGGGCGAGCCGCTCGAGCCCCGCGCCGTTCTGGGCCCGTACGGCCGTGCGCAGGTCGTCGGGGCGGACCGGACGCCCCGCGAGGGCGGCCGTGCGCACCGCCACGTCGGCAGCGCGGTGCAACTGCCCGGAGTCCAGGCGGTGCGCGGCGACCGCCTCGGCGAGCGCTTCCACGTCACCGGTCGCGAGGTCGTCACCCGAGATGTTGTCGGCCGCCCCTTCGAGGGCGTGCCGCCAGCGCGCGGCCTGCCGTTCGGGCGAAGGCGCCGGCACGGTCAGGGCGACGGGGGTGTCGGCTGCCCACTCCGGGGCCCAGCCGACCGTGCCGTGTGTGATCAGGGGGATCCCCCGCAGCGTCGCGCACAACGCCCCCAGTGTGCCGGCCCGTTCGGCGGGTTCCCCGGGGAGCGCCTCCAGGGGGCCGAGGACGACTCCGGCGCCGGTGAGGCGGGCTTCGAGGGCGGCGATCCGGGCGAGTTCCGGTACGTCGGCCGAGCGCCGGGCGAGGGCCGCCGCGTCCAGGACGAGCGGTTGCAGCCCGGCCGCGCGCAGGGCGGCGACGGCGAGACCCGCCGCATCGCCGCCCCGGCTGCGCAGATGGACGAGGCCGACGCCGGTGCCGGCCGCGGCCGCCGTGCGGTGGACGTCGGCCGCCTCGGCGGTCGGGTCCACGCGGGCCTCGCCGAGCATCCCGGCGAGCCGGGCATCGGGCCGAGCACTGCCCAGCAGATGCCCGGTGACCCGATCGGAGACCGCCAACCCCCTTGACAGTGGCGGCCGTTCGGGCTCGGTGACCTCCACCAGACCCCCCGCGATCAGCGGGGCGCCCGGAGCGAGCCGGAACCGGGCGGACGCCGCCCCGGCGAGCCCGCACAGTTCCAGGGCGAGCCCGACGGTGGGGCGCCGTCGTGTCAGGTCGTCGTTGAGGTAGCCGTAGAGCCGCTCGAACCGTGCGTCGAGGTCGGGTGCCAGCGCGACCAGGAGCAGGTCCAGGTCGAGCGGGGACAGCCCGAACCGCCGGGCGAGGCCGTCGAGGACGGAACCGGCGGGCGACTGCCTCGGCTCGTGCGCGGGTACGTCGAGACCGCCCGGCTCGTCCAGGATGCGGGCCGCCGCCTCGGGGGTGAGGTACTGGCCCCGGTACGGGTCGTCGGGGTCGGGGTCGCCGGCCCGGCGGGCCGCCACCGCGTGCCGCACGCGCTCCTCGACCACGCGAAGCCGCGTCCACAGGTGGTCCACGTCGGCAAGGACGGCTTCGGCATCGGGGCGGACGTCCGTTCGGGCGGCCGTCGCAGGTTCGGCGGTGTGCTCCAAGTCGTCCGGGACGGCCTCGGCGCCGAGTCGGACAGCGCTTCGGGCAGCCACGTCGGCTTCGGTGCCGGAGGGGCCGGCCACCTCGGCCTCGCTTTCGGCTCGGGCGTCCGCGACGTCTTCGGCGGTGTGCGTCATGGCTGGCGGTCTCCCCTGCGGCGGCGTCGGGCGGGGGCGGGCGGCCGTTCACGCGGGCCGGTGAAGCCCTCCGGGCCAGGATCGTCGAGCTCCGTGTAGCGCAGCCGGCGCCCGGACGTCACGGCTTCGCCCTCGCGCCCGGCCGCGGAACGGACGACCAGGCCTTCGGTGACCGGTGGTGCGGCGGCCGTGGTCACACCGGCGAGCGGTGCCCGCACCCGAACCCCGAGGGAGGCCTTCATCTCCCCGCCGAGTGCCGACCACACGTCGGAGGCGGCCGGTGCGTCGAGCGCGGCCCCGGCGGTGTCCAGCCCCACGGTCAGGCCGAGTTCGGCGAGCGTGCCGGTGAGCAGCCGCGCGGGAAGCGTGTCGTGGGCCACCAGACGGGTGAGCACCTGCGAGAGCAGCCGGTGTTCGTCCTGCGGGCGGTTCGCCCACGCCGTGACCAGGTACGTCAGCTCGAACCAGCGCGGCGGGCTGCGCCGCGCCACGAGGTACCCGTCCTCGTCGTACACCTCTCCGGCGCCGCTGCCGCGCCGGGTGGCGTCCTCGCGGATGTGGTACAGGAAGACGCACACCGTCGGGGCGCTGCGGCGCGACGCCCAGTCCCGGGTGGGGGCGTCGAAGACCACGTCGACGCCCGATGCCTCCAGGCCCGACTCGCCGAGCAGGCGGCGCAGCCCCTCGTCGACCTCGTGGATCACCGGCGGGTCACCTCGTCGGGCGGCTGCACGCTGCCGCTGACCACCAGGAAGTCGGTGGTCACCGGTGAGAACCCGGGGCCCCTGGCGGTGATGATGCGCGGGCCCGTCTGGTCCTTGGCGAGGATGAGCAGCTGGCCGATGAACGTGCCGTCCGGCTTCGGAACGGTCGGCGCCGCCGCCGCGGTGATCCCCGGCTTCCAGGTGAACCGCACCGGCACGCCCGGCGGGAAGTCTTTGCCGCGCACCGAGGTGACGAACCCGGGCTTGCCGATGTCCGGGACCGCGACGATGCGCGGCTGCAGGATGCGCAGCCGCTGCCGTGCGGTGTTGTCGCTCTTGTCGGCGTCCGTCCCGGTGGTGGTGAGGACGCCGGTGACACGGCCGGTCAGCGCCTTGTCGGGGCTGAGCACGACGCGTACGACGGTGCTCGCGCCCGGCGTCAGGTCCGCCAGCGCGCACACCCAGGAGCGGTCGCAGCCCTCCGGCGGCCCGCTGTTCGGGATGCCCTCGGGCAGGCCGATGTGCAGCCGCAGACCGGTCGCCAGCGCGTTGCGGCCGTTGCGCACCGTGTACGTCACGACCACGCGCCCGCCGACGTAGCCGGGGTTCGGCTGGGCCGTGACGCGCACCCCGGGCCCGGCCTTGGGCTCCTGCGGCTTCGGCGGCACGGTGGGCGGCGGCGTCGGGGTCGGAGTGGGGGTCGGGGGCGGCGTGGCCTCGCGCACCGGCACCACGGTCCGGCCCGCGTTGTCGCTGGGCCGCGGATCCAGGACCGTGCCGGTGACCGACCAGTCGACGGGCGCGTCGCCGGCGGTGACCCCGGTGAGGGTGACGTCCACCGGAACGGTCGTGCCGGGCGGCACCACGCCGACGTCGCACTGGAGGGAGGCGGCGTCGCAGGTGCCCCCGGACCAGGTGATCCGGGTGACGCGCACGCCGGACGGCGGGGCGACGGTCAGCCGGGTGCCGGGGGAGGCGGCGGGGCCGTTGTTCACGACGTCGACGCGGACCGTGGTGGAGTCGCCGACGGTCACCTCCGGGACGGTGCCGGGCGCCTTGACAGCGAGGTCCACGGACTGCTGGACGCTGGGTTCCTTCTGCCGGCCCGGGAGCTCGGTCGTGAGCTTCGTGAGCTTGCCGGACGCGATGTCCAGGAGCTTGAGTTTCTCGGGGGTGTCGACCGGACGACCGGGGCGGGCGCTGATCACCAGCCCCTTGCCGTCGGCCGTCCAGGCGGCGTCCCGGGGCTGGAATGGGCCGGTGTTCTGCGGCAGTTCCCGGCCGCAGGCGCCGGGCAGGCCGCGGGCGGCGGTGGGCAGCAGCACCCGGCAGTCGTCGCCCGACAGCGACGTCAGGAGGATGCCGTTCCGCTCGTCGATCCGGCCGGCGCCGTTCTTGCGGTTGAAGGCGATGCCGAGACCGTCCGGGGAGAACGCCGGGCTGTCGTCGATGACCTCGCAGCTGCCCGGGCAGATCGTGGCGCTCAGGTCGCGCTGCCGGGACAGGCTGTGCACGGGCACGGTCCAGATGTGCTTGTTGCCGCCGCCCCCGTTGATCTCCATGTTGCGGGTGAAGGCCAGGGTGGTGCCGTCGGAGGACCAGGTGGGCTGGGCGTCCTGGCCCTGGAGCTGCCCGGCCGGCGGGGTGATCGCGCCGGTGATCGCGCCGGTGGCGACCTCCGCGATCAGGATGCGGCTGGGTCCGGCGGCGTCGCCGACACCGCCCGGCGAAGTCCGGGTGAAGGCGAGGTACTTGCCGTCCGGGGAGAACGTCGGGTCGGTGTCCCAGTCGTTCGCCCCGCGTCCCGCCAGCGGCAGGGGGGCCGCGTGGGAGCCGTCGGCGTCCGTCATCCAGATCCGCTCGATCCGCCGGCCGTCGGCGTCGTTCTCGAAGCGGGTGACGACGATCCGGCGGCCGTCGGGCGTGTAGTTCTGCCGCTCGGTCCACGGGTCGTACCCGGCCGCGGGCTGGAACAGCGGGTCCTTGGCGGGATCGGTGTTGGTGTCGGCCGCCGGGTCCTCGTCGAGGATCGTCAGCCCCAGGTCGCGGGGGTCGGCCCCGTCCATCCGGATGTCCTGCAGGGTCACCGCGTGCGGGGTGGCCGCCGAGGTGCGCTCCACGACCACACCGCCGCCGTTCAGCGGGCCGAGCCAGGTGGGCGAGAGGACCTCGCGGTTCTCGTTGAGCTCCAGCTTGGGGACCTGGTCGGCGTGGGCGGTCGCCCGGAACACGTGGTCCCAGTCGCCCTCGCACTCACAGGTGATTTCCGGGCTCAGGAACAGCACACCGTCCCCGTCGGGCAGCCACGCTGCCCCGTGGGCACGCCACTGTGCCCGCGCGCCCCCGAGGAGCGGCTCGTCACCGGTGCCGTCCGCGTTCGTCACCCGCAGCCGGGGCACGGACTGCCCGTCGACGGTGGTCGTGGCGGTGTACGCGATCCAGTTCCGGTTCTCGTCGTCGTTCACCGGGTTCCACGCCGGTTCGGTGGCCGTGCCGTTCGCCGGGTCGGTGACCCGGGTGACATTGCCACCGTTCAGGGGCCGGACGTAGATCTGCCGGCCGGCCGCCGGGTCGCCGTCGCTGGAGTACGCCAGGCGCTGCCCGTCCGGGGACACCGTCGGGCACTCCTCGTCGGCGGGCGTGTCGGTCAGCCGGGTCAGGCCGGTGCCGTCGGTGCGCACCAGCCACAGGTCGCGCTGCGTTTTGCCGCCCGGGCCGCCGGGCTGGGCCGAGTCGAACACCACGGCCCGGCCGTCCGGCGTCAGCCGGGGGTGTGCCGCGTCCATGCCCCTGGTGAGCCGGCGTACCGAACCGTCGGCGGACCGCAGGTAGATCTGCGGCTTCTTCTCGTCGCGACGGCTGGCGAAGACCATCTGGTCGCCGAGGGCGGACGGCTGGACGTCGTTGTGGGCCGGGCCGGCGCCGAACAGCGGTGTGCTGGAGGTGGTGGTGGCGACCCGGCCGAGACTGCGGTGCCGGGTACCGGCGTACGCGACCCGGGTGGCCGCGGCGTCGGCCGGCCTCGCCCGGGGTTCGGCGCTGCCCGGCCCGGCGGCCGCGGCGACCCCGAGCAGCGGGACGAGCAGCAGCAATGCCGAGCCGAGTCTCCCCAGGCGGTACCGCCCGCCGGAGCCAGCGGTTTCCATCGCGGTCCCCTTCGCAGTGTGGTGCGGCATCCGGATGTGCCCCCGCCACCCTGCACCGGCCGTGCGCGGCGCGGCAGGGCGGCGGGGCCGTATCCGGGGGAAGCACGCGGTGCGCTTTCGGGCAGTGCCGGGTTCCCGGCCGTCGCCGGGCCGGCCGTCCGACCGGCCCCCGGCCCGGCCCGACGGCGCCGTCCGTCAGATCAGCCCGTTGCGCAGCGCATAACCGACCGCGTGGGCCCGGTTGCGCAGTTGCAGCCGGGTGATGATCTCGTGCAGGACGTTCTTGACGGTTCGTTCGGAGTACGCGGTCTTGCGGGCTATCTCCGCGGTGTCCAGACCCTCCGACACCAGGCGCAGCATGTCCGCCTCGCGCGTCGTCAGGGTGGACAGGGACAGGCTCCCGTGGTCGAGCGCCGAACGCTGCAGGCTGCCGACGTGGGAGAGCAGCTTGCCGAGCAGGTCGCCGGGCAGCATTCCCTCGCCGTTGGCCAGCGCCAGGACCAGGCGGAGGAGCTGGTCCTGATCGGCCTCGGCGCGGCGCAGCACCGCCGCTACGCCGCACTCGATGACGCGTTGCAGGCCGCCGGCCCCGAGGGTGCCGACCACGAGACCCGTGTGCGTGGCGTTGTTGTGCCGCAGCCGGTTGAGCAGGGCGGCGACGTCGTCGTCGACGCTGTCCACGACCACCAGGGACACCTGGGCCCGGTCCGCATCCATCTCGTCCACCAGGTCGACCTCGGGGCGCTGGCGCAGCTGCTGGACGACGCCGATGCGCAGGACGGGATCGGCGGCGTAGAGGGCCACGGTCACCCGGTTCGGGCGAGCTGGGCGGGAGGTCCGTTGGGTCGAGTCGATCCGAGCGGCAGCATGTGACATGGCGTCGGACATAACAGGGCCGTTCTCCTCAACACGGGACATGGTGTACCTGCTTCATGAGTTCGTGGGGGTAAGAAGTGCGAATCGAGGCGACCACGCGAGGGCGGCGCCCGGGAGGCGGCGCGCCACATCAACGACCCGCTGTCACAAAGGCGTTCGATCTGACTTCCCGGGCACCGCGACTGCCCGGGTGTTGCCCTCGCGTTCCTCGCCGCGCTCCGGAGCGCTCTCCTACCGTGCTGGCGTGACGCCTTCCGCAGCCTCTTCCGGACCCGGTGCGCCCGGCCTCGACATCCCGGCCGTGACGGTGATGCCGGGTGACATCGCCACCACCACCCTGACCGTGCGCAACGACAGCGACATCGTCGAGGCGTACAGCCTGGAGGTCGTCGGGGACTGCGCCCCCTGGACCACGGTGGAACCCGCGCGTGTCTCGCTGTATCCCGGCACGTCCGAGACGGTGACGATCCGTCTGACGCCGCCGCGCTCCCCGGAGATCCGGGCCGGCGACAAGCCGCTCGGCGTGCGGGTGCTGCCGACGGAACACCCCGAGTCGGTGCGGGTCCTCGAAACCACCGTGCATGTCGGGGAGTTCCACGAGCTGCAGACCGAGCTGGCCCCGCGCCGCCGGCGCGGCTGGCTGCGCGGCCGCTACCGGCTGGCCGTGCGCAACCAGGGCAACACCCCGGTGCAGGTTCGTTTCACGCCCGGCCAGGCCGGCGAGGAGCTGGGGTTCGCCTTCACCCCGGCGGAGCCGAAGCTGGAGCCCGGTGAGTCGACGGAGGTCGTGCTGCGGGTCCGCACGGCCAAGCCGGTGTGGTTCGGCAATCCCGTGGTGTGGCCGTTCACCGTGGACACCGCCGAGACCGGGGACCAGGAGGAGGGGGCGGAGGCCAGGCGGGACGAGCCCGCCGTACGGGCGCCGCTGGACGCGGAGTTCGTCCAGATACCCATCTTCCCGAAGTGGCTGCTCGCGCTGCTCGCCGCGCTGCTCGCTCTGCTGCTCGCCTGGTTCACGCTGGTCCGTCCGGCGGTGCGCAGCGCCGCCAAGGAAGCGGCCCACGAAGCGGTCCAGCCCCGTCCCACGCCCGCCGCGGACCGGGGTGCCGGGGACTCTCCGGGCACCGGTGCGAACAACAAGCCCGGCGGCAAGGCGTCGGGGGCGCCGTCCGGAACCGGCGGTGACGGCACCTCGGGTGACGGCGGCTCGGGCGGTGACGGCGCCTCCGGCGGCGGCCGGCAGAGCTCGGCGACCATCGATCTGAAGACGTCCGGCGGGCAGACCAGGACCGGTACCTACAAGGTGCCCAAGGACAGCGTCTTCGGGGTCACGGACATCGTCGTCGCCAACTTCCAGGGCGACGAGGGGGTGCTGACGATCACGTTCGGCGAGCGCAAGATCACCACGATCGCGCTGGAGACCTTCCGGAACCAGGACTACCACTGGGTGACCCCCATCAAGATCCCCGCGAACGACACCGTGACCATCAACGTGACGTGCGCGAAGCCGGGTACACCGGCCACCGGCCGTCAGGCACAGGGGTGCCACGAGGTCCTCAACGTCAGCGGAGTGCTCAGCCGTACCCGGGAATGAACCGGGCCTTCCGATTCCGGGCCATTGTCGATCGTTACCGACGGCTTATGTAAAGGGTTGGATTTTGTTCCGGCCGGAAATCGGCAATCCGGGACCAAAAACCACACCCTTACCGAAAGGAACAGGTCGCTGCGGCCTGACGGGGCGCTCGCTACCCCGCGTGCAGCATCAGCCCGATCCCCACGACCAGCAGACCCGCCGCCGCGATCCGCGGTGCGCCGAAACGCTCCTTGAAGAACAGGGCGCCGATGGCCGCGCCCACGATGATCGAGGACTCGCGCAGGGCGGCGATGGGGGCGAGGGCGGCGCGGGTCTGGGCCCACAGGACGAGGGCGTAGGCGGCGACGGACAGGGCGGCGCCGAGGAGTCCGAGGAAGGCGTACGGCCGTAGCTGCCGGACCGTGTCACCGCGCACGCGCGCGTACATGTACGCGGGGACGAAGACACCCTGAACGGCCATCAGCCAGGCGATGTAGCCGAGCGGTGCGTGCGAGGCGCGTACGCCCAGGCCGTCGATCACCGTGTACGCGGCGATGGTCAGACCGGTCGCCAGGGCGGCTCCGATCGCGCCCCAGTTGGGCCGGCGGCCGCGCAGCCCCCACAGGCTGACACCGGTGAGCCCGACGCACGACACGACGATCCCGGCCGCCGCCCACGCGCCGGGCACCTCGTGCGCGAACACCGCCGCCAGCACGGTCACCACCAGCGGTGCGCTGCCGCGCGCGATCGGGTACGTCTGCCCGAAGTCGCCCAGCCGGAACGACGTCATCAGCAGCGCGTAGTAGGCGATGTGCACGCCCGCGGAGGCGAACAGGTACGGCCAGGCCGGCCCCGCCGGAAACGCCACGAACGGCGCCGCCGCGAGCCCGATGAGCATGCCGCCGCCGGAGATCAGCGTGAACCCGACCAGTTTGTCGGTGATGCGGTGCGCGATGGCGTTCCAGCTGGCGTGGGTGACCGCGGCGAGCAGCACCGCCGCGGTGACCAGCGGCGTCACGCGGTCTGCTCGCGGACGTCCACCAGGTCGGCACCGGCGTGGGCCACGAGCGCCTTCGGCTCGATCGGGAAGACCGTGTGCGGTGTCCCGGCCGCCGCCCACACCACGTCGTGCGCGAGCAGCGAGCGGTCGGCGAGGACCCGGGTGCGGGTGCGGTGCCCGAAGGGCGGTACGCCACCGATGGCGTACCCCGTGGTCTCGCGTACGACGTCGGCGTCGGCCCGGGTGACCTTCCCGGCCCTCAGCACCTCCCGCACCCGCTCCACGTCCACCCGCGAGGCCCCGTCCATGAGCACCAGCACCGGTACCCCGTCCGCCGCGAAGACCAGCGACTTGCAGATCCGGCTCAGCTCGCACCCGATCGCAGCGGCGGCCTCGGCGGCGGTGCGGGTGGCCTCCGGGAACCGGCGGGTACGGGCGAGGAGATCCTCCAGCCCGAGCGCGCGCAGGGCTTCGGCGAAACGGGGGTGGGCTCCGGACTCTTCGGCGTCAGTGGCGGCTGTCGTCGTCATGGTGGGCACGCTACGACATCGCCCGAGCAGCGCTCACGGGGTTTTCCGTGCGCCCGCGTCAGCCGACCCGGACCCATGTCCACAGGGCCAGGCCCGTCGGCACCGGGAAGGCGAGGGCACCCAGCAGGAGCAGGCGGGTGAGCGGGGTGAGGCGGCGGACGCCGGGGGCGAAGGCCAGCGCGAGCAGGGCCGCCGCGGCGCCGGCGACGGTCAGGGCGTACGGGAGGGCGAAGGCCCGGGTCTCCGCCCAGGACGCGCCGTCCGCCAGGCCCCACAGTGCCACCATGCCCACGAGGAACGTCAGCCAGCCGACCGAGGCGAGGGTGAGCATCCAGAGCAGGGCGGCCAGCAGGCCCACCACGGTCTCGCCCCGGCGCTGCGGCTGCGCCGGCTGCGCGGGGCCGTACAGGTTCGCGTACGTCTGGGGATTCACCGGCGGTTCCTTTCGTGCCTGTGCGGACGACCACGATCTTCCCCTCGGGGCCGCCGGTGCGGCATGGGCACGGGTACTCAGCCGGTACTCATCCGCCCCGCGCCCGTCTGAGTCACAAAAGAAGCCGGTGAGGGCGCCCCGTCCCCACGGATCCCTCACCGGCGGTCCTTCATCGGCGGTACGTCAGACGCGTACCAGCTCCCGTTCCCCGTCGGGGTCGGCGTCCCTGCGCTCCTCGGCCGTGCGCAGGCCCTCGCCCTCGACATCGACGTTGGGCAGGGCGCGGTCCAGCCACTTCGGCAGCCACCAGGCCTTCTTGCCGAGCAGTGCGAGCACCGCCGGGACGATGGCCATGCGGACGATGAACGCGTCGAAGAAGACGGCGACGGCGAGACCGAAGCCGATCATCTTGACCATCGACTCGCTGGAGCCGATGAAGCCGGAGAAGACGGCGATCATGATGATCGCGGCGGCCGTCACGACCCGTGCGCCGTGCTTGAAGCCGGTCACGACGGCCTGGGCGGGCTTCTCCCCGTGGACGTACGCCTCCCGCATGCGGGTCACGAGGAACACCTCGTAGTCCATGGCGAGACCGAAGACCACGCCGACCATGAAGATCGGCATCATCGACATGACCGGGCCGGTCTCCTCGACGTTCATCAGGCCCGACAGCCAGCCCCACTGGAAGACCGCGACGACGGCGCCGAGGGCGGCCATCACGCTGAGCAGGAAACCGAGGGCCGCCTTCAGCGGGACGAGGATCGAGCGGAAGACCACGATCAGCAGCAGGAAGGCCAGGCCGACCACGAGGGCGAGGTACGGCAGCAGGGCGTCGTTCAGCCGCTGCGAGACGTCGATGTTCATCGCCGTGGAGCCGGTGACCAGCACCTTCGCGTCGGTCGCGGAGGTGATGTCCGCGCCCTTGCCACGGATGGCGTGCACCAGGTCCTCGGTGGTGGTCGAGGACGGCTTGGAGTCCGGGATGACGGTGATCGTCGCGGTGTCGCCCGCCTTGTTGGGCGCGGCCGGGGTGACCGTGACGACGTCCTTCAAGCCCTTGATCTCGTCGCCGACCTTGGTGAAGGCCGTCTTCGGGTCGTCACTGCCCTTGGCGTCGACCACGACCATCAGCGGGCCGTTGAAGCCCGGTCCGAAGCCGTCGGACAGGAGGTCGTAGGCGCGGCGCTGGGTGGTGGAGACCGGCTGGGAGCCGTCGTCCGGCAGGCCCAGTTCGAGGGAGGCGGCCGGGACCGCCGCCGCGCCGAGGCCGATCACACCGAGCAGCAGGACGGCCACCGGGCGCCGTACGACGAAGCTCGCCCAGCGGGTGCCCATGTTGGGGCGGTCCGCCTGCCTGGCCTTGCGGCCGCCGCCGAGCAGCTTGCTCTTCTCGCCGGCCGGCTTGATCCTGCGGCCCGCGTAGCCGAGCAGCGCCGGGATCAGGGTGAGGGCGATGAGGACCGCGATGGCGACCGTGCCGGCGGCCGCGACACCCATCTTGGTCAGCATCGGGATGTTGACCACGGACAGGCCCACCAGGGCGATGACGACGGTCAGGCCGGCGAAGACCACCGCCGAGCCCGCCGTGCCGACGGCCCGACCGGCCGCCTCCTCGCGCTCGCGGCCCTCGGCCAGTTCGGAGCGGTAGCGGGAGACGATGAAGAGGGCGTAGTCGATGCCGACCGCGAGACCGATCATCGACGCCAGGGTGGAGGTGGTGGTGCCCAGGTCCAGGGCGTTCGCCAGCGCCGTGATCGTGGAGACGCCGATGCCGACACCGATGATCGCGGTCAGCAGCGGGAATCCGGCGGCGAGCAGCGAGCCGAAGGTGATGACGAGGACGACCGCGGCGACCGCGAGGCCGATGACCTCGCTGGAGCCGGTCTCGGGCGTCGTCTGCAGCGCGTCACCGCCGATCTCGACCGTGAGCCCGGCGTCCCGCGCGTCCTGGGCGGCCTCCTTCAGCGCGTCGCGCGAGGAGTCCTCCAGCTCCATGCCGGAGACCTTGTACTTCACCGAGGCGTAGGCGATCGTGCCGTCCTTGCTGACGGCGTGCCCGACGTACGGGTCGGCGACGGAGACGACCTCGGAGCCGCTCTGCAGCTCCTTCACCGTCTTCTTGACGGCCGCCTTGTTGCCGGCGTCCGTCATCTTCTCGCCATGCGGCGCCTTGAAGACGACCCGGGCGGTCGCGCCGTCGGCGCTCATCCCGGGGAAGCGCTGTTCCAGCAGGTCGAAGGCCTTCTGGGCCTCCGTACCGGGGATCGAGAAGGAGGAGTTGCCGGCGGCCGGCGCGGAGGCGGCGCCCACCCCGGCGAGGGTGAGCAGCGCGACCCATATGAGGGCGACGAAGTGCCGTCGCCTGAAGGCGAGCCGGCCGATCTTGTAGAGGAACGTGGCCACGAGGGCGTACTCCCGGTCAGGTCGTGGGGTTCATCTGGGCAGGGGTGATCAGCCCGACGACGTGAGCGGTGACGTCAGGTGGTGGGCTTTGCTGGGGAGAGGGTTCGGCCGGTGGGTTCGGCCGAGGGGCTCGGCCGACGGGTTCAGCCGGCGGTGGCGCCGAGGGCGGGGAGGACCACGGCGTCGATGTACGAGATGAGGAAGGCCTGCGTCGGCGGCTTTTCGTCGATCATCGTGCGGGCGGCGAACCCGCCGATCATCATGTGCATCACGAACTCGATCGCCGGGTTGTCCGCACGGACCTCGCCCCGGTCGATCGCCCGCTGCAGCACATCGCGGAACTGGGCCATCTCCGGCTCGATCAGATGGTCCCGGAACGCCCGCAGGAGGTCCGGGTTGCCATGGATCGCCATGGCCAGACCGCGCATCAGCGCGGAGTTCTGCTCCATCTCGCAGTCGTCCGAACGCATCGTCAGGGCGTGCAGGTCGCCCTTGAGCGACCCGGTGTCGATCTCTTCGAGACCGAAGCCGCCCGGCTTGTTGTGCCGCACCGCCTTCGCCACCAGCTCGGCCTTGCCGCCCCACTGGCGGTAGAGCGTCGCCTTGCTGGACCGGGTGCGGGCGGCCACGGCGTCCATGGTGAGGGCGTCGTAGCCGACTTCGCGGAGCAGTTCGAGCACGGCCTCGTACAGCTCGGCCTCGCGTTCGGGCGTGATCCGACTGCGACGCCCCGGTGCGAGCACCGGCTCCACCGGAGCGGCCGGCGCCGCGCCCTTGGATGCCTCAGCCATGTCTCTCACCTTCCCGACGCGGTTGCCCGCTCCGAACGACACGGTTTCGTACGTGACGAATGTAGCGCAGCGACAAGCGAAACGAAACAGTTTCGTACGTGTGCTGGGTCACGCCTGCCGCTTTCCCACAAGTTGCTGGGCCTCCGCCCCCGGAAAAGCATGGGGAGGTGAGCTATCTGCGCCTTCCCCACCTCAACGGCGACCTGCTGTGCTTCGTGGCCGAGGACGACCTGTGGCTGGCCCCCCTCGACTCCCCCGGCCGCGCCTGGCGGCTCACCGTGGACCGCACCAAGGCCGGCCATCCCCGCTTCTCCCCCGACGGCCGCCAGATCGCCTACACGAGCTGGCGCAGCCTCATGCCCGAGATCCATCTCGTCGGCGTCGACGGCGGACCCGCGCGGCAGCTGACCTATTGGGGCAGCGTCGACACGCAGGTCTGCGGCTGGACACCGCCCGACGCGGACGGCCACCGTGACATCCTCGCCGTCGCCTCCCACGGCCAGCCCTTCTCCTACTACACCTGGGCCTACAAGGTGCCCACGGACGGCGACCCGGGCCGCAAGCTGCCCTGGGGCCCGGTCTCCGACATCCAGGTCGCCGACATCGACGACGTGCACATGACCCTGCTGCTCACCGGCACCCCGCCGCACGAACCGGCCTCCTGGAAGCGGTACCGGGGCGGCGCCATGGGCCGGCTGTGGCTGCACGGACAGCGGCTGCTGGAGGGAATCGGCGGGCATCTGGCCTCCCCCATGTTCGTCGGCGGCCGGATCGCCTTCCTCTCCGACCACGAGGGCGTCGGCAACCTCTACTCCTGTGCCCACGACGGCTCCGACCTGCGCCGCCACACCGACCACGACGCCTTCTACGCCCGCAACGCCGCCAGCGACGGCACCCGGGTGGTCTACCAGTGCGCGGGCGACCTGTGGCTGGTGGACGACCTCGCCCCGAACGCCGTACCGCACAAGCTCGACATCCGGCTGAGCGGCCCGCGCGCGGGACGCCGCAGTTACCAGGTGCCGGCCGCACAGCACGTGGACGGCATCTCGGTGGACGAGACCGGGCGGGCCAGCGCCGTCGTCGTGCGCGGCAGCCTGCACTGGCTCACGCACCGGGACGGTCCCGCGCGCACGATCACGGACACGCCCGGCGTGCGGGTCCGGCTGCCGGAGATGCTCGGCTCGACCGGGCAGGTGGCGTACGTGACGGACGCCGAGGGCGACGACGCCATCGAGATCGCCCACCTCCCCCGCGCCAGCGGCGACCGCGCCCCGCGCCGACTGGCCTCGGGCGAGCTGGGCCGGGTGCTGGAGCTGGCGTCCGACCCGCTGGGCGAGCGGCTGGCGATCGCTTCGCACGACGGCCGGTTGCTGCTGATCGACGTGGCGGAGGGCGCGCAGGGAGTAGAGGGGGCGGAGGAACCGGAGACGGCCGACGGGGACGGCGCCGAGGGCTCGGACGGGCAGGTCGCCGAGCTGATTCGCTCCATCAACGGGCCCGTCCGCGACCTCGCCTTCTCCCCGGACGGATCCTGGCTCGCCTGGTCGCAGCCGGGCATCGGCCGCTCGCTGCGGCAGATCAAGCTGGCCCGCATCAAGGACCGGCTGATCGTGGACGTCACCAACGGCCGTTTCGAGGACGAGAACCCCGTCTTCACCCGCGACGGCCGTTACCTCGCCTTCCTCTCCTGGCGCGGCTTCGACCCGGTGTACGACGTCCACACCGGCGACCTTTCCTTCCCGCTGGGCTGCCGCCCGTACCTGGTCCCGCTGTCCTCCGCGACCCCGTCCCCGTTCGCCCTGAACCCCGAGGGCCGACCGGCGGCGGGCGGGCTCGACCCCGTCGAGGACGAGGAGACCGGCGAGGCCGGCACGGTGACCGTGGAAGTGGAGGGCCTGGAGAACCGGGTGACGCCGTTCCCGGTCATCGCCTCCAAGTACTCGGCGCTGCACCCGGTCGCGGGCGGCGGCCTGGTCTGGCTGCGCTGGCCCATCTCCGGCGCGCTCGGCGAGACCTTCGTCAACCCGGCCGACATCAGCGGACGGCCGACGCTGGAGTACTTCAACATCACCAAGGCGAAGAAGTCCGAACTCGTCGACCATCTCGACTGGTTCGCGGTGAGCGGGGACGGGACCCGGCTCGTGGTGGTCGACGAGGGCGATCTGCGGGCGGTGCCGTCGACCGAGTCCGGCGACAGCGACACGACCGTGTGGATCGACCTGCGCCGCATCCTGCACGAGGTCGACCCGGCCGCCGAATGGCGCCAGTCCTACGAGGAGGCCGGCCGTCTCATCCGCTCCTACTTCTGGGACCCGGGCATGAGCGGCATCGACTGGGACGCCGTGCTCGCCCAGTACCGGCCGCTCGTCGAACGGGTCGCCTCCCCCGACGAGTTCGCCGACCTGCTGCGCGAGGTCCTCGGCGAACTGGGCACGTCGCACGCCTACGTGACCGCCGCCCGGCGCAACGAGGGCCCGCCCCACTACCAGCGCTGGCAGGGCCTGCTCGGCGCCAACCTCGTACGCCGGGACGGAGGCTGGACGGTCAAGCGGATCCTGCCCGGCGACTCGTCCGACTCCAAGGCCCGCTCGCCGCTGGCCGGGACCGGCATCCACGAGGGCGCCGTCCTGACCCATGTGGACGGCCGCCCGGTCGATCCGGTGGCGGGACCGTATCCGCTGCTCGCGGGCTCGGGCGGCACGACCGTGGAGCTGACCTTCGCCCAACCCGTCGCCCACCACCCGTCCGAGGAAGGCCCTTCGGGCCCCTCCGATCCGGCGGAGGGCGAGATCGGCGCCGCCCGGCGGGTCGCCGTCGTCCCGCTCGTCGACGAACGGCCGCTGCGCTACCAGGACTGGGTCACCAAGCGCCGTGAGGTCGTACGGGAGTTGAGCGGCGGCAAGTGCGGCTACCTGCACATCCCGGACATGGGCGGCTCCGGCTGGGCCCAGTTCAACCGGGACCTGCGCATGGAGGTGTCCCGGCCCGCGCTGATCGTGGACGTGCGCGGCAACGCCGGCGGGCACATCAGCGAACTCGTCATCGAGAAGCTCACCCGGACGATCCTGGGCTGGGACCTGACCCGGAACGCGCAACCGGTGTCGTACACCTCGAACGCGCCCCGGGGGCCGGTGGTGGCCCTGGCGGACGAGGCGACCTCGTCCGACGGCGACATGATCACCGCCGCCTTCAAACTCCTGAAACTCGGTCCGGTCGTGGGGCAGCGCACCTGGGGCGGAGTCGTCGGCATGACCGGCCGGCACCGCCTCGGCGACGGCACGGTGATCACGGTCCCGATGAACGCCGCCTGGTTCGACGCCTACGGCTGGTCCGTGGAGAACCACGGCGTCGCCCCCGACCTGGAGATCCTGCGCACCCCGCTGGACTGGGCCGAGGGCCGGCACGCCCAGCTCGACGACGCCGTGCAACTGGCCGTGGAGCTGCTGGACACCAACCCCGCGGCGGTTCCCCCGGACTACAGCGACGTACCGGACCGGTCGAGGCCGAAGCTGCCGCCCCGGACTGCGCCCTAGCGCTGCGCCCTAGCGAGAGCAGGGCCCGGGACGGGAGCGGGGCCCCGGAACGACGAAGCGGGGTGCCCGGCGATCACCGGGCACCCCGCCTCAGGGGTGAAGTCGAGGGTGACGACTAGGCGTCGTAGTCCTGGTCGAGCCGGTCCCTCATCTCCTGGTCAGTGTCCGGGATGTGTCGCTCGGACTGCTGGCCACGCTGCTGCTGGCCGCGCTGCGGCTGCTGACCGCGCTGCTGCTGGCCGCGCTGCTGCTGACCCTGCTGCGGCTGGCCCTGCTGACCAGCCTTCTCCTTGGCCTGACCGAGCTTGTTGGACTTGTCCTTCATACCCATGTGGGTTCACTCCCGTGGTGGGTGTGGGTGGGGGGGTGACCCCTTGGAGGGGCCTCGACCAGATTCACACGGGTGGACACGGAGCGCACGTCGATCAGTTACGGTGCGTAGCCCTCGCTGCCTCGTCGGCCGCCCCACCTGCGCCGACGAGCCCGGAACTCATCCCTTGCAGACGGGGCGCGAACCGCCGCATCTCGCGCTGGCCGACGGTGCCGATGAGCGCCGGCAGATATCCGCGCACGCCCTGCATGCCGCGCAGCCACCACTGCCCGTACACGTGCGCCGAGCGCCGCTCGATACCGGCGACGATCCGGTCCACCGCCGGGCCCAGGGGGTACGTCTTGTTCGACGGCCACGGCAGCCGCTGCCTCAGCTCCCGCATGACGTCGTCCTGGTCGGCCCCGCGCACCATGTCGGTGTCGGTCCAGGACAGGTACCCGACGCCGACGCGCACGCCCTGGTGACCGACCTCGGCGCGCAGACTGTGCGCGTACGCCTCCACGCCCGACTTGGAGGCGCAGTACGCCGTCATCATCGGCGCCGGGGTCATCGCGGCGAGCGAGGCGATCTGCAGCAGGTAGCCGCGGCTCTCGGTGAGCACCGGCAGGAAGGCCCGGGCCGTCACCGCCGAACCGATCAGGTTCACCTCGATCACGCGCCGCCAGGCCTGCGGATCGGAGTCGGCGAAGGGCCCGCCGGTCGCCACACCGGCGTTGGCCACGACGATGTCGACCTTGCCGAACCGCTCCTTGACCTCCTGCGCCACCCGGCTCATCGTCTCGTGGTCGGTGACGTCGGCGTACCAGTGCGCACTGTCGCTGTGCAGCCGCTCCGAGACCTCCTTGAGGGCCTCCTCCTCCAGTCCGACGAGCGCCACCTTGGCACCGCGCGCGGACAGCTTGCGCGCGAGCAGCTCGCCGACGCCGCGCGCCGCTCCCGTGACGACGGCGACCTGCCCTTCGAGACTGACCCTGCTCATGCGCCCTCCTTGATCTGCTGCGCGGGGGTGGGGTGGGACTCGGGGGTGTTCCCCTTGACGTACGTGGTGACGAGTTCCCGGATCTTGCCGGTCATCAGCTCCGGGGCCTCGATCGGGGTCATGTGACCGACACCGGGGAGTTCGGTGAGGCCGATGCACCGGGGCAGCGAGGCCACCAGGGCGCGAGCGTGCACGGGGGGCGTCAGCCGGTCGGATGCGCCGTGCACCACCTCGGTGGGCACATGCAACTCCCGTACGCCGCGGTCGAGGTCGAGCGCCGAGAGCACGGCGGCCCAGGCGTGGCGCACGGCGCGCGGGCAGGCGTGCACGATCCGGGCGCACGCCTCCACCATGTGCGGGGCGGAACCGGCGCCCATGGTGGCGTACTTGAGGATGCGCTTCGCGACGGGCGTGACAGGTCCGAGCGGGGCTCGCGAACCGAGAATGTGCCCGGTGATCCAGGTGCGCACGCGCCCGGCACGCAGCGGCACCACCCGCGACTCCGCGACCAGCCGCGAGCTGCCGGTGCTGCACAGCAGTACGGCGGCGGCGTGTTCGCGGAAGCGGGGGCGCGCGGAGGCGGCCATGACCGTCATCCCGCCCATGGAGTGGCCGACGACCACGGCCCTCTCCCCGGGCTCAAGCGTCTGCGCGAGCACCGCTTCGAGGTCGTCCGCCAGGGCGTCGGTGGTGCACGCGGAGCTCGCGGGACTGCGCCCGTGCCCCCGCTGGTCGTACGCGATCACCCGGTGGTCGGCCGCCAACTCCCTTATCTGCGCCGCCCAGAACGCGGTCGAGCAGGTCCAGCCGTGGGAGAGGACGACAGGCGGCGCGCCTTCGGGCCCGTGGACCTCGACGTGCAGCCGTGCGCCGTCGGCGGAGACCACGGTGAGGGTGCGGGCGGGGGCGGGCGGGGCGTAGGGGCCGGAGGTCACGGAGGTGAGACGGCTCATGCGGCGGCCTCGCTCTTCTTCTCGGCCTTCTTCACGGCCTTCTTCTCGGCGGGCGCCGCCTTCGGCTCCTCCTCGGCCTTCCGGACCACCTCTGTCGTCCGGACCGCCTCCGCCTTCCGGATCACCTCGTACTCCGCCAGGTCCACCCGTCGGGTCGCACGCCGGAACTCGGTCGTCGTACCGGGCCAGATGGTGGTGTTGCGGCCGCTCGGGTCGAGGTACCAGCTGGTGCAGCCGCCGGTGTTCCAGACGGTCCGCTTCATGCGCTCCTGGACCTTGTGGTTCCAGTCGTCGACGGCCGCGGGCCGGGCGTCGAGGGCGGTGCGGCCGCCGAGGACGTCGAGCTGGCGCAGGTAGTCGGCCATGTAGTTCAGCTGGGACTCGATCATGAGGATCATGGAGGAGTTCCCGAGCCCGGTGTTGGGCCCGATGATCGTCATCCAGTTCGGGAACCCGGCGGCCGAGGCACCGCGCAGCGCCTGCATGCCGTTCTTCCAGGACTCCGCGAGCGTGCCGCCCTCCGCGCCGACCACGCGCTCGGCGATGGGCATGTCCGTGACGTGGAAGCCCGTACCGAAGATGATCACGTCGACCTCGGCCTCGGTGCCGTCGGCGGCGATCACGGTCGACCCGCGGATCTCGGTGAGCCCGCTCGCGACGACGTCCACATTCGGCTGGGCGAGCGCCGGGTAGTACGCGCTGGACAGCAGGATCCGCTTGCAGCCGATGCGGTAGTCCGGGGTGAGCTTGGCGCGCAGGGCCGGGTCCTTGATGGCGCGGGCCATGTTGCGCTTGGCGAGCTGTTCGACCAGGCCGAGTTCGTCGGGATGCTTGGTGAACGCCTGCACCTGCAGCTCCCGGAGCCCCCACAGCAGCCCGCGCCGCAGCTGGGTGGTGAAGGGCAGCGCCCGGTGCAGTCGGCGCTCGGCGCCGCTGATGGCGCGGTCCACACGGGGCATCACCCAGGGCGGAGTGCGCTGGAAGAGGGTGAGCCGGCCCACCTGGCGCTGGATGGCGGGCACGATCTGGATGGCGGAGGCGCCGGTGCCGACCACGGCGACGCGCTTGCCGCTCAGGTCGTGGTCGTGGTCCCAGCGGGCCGAGTGGAACACCTTGCCGGGGAAGGAGTCGAGCCCCGGGATCCGCGGAGTCTTCGGGTCGGACAGCGGCCCGGTGGCGGAGACGACGACGTCGGCGGTCAGCGTCCCCCGGGTCGTCTCGATCTCCCAGCACAGCCGCCCGCCGTCCCAGGTCATCAGCTTCACCTCGGAGTCGAAGCGGATGTGCGGGCGCAGTCCGTAGACGTCGGTGACGTGCTCCAGGTAGGCGCGGATGTGCCGCTGCCCGGAGAAGGTGCGCGGCCAGTCCGGGTTGGGCGCGAAGGAGAAGGAGTACAGGTGGGAGGGGACGTCGCAGGCGCACCCGGGGTAGCTGTTGTCCCGCCAGGTGCCGCCGACGCTGTCGGCCCGCTCCAGGACGACGAAGTCGGTGATCCCCTCGCGGCGCAGCCGCACAGCGGCTCCCAGTCCGCCGAACCCGGACCCGATCACCGCCACTCGTACATGCTCGTGCTCGGCCATCCCGAAGCCTCCACGCATCGCCTTGGACTCTGCCAGTGAACACTGGCGCAATGGGACTGTAGAGCAGCTCCGTACCGAGCGGTAGGGGGCGGAGAAGGGCAGTTGCATCAGCTGCTCCGCCGCGGGTACCGGCGGTACAACATAGGCTTCGGACGTGGCAGACGACGGCGAACGCAAGGACGAGCAGGGCAGCGGCAAGGTCGGCGCACCGCGCGAGTACCGCATGGAGGAGCTGGCCCGCCTGGCCGGCATCACCGTGCGCACGCTGCGCTTCTACCGCGAGCGCAAGCTGATCCCGCCACCCCGCCGCGAGGGCCGTATCGCCTGGTACGACGACCACCACCTGGCCCGCCTGCGCACGATCTCGGCGCTGCTGGAGCGCGGCCACACCCTCAACGGCATCGCGGAACTCGCGGAGGCCCTCGACCAGGGCCGCGACGTCGCCGACCTGCTCGGCGTCGGCACCCCCACCGAGGAGGAGCCGGTCCACCTCACCCCCGAGGAACTCGCCGCCCGCTTCGAGGGAGAGGTCACCCCCGAGAACCTCGCCGCCGCCATGGAGCTGGGCTACCTGGGCACCGACGGCGACGAGATCGTCCACATCAGCCGGCGCCTGCTGGACGTCTCCTCGGCCCTGGTCCGCGAGGGCATACCCCTCTCCGAGGTCCTGGCGGCCGGCAAACGCGTCCGCGAACACGCCGACGCCCTCGCCGAACTCTTCCGTGACCTGATCCTGCGCCACGCCCCCGAGGAGGACCTGCACCGCCTGCGCCCGCTCGCCCGGAGCGTCGTGGAGGCGGAACTGTCCCTGGCGCTGGACCGGCGGCTCAACAAACGGGACTGAGCGGCGCCCCTACAGGTCGTACACGACGGTCACCGGCGCATGGTCGGACCACCGCTCGGCGTGCGTGGCCGCGCGCTCCACGAACCCCTTGACAGCCTTGGCCGCGAGCCCCGGGGTGGCCATGTGGTAGTCGATGCGCCATCCCGAGTCGTTGTCGAAGGCCCGCCCCCGGTACGACCACCAGGTGTACGGCCCCTCGACGTCCGGGTGCAGGGCGCGTACGACGTCGACGTAGCCACCGTCCTCCGCGGCGAGCACCTGGCCGAGCCACTCCCGCTCCTCGGGCAGGAAGCCCGAGTTCTTGGTGTTGCCGCGCCAGTTCTTGAGGTCGGTCTGCTGGTGGGCGATGTTCCAGTCGCCGCAGACGACCACCTGGCGCCCGTCGGCGGCGGCCCGCTCGCGCAGCTCCTTGAGGTGGACGAGGAACTCGCCCATGAAGCGGATCTTCTCGTCCTGACGCTCGGTGCCGACCTCACCGGAGGGCAGATAGAGCGAGGCGACGGTCACACCGGGCAGGTCGGCCTCGACGTAGCGCCCGCTGCCGTCGAACTCGGCCGACCCGAAGCCGACCCGGACACGGTCGGGCTCGCGCCGCGTGTACAGGGAGACGCCCGCGCGCCCCTTGACCGCCGCCGGGGCGTGCACGACGTGCCAGCCGTCGGGCTGCCGGACCTCCTCCGGCAGCTGGTGCGGCTCGGCGCGCACCTCCTGCAGGCAGACGACGTCCGCGGAGGTCTGGGCGAGCCACTCCACGAAGCCCTTCTTGGCAGCGGCCCGCAGCCCGTTCACGTTCACCGAGGTCACAGTCAGCACCAGGGCACGATACCGGCACACTGGTCGTGGTCCGCGTCCCCCACCCTCTGCATAGAAGTACGATGCCCAGCATGAATATACGTCGTGTTCGCTTCGATCACCCCGACGCCGTCAAGCTCAACGACGAGGTCCAGGCCGAGTACCACCTGCGCTACGGAGACGGCGGCGACGCCACGGTCCTCGACGCCGCCGACTTCACCCCGCCCCGGGGCGCGTACCTGATCGCCTACGACGAGCACGACCGCCCGGTGGCCACGGGCGGCTGGCGCAGCCAGGACCTCAACGAGGAGGGCAACGAGGACGGCGACGCCGAACTCAAGCGCATGTTCGTCGTCGAGGCGATGCGCGGCCGGGGCCTCGCCCGCCGCATCCTCTCGGCCCTGGAGGAGGACGCCCGCGCGGCCGGCCGCGTCCGCATGGTCCTGGAGACCGGCACCAAGCAGCCGGAGGCCGTCGCCCTGTACACCTCGAGCGGTTACGAGCCCTGCGTCAAGTTCGGCTACTACCGCCACTACGCGGAGAGCCTCTGCTACGCGAAGCAGCTGAGATGAGCAATGAAGCCCCGGTCGGCTACTGCCGACCGGGGCTTCATGATGCGTGGACCTGAGGGGATTTGAACCCCTGGCCCCCTCGATGCGAACGAGGTGCGCTACCGGACTGCGCCACAGGCCCTTGCAACGAGTGAAACTCTAGCATCCCCATCGGGGTGCTTGGAAATCCGTTCCCTGACTGGTCAGAGGCGGGCTTCCAGCCGCATGACGGCGGTCACTCGTTGGCCGCGCGCGGCCGGTCCCCGTCCTCGTACTGGTCGAAGAGGGGGGTGCGTCCGCGCTCGCGCGAGCGGCGGGCGGAGGCCGCGCGGCGGGCGTCGCTCCGGTCGTCCGCCGGCTTCTCCTCGGACTCGAGCATCGCGTCGCCCTCCCCGGCCTCCGGCGCGCGGCTCGCCTCCTGCTCCGGCACGACGGAGCTGGAACGCGCCGAACTCCACGTGTCGGGCGCCCCCAGGTCCACGTCCGAAGTGGCCCGTGGCGCGACCGGCGCGGTCACGTACGTCGGCAGAGGCACCGGCACCGGGTCCCAGCTGTCCCCGTGCCCGGGCCGCCGCTGGCGCTCACGCTGCTGCTGGTCGACCCACTCGGCGTGGTCGGTCTGCTCCACGAGGGCGCGGCGGTCAGCGGCGAGCGCGGAGAGGCCGGTGTCGGTCTCGGTCTCTGGTCCCTCGTCCGGTTCGTCGGCGGCGGGGCCCGCGTCGAGAGACGCGCGCCGGCGCGGCTGGCGTTCGCGCAGACGCTGGGCCGCGACCTCGGCGCGCCGGCGATCCATCTGGTAGGCGAACCGGCGGCGCTCCTGGGAGCGCAGGTAGGCGATGTACGTGCTGAGCATGACCGCGGGTACGCCGGGCGCCCACAGGAAGGCGAGGCCTCCGACCGCGGCGACGATCGCACCGAGCGTGAAGGCGAGGAAGAGCATCACGGTGGTGCGCCGACGGCGCGCCAGCACCTTCGAACGCCGGGCACGCGCCGCGGACGCCTGTGCCGAGGGCGCGCGCCGCGCGGCCGGTACGCGCTTCTGCGCGGACGCGGAGGCGGAGGCTGAGGCGCCGACCGAGTGATGCACGGACGCGGGGGGAGACTTGGGCGCCGGGATGACGGGCCGGTCGCGTTCCGGTTCCGCCCGCCCGGGCGCCTCCGCCCCGGCCTCCGGACGCGCCTGACGGCGGGTCGGAGGCATGGCGAAGGCCCGGACGTCCACCGAGTCGGTGGCGGCGTCCGGGTCACTGGCGTCCGGCTCCCCCTCCTGGGCGGAGCGCGCCCGCAGGTCCCTGGCGTACCGGCGCTCCATCCCCGCCCGTCCGGACAGCAGCCGGATGGCGGTGCTGAAGCGTTCCGTCGGACGGGCCTCGTTCAGCTCGTCCTGCCTACGGAGCCACATCGGCACCAAGTAGGCGGCCCAGGCCCCGACAATGACTGCGTAGATGAGGCCGCTGCTGCTCACGCCTCACACGGTAGAGGGGTTTGCGTGAGGCCATCCGCCAATTGGGCCGGTGTGTCGCACGATCTGGCTGATATTTCCAGCTTTTTTTGCGACCGATGCGATCAGTGGACCGTCCGAGCCGCCAATTCAATGTGCCGAGACGGTCATCGGTCGATCAATTTCGAACACGTATTCAATTTCGGGCCTAGACGGGATTCCCCGGGGTGTTCTCCTGCGTGTGCCGCGTCCGCTGAGAGCGTGCCCGCTGCCAGCGCCCGAGCAACCCCTCCGGCACTTCTTCCGCCGTGAGCGCGAAGACGAGGTGGTCGCGCCAGGCCCCGTCGATGTGCAGATAACGCGGCCGCAGCCCCTCCTCGCGGAATCCGAGTTTCTCCACGACCCTGCGGCTGGGCCGGTTCTCGGGGCGAATGCACACCTCGATGCGGTGCAGCCCGACGGTGCGGAAACAGTGGTCCACCACGAGCGCGACGGCCGTCGGCATCACCCCGCGCCCGGCCACCGACTCGTCCACCCAGTAGCCGACGTGGCCCGAGCACATCGACCCCCAGGTGATCCCGGCGACCGTCAACTGCCCGACGAGCTGCCCCTGGTACTCGATGACGAACGGCAGCATCCGGCCCGCGTGGGCCTCGGACCGCAGATGCCGGACCATCTGGCGGTAGGTCGGCCGGTGCGTGATCGGCCCGCTCGGCGTGGGCGGCGGGATGGTCGCCTCCCAGGGGCGCAGCCAGTCCCTGTTGCGCCGGTTCACCTCACGCCAGACCCGCTGGTCGCGCAGCTTTATCGGCCGGAGGACGACATCTCCGTCCGCCAGCACGACGGGCCAGGAAGGGCTGTTCAGCTCGCACCCCCACTACTGGGTCTCGGGTGGTCGCCGCCGCGGATCTGGTCGACGGCGTGGACCAGCAGCGGCTCCAGGACGGCGAGGCCGTCCCGCACCCCGCCGGTGGAGCCCGGCAGATTCACGATCAGGGTCCGCCCGGCCACCCCGGCCAGGCCCCGGGACAGCGCCGCGGTCGGCACCTTCTCCCGTCCGAACGCCCGGACGGCCTCCGCGATGCCCGGCACCTCGTAGTCGATCACGGCGCGGGTCGCCTCGGGCGTGCGGTCGGTGGGCGAGATGCCGGTGCCGCCGGTGGTGACGACGACGTCGTAGCCGGCGTCTGCACCGGCGCGCAGGGCCGCCTCCACCGGATCCCCGTCCGGGACGACCCGAGGGCCGTCGACCTCGAAGCCGAAGCCCCGCAGGCCGTCGGCGATCAGGGGGCCGCCCTTGTCCTCGTAGACCCCCGCGGCGGCCCGGTTGGACGCGGTGACCACCAGCGCGCGGTACGTCATGACCGGCTCCAGTCGCCCGACTTGCCGCCCGTCTTCTCCTCCACCCGCACGTCCGTGATGACCGCTCCCTTGTCGACCGCCTTGACCATGTCGATCACGGTGAGCGCGGCGACCGTCACCGCGGTGAGGGCCTCCATCTCGACGCCCGTGCGGTCCGTCGTCTTCACGGTGGCCCGGATCTCCACGGCGTCGTCCGCGACCGACAGATCCAGTTTCACACCGGACACCGACAACGGGTGGCACAGCGGGATCAGGTCCGGGGTGCGCTTGGCGCCCATGATGCCCGCGATGCGCGCGGTCGCCAGGGCGTCCCCCTTGGGCACCCCCTCACCGCGCAGCAGCTCGATCACCCGCGGTGACACCAGGACCCGGCCGCTCGCGCGGGCGGTGCGCGCGGTCACGTCCTTCCCGGATACGTCGACCATGCGGGCCGCGCCCGCGTCGTCGATGTGCGTCAGTCGGTCCTGCACGGGGGGTCCGGGGGTCTCCCCCCGGGAAGGCACAGTCATGGTGTGGCGCTCCTGGTCCGGGCCCGTCGCAGTGCGGTGCACGGGCCTGTTGTGCGCGACACGGTACCGCCCGCTCGTCAGCCGAGCAGCACGACCTCCAGGTCCGTACCGGGCTCGACGGACTCCACGTCCTCGGGGACGACGATCAGCGCGTCGGCCTGCGCCAGCGCCGCGATCAGGTGGGAGCCCGAGCCGCCCACAGGAGTCACCTCGCCGTCGGCGTACTTGCCGCGCAGGAACTGCCGGCGCCCCTTGGGGGAGCCGAGCGCCTTGTCCGCCTTCAGGGTGGCCCGGGTGCGGGGCCGGTGGACGTCCTCGAGGCCCATCAGGGTGCGGATCGCGGGGCGGACGAACAGCTCGAAGGAGACGTACGACGACACGGGGTTGCCGGGCAGGGCCAGCAGGGGCGTGTGGTCGCGGCCGATGGAGCCGAAACCCTGGGGCTTGCCCGGCTGCATGGCGATCTTGCGGAAGTCGATGCCGCCGCCCGCCTCGTCCTCGTCGCCGACGTGCGACAGCGCCTCCTTGACGACGTCGTACGCCCCGACGCTCACTCCGCCCGTGGTCACCAGCAGGTCGGCGCGGATGAGCTGGTCCTCGATGGTGGAGCGGAGGATGTCGGCGTCGTCGGCGACGGCGCCCACCCGGTAGGCGATGGCGCCCGCGTCGCGGGCGGCCGCGGTGAGGGCGAAGCTGTTGGAGTCGTAGATCTGACCGTTGCCCAGCTCCTCGCCGGGCTGGACGAGTTCGCTGCCCGTGGACACGACGACCACGCGCGGGCGCGGGCGCACCCGTACCGTGCCCCGGCCGATCGCGGCGAGCAGCGCGATCTGCGGCGGGCCGAGGATCGTCCCGGCCTCCAGGGCCAGGTCTCCGGCCTTCACGTCGCTGCCCCTGGCGCGCACGTGCGCGCGTGCCTCGGCGGGGCGGTGCACGCGCACCTGTCCCTCGGCGCCCTCGGGGGCCAGGCTGCGGGCCCGCATCCCGCTCACGGGGCCCTCGCCGAGCCCTCCGTCGGTCCACTCGACGGGGACGACGGCCTCGGCGCCGGGCGGCAGCGGGGCACCGGTCATGATGCGGGCGGCCTGTCCGGGTCCGACCCGGACCAGGTCGGCCGAGCCGGCCGCGACGTCCCCGACGACCTCGAGGACGGCCGGGAACTCCTCGGTGGCGCCGGCGACGTCCGCGACCCGCACCGCGTACCCGTCCATGGAGCTGTTGTCGAACGGTGGCAGGGAGACCGGCACCGTGATGTCGTCGACCAGGACGCAGTCCTGGGCGTCGAGCAGTTGCAGCTCGATGGGTTCGAGGGGACGGACCGTGGTGAGGATGTCCTCCAGGTGCTCGTCCACCGACCAGAGGTGGTCCGGGCCGGCGGGGCTGGTCGCGGTGTTGCTCAACGCTGCTGCATCTCCTCGGCTACGTAACTGCGAAGCCAGGTCCGGAAGTCCGGGCCCAGGTCTTCACGTTCGCACGCCAGTCTGACAATGGCACGCAGGTAGTCGCCACGGTCGCCGGTGTCATAGCGGCGGCCCTTGAAGACGACGCCGTGCACCGGGCCGCCGACCTTCTCGTCCTGGGCCAGCTGCTGGAGGGCGTCGGTCAGTTGGATCTCGCCGCCGCGACCGGGCTCGGTCTTGCGCAGTATGTCGAAGATGTGCGGGTCGAGGACGTAGCGGCCGATGATCGCGTAGTTCGACGGGGCGTCCGCCGGGTCCGGCTTCTCCACCATGCCGGTCACCTTGACCACGTCGCCCTCGGCGGTGGCCTCGACCGCCGCGCAGCCGTAGAGGTGGATCTGCTCGGGCGCGACCTCCATGAGCGCGATCACACTGCCGCCGTGCTGTTCCTGGACCTCGATCATGCGCTGGAGCAGCGGGTCGCGCGGGTCGATCAGGTCGTCACCGAGGAGGACCGCGAAGGGCTCGTGGCCGACGTGCGGGGCCGCGCACAGCACGGCGTGACCGAGGCCCCTGGGGTCGCCCTGGCGCACGTAGTGCATCGTGGCCAGGTCGCTGGACTCCTGGACCTTGGCGAGCCGGCCGGCGTCGCCCTTCTTCTGGAGCGCCGATTCCAGCTCGTAGTTGCGGTCGAAGTGGTCCTCCAGGGGACGCTTGTTGCGTCCGGTGATCATGAGGACGTCGTCGAGCCCCGCCGACACGGCCTCCTCGACCACGTACTGGATCGCCGGCTTGTCGACGACCGGCAGCATCTCCTTGGGAGTGGCCTTGGTCGCCGGAAGGAACCGGGTGCCGAGACCTGCTGCCGGGATGACAGCCTTGCTGATCCTGGGGTGCGACTGAGTCATGTCCGCAACCTTATCCGGTGCCTTTGGTAAGGAATCTGTGGCTCCGGTTAATTGGCCCTCATATGAGCACATTGAGAAGGGTGCAAGAACGACCAGTGGTACACGACGGACGCACGAGCGAGCCTGACAAGCGAATGTTGCGACGGGAGCTCCTCGCGGTGAGGAACAGGTTGCCGGAGGATGTCGTACGGGAGGCGGGCGACACGCTGGCCGAGCGCGCCCTTGAGCTGCCCGAACTGGCGCGTGCGCGCACGGTGGCGGCGTACGTCTCCGTCGGGAGCGAGCCCGGCACGCTCGCCCTGCTGGACGCGCTGCGCGCGCGGGGCGTACGCGTCCTGCTCCCCGCGCTCCTGCCCGACAACGACCTGGACTGGGGCGAGTACGCCGGTCCGGGCTCCCTCGCGCGGATCCAACATGGCGGAAAAATGGCCCTGTTCGAGCCCTCCGGCGAGCGCCTCGGCCCGGACGCCGTGATCGCGGCGGACGTCGTCCTGCTGCCCGGGCTCGCGGTGGACGCGCGCGGGATGCGCCTGGGGCGCGGCGGAGGGTCGTACGACCGGGTGCTCGCGCGTCTGGAGCGGGCGGGCGCGCGCCCCGCGCTCGTGGTGCTCCTGTACGACACGGAAGTCGTCGCACGCGTGCCGGAGGAGGCGCACGATCAGCCGGTGCACGCGGTGGTGACTCCGTCGGGTGTGCGCCGCTTCACGGACGCCTGACCGGGCGAGGCCCCTGGTCCGGATACGGGACGGGCCCCCTCCACGCGCGCGTGGAGGGGGCCCGTCCGGTCGGTCTGCCGTCAGCCGATCACGGCTTGAGGACGAGTGTGTCGCTCGTGCTCGCGTCGACCGCCTTGTCCGAGAACGACCAGGGCAGCAGCTCGCCCTTGACCCACTTGCTGGTCTGGTCGGTGTAGTGGGCGCTGTAGGCGTGTCCGGAGGCTCCGGTCAGGTTGATCCACTTGGACTTGTCGAGGTCCTTGAGGTTGACCACCATGCGCATCGACGGCACCCAGACGACGCCGTAGCCGCCGGCGGCGTTCCAGCCGGTCGCGTTGACGGTGGCCTCGCCGCCGCTGAGCTTCCAGGGACCGCGGTTGAGGACGTACTGGAGGAACTCGGGGCCCTCGGTGCCGAGCGTCTGGTTCTTCAGGAACAGGCGGTGCAGCCGGCCCCAGCTCCAGGTGTCGATGTCCTTGCCGAGCTTGGCGGTCAGCTCCCAGCGGGCGTCGGTCATCGCGCGGGCGAAGAGCTGGTCCCGGTTGTTCGCCTCCGGACGGGTGCCCGACTTGGGCGTCTTCCACCAGTCGCTGTCCGGCTTGTCCATCAGCGTGCGCACGACCTCGAACCAGCGGTCGCCGCCGTCCGGCTGCGCCTGGTCGGCGTCGCGCTGGCCGCACTCGCGGACCTTCGTGTCGTCGTCCACCGGGCCGGTGCTGTCGATCTTGTCGACCCACAGGCACTGGCCCTTGACGCGCAGCTCCTTGGGGAGCTTGTTGCCGAAGGCGAGCTTGAGGATGTTGCGCCACACGGAGTTGAAGTAGGCGGCCGCCGCGGAGTCGGCGTCCTGGGTGTAGTCCCAGCCCTCCAGCAGCTTCTGCGCCTCCCGGACGTTCTTGTCGTCGAGGTTGATCTTCAGCAGCTTGGGCACCAGCAGCTTGGCGATCTCGCTGCTGTTGTCCAGCTGCATCTGGCGCATGTCGTCGGTGGAGATCTTGCCCGTGCCCTTGATCTTGGACTCGATCAGGTCGGTGATGCGCTGGCTGCGGGCGCCGTAGCCCCAGTCGGTGGTGAGCGTGTACGGGTACTTGTCCTTGTCGACCACGGCCTGGTTGGCGGTGACGATGTAGCCCCGCGCGGGGTCGTACTCGTAGGGCAGCTCGTCCTGCTTGATGAAGCCGGTCCAGCGGTACTTCGAGTTCCAGCCCGGCGCCGGGATGGAGCCGTCGTCCACCGAGGAGCGGGTGGGGATCCTGCCGGGCAGGGTGTAGCCGATGTGGTTGTCCGTGCTGGCGTAGACCAGGTTCTGCGAGGGCACGTCGAACAGGGCGGCGGCGGAGCGGAAGTCGCTCCAGTTCGCCGCCTTGTCGAGGGCGAACACGGCGTCCATGGAGGTGCCCGGGTCGAGCGCCGTCCACCTCAGGGCGATGCCGTAGCCGTCACCGCGGTCGGGCGCGGCCGTGTTGACGGCGGCCTTCCTGCCGACCTGGACGAGTTCGTCGTCGCGGTCGGACAGCAGCGGCATCCCGTCGGCGGTCTGGCGCACGACGATGGTCTTGGACTTGCCGCCGGCGACCTTGATGGTCTCCTCGCGGCTCTTGAAGGGCCTGACCTTGCCGTCGTACAGATAGCCGTTGCCGCTGAGCTTCTCCAGGTACAGGTCGGTGACGTCGACCCCGGAGTTGGTCATGCCCCAGGCGATGTCCGCGTTGTGGCCGATTATCACGCCGGGCATACCGGCGAAGGTGTAGCCGGTCACGTCGTACTGGCACTTGCTGGAGACGGTGCGGCAGTGCAGGCCCATCTGGTACCAGACGGACGGCAGCGACGCAGACAGGTGCGGGTCGTTGGCGAGCAGTGGCTTACCGGTGATGGTGTACTTCCCGGCGACGACCCAGGAGTTGGAGCCGATGCCCTGACCGTTCACGCCGACCGCGGTGGGCACGTCGTCCAGGACCTTGTAGAGGCCCGCCAGCTGGCTCGTGAGGGCCGAACCGGCCGTGGACGAGGTGGAGGAGCCGGTCGTACCGGTCGCGCCCTGAGAGCCGTTCGTGGCACCGCCCTGCTGGAAGGTCTTGGCCACGTCGCTGTACTGGCCCTCCTGCACGATCGGCTTGTTGCGGCTGTAGGGGTACTCCGGGTACAGGTCCTCGATCTGCTGCGGGCCGAGACGGCTGGTCATCAGGGCGCGGTCGATCTCGTCCTGCATGTTGCCGCGCAGGTCCCAGGCCATCGCCTTCAGCCAGGAGACGGAGTCGACCGGGGTCCACTTCGCCGGCTCGTAGTCGTTGGTGAAGCCCAGGGCCGCGTACTCCAGGGAGATGTCCTTGCCGTCCTTGCCCTGGAGGTAGGCGTTGACGCCCTTGGCGTACGCGTCGAGGTACTTCTTCGTGGAGTCCGACAGCTTGGTGTCGTACTCCTCCTTGGCGATCCGGTCCCAGCCGAGGGTGCGCAGGAACTCGTCGTTCTTGACCTGCCCCTTGCCGAACATCTCCGACAGGCGCCCGGAGGTCATGTGCCGGCGCACGTCCATCTCGTAGAACCGGTCCTGCGCCTGGACGAAGCCCTGCGCCATGAAGAGGTCCTCGTCGGACGAGGCGTAGATCTGCGGGATGCCGTTCCCGTCCCGCTTGACGTCGACGGGCCCCGACAGGCCCTGGAGCGTGATCGTTCCCGTGGTCTGCGGGAAGGAGGCGCGGACGGTGCTGATCGACCAGTACGCCCCGTAGGCGACGCCTCCGATGATGGCCAGGACGAGCACCAGCACGATAAGTCGGGCTTTGCGCCCCTTCTTCCTGCCGGACTTGCCGGGCTTGTCACCCGTTGTGGCGGTGGTGTTGGGGGGCATCGCTGTCCTTGCTGTCCTAACGCGAGCGGCAGGTCGGGCTGTGACTTTGAATGAGCGCTGGAGCAACCATAGGCGCAGGGCCCCGAGCCGCTTGACGCGGAGTCGGGAACCGGCGCGCACGGACGTTCGATCTTGCCCTGGCGAGTGTCAAGAAAGCGTCAAGAGTTAGGTAAGGTAACGAAGTACTTGGGTGCGGTGCGCCGCAGCCTCGGGTCTTGTGTACGCGAGCTCACGCGCCCCCCGCGCGAGCCAAGGAAGGGAACCGCTGCTGACTGTTCACCACCTCGACCAGCTCCTGCTCGTCTGCTCCCTGGTCCTCCTGGTCGCCGTCGCGGCCGTCCGGATCTCCTCACGCAGCGGGCTCCCCAGCCTGCTCGTCTACCTGGGGATCGGCATCCTCATGGGCCAGGACGGCATCGGGAACATCCACTTCAACAACGCCGAGCTGACCCAGGTCATCGGGTACGCGGCCCTGGTCGTGATCCTCGCCGAGGGTGGTCTGGGCACGAAGTGGAAGGAGATCCGGCCGATCCTGGGGTCCGCCTCCATGCTGGCGCTGGTGGGGGTCGCGATCAGCGTCGGCGCGACCGCGGCGGGCGCGCACTATCTGGTCGGGCTGGACTGGCGGCAGGCGCTCATCATCGGCGCGGTGGTCTCCTCGACGGACGCGGCGGCGGTCTTCTCGGTCCTGCGCAGGATCCCCCTCCCCGCGCGCGTGGCGGGCACGCTGGAGGCGGAGTCCGGCTTCAACGACGCCCCGGTGGTCATCCTGGTCGTCGCCTTCTCCACAGCCGGCCCGGTCGAGCACTGGTACGTCCTGGTGAGCGAGATAGCGCTGGAACTGGCCATCGGCGCGGCCGTGGGTCTCACGGTGGGCTGGCTCGGGGCCTGGACCCTCAAGCGCGTCGCCCTGCCCGCCTCCGGCCTCTACCCGATCGCCGTGCTGGCGATCGCCGTCACGGCCTATGCCGCCGGCGCACTGGATCACGGCAGCGGCTTCCTCGCCGTCTACCTGGCGTCGATGGTGCTGGGCAACGCCAAGCTCCCGCACTGGCCCGCCACGCGCGGCTTCGCCGAGGGGCTCGGCTGGATCGCCCAGATCGGCATGTTCGTCCTGCTCGGCCTGCTCGTCACCCCGCACGAGCTGGGCGACGACATCTGGCCGGCCCTCGTCATCGGGCTCGCGCTGACCATGGTGGCCCGTCCACTGAGCGTCGTACTCAGCCTGGCCCCGTTCCGGGTGCCGTGGCGGGAGCAGGCGCTGATGTCCTGGGCGGGACTGCGCGGCGCCGTGCCCATCATCCTGGCGACGATCCCCATGGTGAACGGCGTCGCGGGCAGCCAGCGGATCTTCAACATCGTCTTCGTGCTGGTCGTCGTCTACACCCTCGTGCAGGGGCCGACCCTGCCCTGGCTGGCGGGCAGGCTGCGCCTCGGCGAGCCGGGCGAGGCGTCCGACCTCGGCATCGAGTCGGCACCCCTGGAGCGGCTGCGCGGGCATCTGCTGTCCGTCTCGATCCCCGACGGCTCCCGGATGCACGGCGTCGAGGTCAACGAGCTGCGGTTGCCGCCCGGCGCCGCCGTCACCCTCGTCGTCCGGGATGGAAAATCGTTTGTTCCTCTGCCCACGACGGTGCTGCGGCACGGGGACGAACTCCTCGTGGTCGCCACCGACCCCGTGCGCGACGCGGCGGAACGGCGCCTGCGCGCGGTCGCCCACGGCGGCAAGCTGGCCGGCTGGCTGGGCACGGACGGGGCGGGCAGCTCGCGTTAAGGGGGCGTTTCGTACGGTTCACACGTCCGGTAATCACAGGTGACCGTCCCGGTGGTGCTCATTTTCACAGGTGGGCGAGGCAGCGCCCCCTGTACGATGAAGGCGCACCCTGATCGAACCAACTCTGCCTGACGCAGAGCTGGCGCGACCGTATGGCGGCCGGGCCACCCCCACCCACAGTGGGCGCCGGTATCTACCGCAGTCCGCGCAAGAGGACAGCTCTCGGCGCCCGGGCCCGCAACGGGGCCCGCGCTACCAGGCGGCAGAAAGGCACGGCCGTGGGATCCACGGTCACCACCACCGCACCGGAGACGATCTCGCCGGCCCCTTCCCGCCCCGGATACGGACAGCTGCTGCGCACCCGCGGCGCCTGGACGTTCCTGCTCCCCGGCTTCGCGGCGCGCCAGCCGTTCGCGATGCTCACCATCTCCATCGTGCTGCTCGTGCAGCACACCACCGGCTCGTACGGCGCCGCGGGCGCCGCCGCAGCCGCCACCGGTGTCTCCATGGCGCTGTTCGCGCCGTACAGCGGCCGCCTCGCCGACCGTTACGGGCAGCGCGCCGTCCTGATCCCGGGTGTCCTGGTGCACGCGCTGTCGGGCCTGACGCTGACGGCGCTGGCGCTGACACACGCGCCCCTGTGGGCGCTGTTCGTGGCGGCCGTGCCGACCGGCGCCTCGGTCCCGCAGGTCGGCCCCATGGTGCGTGCGCGCTGGGGCGTGAAGCTCCAGGGCTCGCCCCTGATGACCACCGCGGCGGCCTTCGAGTCCGTCACGGACGAGCTGACCTTCGTCTTCGGGCCTCTGCTGGCGACCGCGCTGTGCACCGCCGTCACCCCTTCCGCGGGCCTGGTGACCGAGGCCGCGCTGACGCTCGTCGGCGGTCTGCTGTTCGCCGCGCAGAAGAGCACGCAGCCGCCGGTGTTCGGCGAGAGCGGGCACGCACGCGAGCAGCACGCCTCCGCCCTGCGCGTCCCGGGCGTCCGGGTGCTGGTCGTGACCTTCCTGGGCATCGGGTCGGTCTTCGGCGGCATGCAGGTGTCGCTGGCGGCGTTCACCGAGTCGATCGGCGAGCCCGGCCTCAACGGTGTCCTCTACGGCACCTTCGCCGCGGGCAACATGCTCTCCGGCATCGTCTGCGGCGCGATCGCCTGGAAGGCCGCCCCGCAGCGACGCCTGGTCCTCGGCTATGCCGCGCTCGCGCTGACCGCGTCCGCGCTGTGGACGGCGCACTCGGTGCCACTGCTGGCCGGCCTCGGCCTGCTGGTCGGCATGTGCATCGCCCCGGCCCTGATCACCGGCTACACGCTGGTCGAGGGCCTGGTGCCGGCCGAGGCCCGCACCGAGGCGTTCACCTGGCTGACCGGCGCCGTCGCGCTCGGCCAGGCGGCCGCCGTCACGGTCGCCGGACAGCTGGAGGACCGCCTGTGGGGCGGTGCCGGTTTCCTGGTGCCGATGGCCGGCACCGTGCTCGCGCTGGCCACCCTGGTCGCCCTGCGTTCGCGGCTGATCGCCCGGATCCAGACCCGCACGGTCGCACGTGGCGTCGGTCACCGCGTGCCGGTGACGGTGGACTGATCCCCGGGAATACGTCACTATGGACCGTCGTTAGCACTCATTGAGTGAGAGTGCCAGGAGGAAGACAGTGCCGACCTACCAGTACCAGTGCACCGAGTGCGGCGAGGGCCTCGAGGCGGTTCAGAAGTTCACCGATGACGCCCTGACCGAGTGCCCCAACTGCGGTGGCCGCCTGAAGAAGGTGTTCTCCGCGGTCGGCATCGTCTTCAAGGGCTCCGGCTTCTACCGCAACGACTCCCGCGGCTCCACGTCGAGCAGCAGCCCGGCGACGAAGTCGTCCGGCTCCTCGTCGTCGTCCGACTCGAAGTCGTCCTCGTCGGCGTCTTCGTCCTCTTCGTCGTCCTCTTCGTCCTCGTCTTCGTCGGGCTCCTCGAGCAGCAGCTCCGCGGCCTGAGATCTCATTCGCCGGGCCCTGCCGTCGCGAGACGACAGGGCCTCAGGTGTACCCGGGCACCGGCTCCCCCGCCTTTTCGCAGCCAGCTAGTGTGCTCGTCATGGCGAACGCAGAGATCGGTGTAATCGGCGGGTCGGGCTTCTACTCGTTCCTCGACGACGTGACCGAGGTCCAGGTGGACACCCCCTACGGGCAGCCCAGCGACTCCCTCTTCCTCGGCGAGATCGCCGGCCGACGGGTCGCGTTCCTGCCCCGGCACGGCCGCGGCCACCACCTGCCACCGCACCGGATCAACTACCGCGCCAACCTCTGGGCCCTGCGCTCGGTAGGCGTCCGGCAGGTCCTCGGCCCGTGCGCGGTCGGCGGGCTGCGCCCCGAGTACGGCCCCGGCACCCTGCTCGTACCGGACCAGCTGGTGGACCGTACGAAGGCCAGGGTCCAGACGTACTTCGACGGGTTGCCGCTGCCCGACGGCTCGGTGCCCAACGTGGTGCACGTGTCCATGGCCGACCCCTACTGCCCCGCCGGCCGGGCCGCCGCATTGAAGGCGGCGCACGGACGGGACTGGGAGCCGGTGGACGGCGGCACGCTCGTCGTGGTCGAGGGGCCGCGCTTCTCGACCCGCGCCGAATCGTTGTGGCACCAGGCGCAGGGCTGGTCGGTGGTGGGCATGACCGGCCACCCCGAGGCGGCGCTCGCCCGTGAACTGGAGCTCTGCTACACGTCGCTGACCCTGGTCACCGACCTGGACGCCGGTGCCGAGACCGGCGAGGGGGTCTCCCACGAGGAGGTGCTGCAGGTGTTCGCGGCCAACGTGGACCGGTTGCGGGGCGTGCTGTTCGACGCGGTGGCGGCACTGCCGGAGACCGGGGCGCGGGACTGCCTCTGCAAGAACGCGCTCGGCGGGATGGATCCGGGCTTCGAACTGCCGTAGCGGGAGGAACGGGGCGACGCGAGGGACGGGGCGACGCGAGGGACGGGGCGACGCGAGGGACGGGGCGACGCGAGGGACGGGGCGACGCGAGGGACGGGGCGACGCGAGGGACGGATCGAGCGGAAGTCCCCGTTCGGGTGGGCGAGTTGTCCACAACCGGTCGGTAGTCCACCGGCTCCGGCGGGCTTCGGCGCGAGGCGTCATCGTGGCAGGGCAAGCCGAAATCCCCTCGTCGCAGGCGGTGATCCCCATGCCCTTGACCTCGTCGTCCCCCAGTCCGTCCGCGCCTCCCCTCCGCCTCCCGCGCCCCCTCGGCACCGACGCCCCGGCGACCTGCGAGGTCCCGCCCTTCACCCCGGTGCGCGTGCACGGCGGGCGGTATCAGCTGCAACGGCTCGTTCGGCATCGCAGGCGGGCTCTCGCGGCCGGCCTCGCCGTGACCGCGGCCGCGCTCGTGGCGGCGGGGCCACGGACCGCGACCGAACCCCACCGCACCGAACGGGTCCGCGGGCATCCGGTCGCGGAACCCCCACGACGGCACGGAGGGGTGGACATGGTGACGGCGCCGGTGCGGATCTCGGACGCCGCCACCGTCCGGCTGCTCCGGCCCAGTGACCGCGTCGACGTCATCGCGGCCGAGGACCCGTCGGCCGGAGGCGGTGCCCGGGTGCTGGCGCGGGGGGTGCGGGTGACGCGGGTGCCGGAGCCGCTGGAGGGTGCGTCCGAGAGCGGGGCGCTGGTCGTGCTGTCGGTGCCCCGCAGCACGGCGGCGCGGCTCGTGGGCGCGAGCGCCACCGCACGGCTGGCGGTGACGTTGTGCTGAGCCACGTCGACCGATGTCTCTGCGGCCCGCCGTCAAGTCGTTCGATCGAGCTGCGGAATTGGACACAACGGCCGCACCGTGCCGTAGGTTGCGGAGCGTTTCGTTCCACACCCTGTGCACGTGAGGAGAGTCCCCGAGGTGAACGCGAAGAAGGAACCGAGCATATGGCAGGGCTTCAAGGCCTTCCTGATGCGCGGCAACGTCGTCGATCTGGCGGTCGCGGTGGTCATCGGCGCCGCCTTCACCAACATCGTCAACTCGGTGGTGAAGGGGCTCATCAACCCGCTGGTGGGCGCGATCGGCACGCAGAACCTGGACCACTACAGCTCGTGCCTGAGCAGCAGCTGCAAGGGCGACCAGGGCATCCATCTGATGTGGGGCTCGGTCCTCGGCGCGACGCTGAGCTTCGTGATCACCGCGGCCGTCGTGTACTTCCTGATGGTCCTGCCGATGGCGAAGTACCTGGCCCGGGTGGAGGCCCGCCGGAAGGCGAGGGAAGGCACGCACGAGATCATCGAGGTGACCGAGCTGGAGGTCCTCAAGGAGATCCGCGACGCGCTGGTCGCCCAGCGCGTGTCGGTGCACGACGAGCGCTAGCGGCGCTCCCGCGGGCGGCTCAGAGGTGGTGGGGCGGCTTCTCGTCGAGGAAGCGCTTCAGATCGGCGGCACTGTCGCCGTCCGGGCGCTCGCCCCACCCGCGGTCGGTGTCGTCCGAGGACTGCTGGCTCAACGGGTCGTCGAAGATCAGCGCGGGCTTCGGGTCGCGCGGCTCGGGTTCGCGGGCAGTGCTCATGCCCCAAGGGTACGGCCCCGGCCCGGGCGGCCCCGCGAAGCCTCTGACCTGGAGATTCCTCCCGGACTTGGGACCCCCGCACGCTTGTGAATCACTTCACAAGATTTTGTCGCGGTTTTCTGCTGTCCTGGGAGGCATGACGTCCAGTTCCGCTCCGGCGCCCGCCTCGGGTGCGCACAAGTCCCAAGGGCCCCTGCGGCGGCTCACCGCGCGCAGGCGCGACGAGGCGCACCGGGTCTCCTCCCCTCTGGAGCTCTTCTTCGACCTGTGTTTCGTGGTGGCCATCGCACAGGCGGGCGTGCAACTCGTGCACGCCGTGGCCGCGGGGCACGCGGGCAGCGGGATCCTGAACTACGCGATGGTGTTCTTCGCCATCTGGTGGGCCTGGATGAACTTCACCTGGTTCGCCTCGGCGTACGACAACGACGACGCGCTCTACCGGGTGGTCACCCTGGTCCAGATCGCCGGTGTGCTGGTACTGGCGGCGGGCGTCTCCCGGGCCTTCGAGCACCACGACTACCTGGTCGTCTGGCTCGGCTACGTGATCATGCGGCTGGCGATGGTCGCGCAGTGGCTGAGAGCGGCGCGATCGGCCGAGGGGCCGGAGCGGAGCACTGCGCTCAGATACGCGTGCGGTGTGCTGTTGTGCCAGGTCGGCTGGCTGGGGCTGATCCTGCTGCCGGAGCCGGCCCGGCCCTGGGTGTTCCTGGTGATGGTGATCGCGGAGCTGTCCGTGCCCTTGTACGCGGAGAAGGCCCGTGTGACGTCCTGGCATCCGCACCACATCGCCGAGCGGTACGGCCTGTTCACGATCATCGTGCTCGGCGAGACGATCGCCGCGGCCACGGTCGCCGTGAAGTCGGCGCTGGACGAGCACGACGCGCTGGGCGAGCTGCTGCCGATCGCGGCGGGCGGCCTGCTGATCGTCTTCGCCGCGTGGTGGATCTACTTCGTGGTGCCCATCCACGGTCACCTGCGCTCCAGCAGGCAGGCCTTCCTCTGGGGCTACGGCCACTACCTGATCTTCGCCTCGGCCGCGGCGATCGGCGCCGGCCTGGAGGTGGCGGTGGAGCAGGCGGTCGGCAAGGCGCACATCTCGACGCTGTCCGCCTCGGCGGCCGTGACCCTGCCGACGGCGCTGTACCTGCTGACCGTGTGGGCGCTGCACTCGCGGCACTTCAAGGTCGGCATCAGCCAGCAGCTGGTGCTGCCGGTCACGGCGCTGCTGGTCGTCTGCTGCACCTTCCTGCGCGAGTGGGCGGTGCTCGCCGCGGGGCTCGTGTCCGCGGCCGCGGTGGTGGTCGGGGTGACGCTCACGACGCGCATGGTCGCCCGCGAGCGGCGCGCGAACGCGACGGCACCGGCCGCCTGAACCCCCGCGGACGCGCCCTGGAGCTGGGCCAGACTGGCCCCATGACAGTTGACGCATTGACGGATGTCGCCGGGCTGCGGGTGGGACACGCCACCCGCAGCGGGGACGGCCGGCTCACCGGTACCACGGTCGTCCTCGCGCCCGAGGGCGGCGCCGTCGCCGCCGTGGACGTGCGCGGAGGCGGTCCCGGCACCAAGGAGACCGACGCCCTCGACCCGCGCAACGTGGTGCAGAAGGTCGACGCCGTCGTGCTGACCGGAGGCAGCGCCTACGGGCTCGACGCCGCGTCCGGGGTGATGGCCTGGCTCGAGGAGCAGGGGCGTGGGGTGCGGGTCGGGCCGGACCCGCGGCACGTCGTGCCGGTGGTGCCGGCCGCGTGCGTCTTCGATCTGGGGCGCGGCGGGGACTTCCGCGCCCGGCCGGACGCGGCGACGGGGCGCGCGGCGGTGGAGGCGGCCGCCGCGAGCGCGCAGGGCGCGGCCGTGCACGAGGGGTGTGTGGGCGCCGGTACGGGCGCCGTGGCGGGGCAGCTCAAGGGCGGGGTGGGCACCGCGAGTGCCGTACTGGACTCGGGGATCACGGTGGCCGCCCTGGTGGTGGTGAACGCGGCGGGGTCGGTGCTGGATCCGGAAACGGGTGTCCTGTACGGGGAGTTGTTCCAGGGGCGCGTGCAGTATCCGGAGGAGCGCGTGCACGAGGCCGCGCGTCGGCGTCTCACCGAGGTGGCCTCGAAGAACGCGCCGCCGCCACTGAACACGACGCTCGCGGTGGTCGCGACCGACGCGGACCTCACCAAGGCACAGGCGCAGAAGATGGCGGGCACGGCGCACGACGGCATCGCACGCGCCGTGCGGCCGGTGCACCTGCTGCACGACGGCGACACGGTGTTCGCACTGGCGACCGGCACCCGCACGCTCGACAGCGCCGGCCCGTTGGCGCTCAACGACGTCCTCGCGGCCGCCGCCGACGTCGTGACGCGCGCGATCGTGCGCGCCGTGCGCGCCGCCGGGCCGGTCGACGGGCCGGGTGGAGTGTGGCCGTCGTACAGGGAGTTGTACGGGGAGCGATGAGCCCCGGCGGCCGTCGGGCCGCGGGTCGAGCCATGGAATGTCGCGGTTCTGTCACGTGATGACGTCAACGGGCTCCGGAGGGAACCTCCCCCGGACCCGGGTCCTCTTTCCTCACGCACTGGAACGGATCACGCACATCACACGAACATGGAGCAGCCCGTGACAACGCCGGACATTGCAGCGCGGCGCGTACTGGGGGCCTGTGCCGCCTTGGTGGTCGGCGCCCTGACCCTGACCGCCTGCGGTGGCAGCGCCAACGCCTCGAACGACGACGGCAAGGGGGGCAAGGACTCGCCCAAGACGTCGACGGCGAAGGTCGTGATCTCGGCCAAGGACGGTTCGACCGGCGCGTCGATCAACGCGACCGGCGTGAAGGTCAGCGGCGGCAAGCTGACGGACGTGAAGATGACCGTGGCCGGGTCGGGCCAGGCGGTGCAGGGGGCGATATCGGCGGACGGCAGCAGCTGGAAGCCGAAGGGACAGCTGGAGCGCGGCACGAAGTACGAGATCGACGCGACCGCGAAGGACGCGAGCGGGCGTACGGCGGCGGCCAACTCCATCTTCACCACCGTCAGCTCGGCCAACAGCTTCATCGGCACCTACACGCCGGACGACGGCTCGACGGTCGGTGTGGGCATGCCGGTGTCGTTCACCTTCGACAAGGCCATCACCGACAAGAAGGCCGTGCAGTCGCACATCACGGTCAACTCCAGCAGCGGTCAGCAGGTCGTCGGGCACTGGTTCGGGAACCAGCGGCTCGACTTCCGGCCGCAGGAGTACTGGAAGGCCGGCTCCAAGGTCACGATGAAGATCGACCTGGACGGGGTGCAGGGCGCGAGCGGCGTCTCCGGCGTACAGAAGAAGACGGTGTCCTTCACGGTCGGGCGCTCGCAGGTCTCCACGGTCGACGTCAACACGCAGACCATGACGGTGGTGCGGGACGGCAAGACGTTCAAGTCGGTGCCGATCTCCGCGGGCAGCCCGCAGCACACCACGTACAACGGGCAGATGGTCATCTCCGAGAAGTTCGTGCAGACCCGTATGAACGGCTCGACGGTCGGCTTCGGCGGGGAGTACGACATCTCCGACGTGCCGCACGCGATGCGTCTGACGACGTCCGGCACGTTCATCCACGGCAACTACTGGTACAACAAGGGCAACCCGCCGTTCGGCCGGGAGGGCACCAGCCACGGCTGCGTCGGTCTGGCGGACGTGCAGGGCGCGCAGGGTGACACGACGGCCAAGTGGTTCTACGACAACTCGCTCATCGGTGACGTCGTGATCGTGAAGAACTCCCCGGACAAGACGGTGGCCCCGGACAACGGTCTCAACGGCTGGAACATGTCGTGGAGCGCCTGGACCGCCGGAAGCGCCGCCTGACCGGCAGGTTCTGACGGTTCGTGAGGCCGCGCGGGAACTTCTCGCGCGGCCTTCGCGTTTTCCCGGCATACGTTTTCTCGGTTCCCGGACATGATGTCCGACCGAGGGGCTACGGTATGCACCCACAAGGTGACATGCAGCAACGCCGGGAGAAGCCTTGAGCGTTCCGTACGAGACGGCAGCGTACGAACCAGCCGAGTCGCCCGAGTCTCCGGAGGAGCATCTCGAGCGGCTCCTCGGCCGTGCCCTGAACTCCTTCGAGCTGCCCGACGAGGTCTTGCGGCGGCTCGACTGCGCCCTGGCGCAGGACAGTTCCCTGCACTCCGCCCACCACAGCGCGGGGCTGCACCGCGAGACGTACCGGCACACCTGGCTGCTCGCCGACGGCTCGGCGGTGACCCTGTGGGAGCTGGTCCACAACACCGTGCCGGGCGGCGACGCACAGCACGAGGTGTATGTCGACGAGGAGGAGCTGTACACCGCCACCGCCCGGCTCGCGCTGCCGCCGGACACTCCGGACTTCGAGCTGCCGGTGCTGATGCAGCTGTCGGCGATCCCCGAGCCCCGGCACGTGTACACGCCGGACGACTCGGCGGACCACGCGCGCCGGCTGCTGCGCCGCGCGGAGAACCCCGACCGTCCGGACGCGGAGACGGCGGCGCTGCTGGCGACGGCAGCCGCGCATCAGATCACCCAGGCGTTCGGGCGGCCCGGACGGACCGGCCGCGCGGGCCTGAGCTTCGCGCTGTACGAGCACGCGTTCCTGCTGCCGGACGGCCGGGAGGTCTCCCTGTGGGAGGTCGAGCACACGGCGACGCCCGACGGCCGGCACATGTGCGAGGTCTATACGTCGCAGGACGCGGCCCGGGAGGCCATGGAACGGCGCGCGGCGCGGCAGGCCTAGGGCCTGTCGGCGGCCTCGGTGCCCGCTTCCGTCAGCGGCTTCCGAGTCGTCGTACCAGGCCCGCGAAGGCGTCCTGTTCCGCCGCGCTCAGTTCGACGTACTCCTGCGGCGGAGGACCGAAGCGCTGGTGCGGGAAGGCCGCCAGAACGGCCTCGACGCGGGCGCGGCGCATGATGCGCGTCACCGCGACGGCCCAGACGACGCCCGCCAGCGTGAGGACGGTCACGCCGATCACTTGAAGAGTCGAGACTTGCTCAGGCATGCCGTCCAGTAGACACCACGGTCCGGGACTTTGGCCCCGGACCGTGACGTATCTCGCAGGTGGCGTGAACAACTCACAGCTCACCAAAGGGACAAGAGGTGGCGGTACCCCGTCAGGCGGCGACGGGCTGCTTCGCCTCCTTCGGCGTCGTGGCCGGGTTCGCGGCGGGGTCCGTGGCCGTGGGCTCCGGGGCCTGCTTGCGCATGCCCTTGAGGAGGACGACCAGGGCCGCGCTGACGCACACGCCGACCGCGATGGCGATCAGGTAGAGGAACGGGTTGCCGATCAGCGGGACCACGAAGATGCCGCCGTGCGGGGCGCGCAGGGTGGCGCCGAAGCCCATCGACAGGGCGCCGGTGATCGCGCCGCCCACCATGGCGGACGGGATCACCCGCAGCGGGTCCGCAGCGGCGAACGGGATCGCGCCCTCGGAGATGAAGGAGGCGCCCAGCACCCAGGCGGCCTTGCCGTTCTCGCGCTCGGTCTGGGTGAAGAGCTTGCCGCGCACCGTCGTGGCCAGGGCCATCGCCAGCGGCGGGACCATGCCGGCCGCCATCACCGCGGCCATGATCTTCATCGCGGAGTCGCTCGGGCTGGCGACCGCGATGCCCGCCGTGGCGAAGGTGTAGGCCACCTTGTTGACCGGGCCGCCCAGGTCGAAGCACATCATCAGGCCGAGCAGGGCGCCGAGCAGGACGGCGTTGGTGCCGGTGAGGCCGCCCAGCCAGTCGGTCAGGCCCTTCTGGGCGGTCGCGATGGGCTTGCCGATGACGACGAACATCAGGAACCCGACGATCGCCGAGGAGATCAGCGGGATCACCACCACCGGCATGATGCCGCGCAACGCCGCAGGGATGTTGATCTTCTGGATCGCCATCACCACGCCACCGGCGATCAGACCGGCCGCCAGACCGCCGAGGAAGCCGGCGTTGATGGTGAGGGCGATCGAGCCGCCTACGAAGCCGGGGACGAGACCGGGCCGGTCCGCCATGCCATAGGCGATGTAGCCGGCCAGGACCGGGACGAGGAAGCCGAAGGACACCACGCCGATCTGGAAGAGCAGCGCGCCCCAGCTGCCCGTCTGGGTCCACACGAAGTGCTCCATGACCGACGGCGCCTTGTTGACCTTCCAGCCGCCGATCGCGAAGCCGAGGGCGATGAGCAGACCGCCGGCCGCGACGAACGGGACCATGTAGCTGACGCCGGACATCAGCCACTTGCGGAGCTTGGTGCCGTAGCCCTCGGTGGAGTCGCCCGCGCGCTCGACCGGCGTTCCCGCAGCGGCGCCCGCGGTGACCTCGCCGCGCTCGGCCTTGCCGCGCACCTCGGAGATCAGCTCGGCGGGGCGGTTGATGCCCGCCTTCACACCGACGTCGACCGTCGGCTTGCCCGCGAAGCGGTCCTTGTCGCGTACGGGGACGTCGTGCGCGAAGATCACGCCGTCCGCCGCCGCGATCACCGCCGGGTCGAGCCGGGTGAAGCCGGCCGAGCCCTGTGTCTCGACGACGACCTCGACGCCCGCCTCGTGGCCCGCGTTCTCCAGGGACTCGGCCGCCATGTAGGTGTGGGCGATACCGGTCGGGCAGGAGGTGACCGCGACGATACGGAAGGGGCGTTCGCCCGTTCCCGTGGCGCCCGGCGCCGGGGCGGAGCCACTCTCGGTGGCCGCACCCGGCGCCGGGGCCGTGCTGCCCGCTGCGGCGCCGGCGGAGGCCGCCACCGGCGTCGCAGCGGAGTCTTCGGAGGCGTCCTCGGACGCCGGTGCAGCGGCGGACGCGCTGTCCGCGGTCGCCGGTGCCTCGTCCCCGCGGATCAGCGCCGCCGCCGTCCCCACGTCGCCCGCCGACCGCAGCGCGTCCGTGAACTCGGTGTTCATCAGCTGCCGGGCCAGGGCGGAGAGGATCGTCAGGTGGGCGTCGTCGGCGCCGGCCGGGGCCGCGATCAGGAAGATCAGGTCGGCCGGGCCGTCCGGGGCGCCGAAGTCGATCCCTGCGGCACTGCGGCCGAAGGCGAGCGTCGGCTCGGTGACATGGGCGCTGCGGCAGTGCGGGATGCCGATGCCGCCGTCGAGGCCGGTCGGCATCTGGGCCTCACGGGCGGCCACGTCGGCGAGGAAGCCCTCCAGGTCGGTCACCCGGCCCTGGGCCACCATGCGCTCGGCGAGGGCACGCGCCGCCGCTTCCTTGGTGTCGGCGGACAGGTCGAGGTCGACCAGGTCCGCGGTGATCATGTCGCTCATCGCGGGCTCCTATGCACGCGTATCGCCCGGGGGTGAGGTGGGCGGAGGTGGGGACGGGGGTGCTGTGGGGGGGGAGGCGGCGGGGTGGGCGGCGGAGGCGGGGCCGGGGAGAGCCCGCCTCCTGGGGGTGGCAGGGCGGATCGGGGTGTCCTGCCGGCCCGCCGAGGCGGCGGGTAACGGGGAGTCCCGCCGCTTCAGGGCCGGTGGCCGGAGCGGCGCCGACGCCAGGGCCGACATGATCGGCATGGCCGTACGGGGCCTGCGGACGTTCATGACACCGGCTCCGTCAGTTCGCGGTCGACCGGGATGTCGGCCGTGACCGTCACCGCGGCCGGGTCCAGGTCGGCGGGGGTAGGCATCACGCTGCCGGGGAGCTGGACGGCGGCGGCGCCGTGGGCGACGGCGGAGGCGAGGGCCTCCGGGCCGCGGCCGCCGGCGATCAGGAAGCCGGCGAGGGAGGAGTCGCCGGCGCCCACGTTGCTGCGTACGGCGTCCACGTGCGCGCTGCCGAACCAGGCGCCCGCGTCGTCCACGAGCAACTGCCCGTCGGCGCCCAGGCTCGCGAGTACGGCGCGTGCGCCCATCTCGCGCAGCTCCTCGGCCGCCTTCACCGCGTCCCCCACCGTCGCCAGGGGGCGCCCGACGGCTTCCGCCAGCTCCTCGGCGTTCGGCTTCACCACGTCGGGCCGGGCGCGCAGCGCCTCCAGGAGCGCGCGCCCCGAGGTGTCGAGGGCGATGCGCGCCCCGCCGGCGTGCGCCCGCGTGACGACGTCGGCGTACCAGGAGGGTGCGAGCCCCCGGGGCAGGCTCCCGCAGCACGCGATCCAGTCCGCGTCGCGGGACTGCTCGCGGACGGTGTCCAGGAGCAGCTCCTGTTCGGCCGGGGACAGGTCGGGGCCGGGTGCGTTGATCTTCGTGAGCACCCCGTCCGCCTCCGCGAGCGCGATGTTCGAGCGGGTGGCTCCGGCGACCGGGACCGGCGCGACCTCGATGCCCTGCGCGTCGAGCAGATCGGCGACGAGCGTGCCCGGCGCACCGCCCAGGGGCAGTACCGCGACCGTACGCCGTCCGGCGGCCGCAACCGCGCGCGAGACGTTCACGCCCTTGCCGCCGGGGTCCATACGCTCGGTCTCGGCCCGGATGACCTCGCCGCGCTTCAGTTTCTGGACCTCGTAGGTGCGGTCGAGGGACGGGTTGGGGGTGACGGTGAGGATCATGCGCGCACTACTTCCGTGCCGCCGCGCTCGATCACGGCGGCGTCTTCGGGGCTCAGCCCGCTGTCGGTGATCAGCAGGTCCACGTCGCTCAGGTCGCCGAAGCGGGCGAAGTGCTCCTGGCCGTGCTTGGAGGAGTCGGCGAGGAGGACGACACGGCGGGCGGCGGCGACGGCCGCCCGCTTGACCGCGGCCTCGGCGAGGTCCGGGGTGGTCAGACCGTGCTCGGCGGAGAAGCCGTTGGCGGCGACGAACAGGACGTCGGCGCGGATCTCGCCGTACGCGCGCAGTGCCCAGGCGTCCACGGCGGCGCGTGTGCGGTGCCGGACGCGGCCTCCGACCAGGTGGAGCTGGATGCCCGGGTGGTCGGCGAGGCGGGCGGCGATCGGCAGGCTGTGCGTGACGACGGTGAGGGAGGCCTCCAGCGGGATGGCCGCGGCCATGCGCGCCACCGTCGTGCCGGCGTCGAGGACCATCGTGCCCTCGACGGGCAGTTCGGCGAGGGCCGCCTTGGCGATGCGGTCCTTCTCGTCGGCGGCGGTGGACTCGCGCTCGGCGAGGTCCGGCTCGAAGTCGAGGCGGCCGACCGGGATGGCACCGCCGTGCACCCGCCGGACGAGACCCGCTCGGTCGAGGGCCTTCAGGTCACGGCGGATCGTCTCCGCCGTGACCTGGAACTCCTCGGCCAGCGACAGCACGTCCACCCGGCCGCCGTCACGGGCGATCCGGAGGATCTCCTGCTGCCGCTCCGGTGCGTACATGTCCGTTGCCCTCCGACTCATGCCCGAACGTGTGGTTTAACTGCGAGAGTACGCCCTGATTTCCGGGAAGTAAACAGGTTCGGGCTGCAATCGGGCATGAACGGACTTCCGGTTCTGTCCGGGCAGCGGAAAGGCCCGGTACCTGGTCGGTACCGGGCCCCCTCCTGCCTGGTCAGGACACCAGCTCGGGTTCCCTCTCCACCGCCGGAGCGTCGGACGCGCCCTCCACGTGCTGCGCCGGACGCTTCGGCAGAGCGGACATCAGCAGGAAGATCACGCCCATCACGCCGGCCACCCACCACAGCGCGTGCTGGAAGCCGTGGACGAAGGCCGGGCCCACCTCGGCGCGGGTCAGCCGGTCGCCGATCACGCCGAAGAACACCACCGAGACCAGCCCGAGGCCGAGCGCGTTGCCCATCTGCTGCACGGTGTTGATCAGGCCGGACGCGGAACCGGCGTGCTCGCGCGGCACCTCCGAGAGCACCGCGTCCGTCAGCGGGGCCACGATCAGGCCCATGCCGGCGCCCATCACGACCAGCGGGAGGGCCATCTGCCAGGAGGCGATGCCGAGGCCGTAGCGGTTCGACTCCCAGATGTAGACGAGGACGCCCGCGGCCATCACCAGCGCGCCCGCCTGGAGCACCTTGCGGCCGAAGCGCGGCACCAGCTTCTGCACGGACATGCCGGCCGCCGTCGAGACAGCGAGCGAGAACGGCACGCCCGTCAGGCCGGCCCGCAGCGGGCTCCAGCCCAGCCCGACCTGCATGTACAGCGTCCAGACCAGGAAGAAGATGCCGAGCGCGACACCGAAGACGGTCTGCACGGCGATGCCCGCGGCGAAGCTCTTCACGCGGAACAGCGACAGCTCGATCAGCGGGGAGCCGTCCTGGGCCGCCTTGCGCCGCTCGTACGCCACCAGCGCCGCGAAGACACCGAACGCGCCGGCCATCGAGACGTACCCCCACAGCGGCCAGCCCAGCTCGCGGCCGCGGGTGAGCGGGTAGAGCAGCATCAGCAGGCCCAGGGTCACCAGGGCGACGCCGACGAGGTCCAGCTTCAGCGCCTTCGGGGCGCGGGACTCGCTGATGTAACGGCGGCCGAGGAGGAAGGCGACGACACCCACGGGGAGGTTGATCAGGAAGATCGGGCGCCACTCGAGCCCGAACAGGTTCCACTCCGTCAGCAGGGCGCCGAGCAGTGGGCCGGAGACCGCACCCAGGCCGACGATCGCGCCGAAGAGACCGAAGACCTTGCCGCGCTCGTGGGCGGGGAAGGTGGCGTGCACGATCGACAGGACCTGCGGAACCATCATCGCCGCCATGCCGCCCTGCAGGATGCGGGAGGCGACCAGCATCTCCGGGTTCGCGGCGAAGCCGCACAGGGCCGAGGCCAGGGTGAAGCCGCCGATGCCGAGGAGGAACAGCCGACGGCGGCCGTGGATGTCGCCGAGGCGGCCGCCGGTGATCAGGCCGGCGGCGAAGGCCAGGGCGTAGCCCGCGGTTATCCACTGGATCTGGCTGAAGGAGGCGCCCTCGTCGTGCCGGATCGAGGGGATCGCGATGTTGACGATCGTGACGTCGACGAGGTCCATGAAGGTCGCGGTCATCACGATCGCGAGCGCGAACCACCGGCGCCGGTCGCCCGGGCTCTGCTGTGCGCTGAGGGTCTGTTCCGTGGAGGTCATGCGTACAAGCTAGGACCGCATTAGGTCAGATCGTGTCCTAGTTGTACGGCATTCTCGAACACATGACGACGGACACTCCGGCTCGGCTCCTCCAGCTGCTCTCCCTCCTCCAGACCCCGCGCGAGTGGCCCGGCGGCGAGCTGGCCGACCGGCTCGGGGTGTCCCGCCGTACCGTGCGGCGGGACATCGACCGGCTGCGGGAGCTGGGCTATCCCGTGCAGGCCAGCAAAGGCGCTGATGGCGGCTACCGCCTTGTCGCGGGCAAGGCCATGCCTCCGCTGGTGCTCGACGACGAGGAGGCGGTGGCGATCGCGGTCGGACTGCGGGCCGGCGCCGGGCACGCGGTGGAGGGGGTGGAGGAGGCGTCGGTGCGGGCGCTGGCGAAGCTGGAGCAGGTGCTGCCGTCGCGGCTGCGGCACCGGGTCTCGACGCTTCAGGCCGCGACGACGGCGCTGACCAGTGGGGACGGGGCGAGTATCGCGCCGGAGACACTGACCGTGATGGCGTCGACGGTGGCCGGGCACGAACGGCTGCGGTTCGCCTACCGGGACAAGGACGGCAGCGAGTCGCGGCGGCTGGCCGAGCCGCATCAGCTGGTGTCCACCGGGCGGCGGTGGTACCTCGTCGCGTACGACCTCGGGCGCGAGGACTGGCGGACGTTCCGGGTGGACCGGGTACGGGAGCCGTTCGCCACCGGTGTGCGCTTCGCTCCGCGGGAGTTGCCGATGGGGAGTGCGGCGGAGTACCTGCGGCGCTCCATTCAGCGGCGGCCCGATACCGGGACGTACGAGTTCGAGGTGCGGTTCGCCGGGTCCGTGGAAGAGGTGTCGTCGCGGGTGCCCGGGTGGGTCGGGGTACCGGAGGCGGACGGGGAGGGCTGGTGCGTGGTGCGGGGCAGCAGCGGGGATCCGGTGGAGTGGCTGGCGGTGCGGTTGGCGATGGTGGGGTGTGAGTTCGCGGTTAGGGGTCCGGTCGAACTGGCGGTGTGTGTGAGGGAGTTGGGTGAGCGGTTGAGTCGGGCCGGGGGAGCCGGGGCGGCCTAGGCGGGTTTCGGGTGGCCGGTGCCGAACTGCAACTCCCCCAGGGACGTTGCTGAGCTGCAACTCGCCCAGGCACTCAAGAGGCGTCGGCTAAGCCTCGCCCCACTCGAACTCCCCCACCGCCTCCAGGTTCTGGAGGGCCAGGGCTGCCGGGCCGGTGGGGCCGGTGGGTGGGGACGTGGTGGCGGACCAGGATTCGACGGCTACGCGGACCGCCGCTCCGGCCACCGCCGCCGCGAAGTGCAGGTGCGGGGGGATCGGAGCCGGGCGGGCAACGTTGTCGCCGGACTCGGGCTCAGCGGAGACTGCCCGCCCTCGGGACACCGACGAACGCTCCGCCAGAATCTCCGCGAGCGTCTTCTCCGAGGACTGGCAGACCTCCGCCCAGACCTTGCGCAGGGCGGGACTCGCGTCGGCCAGGCGGATCAGGGTGCGGACCCATTCCCAGGACGACGCCGAGACGCCGACGCCCGGGGTGAGGGTCTGGTGGACCGCGTGGCGCAGGGCCTCCGGGACGGTGAGGGCGGGCGGGGCCTCGCGGACCGCCTGCGTCCAGCGCTGGGCACCCGCGGCGTAGAGAGGGGCCACCGCCTCCTCCTTCGAGGCGAAGTAGCGGTAGAACGTCCGCGGGGCGATGCCCGCCGCCTGGGCGATGTCCTCCGCGCGGGTGGCACGCAGCCCCTGGCGGACGAAGAGGGCGGCCGCCGCACGGGCGATCTCCATGCGGGTCTCTGCCTTGCGGCGCTCGGTGAGGGACGCCGACGCGGGGGCGGAGGCGGAAAAAGGCTGGTGCGCGGTGTTGCCGGTGGTGCTGGGGGTGCTCACCTCGGCAGGCTATGCCGATGTGGCAGAATCTGCCATCCGGCGGGCCACCCCGGGGTTCAGGTACGGGGTGGCCCGCCGCTCCAGCGTGTCCGCACCGCCGGCCTTCGGCGAGCCCACGCCCTCCCCGTTCTCCCTGTTCTCCCTGCGCTTCACCCCTCCGGCCCTCCGTCCCGCAGCAAGAAGCCGGGCCCCGGCGCCTGGGGGGGGTAGGCGCCGAAGCCCGGCTCTGGGAAGGTCCCGGCGCCGGGGGGGGATAGCGCGGGGACGTGGCTCACATGTCGAGCGGGAACTGACGACCAAGACCTACGACGTGCTCGTCATGGCAGGTGTGGGGTGCCTGCGAAAGGCGGGAGTGCGGGCCCTGGGGTCCAACTCCTGGGCCCTGAAGGGTTGTTCCCTCGGACCCCGGGGTTGAAGCGATGGGACCACGCCATGTTTGCGCCGTCTTTCGCCACCGGGCGTACGCCCGGTTTCGTCATGAGCTGTAACACCCCGTCCGTCACGCCGCCGCGTCGAAGCCGGTGCTGCGGGCCAGCTTCTTCAGTTCGAGCAGCGCATGCTTCTCGATCTGACGGATGCGCTCGCGGGTCAGGCCGTGCTCCTTGCCGACCTCGGTCAGCGTGCGCTCGCGGCCGTCCTCGATGCCGTACCGCATCTTGATGATGGAGGCCGTGCGCTGGTCCAGGCGGCCGATCAGGTCGTCCAGCTCCTCGCTGCGCAGCAGCGTCAGCACCGACTGCTCCGGCGACACCGCCGAGGTGTCCTCCAGGAGGTCGCCGAACTGGGTCTCGCCCTCGTCGTCCACGGACATGTTGAGGGAGACCGGGTCACGGGACCAGTCGAGCACGTCGGTCACGCGCTCCGGCGTCGAGCCCAGCTCGGCGGCGATCTCCGCGGGCTCAGGGTCGCGCCCGTGCTCGCGGTTGAACTCGCGCTGCACGCGGCGGATACGGCCCAGCTCCTCCACCAGGTGGACGGGGAGCCGGATCGTGCGGGACTGGTCGGCGATGGAACGGGTGATGGCCTGACGGATCCACCAGGTGGCGTACGTCGAGAACTTGAAGCCCTTGCGGTAGTCGAACTTCTCGACGGCGCGCACCAGACCGGCGTTGCCCTCCTGGACCAGGTCGAGGAGGGGCAGACCGCTGCGCGGGTAGCGCCGGGCCACCGCCACGACCAGGCGGAGGTTGGAGCGGATGAAGACGTCCTTGGCCCGCTCGCCCGCGGCGACCAGGGCCTCCAACTCCTCGCGGGAGGCGTCCGTCTGAGACTCCTCCTCGCCGTCGAGGACCTGCCGCGCGAACACACCCGCCTCGATGGTCTGGGACAGCTCGACTTCCTTGGCCGCGTCGAGCAACGGCGTACGCGCGATCTCGTCGAGATACATACCGACCAGGTCGCGATCGGCGATCTCGCCGCCATGGGCGCGAACACTGCTTGCCGAGTCGGCCGTCTCGCCGGTGGCGGACTGACGACGGGCGACGGCACGGGTTGCCATGCGTGCTCCCTTGCGATGGTGGGCGGGCGGTGGTCCTTAAGGGATGCTCAGCACTCCTGGAACTCCTGGGACTCTCCACGAGTGCCCGGCATCCGAAGGAAACAACGACTGGAATCCGGACAGAATTCCCAACCCGCCCCTCAATTTTTCTGATCTTGCAGTACCCTGTCCGACCACAGGGAGGCCAGATGTCGTCGGCACATGCAGAAGTGCAGGTCAGGCCGGGAGTCGAGAGCGACCTCGAAGCCCTCACGGACATCTACAACCACTACGTACGCGAGACGCCCATCACGTTCGACACCGCGATCTTCACACCGGAAGAGCGCCGCCCTTGGCTGCTCTCCCACCCGGAAGACGGGCCGTACCGCCTGATGGTTGCCGCGGACGGACAATCTCAGCAGATTCTGGGGTACGCCACATCCAGCCCTTACCGGGTGAAGCCCGCCTACGCGACATCCGTGGAGACTTCGGTGTACGTCGCCCCGGACGCCGGCCGCCGCGGGATCGGCACCCTGCTCTACGACACCCTCTTCAAGACGCTGGCCGACGAGGACATCCACCGCGCCTACGCCGGCATCGCCCAGCCCAACGAGGCCTCCGAGCGGCTGCACACGCGCTTCGGCTTCCGGTACGTCGGCACCTACCGGGAGGTCGGGCGCAAGTTCGGCCGCTACTGGGACGTGGCCTGGTACGAGAAGGACCTGTAGGTCAGCCGAACTGCACCGACCGCTTCGCCATTCCCATCCAGAAGCCGTCGATCACGGACTTCTGCGCGTCCGGCTCGCCGCCCGCCTCCGCCGCGCCCATGGTGACGAAGAGCGGGGCGAAGTGCTCGGTGCGCGGGTGGGCGTAGCGGCCGGCCGGGGCCTTGTGGAGGAAGTCCAGCAACGCGTCCCAGTCACGGGTCTCCAGGGCCCGCCGGCCCCAGTCGTCGAACTCGGAGGACCAGCTGGGCACGCCGCCGCCCGTGTGGCGCAGGGCGGCCAGGTTGTGGGTGAAGAACCCGGAGCCGACGATCAGCACGCCCTCGTCGCGCAGCGGGGCGAGCTTGCGGCCGATGTCCATCAGACGCCGGGGATCGAGGGTGGGCAGCGAGACCTGCAGGACGGGAATGTCGGCGGCCGGGAACATCTCGACGAGGGGGACGTAGGCGCCGTGGTCGAGGCCGCGGTCGGGGATGTCCTGGACGGGGGTGCCGGGGGCGCGCAGCAGCTTGCGGACGGACTCGGCGAGTTCGGGCGCGCCGGGGGCGGCGTACCGGACCCGGTAGTAGTGCTCGGGGAAGCCCCAGAAGTCGTAGACCAGCGGGATGGTCTCGGTCGCGCCGAGGGCGAGGGGGGCCTCCTCCCAGTGCGCGGAGACCATGAGGATCGCCTTGGGGCGCGGCAGGTCCGCGGACCAGGCGGCGAGCTGTCCGGGCCAGATCGGGTCGTCGGCGAGCGGCGGGGCGCCGTGGCTGAGGTACAGGGCGGGCATGCGCTCCTGGGTGGCGGCGGACATGACGGCGGCTCCCAATGCTTCGGTCGAGTACTGCGGTTACTGCGATCCGGCTGCTGACGGACTGGATGTTTTAACTCTCAAGCTCTCACCAACAGAGTACGCCCGACTTGTTCAAGTTTCAAGGAGATGCCCCGTACAGTGGGATACATGAACACGGCAACGGACTCCGCCGGCCGACACCGCTGGCTCACCGACGAGGAGCAGCGCGTCTGGCGCGCCTATCTGCACGCCACCACCCTGCTGGAGGACCACCTCGACCGGCAGCTGCAGCGTGACGCGGGCATGCCGCACATCTACTACGGCCTGCTCGTCGGTCTCGCCGAGGCGCCGCGCCGCCGGCTGCGGATGACCGAGCTGGCGATGAGGGCGAAGATCACCCGTTCCCGGCTGTCGCACGCCATCGCGCGCCTGGAGAAGAACGGGTGGGTCCGCCGTGAGGACTGCCCCTCGGACAAGCGCGGCCAGTTCGCGGTGCTCACCGACGAGGGCGCCGAGGTGCTGCGCCGGACCGCGCCGGGCCATGTGACCGCCGTACGGCAGGCGCTGTTCGAGCGGCTGACCCCGGAACAGCAGAAGACCCTCGGCGAGATCATGGAGATCGTCGCCGAGGGCCTTCAGCCCAACGAAGCGGGTGCGGACCTGCCCTGGCTCCGCTAGGTGGACCGAGTCGACCGGTTCACCGTACGGGCGCTCAGTGGGCGACCACCGGCACCGGCACCTCGTCCGCGGCGCCCTCGCCGGACGCCACCGTGGTGGCGCCCGGACGGCCGGCGTTGACGAAGGTGAAGGCGATCAGCGAGGCGAGGCCCAGGATGCCGACGGCGAACCAGATCGCCGCGCTGTAGCCGTGCACCATGCCCTGCAGCTGGACCAGCTGCTGCTGCGGCTTGGAGGCCGCACCGGCGATGTGGTCCTTGACGTACGACGTCGTCGCGGAGGCGGCGATCGTGTTCAGCAGGGCGGTGCCGATCGCGCCGCCCACCTGCTGCGAGGTGTTGACCATCGCGGAGGCGACACCGGCGTCCCGGGGCTCGACGCCCGAGGTGGCCAGGGACATGGCCGGCATGAACGCCGTACCCATGCCGAGGCCGAGCAGCAGCATCGCGGGCAGCAGCAGGGTGGTGTACGAGGAGCCGACCTCCAGCTGGGTCAGCAGCAGCATGCCGAGACCGGCGACCAGGAAGCCGGGGCCCATCAGGAAGCGGGCCGGGACCCGGGTCATCAGGCGGGTGCCGATCTGGGTGGAGCCGGTGATCATGCCGGCGATCATCGGCAGGAACGCGAAGCCGGTCTTGACCGGCGAGTAGCCCTTCACGACCTGCAGGTAGTAGGTCAGGAAGAGGAACAGGCCGAACATGCCGATGATCGCGAGGCCCAGGGAGAGGTAGATCCCGCCGCGGTTGCGGTCGGTGACCACGCGCAGCGGCAGCAGCGGAGCCTTGACCCTGGACTCGACCAGCGCGAAGGCGGTCAGCAGCACCACGGACGCGACGAACATCGAGACGGTCACGGCGTCGCTCCAGCCGTCGGACTCGGCGCGGGTGAAGCCGTAGACGAGGGCGACGAGGCCGAGCGTGGACAGGATCACGCCGGGAATGTCGAGCGGGGAGCGGTTGCGGCCGCCCTCCGGCTCACGGATGACGAAGTTGGCGCCGAGAGCGGCGACGACGGCGAACGGGACGTTCACGAAGAAGGTCCAGCGCCAGTCCAGGTACTCGGTGAGGAAGCCGCCGAGGATCAGACCGACGGCACCACCGCCACCGGCGATCGCACCGTAGATGCCGAACGCCTTGGCGCGCTCCTTGGCGTCCGTGAACATCACGGCGAGCAGGGACAGCGCGGCCGGGGCGAGCAGGGCGCCGAAGGCACCCTGGAGCGCGCGGGCGCCGAACATCATCGCGCCGGTGGTGGCGACACCGCCGAGCACGGAGGCGGCGGCGAAGCCGGTCAGGCCGAGAACGAACGCGCGCTTGCGGCCCCACAGGTCGGCGATGCGGCCGCCGAAGAGCAGCAGACCACCGAAGGCGAGGGCGTAGGCGGTGACGACCCACTGCCGGTTGCCGTCGGATATGCCGAGGTCCTGCTGGGCGGAGGGCAGGGCGATGTTCACGATGGTGGCGTCGAGGACGACCATCAGCTGGGCCAGCGCGATGAAGACGAGCGCTTTCCAGCGGTTGGCGTCACCGCTCGGTGCGGCGGCGCCGGGAGCCTTGAGGGCTGTTTCGGACATGGGGGTACCCACTTCGGGACTTCGTGACGGAAAAAGATCAGAAATCAGAAAACGGAAGACGGTCGGGCGTGCTGGAGGGGCCGGCTCGTCGTCGCTGACGACCGGGGTGCTGGTGTGTGGGAGACCGCCGGCGCGGCCGGAACTAATCGCTCAGCACCGGCGCAGCTCCTTGATGGTCACGGCCGTCCCCGGCAGGGCGGAGCGGGCGGGGGCCCGCAGCCCGTCCAGGAACAGCTGCAGATGGCGGTGGACGAAGCGGTCGCTGCTGAGGCAGTCGGTGCCGGCCGGCGGCCGGCTGAGCTGAGCGGCGACGATCATCAGGTCGCCGACGCCCACGTCGGCGCGGAGCTGACCCGCCTCCTTGGCCCGGCCCATGACCTCCTCGACCAGCTGCTCGACCCGTTCCCGGGACGCCACCAGGTCGGGGTGGTCCTTGTCGAAGGTGCTGGAGACCATCGGGCACAGCGCGCTGATCCGCTCGTCGGCGGCGGCGTGCACGAAACGCTCCAGGGCGGCGAAGGCGTCCCCGGTCTCCGCGAGGGCCTGCTCGGCCGCTTCGGCCGTACGGTCCATGACGGAGCAGACGACCTCGCGGACGAGGGCGTCACGGTCCGGGAAGTTGCGGTACAGGGTGGCGTTGCCGACACCGGCCCGGCGGGCGATCTCGTCCAGCGGCACGTCCGGGCCGTGCTCGACGAACATCTCCCGGGCGGCGGTGACGATCCGCTCCCGGTTGCGCAGGGCGTCGGCGCGGGGCCGGGGCGCCTTACGTGTCGGGGTTGCGGTCTGCACGGCGTACTCCCTGAGTCGTTGACGGTGATCCGAGTCTGCGGGGCGATCCGGGGAAGGACTCCCCGTTTCACTCGGACACAGGTCTAAACGGGGAGAGGTTCCCCGGTTATTTCCCGCCCCCGGAAAGAATTCCTGTGACCTGAACCACACTTGCCGGGCGCGGTTCCCACCCGCTCGCGCGGGGATTTCCCACGATCGGTCTCCTCCAACGCGCGCCCCCCACCCTGTCCACACAGGGTGAGCGCAAGGGTGCAGCCGGCGACGTGCGGCTGCCGTGGAGCGGAAGGTCCATGCATGCAGCCGCACTCGCCCCGCCGCCGCATACGCCCGCGCCGCGTGGCCGCCCTCGTCGCGGTGACCGTCCTGACCCTCGCGGTCAGCACCTCGGCCGGGACCGGACATCTGACGGCGCCCACCACCGCCGGGCCGATAGGCCTGGCCCGCTCCACCGCCCTCTCGCCGTGCCTGATCCACAGCGGCCTGGACGTCCAGATGACGGAGGGCCTGCCCACCCCGGCCGGTTACTCCCGCTCCACCGGCACGGTCCACGCCCTGACCCTGATGGTCGACTTCTCCGACGCGCCCGGGCAGGGCAGCGCGCTCGACCGCTTCCACGAGTTCTTCCCGCAGACCCGGGAGTGGTTCCGCACGGCGTCGTACGGTCGGCTCGACTACCAGCCCGAGACCCCGATCACGTCCTGGCTGCGCATGCCGAAGCCCTTCAAGGCGTACGGCATAGAGCGCGGCGCGCCCTTCGACCCCGGCTACCGGCAGCTGGTGCAGGACATCGTGGCCGCCGCCGATCCCGAGGTGGACTTCCGCTCGTACGACCTGCTGAACGTGCTGGTCACCCCGAACGCCGGCCCCTCCGCCCTGGACACGGTGCTGTCCGTGACCTTCGCCGGCAACGCCGACGCCCCGGTCGCCGACGGCGTCCACATCGCCAACGCGTCCTTCGTCTACTCCCGCCAGGACGACGGCTCCGGCTCCTACTCCCGCACCGGCTACCGCGTCCTGCCGCACGAGAACGGCCACACCTTCGGGCTGCCCGACCTCTACACCCAGGAGGGTGGGGGCACCGTCGGCCACTGGGACATCATGAGCGAGGACTGGGGGGCCAACAACGACCTGCTCGGCTGGCACAAGTGGAAGCTGGGCTGGCTGGACGGCAACCAGGTCGGCTGCGCGGCAGTCCCGGGCACCGTCGAGTACACGCTGACGCCGCTGTACAAGGAGGGCGGCGGGAAGCTGGTCCTCGTGCCGGTCGACACGCGGACCACGTACGCGCTGGAGCTGCGCGCCCCGGGCGGCAACGACGAGGCGGTGTGCGAGCCGGGCATCCTCGTCTACAAGGTCGACGCCACCGTGGACACCGGACGCGGCCCGGTCACCGTCTACGACGCCCACCGCGGCAGCGGCGGCTGCACCCGCAGCCCCAACGTCCACGCGGAGCTCTCCGACGCTCCCTTCACCACCGGCGAGTCCTTCAAGGACCCACGCCACGGCATCACGATCGAGGTGCTGGGGGCTGACGCCTCCGGGAACTACAAGGTGCGGATCACCCGGAGCTAGCGGGACCGGGGCGGAGGCGGGGTGGCCGCCGCGCGGGCGGGTTTACCGTAGGCGTGCCTGGATGCCGTATCGGAGAGCTGATGCCCGCGAACACCGCACTGGATCCCGAGGTCCGCGCCGGGGTGCCGGCCGAGGCGGTCGCGCCGTTGATGCGTGGGATCGCCGTGCTGCGGCGGCTGACCGAGGCGGGCGGCACACTGAGCCCGAGCGCGCTGGAACGGGCCACCGGGCTCGCCCGGTCCACGGTCGACCGGAGCACCGCCACCCTGGCCCGCATGGGGTACGTCCGCCTCGACGGCCGGGACGTCCTCCTCGCCCCCCGGGTGATGGAGCTGGGCAACGCCTACCTGGCCGCCCTGCGTCTGCCCGCACTGCTCGACGCGCGCGCGGACGCCCTCGCCGACGAGCTGGACGAATCGGTGTCGCTCGCGGTCGCCGACCTGGACGGCATCCGCTTCATCCACCAGGCCACCCGTCGCCGCGCGATGTCCGTGAGCTTCCGCATCGGCGACCTGCTGCCGGCCGAACGCACCGCGCCCGGAGCGCTGTTCGCGGCCGAATGGACGGACGCGGACTGGCAGCGGTGGCGGGCCCGGCGGGCCGAGGACCCCGAGGACGCCTCCTTCCCCGCCGTACCGCCCCGGTCGGCATCCGCCGCGGACGACTTCGAACGGCGGGCGCAGCGGGCCCGCCGGGACGGCTGGGCGCTGGACGACCAGCTGATCGAACCGGGCCTGGTCGCGGTGTCCGTACCGGTACGGGAGCCGGACACCGGCCGGGTGGCGTGCGTGGCGAGCGTGGTCAGCCACACCAGCCGCCACTCGGCGGCCGACCTGCGCAGCTCCCTGCTCCCCCGGCTGCGTACGGCGGTGGCGGCGATGGAGGCCGACCTGCGCGAGGCACCGCAGCCGCTGCCCGGCCCGCCGCCCTCGGGCCTGGCGACCTGGACGACGGCGTCCAAGCACGAGCTGGGCCGGGAGTTCGTCGAGTCCCTGGCCCGGGGCCTGACCGTGCTGACCGCGTTCGGCGCGGACCGCTCCGCACTGCCGCTGACCGAGGTGGCCCGGGCGACCGGCCTGGCCCGCGCCACGGCCCGGCGGGCGCTGATCACGTACGAGCACCTGGGCCTGGTGGCCGCGGGCCCCGGCCGCACCTTCACCCTCACGCCCCGCGTCCTGGACCTGGGCTTCCCGCCACTGTCCCGCACCACGCTCCCCCGCCTCGCCGAGCCCCATCTGCGGGCGCTCACCGACCGGTTGCACGAGCCGACGGCACTCGCCGTCCTGGCGCCGGGCACGGAGGCGGAGATCCAGTACACGGCCGGGGCGGGCGCGAGCCGGGTACTGACGGTGGACATCACGGTGGGCGCGCGGCTGCCGGCAGCGTCGACGTCCCTGGGCCGCGTCCTCCTCGCGGACGGCACCGGCCCCCTGTCCCCCGCCCTCGCCGAGGTCCGCACACAGGGCTACGCCCTCGTCGACGAGGAGCTGGAGTCGGGCCTGCGGTCGATAGCCGTACCGGTACGGGACCGCACGGGCCGGGCGGTCGCCGCGGTGAACGTGGCCACCCATCCGGCCCGCCGCACCCTGGCGGAGTGCGTCGACGCACTCCTCCCCGCCCTCCGCGCGACCGCCGACCGGATCCAGACGGACCTGCACACCGCGTCCCGCTTCACGCGTATCCCGTCGGCCTGAGCGACCGCCGGCCGCCCCTCGGCCCGTTGATAGCCTGGACAAACATCCTTCTACGCCCCTTCTACGCCCCTTTCCACGTCCCTTCTAGGTCGGAAACCGAGACCCTCCATGCTCGACGCCAGCACCATCGACGCACTGTTCCCTGCGGACCTTCCGGAGCCCGCGCACTGGGAGCAGCGCTACCCGGCCCGCGACCTGCCCGCCGACGCGCAGGTCACACGGCTGGCGCCGTCACCGACCGGCTTCGTCCACATCGGCGGGATCTACGCGGGCCTGATCAACCAGGCCGTCGCGCACCGCACCGGTGGCACGTACCTGCTCCGCATCGAGGACACCGACCAGTCGCGCCAAGTCGATGGCGCCGTCGAGCAGTTCAACCGGGCCTTCGACTACTTCGCCCTGCCCGCCGACAACGCCACGGCCGTCGGCGACTACGGTCCCTACCTCCAGTCGGCACGCCAGGAGATCTACCTCAGCTACGTGCGTGCGCTGCTGCGGACGGGACAGGCCTACCTCTGCTTCGCGACCCAGGAGGAGCTGGCCGACATCCGGCAGCGCCAGGAGGACGCCAAGGTGCCGACGGGCTACTACGGCGACTGGGCGATCTGGCGCGACGCCGACTCCGGCGAGGTCGCGGCCAAGCTCGCCGAGGGCGTGCCCTACGTGGTGCGTTTCCGCTCGCCCGCCCTGCGCGGTGCGCGCCGGTCCTTCACGGACGCCATCCGCGGGCGCCTGGAGCACGAGGACAACCGCAACGACGTGGTGATCCTCAAGTCCTCCGACAGCGCAGTGCGGTTGCCCACGTACCACTTCGCGCACGTCGTGGACGACCACCTGATGCGGGTCAACCTCGTCATCAGGGGCGAGGAGTGGATCTCCTCCGTTCCCGTGCACCTCCAGCTCTTCGAGGCGCTCGGTTTCGAGCCGCCCGTGTACGCGCACATCGCGCCGCTGATGAAGCAGATCAAGGGCGGCAAGCGGAAGCTCTCCAAGCGCAAGGACCCCGAGTCCACGGTCGACTTCTATCTCGGCGAGGGCTACCCGGCCGAGCCGGTGCTCTACTACCTCCGCGGTCTCGCGAACGGCCGTCTGGCCGAACTGCCGCTCGCCCAGGCGCTGCAGGAGCCCATCAGGCTCGAGGACTGCGGGGTGGCGGGTCCGCTGGTCGACCTGGTGAAGCTGGAGGGCATCAGCGCGGACCACATCGCCACCCTGAGCAGCGAGCAGATCCTCACCGCCGTACGCGAGTGGGCCCTGTCCCACGACCCCGACCTCGTGCCGGTGCTGGACGCCGAGCGGGCGCTCGCGTCGGCCGCCGTGGACGTGGAGCGCGTGGGCGTGGACAACCCCCGCAAGGATCTCCGCAAGTGGTCGGACTTCCGCGACGCCTACGGCTTCTTCTTCCCGCAGCTGTTCACGCTCGTCGCAGCCGGGGACGAGCGTCTCGGCGGCCTCGACGCGGACCTGGTCCGCGCCTTCGCGCAGGACTTCGCGGCGCAGTACGCGGAACTGGACGACCCCCAGGCCTGGTTCGACCAGATCCGCACCCTCGCCACCAAGCACGGCTTCGCCCCCTCGCCCAAGGAGTACAAGAAGAACCCGGACGCCTACCCCGGCTCGATCCGCGAGGCCTCCCAGCTGATCCGGGTGGCCCTGACCGGCTCGACCCGCAGCCCGGACCTCTTCGCCGTGGCCCGCACACTGGGCCGCGACGAGGTACTCCGCCGCGTGTCGGCACTGACCGCGTAGCCCTCCCCCACCGCCCCCACTCGCCGACCTCCGCAAACGCTCGAACCGCCCGCGACGGCAGCCGCTACACTGTCGGTGCAGATCCTCGCCTTCGTAGCTCAGGGGATAGAGCACCGCTCTCCTAAAGCGGGTGTCGCAGGTTCGAATCCTGCCGGGGGCACAAGGGAAAAGGCCCCGGACCGATCATGGTCCGGGGCCTTTGACATCCAGTTTTGACATCAACACGGGTGGTCACTGGCGACCGGGACGCCTCTTCCTGAGCAGCCGGTCCATGTGGCTCATGGCTTCGCGCTGGGTGTCCTGGACGACGTGGGTGTAGACGTCCATGGTGATGCTGATCTGACTGTGTCCGAGGATCTCCATCACGACACGGGGCGCGACTCCGGCCACCGTGAGGAGTGTGGCCGTCCCGTGGCGAGCGTCGTGCAGCCGGATCACGCGGAGGCCGGCGGACCGGGCGACGCGGGTGAAGGAGCGGTAGACGTTCCGGGGCTCTACCGGGCGGCCGGTGCGCGTGGTGAAGACGTAGTCCGAGTCCGGCCACCGCTCCCCCGCCTTGGCGCGAGCATCCGCCTGGCGCATCCGGTGCCAGCGCAGGGGCGCGATGCAGAGGGCGGGCAGCGGGACGGCGCGACGACGGCGGCTCTTGGGGTCGTCGTCGTAGAGGACGCCACGGCGGGGCTGGGTCTGCTGCCGGACGTACAGGACGCGGTTTTCGAGGTCGAGGTCTGACCAGCGAAGGCCGATGATCTCTCCCCGGCGGAGACCCATGGCGATGGCGAGTACGAAGGCCGCGTAGAGCGGGTCCCCGCGAGTCGCGACACCCGCACGCCCTGGCTCTGCCCGCCACGTGCCCCGCCCCGACGGCCCACGGAGAAGGGGACGACGGTGACCGTAACCGGGCCCGTCCGTGACCACGACACCGGTCACGGTGCTCCCGCTCGGACCCGCCCGTCCCGACCCGCCCCGCGAGGTGTGAGTTGACCAGCACGGCCCACCCGGGATGCTCGCAGTCCTGCGGGGCCCCACGCTGACCTGTCAGGCGGTCGGCGCGCCGGCGACGACGTGTTGGCAGCTTCCTGGCCGGCCTGTTCCGCGACGACCTGCTCGGCGTCTACGGCGACGGACGAACGCGCGGTGTGCGCGTGTCCCGCTGAGGTGCCCCTCCACCACGAACCGGCCGACCTGAAAGCGCTGGTCAGCCCTGCAACCTCGGCATGCGGCCCTACCGGGTCCTCGGGCGTGTCGACAATCGTGTGGACAAGGTTGAGTGCCGGGTAGGGCAGCGCGTTGAGCAGTTCGGCTTCATGGATGGCCACGGCTGGAACGGCCTTACGAACACTAACGAGTGACAGATCGTTCCCTGCACCCCTCGTTGGTGTTTACACGGTGGCGCACAGCTAAACAGATAACGGGCAGGGCAGGGGGGCGGGCGTGGTCGGCAATATGGCGGAAGTCGTGCTGCGGGAGCTGGAGCCGTCGGTCGAGCGACTCCTGGAGTGGCATCTTGCGGCTGCGCGTGACTGGCTGCCGCACCAGTTCGTGCCGTGGAGTGCGGCGCGGGACTTCGACGGGCCGCTGAAGGGTTTGGCCTGGGAATCGGCGCAGTCGAAGCTGTCGCAACCCGTGCAGGACTCGCTGATCATCAATCTCCTCACCGAGGACAACCTGCCCAGTTACCACTTCGAGATCGCGACCCGCTTCGGGCCTACGTCCATGCCCGCCGGGCGGTCGACCCGGTGGCCCTGGAGGGGCTGCGGATGCGGCACGTCAGCACCGGGTACCGCGATGGCCCGGCTCGCGGCGGACGAGAACCTGCACATGCTGTTTACCCGGGCCTGTACGCTGACGCGCTCCAAGGCTTCCCGGACGAGGCCCTGATGGCCCTGGCTGACGTGGTGTGTGGCTTTCGGATGCCAGGGGCCGGGGTCCCCGGGTTCGGGGCGCGGGCGGCGCGGGTCGCGGCGGCCGGCATCTTCAACCTCGATGTCCATCGCGAGTACGTGATGGGGCCGTTGTTGTGTGCGTTTGGCGTGATGTCGACGACCGGGCTGGGTGCGGCCGGGCGACAGGCGCAGGACCGGCTCGGTCAGCACGTGGAGTGGCTTGAGACGCAAGCTTCCCGCGCGTGTGGCCTTTAACGGATAAACGCGGGCAGCCCCGCAGGGCCTCTCGCAGCGAGGAAACAGGAGACCCAGGCATGAGGCAGGCGGCGGAAGGCGCGGCGGAGTCGGCCCTTCCCGAGGAGTTGGTGGCCCTGCTGACCGGCCACCTCAATGTAAAGGCGGATACCGGTGAGTTCTCCGGCAGGACGACGTTCAAGAGTCTCGGCCTGGACTCGCTGTCGCTGATGGAGTTGGTGGTGGCGGCGGAGGAGGAGTACGGGATCGTCCTGCCCGAGAACGCCCTGGACCTGCGCCCGTCTTCGACCCTGGGCGAGGCGGCTCGGGCGTTCGAGCATGCGCGCTGAGATCGCGGTCACTGGGCTGGGGCTGGTGACTCCGGCCGGGCATACGGTGGAGGCGAACTGGGCGGCCTTGTGCCAGGGGCGCTCGCTGGCCGCGACGGATCCCGGTCTGGCGGGCCTGCCCGTCGACTTCTCCTGCCGGGTGACGGACTTCGACGCCGAGACGGAACTCGGCCGGGCGTCGGCGCGGCGCGGGGACCGCTTCATCCAGTTCGCCCTCGTCGCCGCCCGGCGGGCCGTCGCGGACGCGCGCCTCGATCGTCGTACCTGGGAAGCGGAGCGAGTCGGTGTCGTGCTGGGCGTGGGATCGAACAGTTTGAGTACATACGTCACTGAGTTCGGCCACCTCGGCGCCGGGCGGCCGGAGCGGGTCTCGCCGCTCGCGCTCCCGCGCAGCGTTCCGAGCATGGCCGCGGGCGAGGTCGCCATCGACCTGGGCGTGCGCGGCCCCAACTTCACCACCGCCAGCGCCTGCGCGTCGGGCGCCACCGCGATCGGAGTGGCCCGGGACCTGCTGCGATCCGGTACCTGCGACATCGTGCTGGCGGGCGGCAGTGAGTCGGCTCGCTCGCGCATGACGGCCACGTGCTTCACGCGGATGCGGGCGCTGTCCCGGCGCAGGGCGGAACCGGCTCTGGCCAGTCGGCCGTTCGACGCGCAACGTGACGGCTTCGTCCTGGGCGAGGGTGCCGGCATCCTCGTCCTCGAACGCGCCTGCGCGGCTCGGGCCCGCCGGGCTCCCGTCCTGGCGCTGCTGCGGGGTTACGGTGCCGGCGCCGATGCGCACCATCCCATCGCCCCGCACCCGCAGGGCGACGGCGCGGTCCGCGCTATCCACACCGCTCTCGCCGACGCTGGGTGCGGGCCGGGGAGCGTCGGCCACGTCAACGCGCACGGCACCTCCACCCCGCTGAACGACGCGGCCGAGGCACGAGCCCTCGTCCGCGTCTTCGGTGACGATGGGCCGCCGGTCACCGCGTCCAAGGGCGTGATCGGACACGCGCTGGGGGCGGCCGGGGCGATCCAGGCGGCGTACACGGTTCTCGCGCTGCGCCATGGGGCCGTCCCGCCGGTGGCGAACTTCGAGGGCCAGGACGGGGACCACAAGCTGGACATCGTCGCCGGACGTCCCCGCCCCACGCGCGGCGAGGCGGGGATCAGTTGCTCCTTCGGCTTCGGCGGCCAGAACGCCGTTCTGCTGTTCACGGCTTCCTAGTGGGAGCCAGACGAAGCGTCCGGATCGGATGCACGACGGAGGAACACGGATGGATGCGGTGCGGCGCCGGGCCTGGCTGGTGGTGGTGAGCGCCCTGCTGGCGGCGGTGTGCGCGGGGGTGCTGGCCCCGGTTGCCTTCTCGGCGCTGAGCACGGGCGGCGCGGTTGCGACGGACACGGAGGCAACGCGTGTGAGACGGCAGGTAGAGCGGCTCGGCGTGCCCTCGCCCGATCTGCTCCTGGCCGTTTCACAGCGCACCGACGGTGGACGCGAGGCCGCCGTCCGGGACGGCACCACAGCGATCACGGAGACGCTGGCCGGGCAGCGTGACGTCAAGACCGTGTGGTCGGCACAGACCACCGGTGACACGTGGCTGCGCTCCAAGGACGGACGGACCCTGCTGGTCGCCATACGGCTGAAGGGGACGGACAAGGAACGTAAACAGGTGGCGCCCGGTGTGGTGGCGGCGGCCCGCTCGGCCGTCCCGGGGATGCGGGTGGAGCCCAGCGGCGAGGTGTGGGCCAACCGTGAGATCGACGAGACCATCGAGCGCGATCTGAGCCGGGCCGAACTGCTGGCCGCGCCGGTACTCTTCGTCGTCCTGGTCTTCGCCTACGGGTCCGTGGTGTCCGCGCTGCTGCCCGTGGTCGTGGCCGCGCTGGCCATCGGCTGCACCATCCCGGTCCTGGGTCTGCTGGCGCAGGTGGCCGACGTTTCACGGGTCGCGGTGAACGCCGCCTCGGCGATCGGTTTCGGCCTGGCCGTCGACTACAGCCTCTTCCTGCTGGCCCGCGTACGGGAGGAGACCTCGCGGGGCGCGGACCTTCACACGGCGCTGGCGGCCGCCCGCCGCTCCAGCGGCCGTTCGGTGGCATTCTCCGCCGCCGCCGTCACCGTATGCCTCTCCACCGCCTTGCTGGTGCCGGTGCCGATGCTGCGCGCACTGTCCCTGGCGGGCATGATCGTCACCGTGCTGGCGGCGCTGGTCGCCCTGACCGTGCTGCCCGCCTGTCTGCGGCTGCTCGGCCGCCGGGTCCAGGCATGGGACCCGCTGGCGCGGTGGCGGCGTGCCCGTACCGGGGACGGGAGTCGCTTCTGGCATCGCACGACGTCCACGGTCACCGCACGGCCCCTCCTGGCGGGCGTCCTGGCGGTGCTGCTGCTGGCCCTGCTGGCCCTGCCCTTCACCCACGCACGGCTCGGCATTGTGGACGAACGCACGCTGCCTTCGTCGGCTCCGGCTGCCGCAGCGGCCGAGCGTGTGCGCGCCGAGTTCACCGCGCCACCGGAGCGGCTCCTCACAGTGGTCGTCACCGGGCCGCGGGCGACGGACGGTGCACCGGCGTACGGCGACCGACTCGCCCGTGTCCCGGGCATCACTGGTGTCCGCGTGGTGCGTGTGGCTCCGTCCGGTGAGGCGGTCGTGCTGCTGGCGGCCACGTCCGCCGCCCCCGGCACGCCGGAGGCGGACACCGTGGTGCGCAAGGTACGGCAAACCCCCGCCCCGGGAAGCGTGGCGGTGGGCGGGCGAGCCGCGGAGGTCGTCGACACGGCGGACGCCGTCCTCGGCGCCCTCCCGTGGTGCCTGTTTCTGCTGGCTGTGGGGCTCCTGGCCCTCCTCAGCGCCTTCACCCGTACCCTGGTTGCCCCCCTGAAAGCTCTGATCGTGGCCGCCGCCAGCCTCGGGGCGAGCCTCGGCGCGCTCGTCGTTCTCTTCCAGGACGGCCACGGCAGCGCAGTGCTCGGCCACTTCACGGTGACGGGAACGCTGGACGCCTCGACGCTGCTGTTCGTCCTGTTCATCGCGCTCGCCCTGTCGGTGGACTACGAGGTCTTCCTGCTCGGGCGTATCCGGGAGGAGTACGACCGCTGCGGCGACAATCGCACCTCGATCATCGAGGGCGTCGCCCGCACCGGCCGGCTGATGACGTCCGCTGCGGCAGCCGTGGCGATTTCGACCGTGGCCATGGCCACCTCCCACGTCGCCCTGCTCAAGTTCATCGGCGTCGGCGTCGCGCTCGGCGCGCTCGTGGACGCCGTCCTGGTGCGGGGAGTTCTGGTGCCCGCCGTCATGGCGGCCCTTGGTCCGGCGAACTGGTGGGCTCCGGCCCGAACCCGGTCCCCGTTGTTGATCACTACACCTGTGAAGAAGGGCGGAAGCTGATGTCGATGCGTCAGGCGACACGTGATCGCACTCGGCAGTCGGCGGCCGCCGGCCCACAGGTGGTGGCGATCCAGACGGCCTTCCCGCCGTATCGATACCGGCAGGAAGAGATCCTGGCCGCCCTGGCCCGCACGACGCTGCTGGAGTCCGAGATGGGCGCTCTGGTACTCCGTAAGATCCAGTCCAGCTCGGGTGTGGAGACCCGCTCGCTGTCTCTGCCGTTGGAGAAGCTCGTCGATCTCGCCCGCCGGGAGGACTTCACCGAGCAGAACCGCGTCTGGCTCGACACCGCCATGGACCTGGGGGAACGGGCGCTGATCGGCGCGCTGCGCACCGCGGGCGTCCAGCCGGAGGAGGTCGACGCGGTGATCAGCACCACGGTCACCGGGGTGGCCGTGCCGTCGCTGGAGGCTCGGCTCGCCCACCGGGTCGGGCTGCGGCCGGACGTCAAACGTATCCCGCTGTTCGGCAGCGGCTGCGCCGGAGGCGCCGCAGGTCTGGCCCGGCTCCATGACTACCTACTGGCCCACCCCGACCAAGTGGCCGTCCTGCTCGCCGTGGAACTGTGCACACTGGCGTACCAGCTCAAGGACGGCTCCGTGGCGAACATCGTCGCCGGCAGCCTCTTCGGGGACGGCGCGGCCGCCGTCGTGGCCTTGGGAGCCCGGCGGGACGGCGGCCCCGCCGGGCCTGAGCTGGTGGACACCCACAGCCTGCTGGTCCCCGGCACCGAGGACGTCCTTGGCTGGGACATCGGCTCCCACGGCTTCCGGATCCTGCTGTCGCCCGAGGTCCCGACGCTCACGGAGAAGCACTTGCCCACGGCCGTCCAAGGGCTCCTCGCACGGCATGCACTGTCGCCGCACCAGATTGCGAGCTGGATCATCCACGGTGGCGGACCGAAGGTCTTTACCGCTGTACAGCAGGCCCTGGACCTGCAGCCTGGCGCCTTGGAGCTCACCCGGCGCTCCGTGGCCGAGTGGGGCAACCTCTCGTCCGTCTCCGTACTGGACATCCTGCACGCGGCCATGGAAACACCGCCACCCGCGAACGCGCCCGGCCTGGTCGCCGCCATGGGGCCGGGGTTCGCCATCGAACTGGTCCTCCTCCGCTGGTAGGGGGCCGCCGGCCGCCACCGAAACCTGCCGACCGCATGACAAGAAAGGTGTCACGGACCGTGCCCGCCATCCCCGCAGACGTACGCATCCTGATCGACCTCGAACCGGTGGTCACCGACGCCCTCGACACGCACTTCCGGACTACCGTCGACTGGTACCCGCACCAGTACGTCCCGTGGAGCCAGGGCCGTGACTACGACGGTCTCCTCGAAGGGGAGCCATGGGACCCCTCCCAGCAGAAACTGAAGGCGGCCGCTCGGGACGGCCTCCTCTACAGTCTGCTCACCGAAGAAAACCTGCCCAGTTACCACCGGGTGATCGGGGAAATGCTGTCGCTCGACGGCCCTTGGGGTGTCTGGGTCAATCGATGGACCGTGGAGGAGGCCAGGCACGGCACCGCCATCCGTGACTACCTCGTGGTCACCCGCAGTGCCGATCCGGTGCTTTTGGAGGACGCCCGCGCCGCGCATGTGCAGCACGGCTACGAGATCGACTACCGCGGCGACCTCATCGCCTCGCTGGTCTACGTCACCATCCAGGAGCTCGGCACCCGCGTCAGCTACCAGGGAATCCGCCGACTGTGCGACGAACCGGCGTGCGGGGCTCTGATGCAGCGCATCGCCCACGACGAGAACCGGCATATGCTCTTCTACCGGACCACCCTCCAGGCGTGTATGCGTATGCACCCCGACCGAACGCTTCAGGCTGTGGCCAAAGTCCTCAAGACATTCCGCCCCCCCGGCCACGCCGCACCCGGCTTCGGCCGGCTGATCAGCTCCATGGCCAGGTCGGGCATCCTCTCACCGGAGATCTACTACAAGGACATCGCCCTTCCCTTCGTCCGCATGCTCGGCGCCCTCGACACCACCGGACTTACACCGGTCGGACAGCACGCCCAGGAGGAGATCGCCGCCCACGTGGAGGAATCAGCGGACCGTGCCGGCAGATACCGCGCCCTGGCCGAACGCCTCAACCGACTCGCGACCGCGTAAGACGAGGATTCCGCCGTCCGGGAGTGAGAAGGACGATCCGACATGTCCCTGGGCTGGGTGACAATCCCCGTAAGTCTCTTCGTTCTCATGACCGCGGTGGCCGTCGTGCGCCTGGTCGAACTGACGACCGCCCGTCGCAACGCGCGATGGGCCATCGACCGCGACGGCATCGAGTACGGGCAACGCCACCACCCCGTCATGATCACCCTTCATGTCTGCCTGCTCGTTGGGACCGTTGCAGAGGTCGCCCTCACCGACCGCGCCTTCGTCCCTTTGATCGGCTGGCCAGCGCTGGCCGTCCTCATCCTCGTGCAGGCAGGCCGCGCCTGGTGCATGAGGGCGCTCGGCCCCCGATGGAACACCCGCGTCATCGTCGTGCCCGGGCTACCGCTGGTCACCACCGGGCCCTACCGTTGGATGCGGCACCCCAACTACCTCATCGTCCTGTTCGAAGGCATCGCCCTGCCCCTCGTCCACACCGCATGGATTACTGCCATGCTCTTCACCATCGCCAACACGCCTTGGCTCGTCGTCCGCGTCCGCACGGAGAACGCGGTGCTATGGCCTGCGGTGGGACCAGCGGCGCGGGGCAGTTCGTGGAGCTGTTCGCCGACCTCGTCGACGGACCCCTGCTGTTCGCGCTGCGCGTCTCCTACCCGCACATCGTCGTGAGCGTTGATCGGCGAGGCCCCCCCCCCGCGTGGACCTGCGGGATGCGGTCGGCCGCTGCGCGCAGGCCGAACGGACGGGGCGCAAGTCGGGGCACGGGCTCGGGGAGCAGGCCATCCTTCGGGCGGAAGAAGCCGGAACGTGGAGTCGGGGACGGGCCGCCGCGGATCGAGGGCAGTGGGCCCCAGTGCCTGTCGACTTCATCAGCCCGTCCGGCAGGCACCGAAGGCTGGCGTATGGCTACCACTTCAAGAGACTGGTGGACGGCCAGGCCGGGCGAAGTGTACATCGCGTGCCCTGCGGGACCTCTTCGCCCCGACGGCGCTCGCGAACGGCGTTCCCATATGCGACGTCTCCCGCCAGCTCGGCCACCGGTCCATCAAGGTAACCGTCGACATCTACGGACACCCTGTGCCCTGCGCCTGGCATCGCTGCCAGCAGGTCCTGCAGAACGCCATGCGGTCCGAGCCCCTCGACATGGCGGCTCGACCCTCGTCGGAGGCAGGCGCGGGTACCTGCGCGCAAGCCGTGTAGGCGCTGACCTGTTCGACCCGTGCTGATTCTGTGCTGACCCGAATCTCTTAGATGCCTGTTTTCGCAGGTGGGAGCGCTATGGCGCACGTTCCGGTTCAACAGCAGGCCCAGGCTGTCCGTGATGACGTGCCGGCGCCTGCCGTTGATCTTCTTCCCGCCGTCATAGCCGCGTGAGCAGGCGGGCACCGAGGCGGCGTCCTTGTCCGACTGCGAGTCGATGATCGCCGCCGTCGGCTCCGCGTGGCGCCCCTCGACCTCCCGGGTCCGAGCGCGAAGCCGGTCGTGGAACTCGGCCGCGTTCCCGAACCGGTGAGCAAGGCAATCGCACTCCCGCGTCTGGGAGTTGGACGGCACGGCAGTGATCTGCAGTAACAGGGTCTCCTTCATGCTCGAGTAGGTGTCGCAAACCCGCTACCAAGGGCCCTGTTCCCATACGCCCACCCAGCCAAGATCACCCGACCAGGCATCCTGTTCGATCAGAACCGCCCTCATGATCGAAAGGACAACGGCTCCTCAGAACCAGGTCTGGCAGGAGATCGGCCCGCCACTGGCCGTGGGTCGACGTGATCACCAGCGTCTTTACCCGGCTTCAGGCCCTACCGAGCCCCGACTGAGCAACAACCACGACTCACCCCGACGAGCGTCCGAACACCTCCGGAACCGTGGAAACCGGCGACCACCCGACCCGACAGTCGGGCCCTCAGCCCGTCCACTACCGCCCGACTACGTAGCCGAAACGGCCCATCGGCCAAACCGACAGACCGTCACGAAAGATCGAGGCTAAGGCCTCGTCGACCCTGGTGGACGGCTGACGGAGCGTCGGTGACCGGACCAGTCTGAAGTGCTCCGACAGATAACACCAATATCTGCGGTAGCCCGGGAGCCGGCTCAACCGGGAGCGGCCTCGGGTTCCACGAACGGGATCACGAAACGCCAGCAATCCTTTTTCAACAGGGCGAATTGAAGTCGCCTATCTGGGTGGCGCCTTCCGGGTCGGGGTGTGAGTGGGCGTGCGGTTGGCAAGGTCAAGGCACTGGAAGCCCCTGGGGTTCTCTTACGTCCCGTCTGCCTGAGTGCAGGCAAGGGATGGGGAGCTCCGGGGGAGGGTCGGTAATACGAGAGGAAGTCACCCGTCGTGAAGAAGCTGCTTGTCCCCGCCGCTGTGTTCATGGGCCTGATCCCGGCCGTTCTGCTGGGGGGTGCCTCCACTGCATCCGCTACAGGCCACTACAGCTGCAGCAACGGCCTCGCCAACGTAGTCACCTGCAATGCCACGGGCGTCGGTCCGGTGATCGTGAAGATCACGGGGAGCCGGACGCTGACCGACAACGAGCTCAGGGTGCTGGAGAACAGCCTCAACAACGCCGCCGTCAACGTGACAGCTCTGAAGAACGTGACGGTCGACACCTACAAGTCCTTCAACCCCAGCGTCACGATCAAGAACATCAATGTCTGCATCGCCTCGGTCTGTAGCTAGCATCGCGCTGCCACGAAGCGGGCTGTCCGGCCAGTGATCAAGAAAGCAGAAAGTACCTCTGACCAGCGAGAATGAGGATTGCTGAGGTCCTTGTTCCCGCCACCGTCGGAGGCACTTCCCAGGTGAAGAAGCGTATCGGGTCCTACCCGCGTGTCCGCGTCGAGGGCGGCGGCGGGGCGGTGGTCTCACAGGCGGGGCCGTGCTGCTGGTCGACACTGTCCGCAAGACCGGGCTGGATCAGGCGATATCGGCGGCGCTGTCGCCGTGGCGCAGGCCCCGTGCGGTGCACGACCCGGGCAAAGTCCTGTTGGATGTGGCGCTCGCGGTCGCACTCGGCGGGGACTGCCTCGCGGACGTGGGAATACTGCGGGCCGAACCGGGCCTGTTCGGGCCGGTGGCCTCTGACCCGACCGTCTCCCGTCTCATCGACACCCTCGCCACGGCGGGAGACAAGGCCCTGGCGGCAATCCGCTCGGCACGCGCCGAGGCCCGTGAATACGTGTGGAAGCTGGCCGGTGCCTCGGCGCCGAACGCCGGCGGACAGGTGATCGTCGACCTGGACGGGGTGCTCGTTCTTGCGCACTCTGAGAAGCTGGACGCAGCCGCGACCTGGAAGAAGACGTTCGGGCACCACCCGCTGATGGGCGTCGTCGACCACGGAGCGGGCGGCAGCGGAGAGCCGGTCGCGGGCCTGCTGCGGCCGGGCAGCGCGGGCAGCAACACCGCCGCCGACCACATCACCACCGCCCAGCTCGCGCTGGCCCAGCTGCCGAAGAAGTACCGGCGCGGACGCCAGACGTGATCCGTTGTGATTCCGGCGGCGGCACCCATGAGTTCGTGGCCTGGCTGACGAAACGTGGCCGGTGGCTGTCGTACTCGGTCGGCATGACCATCACCGACGCCATCCACCAGGCCGTCCTCAAGGTTCCCGCCTCCGCCTGGACGGTGGCCGTCGAGCCGGGCGGCGAGATCCGCGACGGCGCCTGGGCGGCCGAGCTGGACGGCGACGTACTGAAGGACTGGCCGAAGGGCATGCGGCTGATCGTCCGTAAGGAACGCCCTCATCCCGGCGCCCAGTTGCGCTTCACCGACGCTGACGGGATGCAGCTGACCTGCTTCGCCACCAACACCAAGAACACCCCGATCGCCGCACTGGAGCTACGGCACCGCCAACGCGCCCGCGCCGAGGACCGCATCCGGGCCGCCCGCGCCACCGGCCTGCGCAACCTCCCCCTCCACGACAGTGCGCAGAACCGGATCTGGCTGGAGATCGTCCAGATCGCCCTCGACCTGCTCGCCTGGATGCCGATGCTCGCCCTGACGGGACAAACCCGCAGATGGGAGCCCCGCCGCCTACGACTGCGGCTGTTCTCCGCCGCGGCCCAACTCGTCACCACCGCCCGCCGCCGGCACCTGAGATTCGCGGCCCACTGGCCCTGGACCGACCTCATCACGGACGCAATCGAACGGCTCCACACCCTCCCGAACCCCGGCTGACCAGCAGATCCACCCGTCCCGACGAGCCTGGACCACCCCTCCGGAGCCGTGGAACCCGGCGCCCACCCGATGCGACAGCCGGGCCCTCACCCTGCCCAACAAGCCGAAACGGTCCGCCAGGTGAACCAACGAGCCGTCACGAAAGATCGAGTCTAGATCCAACAGTGTGGGTACGGTCCCTACTCGATCGCATCAGCATCTGGGGGAGCATTGGGCGTTGCAATCATTGGCCTTCTCGGTGCTCTAGTGGGCGCCGCAGCCGCCGTGATCGGATCGATCCTCACGGCTCGTCTGCAGCACCGCCACGAGCAAGCTCGTTGGCGCCGTGACCGTCGGCAAGCGGCATACGATGGCGCGCTCAAATACCTGTTGAGAGCGTCTAACCGCAGGTCAGAGTTTGCCGCCGGCCCAGGTGGTCGACTTGTGGCTGTCCTCGATGAGGCTCACATGCGGGAGATGTTCGACGACCTGGTTGAAGCCCAGTTCTGGCTTCGGTCATTGGTTTCCATCTGTGGCAGAGGCCAGGCCGGCCGACTTGGCCAGGCTGCGGACGAACTGGATGCCGCTGTTGCTGCCATTGCCTGGTCAGAGCAAGCAACAGCGTCCAGCGCACGACTGGACCTGCCGGAGACGATTCGCGTCGTCGGTGCTTGTGCACGGGAAGACTTGGGCGGGCTCCCGTCTCAGCTAGCCGGTGGCTCCAACTGAGACTGGTCTCGACATGCGTTCAGCCCATGTGACGAGCGAGGTGCAGAGAAGCCAGGGTCTGACGGTGCGCTACGGGAAGAACGCTCAGCTCGTGTGTCCTCGTTGCCGGGCGGTCGAGCGTCTGGGCCACTAGCCTGTCCTCAGCGGCCCGGACAGGGCATGCGCAGACGGCCGAAGGCCCCGACCCCCTGACGTGGCGGGGCCTTTGTCGCCCCCAAGGGGTCTGCGGTGCTCACCGCTTCGGTGACCCCAGCTGGCCTCAGCCGACTCCCCCACCCCCGCTCCCAGGGACCTCCGAGGGCCCCTCATGGGAACGTCATGGGAACGGAAGGCCGAGTAAAGACAGGGAACGATCAGACAGATACGGAAGACTGCACCGCGCTGACCAGCCTGAACAGCGAAGTCAGGGAAAGGCCATCACAGACAGGGCAAGCTATAGACCCTCTCCTGAAGCGGGTGTCGCAGGTTCGAATCCTGCCGGGGGCACACGATAAAGGGCCAGTTCAGAGAATTGATCCTCTCGAACTGGCCCTTTGCTGTGATCACGGCCGTGCCACGCCCAGCGCACGGCGGCCGCTTCTGATCCCGCCGGCAACCCGCCCCTACGCGAGGTCGACCGCCAGACGCCGTCCTCCGTCGATATCGGGCTGGACCTCCAAGGTGAAGGCAGCGTTCCGGGCGGAGCCCTCCCAACCGCGCCACACATGCACGTGAGCGAGCCCGACGTCTCGGACGCCGCGGATGTCCCAATCGACGATCAGGTCGCGGGCAACGAGGGACGCGACATACTCGGCGCCCTGGTCCGGGCTGTCAGTGGTGATCCTGCCGCGCCACTGATTGGGGTGGACGCCCAAGCTGCGACACCCGTCGAAACCGTGCGGTTCGTCCACCCGGTACGCCCAGTGCATCACACCACTCTTGGTCCCGGTCTTCCCAAGAAGCGCCATGCGCTGGTGGAGGGGGGTGCCGTTGCGCGGAAGGTCAACCGGATGGCCGTCGGTACCGACCAGGTGCCGTGCGATGACCTCCCCCGCAAGCTGCCCGTAGAGCTCGATGACCCGAAGCTCGCGTTCGGTCGGCCGGCCGGGCTCTGACATGTGAGTCGAGATCACCCCGATCAGCTGCCCGCTGCGATCGACCAGCGGCGTGGACTGAACCGAGCGGACACCTGCGCCACGGAAGATCTTCTGGTGCGGTGTGAAGGCAGGCTCGTCGCGGACGTCGGCCGTCACTTCCTGTGCGCCTTGCCAGGCTGCTCGTCCACAGACGGAGCGGTTGTCGTGAACCACCGCGAAGTGATCGAGGAACTCGTGGCTGAAGCCGGACTGGGTGACGAGGACCAACGAGTCGTCAAGAGGGTCCAGAAACTGGATGTTCCCGAACTCGGCGCCCATGAGAGCCATCGCTCCCCCGGCAACCCGAGCAAGGACAGCGTTCAGAGAAGGGACGTCACGCAGCTCCGTCGCCGCATCCTGCAAGCTCTTGAGGGCGGACGGCTCGTCCAGGCTGAGGTCCACCCACGCGGCGGACTGGTCGGCTCTCTGCGTAACGGCGACCTTCCGCGCCGACCCCGGCCGCGCAGAACGATAGGAGGCGGTCACCCGCTCGAGCGGCCTCATGAGGTTGTGGGAGTGGTTCATGCGCACCACACCGCCGATCGGAGTTCTGTGCGACCAATTTACGTCTGTTTGGCCGATCGGGACAGCGGTCCGAATCCTCCTGAGCCGGGATTGGCGAGCTCAGGGGACTCGGAGAGCGTCATTCGACGGCGTGATCGGCGTGCCGGACTCTTCCAAGTCCGGGAATCTGCAGGCCACGCTCGTGATCGCCCGACCTCACTCCTGGAGCGGGTGTCGCAGGTTCGAATCCTGCCGCGGGCACCGGCGCAAAGGCCCCGGACCGATCATGGTCCGGGGCCTTGGGCATCCCCTTCCGCATCGCTGCCCTCAGCTGCGCGAAGTGGCACGCAGGTGCAAGCCGACCGTTGCGAGACCTTCGAAGGTGGCGACCTGGAAGCCGGGCTCCGGCCCGGGCGGCTCGCTCAAGTCGTAGCAGCGGGCGGTGTGCGCGGTCAGGAGCGTCAGCATCGCCATGGCCAGAGCGGCTCCCTCGCAGGCGTGCGGGCCGGTACCGAAGGAGAGGAAGACCCCGGGTTTCGCCGGCGAGCCCGCGTCGTCGAGCCAGCGCTCGGGCTGGAACCGGTCCGGCTCGGAGTGTTCCCGTGCGTCGCGGTGGGCCGTGTAGGGGCAGACGAGGACGGTGGAACCGGCGTCGATGGTGTAGCCGGCGAGCTGAGTCCGTCGCGTGGCGCGCCGGGTCAGTAGCCAGCTCGGGGGGTGCAGTCGGAGCACCTCGTTCACCAGTGCCCGGGTGTATCGCAGGCTGTCGAGGTGGGTGCTGGTCGTCTCGGCCGGGTCCGCGGGCAGCAAGGCGGCTTCGGCCGCGACGCGGTCCGCTGCCCGGGGGTACCGGGCCAGGTGGAGCAGGATCCATCCGGCTGCCCGGGAGGGTGTCTCGAAGGTGGCGACGGTGATTCCGGGAAGAGTGTCGAGGACGGCCTCTTCCGGCAGTAGGCCGTAGTGGGAGGAGGGCAGGAGCATCTGTCCCAGCAGGTCGTCACCGAGCCGGCCCGAGGAACGGCGCCGGCGGACGATGGGCCGCAGAGCGTTCGTGAAGGCGACTTGTTGCCGTGTGCGGAATCGCCGTGCCGGTGTGGGGATCCAGCCCGGCCATACCCAGCGCGAGGGGCGTACGAGCACCTCCCGGGCCAGGAAGAGCTGTGCGGCGAAGGGCAGCAGGGTGGGCGCGTCTTCGGAGAAGAGGTAGTGCACGCCGATCTCTGCCAGGGCGTGCCGGACCTGGGGCAGAATCTCGACCTCCTGGCCCGTGGGCCACTGGTCGGCGAATCGAGCGGCCTTGGGCGCGATCTCACCGATCCGGCCTGCAACCGCATGTGCGCGCAGTCCGCGCATGCGGGCGGCGTGAGCGTGGGCGCGCTCCTCGAGGGTCGGTGTTCCGCTCGACCTCTTCAACGGCGGGAAGAGCGGCGAGGGCGCCTTGAGGAAGTCCTGCGCGCGGTGCAGGACGTCTTCACACGGCCCGGCCGTGGCGGCTACGTAGACACCCGGCTCCAGCTGCCAGACGTCCCCGCACTCGTCAGCGCCACGGCGCGCCAGTGCCAGCCGGTCGCGGCTCCAGGCCGCGAAGCCGCCGTCGGACAACTGCGGCGGCTCGTTCATTCGGCCCATGAGATCGTCCCTGGCTCTCGTACCTGTCCAGGCCGATGTCGTCGGCAGTGTGGCTGGGGGTCGGCGGGCGCCCGGGGGCGTCCGCCGGTAGTGCGGTCAGGCCTAGTCGCCGGCGTAAGCGTTCCAGTCGTGTTCCCCGTACGCACCGTAGTGGCGGGTGAAGGACAGCTTGCCGAGCAGCTTGGCGATCATGATGCACTCCTCTCGCCTGTCTGAGACCTCCCAGCTGAGGGGTTCGCTAAAGAAGCTCCCGTCAGCATTAAATGCCACATGCTGCGCATATGCCATATTGCTCCATGCATCATATGTGACATATTTGGACTTTCAGCCGCACGCATGGATATAAGGCGCGCAATCCTGCCGGGGGCGCGTAGGGGGGCAACAGGCACTTGCTGCCGCCGTCCTCCTCGGCCTCGGCTCATGGCACGAGGACAAGCTTCCCCTTCGCCGCCGAGCGCTCGAGCATCTCGTGCGCTCGGCGAGCCTCGGACAGCGGCAGACGTTCGGCCACGACCGGATGGATCTTGTGCTCACGGAGCAGTTCGAGCAACGCGCGGAAGTCCGCCCGGAACCGCTCCGGGTCACGGGGACCTCCACCCACGGCAAGCGCGGGGTGAGCGCCGGCCACGGGAAGCAGTTGGCGGTGACGACCGTGCAGTTTCTGGATCCGGTAGGCGAGCGCCTGCCGTCGGGGCGAGAGCAGGCTCCACAGCCAGACGGCCCCGGTGGCCGCATACCACTCCACCCACGCTCGCCAGTTCTTGTGCCCATGCTCGAGCGTGGCGTAGTGGCCGTACACGACAAGTCGTCCGCCGGGCCTCAGCGCACGGAAGGAGCGCAGCGACACCGCGCCGCCGAGCCCGTCGAGCACGACGTCGACGCCTTTCCCGGGGAACTCGCGCACCCGCTCCAGGAAGTCCTCGTCGCGGTAGTCGATCGCCACCGCGCCGAGCCGTTCGACCGCTGCGCGGTCGCGGGCGGATGCCGTTCCGCAGAGGTGGAGCCCGGCGGCCGCTCCGAGTTCGAGGACCGCGGTGCCCACCCTGCCGGCAGCACCGTGTACGAGCACCGTCTCGCCGCGCCGCACCCTCGCCACACGGTGCAGCAGCTGATAGGCGGTCATATAGGTGAAGACGAGGTTCAGCACCTCCGCCGGGTCGAGGTTTCCGGGCACCTCGACCGCCTCCGCCTCCGGCACGCACACGCGCTCCGCGTCCGCGCCCCACACCGTCAGCGCACCGATGCGGTCCCCCACCCGCAGCTGCGAACAGCCCGGGCCGAGCTCCTCGACGATGCCGACGAGCTCATAACCGGGCGTGAACGGCGGCTTCGGTACGCCGAGATACGTGCCGGCCCGCAACTGGGCATCGGTGAACGACACGCCTGCGGCCAGCACCCTGACACACACCTCACCAGGTCCCGGCCGGGGATCGTCGTCCTCCACGACCCGCAAAACCTCGGGGCCACCGAAATGATCGACGACGACGCGCTTCACCTTTTCAGCCTAGGTCGGCCGCACCGCCCCCGCATCCGATCGATCTTGTCAGGGCTTAGGGGCGGCCTTTGCCTGCCCGCTGACATGCGATCAAATGGCAGTCGTGAGCAGAGGCATACCTCGTGCGGGAGCACGCGGCCGACAGCTTCGCCGGATCGCGGACCGCCGGTTACGGGCAGGAAACCGGTACGCGCGTCGTCCCCTTCGGCCACCCATCGGGGCACGTCCCCCCGGACACCGTCGCAGGGCGCCGGAGCGGGCCGGTGGCCGCTGGGCGGCTCCCGGTCGCGCCGAGCAGACAGGGGGCTCGGGCCACTGGGCGAATCTGCTCGCGACGACGCTCCCGGGACTGGCGGCGGTCGCCGCCCTGGTCTTCACCTGGGTATCGGTCGCCCAGGTGTCCGACGAGCTGACGATCTCCGAGCAGGGGCAGATCGCCGACCGGTACGACGCCGCCGTGGAGAAACTCGTCGACGATTCCGTCGATGTCCGCAGGGGAGCCATCTACTCCATGCAGAGCATCATGACCGACTCCCCCCGGACACAGCCCGCAGTGATCGACATGTTGTCCAAGTACGTCCGTGACCGCGCCACCAAGAAGTCGGCGACGGTGGACAAGGCCCCCGACATCCAGGCGGCCCTCTACGCGCTCGGCAACCGCGACCCCTCCCACGACGGAAACGCCGTCATCGACCTCAGAGGGGTCCGCCTCGGAAAGGTCGAGCTGAAAGGCGCGAATCTGACCAACGCGAACCTCGGCGGGGCGGTTCTCTCCGGCGGCGGCTTCGAGCAGGCCGATCTCTCGGGCGTGAACCTGGAGTTGGCGGTGCTGAGCGGCGCGCATCTGGCCGGGGCCGATCTGACGGACGCGAACGCCGAGCGGGCCGACCTCCGGGAAGCGGACTTGACGGGTGCGAACCTCAAGCGGGCGAACATGGCGGGAACAAGGCTGGAGCGCGCAGATCTGACCGAGATCACCTGGGACGGCGCCGATCTGACCGGGGCACGCCGGCCGGAGGGCGATCTGCCCGAGGTCACGTCGAGCACGGCCCCGCGGACACCGTCCCCGACACCCGGCGGCGCGTGAGTTCAGCCGCTCCTCGCGGCCGTCGCCGGCGCTCCGCCCGCGCGTCTGCGGGATCGGCGGTGGCTCGTGCGAGGTTGTGTTCCAGGCGTTCCGGTGTGAGCAGGGCCGCGGTCTCCTCAGATCGTGCGGCCCCGGTACATCCGCCCTCCGACATCGGTGAACCGCAGGTCCAGGCCGACGCCGTCGCGCTCGGCGTGGAAGTGCAGGTGGGGCTCGCTGGAGTTGCCGCTGTTGCCGACCTCGCCGAGGAGGTCACCCGGTTCGACCGTGTCACCCGGGCGCACCGTCACCGAACCCTGGCGCAGGTGCGCCAGTTTGACGATCTCATGGCCCGTGTCGAGGAAGACGTGGTTGCCGTAGAGGGGTTGGTAGCGGATCTCGCCCGGGCGCTGGTCGGCGATCGTCGTGGCCGCGGAGATCACGCGGCCGCGGCAGGGCGAGCGGACGGGGCGGCCGTACGCGGCGTAGTCGGTCAGGTCGCGGCCGGGGCGCGTGCGGGTGCCGTGCGGGCCCAGGGAGACCAGGTCCAGGGCGGCGCGCTGCTCCGGGACTCGGGCATGGTGGTTGAGGGGGCGGCCGCCGCCCTGGATGACGTACCAGGTGCCCTCCAGGGGGAAGAGGAGGGGCTGGGAGACGGGGGTGCGCCAGTGGTGGAGGCGGGCTCGGGCCACCAGGAACACGACGCCTGCGAGGACGGCCAGGGACACGGCGAGGGCCATGGTGAGGTGACCGGCCGGGAGGGCGGGGAGGCGGTAGGCCGAGGCGAGGGCGGTGAGGGCGGCCGCCTCGACCGTACGGCGGTGCAGGCGCGGCTGCTGGGCGGGGGCGCCACAGCCCTCGACGAAGACGAAGAAGGCCGCGAGGGTGGCCAGGCCGGCGCACCAGGAGCTGCGGTCCGTGGCCGTCCAGAGCGTGAAGACGTTCCAGAGGGTGACCAGGAGGACCAGTGTCAGCCAGGTCGCGGGCAGCGGGAGGGGGCTGCGGCGGGCCGGGGGCTCGTAGCGGACGCCCTCCAGGAGCAGGCCGGTGATCTTCTCGCCGTCGGGGGTCTGGTGGGCCCAGGCGCGGACGCTGCCCTGCGGGCCGGTGACGATCAGGCCGTCGGGGCTGTCCGTGACGGTGACGGGGGTTCCGGTGCGGGCGAGTGTGGCCTCGACGATCTCCTCCATGCGGGAGGCGCCGACCGCTTCCGCGACGTCCGGCGCGAGCCGGACCCTCCCTGCCGGGTCCGCCATGAGGAAGCGGACCAGGATGTCGGCCTCCGGCGGCGCAGCGGGTGACGAGGGCGAGGCCTCGGACGTCGGATCGTGCATGTGGGCCCCCGGTCGCAGGTCTGGCAGCAGTGGGCCGCGCGGTACGTCTCGCGGCCGACTGGAAGACGATCATCGGCGGCGCGGGGTTCGTCGCCCGGCCCGGCGATCCCGCAACGGTTTCTTTACGGATCCCTGACACCCGGCGCGCATCCATCGACGCCCGCCGTGATGTCATCCCCGTTGTCCGGAACCGGACGGAAGTCGCGTCGGAGAATGGAGTGCCATGGAAGGCACCGTCGTCGCAGTGGTCGTCGTGGCCGCGTTCGTACTGCTCGTGCTGAAGAGCGGCATGCGGGTGGTCAACCAGGTGGAGCGCGGAGTGGTGTTCCGCTGGGGCAAGGCGCAGCCCGCCTTCCGGCAGCCGGGCATCACCTTCCTCATCCCGTTCGCCGACCGGATGCGCAAGGTGAACGTGCAGGTCGTGACCATGCCGGTGCCCACTCAGGAGGGCATCACCAAGGACAACGTGTCGGTGAAGGTCGACGCCGTCGTCTACTTCCGGGTGACCGACCCGGTGCGGGCGGCCATCGAGGTGCAGGACTACCACTTCGCCGTCGGGCAGGTCGCCCAGTCCTCCCTGCGCTCCATCATCGGCAAGAGCGACCTGGACGATCTGCTGAGCGACCGGGAGCGGCTGCACGAGGGGCTGGCCCTGATGATCGACAGCCCGGCCGCCGGGTGGGGCATCCACATCGACCGCGTCGAGATCAAGGACGTACAGCTGCCCGAGTCGCTGAAGCGGTCCATGTCGCGGCAGGCCGAGGCGGAGCGGGAACGGCGGGCCCGGGTCATCACCGCGGACGGCGAGTTCCAGGCGGCCCAGCAGCTCGCCAACGCGTCGAGGATCATGTCGGACACGCCCGAGGCCATGCAGCTCCGGCTGCTCCAGACGGTCGTCGAGGTCGCCGCCGAGAAGAACTCCACGCTCGTGATGCCGTTCCCCGTGGAGCTGCTGCGGTACTTCGACCGGGCCGCACAGCACATCGGTGCCGACTTGAACGCGAAGAGTGTCCCGGCGCAGCAGGCGCAGCAGGCGCAGCAGGCGCAGGAGGCGCAGGAGGCGCAGGAGGCGCAGGAGGCGCAGCAGGCGCAGGAGAGCGTTCCGGCACAGCAGCCGCAGCAGAGCGCCGACCAGCCGTAGCACGGGTGTCCTCGCCTCCCCCTCGGCACCGGGCAAGGGGGAGGCGACCCGTCGGAGTTAGCATCCGCTCATGACGACCAACGACCACAACGGCTCCGTACTGGACACCGAGATCGGGGCCCTCAAGGGCGGCTCCGCGAATCTGCCGCAGTACGCCGGCAAGAGCGTCCTCATCGTGAACGTGGCCTCCAAGTGCGGCCTGACCCCGCAGTACACGGGCCTCGAGCGGCTGCAGGAGCGGTACGCCGAGCAGGGCTTCACCGTGCTCGGGGTGCCCTGCAACCAGTTCCTCGGGCAGGAGCCCGGCACCGCCGAGGAGATCGCCGAGTTCTGCTCCGCGACGTACGGCGTGACCTTCCCGCTGACCGAGAAGGTCGAGGTGAACGGGGAGGGCCGGCACACGCTGTACGAGCGTCTGGTGGCCTTCGCCGACTCCGAGGGGCACACCGGGGACATCCGCTGGAACTTCGAGAAGTTCCTCATCGGCCGCGACGGGCAGGTCGTCGCGCGCTTCTCGCCGCAGACCGAGCCGGAGGCCGCGGAGGTCGTGGCGGCCATCGAGGGCCAGCTGGGCTAGCTGGTTGACCTTGCCCCAGGGGCAGGGCTGAGCGTCCTTGTCACCGGGCGGGAAGAACCGCCCGGTGACGGAGGATGACATCGTGAACGAGGAGCTGCTGACCATCGGCGCGTTCGCCGCGCGGGCCCGGCTTTCGGCCAAGGCGCTGCGGCTGTACGACCGCCTCGGGCTGCTCGCGCCGGCGCATGTCGACGAGGTCAGCGGTTACCGCTACTACCGCGCCGACCAGGTGGAACGCGCCCGTCTGGTGGCCCTGCTGCGGCAGCTGGACATGCCGCTCGCCCGGATCGCCGAGGTGGTCGGGACGCAGGGCACCGCGGCCGCGGACCTGCTCGCCGCCTACTGGGCGGACGTGGAGACCCGGGTGGCCGGGCAGCGCACCCTCGCCGAGTACCTCCGTGGACGACTGTCGGGGAGGAGCTCCGAGATGTACGAGAAGTTCGTGGTCGAGACGGTGGACGTGCCCGCGCAGGTGGTGATCACCGAGACGCGGCACACGCTCGCGGACGAGCTGCCGGCCTGGATCGGCGCATCGCTGGACCGGCTGCTGCAGGCCGCGCGGGAGTGCGGGGGCGTGGCGGGTGAGCCGTTCGTCGTCTACCACTCCGAGGTGTCGATGGAGAGCGACGGGCCCGCCGAGTCGTGTGTGCCGGTGGCGGACGAGGCGGCGGCCCGGGCTTGGGTGGAGGCGCACGGCCGGGCCGGGGCGACCCGGGTACGGGTGGAGCCGGCGGCCCGGCTGGCCTACACCCGGATCGCCAAGGCCCAGGTGGCCCATCCGCAGATCCTCGCCGCCTTCGGGGCGGTGGAGCAGTGGCTGGCCGGGGAGGGCCTGGAGATGGCCGGCCCCTGCCGCGAGGTGTACTTCGCGGACTGGGACACGGCCGGGCCCGGGGATCCGGTGTGCGATGTGGCGTTTCCGGTGAAGTAGCCCTGGGCCGGGCCTGGCCGAGCCCCCTCGGCAAGGACGGCGACTCGTCGAGAGGGCTCTGCGGGGTGAAGCGTGTGCAGTTGTCGTCGGACGTGTCTGCGAGGGAACGTCAGAGAGGGCTCCCTACGCCTTGACCGAGGCCACGAAGGCGTTCCACGCGTCGGCGGGGAAGGCCAGGATCGGGCCCTCGGTGACCTTGGAGTCGCGTACGGCGAGCTCCACGGTGGTGGGCGACTTGACCTCGACGCAGGCGCCGTTGCCCGCGGAATAGGAGGACTTCATCCACGTCTCCGAAGCGCCCTGAATCAGTGCCATGTCCACTCCTGTTGCGAGTTGCTGGTGGTGCGGTTCACGCCAACCTTGTCGTCTGATTGGCGTGATCGACGCTACCGGGCAACCGGCTCTGCCGGAGTAGTCGTTCACTCAAGCGGATGGCATATTCCAAGTGTGCCTTCCTCTGAATCGTAACGACGGTGTACGATCCGGCACTTCCTGTGGAGCAGGGCTCAATCTGCGTAGGTTTTCGCCACGTCGGAGATGTATTGCCGGGATTGCTCCACATTGAGGGACTGTGCCCGCAGATGCTCGTACATCACGGCGTACTTCTGCACGTCCTGCGCCTTCTCCAGGTACAGGTCGCTGGTCACGCCCTCCAGGTAGACCACGCTGGAGTCGGCCGCGTCCGTGAACTCCAGGATCGCGTACTGCCCGTTGAGCCCCGGGTGCGCGCCCACCTCGAAGGGCAGCACCTGCACGGTGACGTGCGGCAGTTGGGACATCTCGATCAGATGCTCCAGCTGCTCACGCATCACCAGCTTGCTGCCCACGACACGGCGCAGCGCCGCCTCGTCCAGCACCACCCACAGCCGCAGGGCGGCGCCCTCGGCGGTGATACGTTCCTGTCGGCGCATGCGCACCTGCACGCGCTTCTCGATCTCCGCCGTCGACGTCTCCGGCAACGCGCCCTGCACCAGGGCCTCCGCGTAGGCGCGGGTCTGCAACAGGCCGGTCACCAGCTGGGGTTCGTACACCCGCAGCGACTCGGCGTCGGTCTCCAGGCCGATGTACACGCTGTACGGGATATCCCCGAACGTGTGCCACCAGCCCTGCTGCCGCGAGTCCCTGGCCATCTCCATCAGGGAGTCGACGATCCGCTGGTCCTCGACCTCGTACACACCGCACAGATCGCGCACGTCACGCTGACTGATGCTTCTGCGGCCGTTCTCCAGCCGACTGATCTTCGACTGCGACACGAGCAGCCGCTCCGCCACTTCTTCGGCCGTCATGCCCTTGAGCTCACGGAGCCTGCGCAGCTCCTGGCCCAGCCGGCGCCGTCTGACGGTGGGATTGACACTGGACGCCACGGGACGTGCACCTCCGGCTGGCTGCCTGTACTTAACACTTTCCGTATCTGCTGTTGAGCAGACTGCCACCAAGGTACTTTCTACCGCTGGGAAACCGTGGATATGCGGCGCCTACGCGTCAGTTCGGGCACGGATTTACGAGTCCGGACGCGGCAGAGCGGGGCGGTGAGACCACGAGGATCTCACCGCCCCGCTCCAACCAGCGGCTCCCGTACCGGGTCTTGGAAACTGACGGTGCGGCTCAGTGGGCCACGGCGCGTGCCATGGACCCGCGGCTCGGCTGCATCGGAACCCCGCGTGCGGGTTCCGCCGAAGTCCTGGCTCCGTGCCCCGCCTGCCGGCCGGCTGTGGCCGGCCCGCGCCGCGGCTGGGCCGCAGCGCCGTTCTGTACGTCCATCACGGCATGCGCGACCAGCCCGCCCATGGGGTCGTGCCGGATCAGGTCCCGCAACCGGGAACGTGAGGAGCGGCCCTCATTCCCCGGGTACAGGTGCTTGCCGAGTCCGACGGCGTGGGCCAGGGCGGCGAGCGCCGCGGTCCGCGGGTCCGGCGGTACGCCGGTGCGGATCGCGGAATCCAGCCGGGCACGGATCTCCCGGCTGATATCGGTGTCCGTCGCCTGGTAGCGAGTCGTCGGCAGCACTCCGCACATCTGCCCCGGTACGGCGGCAACCATGCCGCACCGTTCGAGATGCGAGAGGTAGATCTGACGCAGCCCCAGTCGGGGCCCGCCGATCCAATGGACGGCACGTACGGGAGCGCCACGCCTTCGCAGCAACTCCAACGCACAGTCCAAAGTCGGATCTCCAGTCGGCCGTGGTACCACCACGGCGATACGATCCCCGTCTGGGGCTATCCGTCCGGCCAGCGCCAGCTCCACTAGCTGTGCTCCGGCCAGACCGAGGTCGAGCGACTGCGGCTGTGCAGTGGTACCCGTGGCCGGGTCCAGTGCCAGCAGCAGAAGCTCCTCCGGAAGTGTTCTGCGGCTCCTGCCCATCCATGCCTCCCCGCGTGGATGAAAGACAGGGTGACCCCTCTCACATTGGTCTGTCGAGGGTGCGTGACCGGTTCGTGAGGGAACCGGTAGGTATGTCGTTCTCGTCTACCACAGGGGCCAAGCCCTCACACAGGACACTGGTACATGGTTCGGACAGGGCGCGCGAGTGGGCGTGCGGCGCACTAGGAGGCATCGGTGGCGGGCGAGTCCCCCGACAGGTCGAAGCAGCACGAGTCGTCGGCGGAACCGACGTCGGGAAGCGGGGGTACGGTTCCCGAGGCCCGCGATCCGCGTCTCGCGGTCTCCCGCGAAAAGGATTCCTCCGGTGCCACGGCGGACACCGCGACGAAGGTCCTCTCGATACGCGACGTGAAGGTCGCCGCCGACTCCGAGGACGACGACTCCGACCTCCGCGAAGCCGTCTCGGCGTGGGTCCGCTCGGCCGGGGAGCCGAAGAACCCCGAAGAGCCCGAGCAGGAGACCGAGTCCGCCGAGGCAGAGACGGAAACCGAGTCCAAGTCGGAGCCGGACGCGAAGGCTGACACGAAATCGGAGCCGGCCGAGGACGCGAAGACCGAGCCCCAGGACGAGGCCGAGACCACGAAGGCCTCGCCCGAGGACGAGCCGAAGGCCGACACCGACACCGACACCGACACCGAGGACGAGCCGAAGGCCGCTGCCAAGCCCGAGGAGCCGAAGCCTGCGGCGGAGGCCGAGGACGAGGACGAGCCGAAGGCCGCTGCCAAGCCCGAGGAGCCGAAGCCTGCGGCGGAGGCCGAGGACGAGTCCAAGGCCGACACCGAGCCCGAGGACGAGGCGAAGGCCGACGCCGTGGGCGAGGCAGAGGCCGCCGACGAGGAGCCGCAGGCCGAGGACGACGACCCGCAGGCCGCCGACGGCGACGACGCCCCACAGGGGCCACCCGCAGCCGACAACGAGACCCGCACGGGTGGTGCGGGTGGGAACACGGACGCCGAAGGCGAAGCCGAGGCGAAGCCCGCCGACGCCAAGCCCGCCGACGCCAAGCCCGCCGAGGCGAAGGGTGTTGACCAGCCGACCACCCTCATAAAGGCCGTCAAGCCCAAGAAGCCCCAGGTCGACCAGCCCACCACCACTCTCAAGCTGGGCGGCAGCAAGTTCGTCCCGCTGAAGAACGACACCTCCGCCCCCACCACCGCCCTCCCCCAGGTCGGCCCCGAACGCACCACCCAGCAGCCCCTCCCGCCCAAGCCCCCGCTGGACCTGCTGGCCGAACTGACGAACACGCCTCCGCCCGCGGAGACCCCGGTCCGCACGCTGGTCCGCCGGGTCAAGATCTGGACCCCCCTGGCACTCCTCCTGGCGATCATCTTTGCGGTCGTACAGGCCTTCCGCCCGCTCCCCCAGCCCACCCTCGCCCTCACCGCGAAGGGCACCTACACCTTCGACGGCGGCAAGGCCGACATCCCGTGGCCGTCCACCGGCCAGGCCGCCCTCGACGTCCAGGGCATCGGCACGTTCGGCTCCTCCGGCACCCAGAAGCCCGTACCGATCGCGAGCGTCGCGAAGGTCATGACGGCGTACCTGATCCTGCGCGAGCACCCGCTCAAGAGCGGCGAGGACGGCCCGAAGATCAAGATCGACAAGCCCGCCGAGGAGCAGTCGGACGCCGGCCAGGAGTCCACCGTCCCGGTCACCGCCGGTGACAGCATCTCCGAGCGCGAGGCCCTGGAGGCGATCCTCCTGCCCTCCGCCAACAACGTGGCCCGGCTGCTCGCCCGCTGGGACTCGGGATCGGAGAAGGCGTTCGTGACGAAGATGAACGCCGCAGCCAAGAAGCTCGGCATGACCAACACCACGTACACCGACCCCTCGGGCCTGACGGACTCGACGGTCAGCACGGCCGTGGACCAGGTCAAGCTGGCCAAGAAGGCGATGGAGCAGCCCGCGTTCCGCGAGGTCGCCGCGATGATGTCCTACGTCGACTACAAGGGCGTCAAGCACAACAACTACAACCGGCTGGTCGGCTACAACAACGTCGTCGGCATCAAGACCGGCACCACCACCTCCGCCCTCGGCAACCTCGTCTTCGCGGCGAAGCAGCAGGTCGGCGGCGAGACCCGCACCATCATCGGCGCCGCGATGCGCCAGCCCGCCGGCGGCTCCGACAACACCATCATCAGCGGCGTCCTGGACGCGGGCGACAAGCTGATCCGGGCCGCGCAGGGCGCGCTGAAGTCGGCGACGATCCTGAAGAAGGGCGATGTCGTCGGGTACGTCGACGACGGCCTCGGCGGCCGTACGCCGATCGTGGCGACGAAGGACGTCACGGCGGCCGGCTGGGCAGGTCTGAAGGTGAAGCTGTCCTTCACCTCGGACACCGTTCCGCACACCGCGAAGGCCGGCACCAAGGTCGGATCGCTCACCGTGGGTGACGGTTCGGCCGGTGCGGTGACGGTCCCGGTGGCACTGCAGAAGGATCTGACCGAACCCGGCTTCACGGACAAGCTGACCCGCCTCGGCTGAGCCGTAGCCCCGCTGCATCACTCCCCCCACCCCGCCGACGGAGCCCCGCGGCGGGGTGCGTGCTAGCGTCACGAAACGGGGCAGCTCGCCGGTCCATGGGACGGGGCCGCGAACTGGACGGGAAGCGGCCGGTAACACCGAGGGACACGGCCGAGAACAGAAGACGGGACACGGGGAGTGCCTTCAGGTGGCCACAACCGAGCCGACACGCGCGGACAACGCCGATCCGGACCCGGGATCCGGCCCTCGAATACGCCTGTCCACGGCTGACACGGACGGTCATCGCGAGGACCGCACCGACAGCCACAGGGACAGCCGCGCAGACGAGCGGGCAGACGGCCGGACGGACGACCAACCGCACGACCGTACGACCGCACGTCAGGGCCGGCTCGCCCGTCTCCTCGCCGCCGCCGAGCCCCTGCGGCAGCGGCTCCTGCTGCATCCCGTGCTGTCGGTCACGGCTCTGGCCGGCCTCCTGCACATCCTCTGGTTCTTCACGTTCGCGAACAGCGGTGGCGACCTCGCGGCCCAGGACGCCTGGGCGGAGTTCGTCGGCCGGCACCCGGACTCGGCGTACAACCTCGCCTGGTACGGGGGCATGCACCCGGTGTCGTACAGCGTGGTGTCGCCGTATCTGATGTCGGTCCTCGGCGTCCGTACGACGATGATGATCGCCGGGACGGTCTCGGCGGGCCTGCTGACGCTCGTGCTGATCCGCAGCCGGGCGGTGAAGAACCCGCTGTGGGCCGCGATGGCCGGGGTCTTCGCGCTGATCTGCAACGCGGTGTCCGGGCGGGTGACCTTCGGGCTCGGCACGATGTTCGCGCTCGGCGCGGTCGCTGCCGTCTTCTGCTGGCCCTACCGATGGCGGTACAAACGCTGGGCGAAGGCCCTGGTCGCCGCCCCGCTGGCGGCGCTCGCCACGATGGCCTCGCCCGTCGCGGGGCTGTTCGTGGGCCTGGTCGCGGTCGCACTGTTCTTGCAGAAGCGGCGGCCCGGCGCGTGGGCGCTGGGGCTCGCACCCACGGCGGTGGTCGCCGTCTCGGCGTGGCTGTTCCCGTTCTCCGGCACCCAGCCGATGATCTTCGGCTCGGTCGTCATGCCCCTGGCGTACGGCCTGCTGTGCCTGTTTCTCGTCCCCAAGGAATGGATCACGGTACGGCTGACGGCCGCCGTCTACAGCCTCGGCGTCGTCCTGGTCTGGCTGATCAACTCGCAGATCGGCTCGAACATATCGCGGCTGCCGATGCTGTTCGCGGGCGCGGCGCTGATCGCCGCCCTGCCGTACACGGTGCCGCGCTCGCGCAAGTGGTACGTGACCGTGGTGGCGTTCCTGGGCACCGTCGGCTGGATCGGGTACAAGTCGGTCGACGACATCGTCCACACGACCCCTGCCGCGTCCTGGGCCCGTGAGCTGGCGCCGCTGGTCAACCAGCTCCAGAACGTCGGCGCGGAGAAGGGCAGGGTCGAGGTGGTCCCGGCGCGCTCGCACCGTGAGGCCTCCGCGCTCGCGCCCTACGTCAACCTGGCCCGCGGCTGGAACCGGCAGGCCGACATGGAGCGCAACCCGCTCTTCTACGACGACACGCTCAACTCGGCGAACTACCACGAGTGGCTCCAGCGGTGGGCCGTGCACTTCGTCGTGTTGCCCAAGGACAACCCGGACGGGGACGGCGGCGAGCGTGAGCGGCAGCTGCTGCAGCGCGGGATGCCGTACCTGAAGCAGATCTGGGGCGACGCCAACTGGCAGCTGTTCCGGGTGACCGATCCGACGCCGCTCGCCGAGCCGAACGCGGTGGTGGACCGGGCCGAGCAGGGTGAGATGACGCTGGAGGTGCGCAAGCCGGGGCGGATCCTGATCAAGATCCCGTACTCGCCCTGGCTGAGCGTCGTCGACGGGCAGGGCAAGAGTCTGAAGCCGCCGCAGAAGGCCTCCGACGGCTCGACGTACGACAACGTCAACGGGTGCCTGATGGAGTCGCCGGAGGACTCCAAGGGGGACAAGTGGACGACGTTGCTCGCGCCGAAGGCCGGGACGTATCACTTGGCTGCGCCGTACCAGCTGCCGCGTGGTACTCCCTGCCCCGACGAGCTGAAGTAAGTTCTCCCACCCGCCCGGCCCGGTCAGCTGCGAAGCTCTGTCACGTACTTGTCCGTGCCCGGGATCGTGGGGATGAACGGGGCCACCAGTTCGACCCGGCCCAGCCCTGACTCCGCCACCTGCTCGTCCAGCCCCGTGAAGTGCTCCTCCCAGCACTCCCGCGGATCCTTCTCCAGGAACCAGAGGAGGGTCAGGCGGGTGTCGACGCCCTCGACCTGTTTCACGTAGGTCATGCGGTCGCCGGGCAGGGGCGTGGGCCGGAAGACGGTGACCATGGCCGCCGGGGAGCCCGCCAGGTGCTTCGGCAGACGGCGAGCGGTCAGCCACTCGACTAGCCGTGCCCGCTGCTCCGCCGACTCCGCGTCGATCACCTCGACCACCAGCCCCGCGTACGGATGGTCGAGGGCGTGGAAGTCCCTGGGGCCCGCCGCGCCGTCCCGGTAGACCGTGGTCTCGTGGGCCTGGAAGGCCGTGAAGACGTGGGTGCGGTCGTGGTGGACGCGGGCGTCGCGGTTGAGGCGCTTGTTGATGGCGACGGTCCACTTCATGTGGTCGTCGTAGCGGCCGTCGGTGATCCAGTACGTGGAGATGTAGCAGCCGGCGGTGACGGGCTGGGCGACGGCCGACTTCTCCGGGTAGCGCAGGAGCTGCAGATCGCGGGTGGCGACCCAGCGCCGGCCGGCGTACATCCAGGGCATGGCCATGGCGCCGGCGTAGTAGTGGTCGTCCTCGTACCAGCGGTTGTAGGCGTACTCGTGGCCGGGGTGCGGCTCGACCATGGTGATCAGGGCGTGGCCGGGGTGGACGCCGTAGGGGCCCACGGCGGCCAGTTCGGCGTACGTCTCGCTACGGGTGTCGGTCTCCTCGGACATGAACGCTCCTCCCCTTCCGTCCTCCTCCACTCGCCCATACTCTGACGCTCCGTCAGATGATGCGCCAGAGCCAGGACAGCTGGAGGTCCGCCATGTCACTGCTCGCAGGCAAGACCGTCGTCGTCTCCGGGGTCGGGGCCGGGCTCGGCCATCAGGTCGCCGCGGCCGTCGTACGGGACGGCGGGAACGCGGTGCTGGGGGCGCGCACCGAGCCGAACCTCGCCAAGAGTGCGGCCGAGATCGATCCGGCCGGCGGGCACACGGCGTACCGGGCGACCGACATCACCGACGAGGGGCAGTGCGAGGCGCTGGCCGCACTGGCGCGGGAACGCTTCGGGGCCGTCCACGCGGTGGTGCACGTAGCTGCGTGGGACTCCTACTTCGGCGGGGTCGAGGACGCGGACTTCGCGACCTGGCAGTCGGTCATCGACGTGAACCTGCTGGGGACGCTGCGGATGACACGGGCGTGCCTGCCGGCCCTGAAGGCGGCGGGCGGCGGATCCGTCGTCTTCATCGGGACGCAGTCGGCGGTCGCCGCGCCCTCACAGGTGAAGCAGGCCGCGTACGCCGCCTCGAAGGGGGCGCTGACCAGCGCGATGTACTCACTGGCGCGGGAGCTGGGGCCGCACCGGATCCGGGTCAACACGGTGCTGCCGGGCTGGATGTGGGGGCCGCCGGTGCAGGCGTACGTCCAGTTCACCGCGCACACGGAAGGGGTGCCGGAGGCGGAGGTGCTCGGGCGGCTGGCGGAGCGGATGGCACTGCCGGAGCTGGCGACGGACGGGGACGTGGCCGACGCGGCGGTGTTCCTGGCCTCGGACCGGGCAAGGTCCATCACGGGGCAGTCGTTGCTGGTCAACGCGGGGGAGCTGATGCGCTGAGACGGAGCGGACCCGATTTCGATGTTCAGGTAGGTGAACGAAGGTCACCACAACGAACATTTTTACTCGCTCTTGACCTTCCGCTTCCTTGCCGTGCGTACGTCACCGAAACCAGAGTTCACATGCCTGACCCTGGCTGCGAACCCTGGAAGGGGACACATGAACGGTCTCGACTGGGCCGTGCTGATCGGCTACTTCGGAGTGATGGTCGCGATCGGCGTCTGGTCGCACAAGCGCGTGGACAACGTCAGCGACTTCTTCACGGCCGGCGGCAAGATGCCCTGGTGGCTGTCCGGCATCTCGCACCACATGTCGGGCTACAGCGCGGTGATGTTCACGGGGTACGCGGGGATCGCCTACACCTACGGCGTCACCTCCTTCATCACCTGGTCCTTCCCGATCGCGCTCGGCATCGCCATCGGCTCCAGGCTGTTCGCGCCGCGCATCAACCGGCTGCGGTCCCGGCTGCACGTGGCCTCCCCGCTGGAGTACCTGAAGAACCGTTACAACCTGCCCACGCAACAGGCGCTCGCCTGGTCGGGCATGCTGCTGAAGATCGTGGACGTGGGCGCCAAGTGGGCCGCGATCGCGACCCTGTTGTCCGTGTTCACGGGGGTTTCGCTGAACCAGGGCATCCTCATCACCGGCGCGATCACCGCCGTCTACTGCACGATCGGCGGCCTGTGGGCGGACGCGCTGACCGAACTCGGCCAGTTCGTCATCCAGTTGCTGGCGGGTATATCGATGTTCGTCGCGGTCGTGCTGAAGCTGAACGACAAGAACATCGGCTTCTTCGGCGCCTGGGACGAGCCCGCGTTGCACGGTCACGGCAAGCCGCTGGTCGGCCCGTACGGCACGGTCTTCCTGCTCGCGTTCCTGTTCATCAAGCTCTTCGAGTACAACGGCGGCATGCTGAACCAGGCCCAGCGCTACATGGCGACGGGCAGCGCGCACGAGGCCGAGCGCTCGGCACGCCTGTCCTCGATCCTGTGGCTGGTCTGGCCGGTCGTCCTCTTCTTCCCCATGTGGATGTCCCCGCTGCTCGTCCACGCGCAGAAGCCGGACGGCTCGGACTCCTACGCCCTGATGACCGAACAGCTCCTGCCGCACGGCCTGTTGGGCCTCGTCATCGTCGGCTTCTTCTCGCACACGATGGCCATGTGCTCGTCGGACGCGAACGCGATCGCCGCGGTGTTCACGCGGGACGTGGCGCCGGTGGTGTCGGCGAAGGCACGGTCGTGGACCGAGCGTTCGGGCCTGATCGCGGCCCGGGTGACGACCGTCGTCTTCCTCGGCCTGTCCATGGCGGTCGCGACGCAGGTCAACTCCCCCGCCTTCAAGGACATCATCACGGTCGTCATCAAGTGGGTCGCCGGTCTCATGGGCCCGATCGCGATCCCGATGATGCTGGGTCTGCTCCGCACGTTCCGCCGCTCCGGCCCGACGGCGGCACTCACCAGCTGGGCGGCGGGCCTGCTGGCCTTCTGGCTGGTCAACTACCCCATCAACTGGAACGTCGACGGCGGAGTGCCCCTCCAGTACCAGGTCTCGATCCCGCTGGCGGTCTCCCTGGTCCTGTACATCCTCATCGGCTACCTGAAGCCGGAGGACACCCCCGAGCGCATGGCGATCATCGAGAAGGTCAACACGGACGGGGACGGCGTGGCGGCGGTCCCGGTGCCGGCGGGCGCGGGGGACGACGTGGTGGGAGCGCCGTAGGGGCTGCCGGCGGTGCCTCGGCTCACACCCGGGGGTAACGAGCCAGCCACCCCGGGGACGATCCCGCAGGGCCGTGCAGCGCAGGACCCTGGGTCATCTCCATGGCGAAATCGTCGGCGAGTTCCAGGATCGTCGGGCGGCCCTCCAACTCGGTCAGCCAGGCCGGTGGGAGGGCCGTTTCGCCGTGGAGGGCGCCGAGGAGGCCGCCGGTGAGCGCGCCCGCCGCCGCGGAGGGGCCGCTCTGGTTCACCGCGAGGCACAGGCCGTGGCGTACGTCCTCCCCCACCAGCGCGCAGTACACGGCCGCGGCCAGCAGACCGTCCGCCGTGCCGTCGCCGGCCAGTTCCTCCACCCGGGACGGACCGGGCAGTCCCTGCCGTACCGCGCCGAGTGCGTGCTGGAGGGCGTCGGAGACGGGCTGATGCCCGGGCCGGGCGGCGAGCAGGGCGAGGGCCCGCTGCACGGCGCTGTCCAGGCTCTCCCCGCGGGCGAGGGCATGCACGATGACGGCGTACGCGCCCGCCGAGAGGTAGGCGATGGGGTGGCCGTGGGTCTGGGCGGCGCACTCCACGGCCAGCTGGATGACCAGTTGGGGTTCCCAGCCGACGAGCAGGCCGAAGGGGGCGGAGCGGGCCACTGCCTCCGGGCCCAGTTCGCCGGGGTTCTTCGGGGCCTCCAGCGTGCCCATGATCTCGTCGCCGAGTCCCCCGAGCAGGGCCCGGGTCGGGTCCCGCCGGGCGTACAGCCACTCCTCCCGCGCCAGCCAGCCGTCGTCCTTGCGGCGCTCGTCGGGCCCCCAGTCCCGCTGGGTGGCCGCCCACCGCAGATACGCCCGGTGCAGATCGGTCGGCGGATGCCAGGCGCCGGTGTCGCGGCGCACCTGGGCGCGGATCAGCCCGTCCACCGTGAAGAGGGTGAGCTGGGTGTGGTGGGTGACGGTACCGCGCCGCCCGTGACCGAAGGCCAGGTCGAGCAGTCCTTCCCCGCCGTACACGGAACGGATCTCGTCCAGGGCGAGCGCATCGGCAGGCCCGCCGAGCGCGTCGCCGACGGCCGCGCCGAGCAGGGTGCCGCGCACCCGGCTGCGGAAGTCCTGCTGTTCGGCGCGCCCCCAGACGGCACCGGACGTCGCACTCACTCAGACCTCCTCACGGCACCGTCCGTACGTACGACGCTCAGCACTGTAATCGACCAGGGAAGGTCGGTTCACGGGGGCAAATCATGCCCGCCCGGTCATTCCCGCACAGTCACGAGCGCTTCGACCCCGTCCAGAATCCGGTCGAGGCCGAAGTCGAGCGGGTCGATACCGGCCGGGTCGAAGGCGCCCTCGGCGATCGCCTTGGTGAGGGCCGGGAAGCGGTCCGCGTGCCGGGCGAGGAGTTCGCCGGTGAGCCGGTCCCACTCCCGGTCCTGCTCCTCGTCGTGGTCGGACACCTGCTGGGCGAGGTTGCGCACGAGTCCGACGAGGAGCAGGAACACCTGGTGCCGCTGGGCGGCGCCGAGGCCGGTCGGCTCGAGGGCGGCGAGCGCCGCGTCCAGCCAGCGCAGCTGCCGCGGCCCCATGACCTGGCGGCGCATCGCCGTGGCCGAGAGCAGCCAGGGGTGGGCGGAGTAGACCCGCGCACACTGCCGCGCCCACTCCCGCGCTCCCGCCCGCCAGTCCCCGCCCGGCACACCCGACAGATCCGGGCCCTCGGCCAGCACCGCCTCCACCATCAACTCGACGAGTTCGGTCTTCCCCGGGACGTACCGGTACAGCGCCATCGCCGAGACGCCGAACCCGCCGGCCACCTTGCTCATCGAGACGGCGTCCAGCCCTTCCCCATCGGCAAGTGCGACGGCGGCGGCGGCGATCCGCTGCGGGGACAGCTTCGGCTTGGGCCCGCGGGTGGGCTGCTCCTGCTCGCCCCACAGCAGCGCGAGGCTCGCCCGCGGGTCACGCGGGTTGTCCTGCTCCTTGTTCCGGGTGGCCATGCGGTCCCTCCCCTTCGGTCCGGACGAAGCCCGTTGACTCCACCCACCAACTGTATATACCGTAAACACAACTGCTGACGGCATAAACAGTTTAGGGGGAACACTCATGCTGCTCACCTACCGGGCCCTCAAGCGCGCGTCGCTCGCGAAGAAGCTGCGCATCACCGCACCGAACGGCATCGACGAGGGGTCGTACGTCCGCATCGGCGGCATCGACCAGTGGATCTCCATCCGCGGCGAGGACCTGTCGAACCCGGTGGTCCTGGAGATCCACGGCGGTCCCGGCGCCTCCAACCTGATCTTCGCCCCGCGCACCCGCGCCTGGGAGCGGCACTTCACGATCGTGCGCTGGGACATGCGGGGCGCGGGCAGGACGTTCGCGGCGGGCGGCCCGGCCGGTCAGGGCGAGATGACGCTCGACCGCATCTACGCCGACGCCCTGGAGGTGACGGAACACGTCCGCGACCGTCTGGGCGTCGCCAAGCTCCTCCTGGTCGCCAACAGCTTCGGCACGGTCACCGGTCTGCGGCTGGCCCGCAACCACCCCGAGCTGTACTCGGCGTACGTCGGCACCGACCAGAACATCGTCGACGGCGGCCGCGACACCTCGTCGTACGAGGCGCTGCTGGCCCGGCTGGAGAAGGCGGGCAGGAAGAAGGAGCTGGCGAAGGTGGTGGCGATGGGCCCCGACCGCACGGCCTGGTCCGCACACGAGTGGTCGGAGCACGCGAAGATCGTCGTCACGACCGACCCGCTGACCTACGACACCATGAAGACGGTGGTGATCCGCTCGCTCTGGTTCTCCCCGTTCCACAGCCTGCGCGGGCTGCGCTCGTATCTGAAGGGCATGAACTTCTCCGAGCAACTGGGCCCGCAGGCGATGACGGTCGACGAACGGGCCGAGGGCACGTCCTTCCGCCTCCCCTTCTTCCTCTTCCAGGGCGACAGCGACGTCCTGACCCCACCGGAGCCGGCCCGCCGCTTCCACGAGGAGGTCACGGCCCCGGTGAAGGACTTCGCCCTCATCAGGGAGGCGAGCCACTTCGCGTCGTTCCGGCACCCGGACCAGTTCCTGGACCTGATGCTGAGCAAGGTGCGGCCCGTGGTGACGGGGGGCACGGCGGTGCGCTGAAGCACCGTGGCGCAGGGGTCAGCCGCCGCCCTCGGGCCGGGCGGCCCTCCTGCGCCTGGGCGCCACCGACTTGCGGATCTCCTCGGTGGCCGCACGGAACGCGGGCGCGGCGTGCTCGAAGTAGTCGAAGAGCACAGCGCGCCGTTCAGAGGCGTAGCGGGCGAGGATCCGGCGATGTGGCGGCGGGCGGGCCCACGACCTCCTCGATCCGGCCGAGCGCGTCGGGACCGACTCGACGATCACCCGTCGGCGGTCCTAGGGGTCCGCGGCGCGGCACGCTCTGTTCACCCCGTGACGGCAACCCCTGTGGGCGGCGGGGACGAGCACGCGAACTTCCGCCAGTACCTGGATGCGGTGGGCCGAGCGTGCCGTCGTCGTACAGCTTCAGCCCGAGCCGTAAGTCCCTTCCCCTGAGCCGGCCGTGCAGTACGGCGTTGGCGAACGGCGCGGTCCACTCGCCCAGTTGACGCTGGACTTCGCCGTTCACGCTCGAGTCTGGCTCAATGCGCGTGGGAGGAGGGGGCGTTCGTCAGGGAGAATCCACCCATGACCACCACCCCCACACGCCACACCGGCCTCAGGCTTGCCGCTGGTGTGCTCACCGGCATACTCGCCCTCTACATCGCCCTGGTCGCCCTCGGGAACATCACCGACTTCGGGACGAACCAGCAGTTCGTACGGCATGTGCTGGCGATGGACACGACGTTCAAGGACGACGACCTGATGTGGCGGGCCATCACCAGCACCGCGCTTCAGGACACCGCGTACGTCGCGATCATCGTGTGGGAGACCGTCGCCGCGCTCGTCCTGATCTGGGGCACCTGGCTGTGGACGCGGCAGGACCACGACCGGGCCCGGCGCTGGTCCACCTACGGGCTGCTGATGCTGGTGCTGCTCTTCGGTGCCGGGTTCATCGCGATCGGCGGTGAGTGGTTCTCGATGTGGCAGTCGAAGACCTGGAACGGACTGGACGCCGCCACCCGGGTGTTCCTGCTCAGCGGGGTCGCGCTGATCGTCAACCAGCTGCCGGGGGGTGGGCGGCAGGACGCTAGTTGACGACAGCCACCTTGGCGCCCTGCTCGCCGAAGGCCCACAGTGCGGCTCCGTCCTCCTTGTGGAGGCGGATGCCGCCCAGCTTCTGGCCGTTCGCCGCCGGCGGCGGCGAGGCGCCGTCGAGGGCGTTGGAGAAGGCTATGTTCACGCCCGACACCTTGGTGAAGTACATGACGTGCTCGATCTCGACCCCGTCCGATCCCTTGAGGGACTGGATGCGCAGGGTGACCGAGTAGCGGCCGGGCTGCGGGCTCACCGTGCCCGGCCACACCGTGAACGTGCGGGTCGGCTTGCCGGTCGCGTCGACCAGCCAGACCCGCTTCTCACCGAGCGAGTAGACGATCCGACGCCCCGTGCCGGACGCGTCCGGCAGCCTGGGCTCGGCCGGCGTCTTCGGCTTCGCGGGCGCGTGGGCGCCCGTCGACGCCGACGCCGACGCGCTGGGCTTGGCCGTCGCGGCCGTGGGATGCGGCCCGTGTTCCGCCTGCACGGCCAGGAAGACGACGGCCGCGGTCGCCCCCGCCGTCAGACCGGAGACCCAGGCCCACGAGGGCAGTCGGGCAGCCACGGGTACGCATCTCCTCCGCTACGGGTCCCCCTTCTCAGCACAGGGGTCGGATCATCGTACTCAGTCCAGGACGGGGAGCAGATCCGGCAGGTGCCCGTCGGAGGCCTCGGCCGCGCTCCGGCGCTCCTGCGAGACCGGTCCGTAGAGCGTGGTGCGGGGCTTCGCCGGCCGGCCGGCCGCCTCGGCCACGGCCACCAGCTCCCTGATCGACTTGTACGAGCCGTACGACGAGCCCGCCATGCGGGAGATCGTCTCCTCCATCAGCGTGCCACCCAGGTCGTTCGCCCCGGAGCGGAGCATCTCCGCCGCACCCTCCGCGCCCAGTTTGACCCAGCTTGTCTGGATGTTGGGGATGTAGGGGTGGAGAAGGAGCCTTGCCATCGCCGTCACCGCTCGGTTGTCCCGCGTGGTCGGGCCGGGGCGTGCGATGCCCGCCAAATACACCGGTGCGTTCGTGTGGATGAAGGGAAGCGTCACGAACTCCGTGAAGCCGCCCGTCCGCTGCTGGATCCCGGCCAGCGTGCGCAGGTGGCCCAGCCAGTGGCGGGGCTGGTCCACATGCCCGTACATCATCGTCGAGGAAGAGCGGATGCCCAGCTCGTGGGCCGTCGTGATCACCTCGATCCACGTGGCCGCCGGCAGCTTGCCCTTGGTCAGCACCCAGCGGACCTCGTCGTCCAGGATCTCCGCCGCCGTACCGGGGATGGAGTCGAGACCGGCCTCCTTGGCGGCGGACAGCCACTCCCGGATCGACATGCCGGTGCGGGTCGCGCCGTTCACCACCTCCATCGGGGAGAAGGCGTGCACATGCATGCCGGGGACCCGCTCCTTCACCGCCTTCGCGATGTCGAAGTACGCCGTGCCGGGCAGGTCGGGGTGGATGCCGCCCTGCATGCACACCTCGACCGCGCCCACGTCCCACGCCTGCTGGGCCCGGTCCGCCACCTGCTCCAACGACAGCGTGTACGCGTCCGCGTCCGTCCTGCGCTGCGCGAAGGCACAGAAGCGGCAGCCCGTGTAACAGACGTTGGTGAAGTTGATGTTGCGGGTGACGATGTACGTCACGTCGTCGCCCACCGCCGATCTGCGCACGTCGTCCGCCACCTGGCACAGCGCGTCCAGCGCCGGGCCGTCCGCGTGGAACAGGGCCAGGGCCTCGGCGTCGGTCAGACGGGTCGGGTCGTCGGCTGCCGTGCGCAGCGCTTGCCGTACGTCCGTGTCGATGCGCTCCGGCGCCATGCCGGGGGCCGCCGCCTCACGCAGCGCCTCCCAGTCGCCGTACACCTCGTCGAAGTCGTCACGCCGGTCGGTCGTCCGACCCTCGGTGTCGATCGTGCGGTGCAGGTCCGTGCGGCCGGCGGGCACGAAGGCCTCCTCCGGCTCCTGCCAGGGGCGCCCCTCGACCACCGCGTCCGGCAGCGCGAGGCCGGTCTCCGGGTCGGCGAGCGCGTCCACGTGCGGGCGCAGGCGCGGGTCCAGCCAGGGCTCGCCGCGGCGGACGAACTCGGGGTACACGCACAGGCGTTCACGCAGCTCGAAGCCGGCGGCGCGGGAATGCTCGGTGAGCTCCTCGATCAACGGCCAGGGGCGTTCCGGGTTGACGTGGTCGATGGTGAGCGGGGACACCCCGCCCCAGTCGTCGATACCGGCGCCGATCAGCCGCTCGTACTCGGCGTCGACGAGGTTCGGCGGGGCCTGGAGACAGGCGCTCGGGCCCATGATGTGCCGGGCCACGGCCACCGTGGCCACCAGGTCGTCCAGTTCGGCGTCCGGCATGCCGCGCATCGCCGTGTCCGGCTTGGCGCGGAAGTTCTGGATGATCAGCTCCTGGATGCCGTGGTGGGCCCGCGCGACCTTCCGCAGCGCGAACAGGGACTCCGCGCGCTCCTCGTACGTCTCGCCGATGCCGATCAGCAGACCGGAGGTGAAGGGCACCGAGGAACGGCCCGCGTCCTCCAGCACCCGCAGCCGTACGGCCGGTTCCTTGTCCGGGGAGCCGTGGTGCGGGCCGCCGGGCTCGGACCACAGCCGGGTGGCCGTCGTCTCCAGCATCATGCCCATGGAGGGGGCCACGGGCTTCAGCCGCTGGAAGTCCGTCCACGTCATCACGCCCGGGTTGAGGTGGGGCAGCAGGCCCGTCTCCTCAAGGATCCGGACGGAGATGGCGCGGACGTAGGCGATGGTGTCGTCGTAGCCGTGCGCGTCCAGCCACTCGCGCGCTTCCGGCCAGCGGTCCTCCGGCTTGTCACCGAGGGTGATCAGGGCTTCCTTGCAGCCGAGGGCGGCACCCTTGCGGGCGACGTCGAGCACCTCGTCGGGAGACATGAACATCCCGTGGCCCGCCCGGCGCAGCTTGCCCGGGACGGTGACGAAGGTGCAGTAGTGACACTTGTCCCGGCACAGCCGGGTCAGGGGGATGAAGACGCTCTTCGAGTAGGTGATGACACCGGGCCGGCCCGCCGCCTGAAGGCCCGCGTCACGCACCCGGGCGGCGGACGCGGCAAGGTCGGTGAGAGCCTCGCCGCGGGCCTGGAGGAGCACCGCCGCCTCGGAGACGTCGAGGGCGACGCCGTCCCGGGCACGTTTGAGGGCGCGACGCGTGGAGTTCTCGGTCGGGCCGGTCCCGGAGGTCGCGGAAGTCGTCATTCCTTGAGCATACGTTCGGGCTGATCACGCCAGTGGGGTCTCATCGTGGCTCCAGGAAGCTCGCGTACGCGTCGAGCACCCGCAGCACCTCCGCCTCGCCCGCCGGGGGCAGTTGGACGACCGTCTCCTCGATGCCCAGCTCCGCGTAGTGGGCGAGCTTGCCGGGGGTGGGGTGGACGGCGTACGGGACCACCTGGAGGGCGGCCGGGTCACGGCCGGCGTCCGCCCAGACGGACCGCAGCACGGGCAGCGACTCGCCGAGCCCGCGGCCGCCGATCGGCAGCCAGCCGTCGGCGTACTCGGCGATGTGCGCGAACAGCCTGGGCCCGGCCGCCCCGCCGACGAGGGTGCGTGGGCCGACGACCGGCCCGCGCGGCTTCTGCGCCGGCTTGGGGAACGCGAAGCTGGGCCGCACACTGCCGAACTCGCCCTCGTATCCCACCGGTCCCTCGGACCACAGCGCCCGCATCAGGCCCATCCGGTCCCGGACCAGTTCCCGGCGGCCGCGCCACTCGACACCATGGTCGGCGGCCTCCTCGACGTTCCAGCCGAAGCCGAGGCCGAGGGTGAAGCGGCCGCCGGAGAGGTGGTCGAGGGTGGCGATCTGCTTGGCCAGGCCGATCGGGTCGTGCTGGGCGACCAGCGTGATCCCCGTGCCGAGGCCAAGCCGCTCGGTCACGGCCGCGGCCTGGCCGAGGGCGACGAAGGGGTCGAGGGTGCGGCCGTACTCGCGCGGCAGGTCGCCGCCGACGGGGTAGGGGGTGGTCCGCTCCACCGGGATGTGGGTGTGCTCGGGCAGGTACAGCCCGCAGAAGCCGCGCCGTTCCAGTTCGTGGGCGAGACGGGTGGGGGTGATGGTCTCGTCGGTGAGGAAGATCGTGACGGCGATGCGCATGGGGCATCTGTACCGGGCGCTGCCCCATATGTCCATACCAACTGGTCGGGACTTTGGGCGCCTGTTGTGGGGGCCGGCTGGCCTTCGTTGGCGGGTGCGGGTTCGTTGTGGCTTGTCGCGCCCACGCGGCGGAGTCGCAAATTGATACTGTCCCGCGCCCCTGGAGTTGGCTTACGTTGAGGGTGTGACGACATTGCGCGGCACTATCGCTCCAGGCTCGCCCGATTACCTCTATCTTCCCTTCGAAGTGGGCCCTGGGATACGCGAGTTGCGGGTCTCCTACACCTACGACAAACCCGCCGTTCCGGCCGGCACCCCCGGCAACGCGCTCGACATCGGGCTCTTCGATGTGCGCGGTACCGAGCTGGGCGGGCGGGGGTTTCGGGGGTGGTCGGGTGGGGCCCGTACGGAGTTCTTCGTGCGGGCGGACGAGGCGACGCCGGGGTATCTTCCCGGGCCGTTGCACCCCGGCACCTGGTACATCGCGCTCGGGCCGTACACGGTGGCACCGCAGGGGCTGTCCTACGAGGTGACGGTCGCCCTCACGGAAGGGGAGCCCGGACAGACGCCCCGGCCGGTCCACCCGCCCTCCCGCGCCAGGGGCCGGGGGCGGGCCTGGTATCGCGGTGACTGCCATCTTCACTCCTGGCACTCCGACGGGCGCCGCACCCCGGCCGAGATCGGGGCGCTGGCACGGGCGGCGGGACTGGACTTCATCAACAGTTCCGAGCACAACACGACCTCCTCCCATGCCCATTGGGCCGACGTGGCGGGCGACGACCTGCTGGTCCTGCTGGGCGAGGAGATCACCACCCGGAACGGGCACGTGCTCGCCCTCGGGACCGAGCCGGGCACCTTCGTGGACTGGCGGTACCGGGCCCGGGACGGGCGCTTCGGGCACTTCGCGCGGCACGTCCGGGAGGCCGGCGGGCTGGTCGTACCCGCCCATCCGCACGCCACGTGCGTCGGGTGCGGCTGGAGGTTCGGGTTCGGGGAGGCGGACGCGGTCGAGGTGTGGAACGGGCCGTACACGCCCGACGACGAGGTGACCCTGGCCGCCTGGGACGCCCGGCTCGTCGCGTGCGTACGGGAGGGGCGAAAGTGGCTGCCGGCCATGGGCAACAGCGACGCCCACCGTGACCCGGACGCGGTCGGCATGCCCCAGACGGTCGTCCTCGCCGAGGACCTCACACGTGCGGCGATCCAGCAGGGCCTGCGCGCGGGCCGTTCGTACGTGGCCGAGTCGCAGCACGTGGCGCTCGCCTTCACCGCTGCGGGTGACGGCCGGGAGGCGGGCATCGGCGAGCGGCTGGAAGTGCCGGACGACACCCCGGTGACCGTCCGCCTGGAGGTTTCCGGCGCCCCGCGCTGCTCCGTCCGCTTCGTCACCGACCAGGGCACGCTGTTCACCAGTGAGCCGCTGCCGGTGTCCGGGGAGGGCGTCGTCGAGTGGCGTACGACACCGGCGTACGCGGCCTACGTCCGGGCGGAGTTGCGCCACGAGACGGCCCTCGGTCCGCTGCCGGGGGCGATGGCCGCCTTCACCAACCCCGTCTTCCTCGGGGCTACTTGATCTGGGCGGCCGCCCACTCGGCCCACTCCCGGCGCATCGCGTTGAAGCGCAGGCCGTACTCCAGGGCGATGCGACCGTAGACCGAGAGGTTGTCGTCGTCCCAGTCGATGGCCTCGTCGAGCTGTTCCAGCTGCTCGTGCTCGCGCGCGGACATCTCCACCAGCTCGGTCAGATAGGTGCGGGCCTGCTCGGGGCGCAGCACGCCCAGGAAGAAGACGCGCAGAAGCAGGTCGCTGCGGGTGTTGCGCTGGGGCCTGGTCTCGGTCAGCCAGTGGCGCAGCTCGGCCAGGCCCTCGTCGGTCAGGGCGTACTCCTTGCGGCCGCGCGGCCCCTCGGCGGCCACCGTGATCAGCCCGGAGCCCGCCAGCTTGGTCAGCTCGGTGTAGATCTGGCTCTGCGTGGCCGGCCAGACGTTGGCCAGCGAGGTCTCGAACCGCTTCAGCAGGTCGTACCCGCTGGCGGGGCGCTCCGAGAGCAGGCCGAGCAGTGCGTGTTTGAGGCTCATGACTCCCAGCTTACCTTCCACCCTTGACATGTCACGAGCTGACCTTCTACTTTTGACATGTCAGACCAGGAAGCAAGACCGCCGCCAGACCAAGACCACATCGAAAAACGGGGAAACCAATGTCGTACCTGCGCACGTTCCTGCCGTGGATCGTCTTCGCCGTCTTCCCCTCCGGGGACTGGCAGTGGGGCGCACTGGCCGCGCTGATGGTCGCCGTCGCGATCATCGCCAAGGAGAAGCAGTCCGGCACCGGATTTGACGCGCTCATCATCGAATCCGGCTCGGCGATCTTCTTCGCCGTCCTTGCGGCCATCGCCTTCGCCGACCCGCACTCGGGCGTGCACGACTACTCCGCGTCGCTCTCCTCCGGCACCCTCGCCGTCATCGCCGGCGTCTCGCTGGCCATCGGGCGGCCGTTCACCCTGGGCATCGCCAAGCGCAGCACCCCGCCCGAGGTCTGGGGTCTGAAGCCGTTCATCCGGACCAACGTCCTCATCACCGCCGTCTGGACCGCCGCCTTCGTGGCCACCGCCGTCGCCCTCGCCCTGGTGGCCCACGCCGGTCACGCCCACTCCACCGCCGCCACGGTGATCCAGATCGCCGGCTTCGCCGTCCCGATGGTCTTCACCGTCCGCTACGTCGCCCACGTCCAGGCCAGGGCCGGGCAGGTGGCCCGGTGAACCCGAAGCACCTCAGCGGCAACTACGCCCCGGTCACCGAGGAACTCACCGCGCACGACCTGCCGGTGACCGGCACGATCCCGCCCGAGCTGGCCGGCTGGTACCTGCGCAACGGCCCGAACCCGGCGGACGCCGCCTCCGGGCACTGGTTCTTCGGCGACGGCATGGTGCACGGCGTCCGCCTCGACGGCGGGCGGGCCGTCTCCTACCGCAACCGGTGGGTGCGCACGACCCGGTTCACCGACGGGGCGCGGATGTACGACGACCAGGGCCGTCGGGACCTCACCTCCGGCCCGGCCAACACCCACGTGGTCCGGCACGCCGGCCGCACCCTCGCCCTGGTCGAGTCGGCCCTGCCCTACGAGCTGACCTGCGACCTCGACACGAAGGGCCCCTACGACTTCGGCGGCCGGCTGGGGACCGCGATGACGGCCCACCCGAAGACCTGCCCGCTCACCGGCGAACTGCACTTCTTCGGCTACGGCATGGTGGAGTCCACCCACCTCACCTATCACCGGGCCGACGCCACGGGCGAGTTGGTGATCAGCAGGCCCGTCGAGGTGCCGGCCCCGACGATGCTGCACGACTTCGCCCTCACCGCCGAGCACGTCGTCTTCATGGACCTGCCCGTCGTCTTCGACCTCGAACTCGCCCTGACCGGCGGGACGATGCCCTACAGGTGGGACGACGGATACGGCGCCCGGCTCGGCGTCCTGCGCCGCGACGACCCGTACGGCGAGGTCCGCTGGTTCGCCGTGGATCCCTGCTACGTCTTCCACTCGCTCAACGCCTACGACGCCCCGGACGGCACCCTCGTCCTGCACGTCATGCGATACCCGGAGATGTACCGCCGCACCGCCGACGGCAGCACCGCGCCGCGGCAGGCGGTGCTGTGGAAGTGGACCATCGACCCGGTGCGCGGGACGGTGCGCGAGGAGCAGGTCGACGACCGACCGGGCGAGTTCCCGCGCGTCGACGACCGGCTGACCGGCCTCGACTCCCCCTACGGACACGTGACCTGCGGCACCTCACTGGTCCGCTACGACCTGTCGACCGGCTCGGCCACCGCGCACGACTTCGGCCCCGGCCGCACCCCCGGCGAGGCCGCGTTCGCCCCGGCCGACGACAGTCCCGGCGGCCCCGGCTGGCTCATGACGTACGTCCACGACGCCACCACCGACCGCAGCGACCTGGTCGTCCTGGACGCCGGCGACCTCGCCGCGCCCCCGGTCGCGACGATCCACCTGCCGGCCCGGGTGCCGTTCGGCTTCCACGGCAACTGGCTGGCCGACCGGGCCTAGGGGGTGTCCTCGCCCCGGGCGCGGGCGTCGCGGCGCAGGCCCAGAATCTCGGCGACCGTGTCCAGCCAGCGGGCGGTATGGGCCTCGCCCTCCGGGGTGTCGGCGAGCTGCGCGGCGGTCTCCAGCCAGTCGCGCAGCAGCTCGGACGCCTCCCGGGAGGGCAGCGGCTCGGGCAGCTCGGCGGCGTAGCGCAGCCCGCCTGCGCGGACGATCTTCGCGAGGTACGAGACCGAGCGCGGCACCACGCCGAGCCGGTCGAGGGTGACGGCGGCCGCGACGGCGCCGTCACCGAACAGGGCGGTGCGGAAGGCGTCCCGGGTGAGGCCGTAGCGGAGCAGGACGGGCACGTCGGTGGTGGCGAGGACCTCGTCGTCGGTGCGGGGTGCGGAGGGCATGGGGAACGCTTCCGGTTCTCGGGTGGGGTGGGTCAGCGGACCGTGATCGTGTAGACGAAGAACGCCGGTCTGTCGTCCGGTGTGCTCGTCGCGGTCGGGTACGGGCTCGTCGATGCCTTGCCGGAGGCGGTCGCGCTCGGGATCGGAGCCGCCGACTGGGTGCCGCTGTGACAGCTGCCCATGGGGCAGTGCAGGAGTTTCACGGTGGCCTTGCCGGGCTTGCGTGCCGTGAAGTCGAAGAACTGGGTGCCGTCGCCGCCACCGATGTTGTCGCTGCCCTCCTCCTCTTCCCGCTTGCCCCGGTACTTCACCACGTTCGCGTCAGGCCGGGGCTCGGCCAGGTACCAGTTCTGCCCGAGCGCGGGATTCGCCGGCACCTTCAGGGTGAACTCGTCCCCCGCGTCCACCGTGATGGCACGCTTCTCGGTGCCGTACTCATCGGCTCCCCCCGAAGAACCGCAGCCGGCCAGGAGGACTCCGGCCGCGGCGGCGGCCAGCGGGGTCAGTATGGTGCGCATGTTCACGGTTGCTCAGTTCTGCTGGATGTAGACGGTGTCGACATTGCCCTTGTGCGCGGCCGAGTAGCGGTCGTCCGCGGCCGCGCTGAGGTCTCCCTTGATGAAGTCGTCCTCGCTGACCCAGGTGGTGACGCCCCAGGGGTTGTAGATCTGGAGCTTGTCCCCCTCCTGGCCGATGATCATCATGCTGTGGCCGTGCCGGTCGCCGTTCTCGTCGTACCGCTCGATGTTGATGGGTACGGGCTTGCCCTCGGCGACGGACTTCTCGATGTCGGGCAGAACGTTGCGCCGGTCGTCCTCACCGCCCATGCCCTGGGCCTCGTAATGGTCGCCGGTGTGCGGGCTCAGCTCCTTGTTGGAGATCTCCTCCTGCCCGTCCTTGTCCATGCCGTCCGGATGCTCGTCCCACCACCAGCCTGCGTTGTCGCCGTCGCCCTCCTCGTGCATGCGGAGCTGTTCGTCGGTCAGGCGTTTGCGGAAGTGCTCCGGGTCGTCGTCCGTGCCGTCGGGGCCGCCGGTCAGCGACAGGGCGTACACGGGGTCCACGATGGCACGCGCGGTGACGGTGGAGGAGGGCACGCAGGTCTCGCCGTCCTGGTCCCAGAGCTTGCCCTTGAAGTCCTGGTTCTCCTGGCCCGTGGCCGACGAATCGACGTTCGTCGACACCGGCGCCAGGTGCTCCCGCAGCCACACCTCGTCCTTGCCGTGGATCTTGCCCCCGAACGTGGCGACCTCGTCGACGGAGTTGCCCGCGGCGAGGGCCTTCATCAGGTACGCCTTCTCCTGCGGCGTCGAGGCGTCGGCCAGGAGCTTCTCCATCCGTGCACGGTCGGCCGGTGAGAGCTTCTCCATGGCGCGCCCGGACCGCTCCAGGTCGTTCGCCGTGAGGATCTCGTTCAGCTCGCGATCGCCGCCCACGTTGCTGGTGTCGGCCAGCATCAGCCGGTCGACCGCGGACAGCTCGTCGGTTTTCATCTTGCCGGCGCGGGCCTCGGCGGCCCACTTGTTCAGGTCGCGGGCGGCATGGCGGGCGGCGTCGTCGGCGGTGACGGCGGCGTCGTGGAGCAGCTTCACGCCGGCGGAGGCCACGGAGCGGGCCTTCAGCCGCGCCGACTCCTCGTCGTCGTCCTCGTACCAGTCGTCGAAGAAGCCGTCCTTGCCGCCGAGCATGCCGCGCGCTTCGCGCAGCTTGGCGCGGCCGTCGCCGTCGTCCTTCTGCGCGACCTTGAGCCAGTCGGCCAGGTTCAGCAGGGCGTTGCCGCCGCCCCGGAGAGCCTCGGACATCTGCACGGCGGCCCGCGAGGCGGCGGAGATCGCGTCGGAGGCGAGGACGCTGGTGTCGCCGACCCACACGTCCGGCAGGCCCTTGCGTGCCACCTTGTCGACCCGCTCGGAGACGCCGAGGGCGTTGTCGGCCTGGCCCCGGTACTGCTTGCCCAGTGTCTCCAGCGTGGCCGGGTCGCCCACCGGGGCGGACACGGCGAGCGCGGAGTCGATCGCGTCGATCAGGTCGTTCTTGCTGTCGGCCGAGGCGATGTCGTCGCTCAGCCCGGCCAGCCGCTTGCGGCGGTCGGTGGTGGATTCCGTCATCGGGCGGTCCTCAGTAACTCGAGAGGGCCGAGGGACGCTCGGCGTACGCGGGCATCGTGCTGACGGTGCCGTCGCCGACACGGACATGGGCGGCCTGCGTCGAGACGAGGCCGTCGCTGCCGCCGTAGGCGCCCTTGGACGCACGGATCTTGTCCGCGAGTTCGTGCAGCGCGTCCGTGAGTGTCTTGGCCTCCGCCTCCCAGGCCGCGGCGTACGCGTCGAACGCCGGCCCGGAGTCGGAACCCCCCAGCGTGTCCTGCGCGTAGCAGGCCATGGGGTCGATCGCCTTGGCGATCTTCCCGGTGTCGGTGCCCGCGCCGTCCAGTTCGCCGGCCTGGCCGGTCATGCCGGACTTGACCTGGTAGCCGTCCGAAGACGCCCCCATCGCTGCCCCCCGTTGCAATCGATCACGATCGCGAGGGAGGCTAACACGCGCCGGCCGTAGGCCTGTCCACGTACCACACGGCCTGCACAGAGCTGCCGCAGCACCCGTGCGAGGCATGCGTCCGGATACCGTTCCCGGAGGAGAAACAGGAGAGCAGGAGAGCAGGAGAGATGTCACGCAAGGCCGCCGACCTCAAGCACCGGATCGTCACCCGCTTCCAGCGCCACGTGGCCAACCCGCTCAACCGGCGCCTGCCGTTCCAGACCCTACTGGAGACCACGGGCCGCGCCTCCGGCCTGCCCCGGCCCACGCCGGTGGGCGGGCGACGGGTCGGCGACTCCTTCTGGATCGTCTCGGAGTTCGGGTTCAAGTCGCAGTACGTGCGCAACATCCAGGCCGACCCGAAGGTCCGCGTCCGCATCGGCGGCCGCTGGCACCACGGCACCGCCCACCTCCTTCCGGAGGACGACGCCGTGGCCCGCCTGCGCACCCTGCCCCGCTTCAACAGCGCGGCCGTACGGGCGCTCGGCAGCGGCCTGCTGACGGTGCGGGTGGATCTCACGGACTGAGCCCGCTCACCCCGGCCAGACGATCGCCTGCACCTCGCTGTAGGCGTGCAGGGCGTAGGAGCCCACGTCCCGGCCGACCCCGCTCTTCTTGAAGCCGCCGAAGGGGGCCTCCATGTTGCGGCCGACCGTGTTGATGCCGACGCCGCCGGCCCGCAGCTGCCGGGCCACGCGGAAGGCGCGGGCCACATCGCCCGACCAGACGTAGTCGATCAGGCCGTAGTCGGAGTCGTTGGCGAGGGCCACGCCCTCGTCCTCGTCGTCGAAGGGGACGACCGACACCACGGGCCCGAAGATCTCCTCCCGTGCCACCCGCATGTCGTTCGCGCAGTCGGCCAGCACAGCCGGGGCGACATAGAAACCCCGCTCCAGCGCGGGGCGTTCACCGCCCACGACCACCGTCGCGCCCTCCTTGCGGCCCAGCTCGACGTACGACTCCACCCGCGCCCGGTGCTCGGCGGAGATCAGCGGCCCCACGACCGTGTCGGCCTCTGCCGGGTCACCGATCTTCAACCGGCGGGCGTAGGCGGCGAGTTGCTCCACCAGCCGCTCGTACACCCCCCGCTGGGCCAGCACCCGGGTCGGCGCCGTGCAGATCTGCCCGCTGTAGAAGGAGAACGTCGTCCCGATCCCGGCCACCGCCGACGTGAGGTCGGCATCGTCGAGGACGAGGGCCGCCCCCTTCCCGCCCAGCTCCATCAGCTGGCGCTTCATGTCCCGCCCGCACACCTCGGCGATGCGCTGCCCGACGGCCGTGGAGCCGGTGAAGCTCACCATGTCGGCGTCGGACGACGCGACCGCGGCCGCACCGACCTCCGTGGCCCGCCCGGAGACCACGTTCACCACACCCGCCGGTGCGCCCGCCTCCTGCAGCGCCTCGGCCATCCGGTAGACGGACAGCGGGTCCTGCGGAGCCGGCTTCACGACCACCGTGTTGCCCATGGCCAGGGCCGGGGCGACCTTGCCGGCCGGGTTGGCCCACGGGTTGTTGTACGAGGTGATGCAGGTGACCACTCCGACGGGCTGCCGTACCGCCAGCGCCCCCATCACCCCCGCCCTGCCCATCGGCCCGGCCTCGTTGATCTGCGGGGCGATCGCCCACTCGGCCGGCTCCACGGTGGCGTACCGGCGGAAGCGGGCGGCGGCCACCCCGACCTGCATCGCCCGGGCCGTCCCGGTCGTCGCCCCGGTCTCGGCCCGCGCCAGCTCGGCGTACGGGCCGAGCCGGCCGCGGATGATCTCCGCGGCCCGCCCGAGCACCGCGGCCCGCTCCCCCGGGCTGGTCCGCGACCAGGCCCCGAACGCCTCCCGGGCCGCGGCACAGGCTTCCCGCACCTGCTCCACCGAGGCCTCAGGCGCCTGCCCGACGGTCTCCTCGGTGGCCGGGTCGGTCACCGGGTAGTACCCGGCGTCCGGCTCCACCCACTCCCCGCCGACGAACAGCCGCTGCCCCTCGCTCACCTGGTGCTCACCGTCCCGGTGTCCCGCCCGGACCGCAGCACCCGGCCCGGCACGGCGCCGCTCACCACGTCGTCCCGGATCGCCTCGACCCCGTTGACCCACACGGCCCGTATCCCGAGTGCCCGGGAGTCCAGCCGCGGGCTGCCACCCGGCAGGTCGTGCACCAGGGTGGCCTGGCCGGCGTCGATCCGCTCCGGGTCGAACAGCACCAGGTCCGCATGCCAGCCCTCCCGCACCCGGCCCCGCTGCCGCAGCCCGAAGAGCCGCGCCGGGTCGTCGGTCAGCATCTTCACCGCCTGCTCCAGACCGACCAGCTTCCGGCCGCGCAGACAGTCCCCGAGGAACCGGGTGGTGTACGGCGCCCCACACATCCGGTCCAGGTGCGCACCCGCGTCCGAGCCGCCGAGCAGCACGTCCTCGTGCTGCCAGGTCTCGGCGCGCAGGGCCCAGGAGGCGGGGTCGTTGTCCGTGGGCATCGGCCACAGGACCGTACGGAGCTCGTCGTTGGCGCAGATCTCCACCAGGCAGGTGAAGGGGTCCTGCCCGCGCTCGGCGGCGATGTCCCGCACCACCCGCCCGGTCAGCCCGCGGTTGGCCTCGCTGTACGTGTCCCCGATGACGTACCGCCCGAAGTTCGCCAGCCGCCGGAAGACACCCGCCTCCTTCGACTCGGCCCGCCGCAGCATCTCCCTCCTGACCTCGGGGTCCCGCAGCCTGGCGATCCTCTCCGGCACCGGCAGGCCGAGGATCGGCCCCCACCCCGGGATGAGGTTCAGGGCGCAGAACGTCCCCAGAGACATGTTCATCGGGGTCAGGATCGGCATGGTGAGCGCCACGACACGCCCACCGGCCTTCCGTGCCCGCTCACTGGCACTGAGCTGCCGGGGCACCCGCTCCGGAACGGCCGCGTCGATGGTCAGGACGTTCCAGTTCAGGGGCCGTCCCGCCACCGCGCTCATCTCGACGAACAGATCGATCTCGGCATCGCTGAACTGGTCCAGGCACCCGGCGACGATCGCCTCGATCTGCGTGCCCTCGTGCTCCCCGACGGCCCGGGCCAGCGCCAGCAGCTCCTCCGGCCGCGCGTGCCGGGAGGCCACGGGCTGCCCGTCACCGTCGGAGTGCGTACTGGACTGGGTGGTGGACAGCCCCCAGGCCCCCGCGTCCATGGCCTCGTGGAACAGCCGCAGCATCTGCTCCAGCTGCTCCCCGCTCGGCTGCCCGCCGACCGCCTCCGGCCCCATCACATACCGCCGGAGCGCACAATGCCCCACCATGAACCCGGCGTTGACCGCGATCCGCCCCTCCAGGGCGTCCAGATACTCCCCGAAACCGTTCCAGCTCCACGGCGCCCCCTCCTCCAGCGCCACCAGGGACATCCCCTCCACCCTGGACATCATCCGCCGGGTGTAGTCGGCGTCCTCGGGGCGATCGGGATGCAGCGGCGCGAGCGTGAACCCGCAGTTCCCCGCAGCCACGGTCGTCACTCCGTGGTTGAGCGAGGGCGTGGCGTAGGGGTCCCAGAAGAGCTGGGCGTCGTAGTGGGTGTGGGGGTCCACGAAGCCGGGGGCGAGGACGAGGCCGTGCGCGTCCTCGGTGGTGCGGGCGTCTTCGGTGGCCTTGCCGACGACGGCTATGCGACCGCCGCGTATGCCGACGTCGGCGGTGAAGGCGGGGGCACCCGTGCCGTCGACAACGGTCACTGCCCTGATCAGGTGGTCCAACATGCCAGGAGCCCCCCTACACGGCCTGACGGAACCGCGACGTCCGATGCACCGGATCCGTGTCGATCTTCGGAATCACGTGCTCACCGATGAGCCGGATCGTCTGCAGCGTCTCCTCCTTCGGCACCCCCACCGGCAACCCGAAGCTCAGCTGATCCGCCCCCGCCTGCTCCCACCGCTTGCACTGCCGCAGCACCTCGTCCGGATCCCCGCAGATCAGCAGCTCCTCCTCGATGAGCAGCTCCACGAACTCCGGCGTGTACTGCGGCAGCGTCTCCGGCCACACCGGGAAGCCCTCGGGCCGCGGGAACGTGTCGTGGTACCGGAACACCAGCGAGGGCAGATAGTGCAGCCCCCCGTTCACCGCGATCTCGATCGCCTCGGCGTGCGTGGGCGCACAGATCGCCGTGGTCGTCACCATCACGTTGTCGTTGACGAAGTCCCCCACGGGCTCCGCGTTCACGACAGCCGTCTTGTACTGCTCCAGCACCCACTCCATGTCGGAGACCTTCTGGATGCTGAAGCCCAGCACGCCGAGCCCCTTCTTCGCGGCCATGGCGTACGAGGGCGGCGACCCGGCCGCGTACCACATCGCCGGATGCGACTTCCCGTACGGCTTGGGGAGCACCTTCCGCGGGGGAAGCTGCCAGTGCTTGCCCTGGAAGCCCACGTACTCGTCCTGGAGCCACATCTTCGGGAACTCGGCGATGGTCTCCTCCCAGATCTCCTTCGTGTAGTTCATGTCGGTGATGCCGGGCAGGAAGCCGAGGATCTCGTGGCTGCCGGCGCCCCGCCCGCTGCCGAACTCGAAGCGTCCCTCGCTGAGGTGGTCCAGCATGGCGACCTTCTCGGCCACCTTCACCGGATGGTTGACCTGGGCCAGCGGGTTGAAGATCCCGGAGCCCAGGTGGATGCGCTCGGTCGCGTGGGCGAGGTAGCCGAGGAAGACGTCGTTGGCGGAGAGGTGCGAGTACTCCTCCAGGAAGTGGTGCTCGGAGGCCCAGGCGTACTTGAAGCCGGACTTGTCCGCCTGGATGACGTACTCGGTCTCCTCCATCAGTGCCTTGTGCTCGGCCAGCGGGTCGGTCTCGGCGCGCTTGCCCACATATCCCTGTACAAAGAGCCCGAATTCCACGGCGGTTCACCGTCCCCAGTATTCCTGACACTCCGTCAGATTCTGTTTGTTGGCCGACTGTCGCACCGGCCGCTGCGACCGTCAATAGCTGACGGTCGGTCAGATCGACTGGAGCCGAACGTCAGATGACGTTGACCCCGGCCAGCCAGCCCCCGTCGATCACGAACGGCTGCCCGGTGATGTAGGACGAGTCGTCCGAGGTGAGGAAGAGAGCGAGCCGGGCCACCTCCTCCGGCCGGCCGACCCGGCCCAGCGGCACGAGCTTGCGGTACAGCTCGTCCAGGGCCCGGCTCATCTCCTCCGGATCCGCGTCCGGGTCCAGCCGGGCCGGGTTCGACATCGCGGTGTCGATGGCACCCGGACAGACGGCGTTGACCCGGATCCGCCGCCCCGCCAGCTCCAGCGCGGCCACCCGGGTCAGCCCGAGCACCGCGTGCTTGGTGGCCGCGTACGTCCCCACGGCGGCCATCCCGGTGAGCGCGGTGTAGGAGGCGGTGTTGACGATGGTCCCGCCGTCCGCCATCTCCGGCGCGACGGCCTTCATGCCGAGGAAGCAGCCGACCTGGTTGACCTGCACGACCTGCATGAACTCGTCCAGCGGGGTGTCCACCAGCGCGTTGAAGCGCAGGATGCCCGCGTTGTTGACCAGCCCGTCGATGCGCCCGTACGCCTGCTTGACGGTGCCGACGGCCTCCCGCCAGCCCTCCTCCGTGCCCACGTCGAGATGGACGTAGAGGGCCCCTATCTCCTTGGCCAGGGCCTCCCCCTGGTCGTCCAGCACATCGGCGACGACCACCCGCGCGCCCTCCGCCCGGAAGAGCCGCGCCTCCTGTTCGCCCTGTCCGCGCGCCGCCCCGGTGATGATGACGACCCGCCCGTCCAGCTTGCCCATGTCCGCTCCTCAGTCCAGCCGGGGCGCGACCTCCGCCCCGAACACGCCGATCTGGTCGATGAGTTCGCTGCGGCTCCGGCTGCGGAACCGCACCTGGATCTGGTGCACGCCGAGCGCCCGGTACGCCCGCAGCGACTCGGCGATCTCCTCCGGCGACCCGGCCAGGGTGCGCCGCCCGACGTGCCAGTCCGGCCGGCCGATGTACAGCGGCTCGGTGATGGCGCCGATGGTGCAGGGCGCCTCGACGCCGTGCTCCTCGCGCAGCCGCCGCAGCCGCTCGATCTGCGCGGGCAGCCGGTCACGCGGATCCCCCTGCGGCAGCCAGCCGTCGCCCTTCAGCGCGGCCCGGCGGACGGCGGCGGGCGAGGAGCCGCCGACCCAGATCGGGACGTGCTCCTGCGCGGGCCGGGGCCGCTGGCCGAGGTCGGCGAAGTCGTACAGCTTGCCGTGGTGCTCGGGGAACTCCTCGGGCCCGAGCGCGGCCCGCAACGCGTCGATCGCCTCGTCCAGCACGGCTCCGCGCCGCTCGAAGTCCACCTGGAGGACATCGAACTCCTCGCGCACATGCCCGGCGCCCACACCGAGGATCAGCCGCCCGCCGGAGAGATGGTCGAGGGTCGCGTACTGCTTGGCGCTGAGCAGCGGGTGCCGCAGACCCACGACGGCCACATGACTGAGCAGCCGGACGCGCACGGTCACGGCGGCCAGATGGGCGAGGGTGGCGACCGGGTCGTACCAGACCGTGCTCATCGCCGGGGCCAGCCGGCGCGGGATGACCACGTGGTCGCAGCAGGCGATGTAGTCGAACCCGGCCCGGTCCACGGCCCGCGCGATCTCGACCAGGTCGGCGGGCCCGCCGGCGGCCTCCCAGCCCTCCGTGTAGAGGGTGCTCTGGGACTGGACGGGCAGCTGGATGCCGTAGGCGAGACTCACGCGGACCCCTTCCACAGCCCGTCCGCCGTCAGCCCCAGCAGCTCGATGGCGTTCCCCCGGACGATCCGCTCGACCACGTCCGCCGGCAGATGCCCCATCTGGGCCTCGCCGACCTCGCGGGACTTGGGCCAGGTGGAGTCGGAGTGGGGGTAGTCGGTCTCGTACAGGACGTTGCCGACGCCTATGGAGTCGAGGTTGCGCAGGCCGAACGCGTCGTCGAAGAAGCAGCCGTAGACATGGTCGGCGAAGGACTCGGACGGGGGCCGGTGGACCTTGTCGGCGACGCCGCCCCAGCCGCGGTTCTCCTCCCACACCACGTCGGCGCGCTCCAGGATGTACGGGATCCAGCCGATCTGGCCCTCCGCGTACATCACCTTCAGGTTCGGGAAGCGCTCGAACTTGCCGCTCATCAGCCAGTCCACCATCGAGAAGCAGCAGTTGGCGAAGGTGATGGTGGAGCCGACGGCGGGCGGGGCGTCCTCGGAGGTGGAGGGCATCCTGCTGCTGGAGCCGATGTGCATCGAGACGACCGTGCCGGTCTCGTCGCAGGCCGCGAGGAACGGGTCCCAGTCGTCGCCGTGGATCGACGGCAGGCCCAGGTACGGGGGTATCTCGGAGAAGGCGACGGCCCGGACGCCACGGGCGGCGTTCCGCCGGACCTCCTCGGCGGCGAGGTGCGCGTCCCAGAGGGGGATGAGGGTGAGCGGTACGAGCCGCCCCCGCGCGGCCGGCCCGCACCACTCCTCCACCATCCAGTCGTTGTAGGCGCGGACGCAGAGCAGGGCGAGGTCGCGGTCCCGGGCCTCGGTGAAGGTCTGGCCGCAGAAGCGCGGGAAGGTCGGGAAGCACAGGGCGGACTGGACGTGGTTGACGTCCATGTCGGCGAGCCGCTGCGTGACGTCGTACGACCCGGGTCGCATCTGCTCGTAGGTGATGACCTCGAGCTTGATCTCGTCCCGGTCGTACCCGACGGCAGTGTCCAGCCGGGTCAGGGGCCGGTGCAGATCCTCGTAGACCCACCAGTCGCCGATGGGGCCGTCGTCGCCCGGCTCGCCCATGACGGGCTTGAACCGCCCGCCCAGGAAGGTCATTTCCTTCAGGGGTGCGCGGACCGTCCGCGGCCCGGTGTCCAGGTACTTCTTCGGGAGCCGGTCCTGCCAGACGTGCGGGGGCTCCACGGTGTGGTCGTCGACGGAGATGATCCGCGGAAAGTCACTCGGGATGTGCTGAGCGTCCTGGGTGTCCATGGCGCTCACGGTAGCGCCGATCTGACGGTCCGTCAGCTGGTGCGTCCGGCCCACTGTGTGCGAAGACCTTGTGAGGACCTTGTGTGCTGAGGTGTACCGGTCTGTGATCGGCGTCTCCCCCGGCTGACGGAACCGCCCCGAACAAGGCAAACTGACGGGGTTGTTCGTGATGCCTAGGGGGGCGAACGCATGGACGGTCGGCCGCGAGTGCCTGAGCAGCGACGTCCCGGCTCCGCGGCCATCGCGGAGCCGGCGGCGTTGCGCTTCAGCGTGCTCGGTCCGGTGCGGGCGCGGCGCGGCGAGGAGACGCTGAACACCGGCTCCCCTCAGCAGCGCGCCCTGCTGGCCGCCCTGCTGCTGCGCGAGGGCCGTACGGCGACGGCGGGGGAGCTGATCGACGCGCTCTGGGGCGCCGAGCCGCCGTCCCAGGCGCTGGCGGCGCTGCGGACGTACGCGTCCCGGCTGCGCAAGATCCTGGACCCCGGGGTCCTGGCGAGCGAGTCCGGCGGCTACGCGGTACGGGGCCTCGGCGAGGGCGCCCTGGACCTGGCGGTGGCGCAGGACCTCGCGACGGAGGCGGAGAAGGCGCGCAGTGCCGGGGATCTGGGGCATGCGCGCGAGGCGCTGAACCGGGCCCTGGCCCTGTGGGACGGCGAGCCGCTGGCCGGCGTACCCGGCCCCTACGCCGACGCCCAGCGGGTCCGCCTGGAGGAATGGCGCCTCCAGCTCCTGGAGTCCCGCCTGGACATGGACCTGGAGCAGGGCTGCCACGCGGAGGCGGTCTCGGAACTGACGGCCCTGACGGCGGCACACCCGCTCCGTGAGCGCCTGCGCGAACTACTGATGCTGGCCCTCTACCGCAGCGGCCGCCAGGCGGAGGCCCTCGCGGTCTACGCCGACACGCGGCGCCTGCTCGCAGAGGAGCTGGGCGTGGACCCGCGGCCCGGCCTGCGGGAACTGCAACAGCGCATCCTCCAGGCGGACCCGGCCCTCGCGGAACCCTCCACTCCCGCCGCCGAACCCGCCGTGGTCCCGGTCCGCCCGGCCCAGCTGCCCGCCTCCGTCCCGGACTTCACGGGCCGCTCGGCCTTCGTCTCCGAGCTGAGCGAGGTACTGGCGTCGGCGTCCGAGACGGAGGGCAGCGTGATGGCGGTCTCGGCGCTCGCCGGGATCGGGGGCGTCGGCAAGACGACCCTGGCGGTCCACGTCGCCCACCGGGCGCGTCCGGCGTTCCCGGACGGACAGCTGTACGTCGACCTGCAGGGCGCGGGCCCCCGCCCGGCGGAACCGGAGACGGTCCTCGGCTCCTTCCTCCGCGCGCTGGGCACGGCGGACTCGGCGATCCCCGACTCCCTGGAGGAGCGCGCGGCCCTGTACCGCTCGGTCCTGGACGGCCGCCGGGTGCTGGTCCTGCTGGACAACGCGAAGGACGCGGCCCAGGTACGGCCACTGCTGCCCGGCACGGAGGGCTGCGCGGCGCTGGTGACGTCCCGGATACGGATGCTGGACCTGGCGGGCGCCCACCTGGTGGACCTCGACGTCATGTCCCCCGACGAGGCGCTGGCCCTCTTCACGAAGATCGTGGGCGAGGAGCGGGTGGCAGCCGAACGCGAGGCCGCACTGGACGTGGTGGCCGCCTGCGGCTTCCTCCCCCTCGCGATCCGCATCGCAGCCTCCCGTCTGGCGGCCCGCCGCACCTGGACGGTCTCGGTCCTGGCGGCCAAGCTCGCGGACGAACGCCGCCGGCTCGACGAGCTGCAGGCCGGGGACCTGGCGGTCAAGGCCACCTTCGAGCTGGGGTACGGCCAACTGGAGCCGGCCCAGGCCCGCGCGTTCCGCCTGCTGGGCCTGGCCGACGGTCCGGACATATCCCTGGCCGCCGCAGCCGCGATCCTCGACCTCCCCCCGGAGGACACCGAGGACCTGCTGGAGTCCCTGGTGGACACGTCCCTGCTGGAGTCGGCGGCACCGGGACGCTACCGCTTCCACGACCTGGTACGGCTCTACGCACGCGCTTGCGCGGAGAGGGACGAGCAGCCGCCGAGCGAGCGGGAGGCTGCGATGTCGCGCTTGCTGGACTTCTACCTGGCCACGGCCGCGGGGGTCTACGCGATCGAGCGGCCGGGGGACCGGCTGGTGGACCATCTGGAGTCGACGGAGTATCCGGGGTTGGCCTTCGGGGACCGGCACCGGGCTCAGGACTGGCTGTATTCCGAGGCGATCTGCCTGCTCGCGTGCGTACGCCAGTCGACCCGGCCCGATCAACTGAGGCGGGCCGTGGACCTGTTGTGGGCAGCCATCGACCTCGCCGAATCGGGGGCCAACTCCAAGGAGTACGAGGCAACCGGAACCGCGGTCCGTGCCGCCGCACAGAGCTGCCGTGACGAGCGCGCGGAGGCCCGCGCCCTGGTCACCCTGGCCAACGGCCACCACATGTCCGGCCGCTTCGAACTGGCGGACCAGGAGGCAGCCGAGGCCGTGCGACTGGCGGAGGTGGCGGGCGATCCCCTTCCCCAGTGCTGGGCGTCCAACATGCTCGGGGTCATCGCGCTGTATCAGAGCCGGTACGCCGCCGGCGAGAGCCATCTGACGCGAGCCATCGAGAGCTTCCGTTCCGCTGGAGACCGGCCTGGTGAGGCCAGCGCCCTGTGCAACCTCTCGCGGATACACCTGGCGACGGGCCGTACCGTGAGCGCGGTGTCCCTGGCTCAGCAGGGGACGGACATGTACGACGACATGGGCCACGCCTTCAAGGGCGCCAACGGCCGCTACGCGCTGGGGCTCGCGCTCACACAGAGCGGTCAGCTCGATCTGGCCACCGAGCGCCTGGAGGAGGCCCGCGCCGTGTTCCGCGACAGCCGGCAGCGGTTGTGGGAGGGCATGACCCTCTTCCGTCTCGCGGAGGTCGACCTCGCTGCCCGGTGTCTCGCACAGGCCGCCACCAACGCGGAGTCGGCGCTGACCCTCCTCCGCGGAATCGGCGGCGAGTGGCGGCGCGGAAACGTGCTCACGGCACTCGGCCGGGCACTGAGCGGCATCGGGCAGAGCGGTCGTGCGCAGGTCTGCCTGCAGGAAGCTCTGAGCATCTTCGAGGCGCTGGGTGCACCGGAGGCCGATGAGGTGAGGGCTCTGCTCGAGGCGCGCGCAGTGGTCTGAGAGCAGAGTCCTGCACGTTCATCGTTCGTTTATCGCCGCACGGCACTCTCAGTCGTGTCGTTCCGTCGCGTCGGGGGGCAGACGGGACGTCATATGGGCGCACCTTAAGGTGTACCGGCCCATAAGTGCCCGCTCGGCCGCGCTCGGGGGAGCAGCCGGGCGGGCCTTTCAGACCCATCGCACAGAGCATCAGGGGAGCAGTCATGAGCGACGCCAAGAAGACGACGCAGCCGGAGACCTCGGTCCCCGAGGTGACCACGCTGAACACGCACGCCACCAGCGAGCCGCTGAAGCCGACCACTCTGGCGGCGGGCGAGGACACCGGCGTGGCAACTCCGGACAACACCCACGCCACCGACGAGAAGGCCTGATCAGACCTTTCACCGGACGGGGAACGGCCGCGGCGGCGCGGAGGGGGAGCCGCCGCGGCCGAGGTGTGTCCGGAGCATGATCCAAGTCATTTCGCGGCCGAACCTGTTCGAATCAGTCGTACGTTCGCACCGCCCCACCCGCGCTGGTCTGCCCCCGCTGCCGCGAACGCTCGCTCACTCCGCCTCCGCCAGCTCGCACCACACCGTCTTGCCCACCCCCTGCTCCACACCCCATCGCACCGCCACGGCATCCAGCAGGGCGAGGCCTCGACCCACCTCACCATCGAGCGTGCTGGGCAGGGATACGGGGAGGGCCCGCTCGGCCGGGTCCGTGACCTCGATGCGGATCCGGTTGGCATCCGTACGGGCCACCCGTACACGGACCGAGGTCCCCTCCCCCACATGCCGGATGACATTGGTGACGAGCTCGGTGACACAGAGCTGGACATCCGCGCAGGGCACGTCCAGGTAGCGTCGGACAGTGCGGCGCAGGCCATGGAGTCCCTTCGGTACGGCGACGAGTTCGACGTCCAGAGGCGGTCGGCTCGGCATCCGTCCCTCGCCCCGCAGCGCCACCGCCAACTTGCGCGCAGTCGCCGTGTTGCAGTTGCCGAGTACCACCAGGCCGACCGGGGGCTGGTACGTGCCCGCGAAGCTCGGCAGATCCACCCGGAGGGAGGGCAGGGTGATGCCGTGGGCGGAGAGGGCGTCGCGCAGGTCATCCACGCAGAGGCTGGTGTCGTGGACCGAGTTGGCGAGGTGGCCGGTGGGGGGATTCGAGGACGACACAGTTGCGTACACCTTCCTGTGCTCTGTGTGACGAAACAGTCACACGTTGAAGCATCCGTCGGTACCTTTTGAAGAGGTTTCGGCTACGCAAGCGCAACAGGCAAATGACGGTGATGAGTTGTGCCCCCACGCAAGGACCCCGACGCTTCGGCGAACGTCCCCTCGTTCTACGGCGCCGAGTTGCGCTACCAACGGGAGCTGGCGGGCCTCACCCTGGAGCAACTGGCTGAGGGAAGCTTCCGTGGTGTGCCCTTCCTGAGCCAGATCGAACGGGGCGAGCGGCGCATGCCCCCGGATCTGGCCCGGCACGTCGACAAAGTGCTGGGGACGGACGGGTTTTTCGAGCGGCGTTGTGAAGATGCCCGCCGGGCACGGCAGTCGGGGCATGCGGAGTACTTCGCGGATGTGGCGGAGATGGAACGCCATGCGGAGACGATTGAGGACTGGGCTCCGATGCTTGTGCCTGGCCTGCTGCAAACCCAGGCCTACGCCGAGGCCGTCGTCCACACCTCGCTGCCCTGGCTGCCACCCGAGACCGTCGACAAGCAGGTTCGGGCCAGGCTGAAGCGCGCGGAGATTTGGAAACGCGAAGAGCGGCCCTCATTCTGGGCGGTGCTGCACGAGTCCCTCATCCGCAAGCCTCTCCTGCCCTCGACAGAGATGGCGGTACAACTGGAGCACATCGCTCATGTGATCCGCTCCACGCAAGGCGTTCTGCAGATCCTCCCGGAAACGGCGCACGCCCACCCGTTCATGATGGGCATGATGAGGGTCATGACCTTTCCGGATGCCCCACCGGTGGCCTACACAGAGGGCCTCCACAATGGCCAACTCATCGACTATCCAGCGCTCGTGAAGGACTACCGAAGGTCGTACGATCTGCTCAGGGCCACGGCACTCCCGCCGGAGGCGTCCCTGGCCATGGTCGAACAAGCGGCAGAGGACTACCGAGATGGCAAGCACCGGGATTGACCTGAGCAACGTCGTGTGGCGCAAGAGCAGCTACAGCAACGGGAGCGGCGGCGAGTGTGTCGAAGTCTCAGACGCTCACCCCGGCTTGGTGATCCCCGTCCGCGACTCGAAGAAGGCCCAGGACGGGCCCGTACTGCTCGTCCGGCCTGCCGCCTGGAGCGCCTTTCTCGGCTCGCTGAAGAACTGACTCCGCCCGGTTATCCACAGGGCAAGCGGCAAGTCACGGATTCTGCGATCTTGCCCGGGTGGAACGAAGGGACCTGAGGGCGCTGGCGGACAGGGGCGTCCTGCTCACCTCACGCGCCGTCGAGGCCGGCTGGCCCCGGCGCAGTCTCACGCGCGCACTGCGGGCAGAGGGCTGGACCCAGCTTCGGCACGGTGCCTGGGCCGAGCCGGGGCGGGACCCGGATCTGCTCACTCGCCTCCGGGCCGTGCTGTTCCGCGAACCCCGGCTGATCGTGAGCCATGGCTCAGCGGCTGCCCTCTGGCGGATCGAGATGCTCGGTGGCAGCCGCAAAGCTCCGTTGGAATTCATCGACCCACACCTCACCATCCGCCGCGTGGGCAGCGGCGTACGCGTCCACCGGATGCTGCTCAGCACGAGAGACGTGCTGGAACGACAGGGGCTGCGGCTCACCACCCCGCCCCGCACGCTCGCCGATCTGCTGCGACTCGGCCCGAGGGACGAGGCGGTCGTCGCCGTGGAATCGGCCCTGGCCTACCGCCGGGTCGGATACGTCCGCCGCGCACCACTCACTACGCGGGACGAGATCGCAGCCGCGCTGCAGTCGGTCTCGCAGGGATCGGTCCGGGCCCGGAACTGGCTGAGCCTGAGCGATCCACTTGCCGGCTCTCCTGCAGAGACCATTGCCCGACTGCGCATGTACGACGCCGATCTCCATCCCGAGAGCCAAGCCGAGCTGCGCACCCCGGACGGCCGCCGCCGCTTCGTCGACTTCCTGTTCCGGGCGGCAGGGCTGGGGGTGGAGATCGAGGGATACGCCTACCACGGCACCCGTGACGCCCACCGCCGGGACATCACCCGCTACAACCAGCTCCTCCGCTGCCCGGAGATCCGCAGCCTCCTCCGCTTCAGCGCCGAGGATGTCTTCCACCGGCCCGGTCACATGATCGAGGAGATCCGGGCCACCTTGGCTGCCCTGTCCGGTGATTCCCCGTGACCGTGGGGGCCGCCCGCTTCCTCTCAGTGTCGTGCTTCCGCGAGGCGAGTAAAGGGCGCTCCCGCGTCGCCTACGGCGATGGCCCTCCGGGCCACCCTTGACACGCCTCGCTCCAGCACGGGGAAGAAGCGAGCGAGCGGCCCGGAAAGGCGGGGTCCCGACCGGCGTTCCCCGACTGTCGGCTGCGTTGCGGGCCGGCGCGGAGGAGACGCGGGAGCCAGGTGGGGGCACGCCGGGCTGGAATGGCGGCTTGCGCCCGTGGGCAAGGGCGCGACCGCGCCTCGCCTGCACGCCGGGCCGGTTCGGCGGCTTGCGGCCCGTGGGAGGGGGAGGGTGCGGCTGCGATCGGTGTGGAGGAGGGCGATGCCCATTGCGGAGGTCAGCAGTCGGGAGGAGGGGGCAAATTTCCGGACCTACGTGAGGGCTGGGAACGGGGAGGCCAGGAAACAGGGCTGGCGCCAATCGGGAGGGCAGTCGGGAGACTTGGGCCATACCCGCTAGCACCGCCCCTGCGGCAGGCCCTTCCCGTCTGGCCCAGATCTTCCAATCACCCAGCTCGTGTGACTGATGGGACCAGCGGGACTGTCTCGCGTGACCGATGGGACTGGCGGGATCAGTGTGAGGGCACCAACACCACCTTGGCCGCGGCCACCCGTACGGCCTGGCGCCCCACGCCCCACGCCCCGCCCACGCCCCGCCCGCCCACCGCACGCCGCCGAACCGGCCCGGCGTGCCGGCGAGGCGCGGTCGCGTCTCCTCCGCCAACGGCACAAGCGCAACCCGCCCAAAGGTCAACCCCGCCAAGCCGCCCACTGCTCCCCCGGCCGCCCGCTCGCTTCTCACCCGTGCTGGAGCGAGGCGTGTCAAGGGTCGGCCGTAGGCCGATCGCCGAAGGCGACGCGGGAGCGCCCTTGACTCGCCTCGCGGAAGCACGACAATCGCCGAGAAGCGGGCGGCCCCACGGTCACTTCGCAGTGCCCTTCCGCAACTCCCCCTTCACCACCTTGCCGCTCGCGTTCCTGGGCAGCTCCCCCACGAACTCCACCGCCCTCGGCACCTTGTAGTTGGCCATCTCGCGGCGGGACCAGGCGATCAGGTCGTCCCCGGTGAGTACCGAGTCCGGGCGGCGGACGACGTACGCCTTGCCGACCTCGCCCAGGCGGGCGTCCGGTACGCCGATCACCGCCACGTCGGCCACGTCCGGGTGGAGGCCCAGCAGTTGCTCTATCTCCGCCGGGTACGCGTTGAAGCCGCCGACTATGAACATGTCCTTGAGGCGGTCCGTGATGCGGAGGTTGCCGGAGGGGTCGAGGACTCCGATGTCGCCCGTGCTCAGCCAGCCGTCCGGGGAGATCGTCTCCGCCGTCCCAGCCGGGTCCTCGTAGTAGCCCCGCATGACGTTGAAGCCCCGGACCTGGACCTCCCCGGGTGTGCCGGGCGGTACCGGTGATCCTCCGGTGTCGACCAGCTTCACTTCCGTACCGGGGATCGCACGGCCCGAGGTGGACGCGATCACCGACGGGTCGTCGCCGCGGCGGCACATCGTGACGATGCCACTCGCCTCCGAGAGGCCGTACGCCGTCAGGACCGTGTCGACGCCGAGTTCGCCTCGCAGGCGTTCCACCAGGCGCAGCGGCACCACCGCGGCCCCGGTCACCACGAGCCTCAGCGCCGAGAGGTCGTGGGTGTCCCGGGAGGGGTGGTCCAGGAGGGACTGGTGGAGCGTGGGCGGGCCCGGGAGCACCGACACCCGTTCCGCCGCGATGTTCGCCAGTGCCGTGTCCACGTTGAACACCGGCTGCGGGATCATCGTCGCCCCGCGCATCAGGCAGGCGATCACCCCGGCCTTGTAGCCGAAGGTGTGGAAGAAGGGGTTGATGATCAGGTAGCGGTCGGTGGTGCGCAGGCCGGCCAGGTCCGCCCAGATCTCGTACGCCGTCAGCGTCTGCTCGTGGGTGATCATCGCGCCCTTGGGGCGGCCCGTCGTCCCCGAGGTGAAGATGATGTCCGAGAGGCAGGTGCCGTCCAACTCGGCGGCGCGATCATGGACTTCGTCCGCGCTCACGCCCTCGCCGGTCGCCAGGAAGTCCTTCCAGGTGCGGAAGTCCTGGGGGGCGTCGTCCGCGAGGACCACCACCTGTTCCAGTGCCGGCAGGCCCGGCAGCGGATGGCCCACGCCGTCGGACGTCCCCGCCGCCCGCCTCAGCGACGCCACGTACGACGTGCCCAGGAACGTGCCCGTCACGAACAGCAGGCGGGCCCCGCTGCGGCGCAGCACGTCCGCCGCCTCCGTGCCCTTGAAACGGGTGTTGAGCGGGACCAGGACCGCGCCGGCCGACACCGCGCCCAGTGCCGAGACGATCCAGTCGAGGGAGTTGGGGGCCCAGACCGCCACCCGGTCTCCGACCTGGACTCCGCTCGCCAGGCAGGCCGCCGCCACACGCTCCACGCGGGCGCCGAGTTGCGCGTACGTGATCCTCGTGCGGCCCTCGACCACCGCCTCGGTGTCCGCGTACCGCTCGGCCGACCATCGCACCAGACCCGGGATGGTGCCCCAGTCACTCATAGCAGCCCCCTACGCCGTAGCTGACTGACCGTCAGATTAGCTGTAACCTGACGGGCTGTCAGCAGAGGAAGGGTGGGTGCACCATGGCAGGAACGGGGCTCAGAGATGCCACCGCCATCGTCGGGATCGGGCAGACCGCCTTCGCCAAACACCTTCCGGAGGACGAGAGGACCCTCGCCTGCCGCGCCGTGCTCGCCGCCCTGGAGGACGCCGGGATCGCGCCCGGCGAGGTCGACGCCCTCGCTTCCTACACCATGGAGGAGACGGACGAGGTGGAGCTGGCCAAGGCGGTCGGCTTCGGGGACCTCACCTTCTTCAGCAAGGTCGGGTACGGAGGGGGCGGCTCCTGTGCGACCGTCGCGCACCTCGCCGCCGCCATCGCCGCCGGACAGGCCACCGTCGGGGTCGCCTGGCGGTCACGGAAGCGCGGCTCCGGCCCCCGGCCCTGGACCAACACCGCCGTCCAGCTGCCCACACCCGCCCAGTGGACCCGGCCCTTCGGGCTGCTTCGGCCCGCCGATGAGATCGCCATGCTCGCGCGCCGTTACATGCACGAGTTCGGCGCGACCCGGGATCACCTCTTCAACGTCGCTCTCGCCTGCCGGAACCGGGCCAACCAGAACCCGGCGGCGGTGATGTACGAGCGGCCGCTCACCCGCGAGATGTACATGACCTCCCGCTGGATCAGTGAGCCCCTGTGTCTCTTCGACAACTGCCTGGAGACGGACGGCGCGCTGGCCTGTGTGGTCGTCAGCAGGGAGCGGGCCCGGGACTGCCGGCAGAAGCCCGTGTACGTCCACTCCGCCGCGCAGGGTCTGCCCGCCCAGCACCACGGCATGGTCAACTACTGGAACGACGACCCGCTCACCGGCCCGGCCTGGACCGCTGCCCGGCATCTGTGGAAGCACGCCGACTTCACGCCCGAGGACGTGGACGTGGCGCAGATCTACGACGCGTTCACGGCCCTGATACCCCTCTCGCTGGAGGGGTACGGCTTCTGCGGGCGGGGCGAGGGCGGCGCCTTCACCGAGCAGGGCGCGCTGGAGATCGGGGGGCGGCTGCCCGTCAACACCGGGGGCGGCGGGCTCTCCGAGGCCTATGTGCACGGCTTCAACCTCATCAACGAAGGGGTGAAGCAGCTGCGTGGCACCAGTACCGCGCAGGTTCCCGGGGCCGCCACCTGTCTGGTCACCGCCGGCGAGGGTGTCCCCACCTCCGCCCTTCTGCTGAGGAGTTGAGACAGCCATGCTGACCCCCGTCACCGACACCGACGGCGCCCCGTTCTGGGAGTACGCCGCCCGTGGCGAGCTGCGTGTCCAGGCCTGCGGCGAGTGCGGCGAGTTCCGGTTCCCGCCCCGGCCGTGCTGCCCGCACTGCCAGTCCTTCGCGAGCGAGTGGCGGGCGGTGTCGGGGCGCGGGCGCGTGTGGTCGTACGTCCTGCCGCATCCGCCACTGCTGCCCGAGTACGCCGAGCAGGCGCCGTACAATGTGGTCGTCGTGGAGCTGGAGGACGCGCCCCGGATAAGGCTCGTGGGGAATCTGGTGAGCCGTGCCGGTGCTCCTCTCGACTCCCTCGATCCTCGGCGCATACGGATCGGCGGCCGGGTCCAGGTCGTCTTCTCCGACGGGCTTCCGCAGTGGGTGCCGGCGTGAACACCCTCCGGTTCTCCGCCGACAAGGACACCGGCGTCGCCGTCGTCACGCTGAACCGGCCCGAGCGGCTCAACGCCGTCGACGCGGGCATGGTGGAGGAACTCTCCTCTCTGTGGAGGGAGTTGCGGTTCGACGACTCCGTTCGCGCCGTCGTCCTGACCGGGGCCGGGGAGCGGGCCTTCTGCACGGGCATCGACCGGGACTTCGTCGTGCCGCAGCCCTCGTCGCCGTACATGCAGGACGATCCGCTGCTGCGGATCGGGCCGAAGGCGAACGACCTGTGGAAGCCGGTGGTGGCCGCGGTGCGGGGCATGGCCTGTGGTGGGGCCTTCTATCTGCTGGGCGAGAGCGAGTTCGTCGTCGCGGACACGACGGCGGCCTTCTTCGATCCGCACACGACGTACGGGATGGTCAGCGCCTACGAGTCCCTGCTGATGGCCGCGCGGATGCCGTACGGGGAGGTGGCCCGGATGATGCTCATGGGGAGCGCCGAGCGGATCTCCGCGCAGCGGGCCCACGAGATCGGGCTCGTGTGCGAACTGACCGAGCCGGGCGGGGCGTTGCAGGCGGCCGTGCGTTGCGCCGCCGTCATCGCCGGGTATCCGACGGAGGGTGTGCAGGGGACGGTAAGGGCCCTGTGGGCGGCCCGGGAGGCGGGGCGCGCGCCGGCGTTCGCGCAGGCGCCGCACCTCATCGCCCTCGGCAATCTGCCGGCCGAGCGGCAGGCCGCGCTGTTCGAGGGGCGGCGCCGGGGAGGGTTCCGGACGCGGTGAGCCGTCAGCTCACGACGGTGGCGTTCGACTGGGGCTCGCAGTGGTCGAGACGCGCGAAGTAGGCCTTGTTGAACGGGATCCGGGCGGTCTGCCTGCCGTTGGCGGGGACGGTGACGTCCAGGTCGTCGTAGTCGATGAACTTGGAGCGCTTGTCCTTGTAGTAGACCGTCACCGAGAAGGTGGCGCTGGTGTCGTTCGGGTTGGTGACCTCGACCGTCGCGTACGGCTTCTTCCTGGTCGCGCAGCTCACGAGCTTGACCGTGGCTTCCTCGATGTAGCCGTTGCCGCCGCCGTCCGAGTCGTCGTCCGAGTCGTCGTACGACGGCGAAGTGTCGTCGTGATCCTGGTGCGAGCTGCTGCACCCGCCCCCGCTGCTGTGGCCGCTTTTGTAGTGATGGCCGCGGCCTCGGCTGTGCCCCGACGAGAACCCCGTCAGGGCCAGGACCACGAACATGAGCGCGGCCGTGAACTTGAGTGTGCGCCCCCGTGTTTTCATGCGGTCACCCTAACGGCGCAGCGATCACCGCGTGGCAGCGCTTCCGCACCCGGGGTAGCGTCTACTCCTGAGACGGCCGCCGTCTGGAGCCCTTCCGTGTAGCCGGTGCGACGGCCGTCATCTCGGCGCCGTTCAGGTGGTGCGCGCGGTCCCCGTGCCCTTCTCCGCGTCGAGCGCGTACACGCAGCGGTCCTTGCTGCACGCGTACACCACCCCGTCCTTGACGACCGGCGAGCCGGTGATCTCGCCGCCGGTGGCGAGCTTCCAGCGGAGCCGGCCGTCGTCGGCCTTCAGCGTGTACAGCAGGTGGTCGGTGGAGCCGAAGTGGATGCGGCCCTCGGCGACGGAGGGGGCGCCCACGACGTCGCCGCCGGCCTGGAAGCGCCACTTGGGGGTGCCGGTGACCGCGTCCAGGGTGTACAGGCCCTTGCCGCTGCCGACGTGGACATGGCCGGCGGCGACCAGGACCGGTTCGACGGAGGAGCGGGCCTCGGTGGCGATGCGCCAGCGGTCACGGCCGTCGGTGGCGTCCAGGGCGTAGACCGTGCCCAGGTAGTCGGCGAGGTAGATGCCGCCGCCGGTGACGGCCGGGCCCGGGGCGAAGGCGGGCGGGCAGAGGAAGACCGCCGGGGCCTCGAAGTGCCAGCGCACCATGCCGCTCGCCACGTCGATGGCGAGGACGCGGGTGCCGGCGGAGACGTAGACGTAGCCGTCGGGGGCCGGGGTGATGCGGACCGGGACGCCGCCGCAGGAGGCCGCGTCGCCGATGGGGTACGACCAGCGCTCCTCGCCGGTGCGGGCCTCCAGGGCGCGCAGCCGGGCGTCCTGCCAGACGTAGACGGTGCCGTCGTGGACGGCGGGGCCGGCCTCGGGGGACTCGAAGTCGGTCTGGCAGCCGGAGATCTCCCACAGCTTCTGGCCGCCGGAGGCCTCCCAGGCCTGGACGCCACCGCCGCGGGTGCCGGTGACGACCGTGCCCCGGTCGGCGCGCAGGGAGTACACCCAGGCGTCCGTGGACAGCCGCCACAGGTCGGCGCCCTCACGGGCGTCCAGAGCGAACAGGGTGGGGCCGTCGGAGGCGTGGATACGGCCGTCCGCCACAGCCATCGACCAGGCGACGTCCCGCGTCTTGAAGCGGCGGCGGCCGGTGGCCACGTCCAGGGCGTGCACCTCGAAGGAGGTGACGTAGACGAGGTCGCCGTCGACGGACGGGGTGCCCCAGACGTCGTTGGACATGCGGAAGCGCCAGGGGCGCCAGCCGGACGCGGTCTCCGGGGGCGCGGGCGGTACGGCAGGGCCTACGGCAGGGTCTGCGCCGTTGACACCGGGGCGGGGGCGGGACCAGCTGGCGACCAGGCCGGCCTCCGGCGGGGGTGCCTTGACGGCGGCGGCGCGGGCGTCGGCGACCCGGGGGCCGGGGCCGATGGGCACCTGGGCGCCGGCCAGCCGGACCGGGCCGGTGTCGGGCGCGCCCGCCGCGCCGACCGGTGCGGGGGCCCGCACGGCGGGGTCGTAGGGCGGCGGCGGGGGTACGGCACCTCGGCCGGCGCTGCGGGGGCCGGGCGAGGTGGGGGCGGGCTTGGCGGCGGGGCGGCCGCCGCGGCGGGCCTCGATGAGAGCGACGGCCTTCTCCGGCAGCCAGGCGGAGGCGGTGCCGCTGTCGTCGGAGCCGGAGCCGAACAGGTGCGGGGCGAGCTGGGCCTGGAGGTCGGCCGGGGAGGGGCGGCCGGACGCCTCCATCTGCATACAGACTTCGATGAGCGGCCGCAGCTCGTCGGGCAGGCCGGTGAGGTCCGGGCCCTCGCGCAGCAGCATGAAGACGGTCTCGACCGGGTTGGCGCCGTGGAAGGGCGGGTGGCCGGTGGCCGCGAAGACCAGCATGGAGCCGAGCGAGAAGACGTCGCTGGCGCCGGTGACGCTGCGGGAGTCCTTGGCCTGCTCGGGGGACATGTAGGCGGGGGTGCCGACGGCGACGTTTGTCATCGTCAAACGGGTGTTCGAAACACCGGAGGCGATGCCGAAGTCGATCACCCGGGGGCCGTCCTCGACCACCAGGACGTTGGACGGCTTCAGGTCGCGGTGGACCAGGCCGGCGCCGTGGATGGACTGCAGGGCCTCCGCCACGCCCGCCGCCAGCCAGCGCACCGCCTGGGCCGGGAGCGGCCCGCAGTCGTTCACTATCTCCTCGAGGGAGGGCGCGGGGACGTAGGCCGTGGCGAGCCAGGGCACGGCGGCGCGCGGGTCGGCGTCGACCACGGCAGCCGTGTAGAAGCCGGAGACCGCCCGGGCCGCCTCCACCTCGCGGGTGAAGCGGACCCGGAAGAGCTGGTCCTCGGCCAGCTCGGTGCGGACCGTCTTGATCGCCACGCGCCGGCCGGACGCCGAGCGTGCCAGATAGACCAGCCCCATGCCGCCGGCCCCCAGCCGGCCCAGCACCTCGAACGGCCCGATCCGCCGCGGATCGTGCTGCGTCAGCTGATCCACCACTTGCCTGCCACCTCCCCGTACGAGCCGCGCCACCCACATATGTACGCGACCGAAGTGCAGCGTCTCACCACCGCACCGCCATGGCGGCACGCACCCCGATTCTTCCTGGCCGGACGGCTGGTTGCGAACCGGTGACGAATCGGGGTGTCTCATGCCGAATAAGGTCATTTCATCGCCGTGGTGCCTGCCTCACCGCTGCAGTACCGCGAACGACGCCCCCTGATTGTCGGTGACGACGGCCACTCGTCCGTACGACGTCTCGAAGGGTGGAGCCTGGACCCGCCCGCCGAGCCGCTGTACGGACCCGACGGCGTCCTCCAGGTCCGTGACCCGGAAGTGGGTGAGGAAGTGCGACGGCATCTCGGCCGGGAAGACGTCGGAGACGTCCGCGCGGCCGAAGTCGGGCTCGGCGTCGGCGCCGAACAGGGCGTCGTGGAAGAGACCGCCGTAGAAGGTGTTCGCGGCGGCGGTGTCCCGGGTGTACAGCTCGACCCAGACGAAGGTGTTCGGCTCGTGCCGCCGCCCGAAGCCGGGGTGGCTCGCGGACTGCCACAGGCCGAACACGGCACCCTGGGGGTCGGCGGCGAGTGCGGCGATGCCCAGGTCACCCACCGGGAAGGGGGCCATGACCACCTGCCCGCCCGCCGCGATGATCCGCCGGCCGAGGGCCTGGGCGTCCGGAGTCGCGAAGGACACCGTCCAGACGGTGGGCATCCGGCCGTCCATCTTGGGGGCGAGCGAGGCGACGGGCTCGCCGCCCAGCAGGGCCCATACGGAGGAGCCGAGAGCCTCCTCGAAGGTCCACCCGAAAAGTTCACCGTAGAACCGCTTGCCCGCCTCGACGTCGGAAAGCTGGGCGTCCACCCAGCAGGGGACGCCCTCTCCGTACACCGATGCCCTGTTTTCGGCCATGTCGTCAAAGTAACCGCGCCGCGCGCACCCCGCAGACCAGCCACACCACCCCCGATGCACCCGTGCACCCCATTTGCAGTCGGCCGAATAGCGCTCCGATCACCCCTCGGTAAGCTGACGGCATGACAGGACAAGTGCGTACCGTCGACGGCCGCGTGGCCGGCCGGCGTGGGCAGGCGACCCGGCAGAAGCTGCTCGACTGCCTCAGCGAGATGCTCAGCTCCTCCCCCTACCGGGACGTCAAGGTCATCGATGTCGCTCGGAAGGCGGGCACTTCACCCGCGACCTTCTACCAGTACTTCCCGGACGTCGAAGGTGCCGTCCTGGAGATCGCCGAGCAAATGGCCGCCGAGGGCGCCGGGTTGACCGCGCTGCTGGAGGGCCGGAGCTGGGCCGGCAAGGCGGGGTGGCAGACCGCGCAGGAACTCGTGGACGGGTTCCTCGAGTTCTGGCGGAGGAACGACGCGATCCTGCGCGTGGTCGACCTCGGCGCCGCCGAGGGGGACAAACGGTTCTACAAGATCCGTATGAAGATCCTGAACTCGGTGAACAACTCGCTGGTGGACTCCATCACGGAACTCCAGTCCAAGGGCAGGGTCGACAAGGACGTGAACCCGGCCGCGGTGGCCGGCTCGCTGGTCGCGATGCTCGCGGCGGTGGCCGCGCACCAGAAGGGTTTCCAGACCTGGGGCGTCAAGCAGGCCGAACTCAAGCCGAACCTGGCCCTGTTGGTGCACCTCGGCGTGACAGGCAAGAAGCCGACGAAGTAGCACCCGGCCCTTTTCCAGGTCCCAAGTCCTGTCTGGCAGGCGGTGGTTCACCCGAGTGGACCGCCGCCTGCTTTCTCTTCCGGCCCGGGTGCGCAGCCCGGGGCCTCGGCGCCGTCCACCCCGCCCACGGCCTCGGTGACATCCGCCCAGCTCCAGTGCCCGGGCCCGTTCCCCGTGAGCCACTCGTGTGCGTACCCGAGCACCTCGGCCCGGCGGTCCGGGGGCGGCGCCGGGTCGCGCAGCAGGGCGAGGAGCACCTCGGCCGCGATGGGCCGGGACGCGTTCTCGGCCAGCCAGGCGAGCGCACGGGTCACGGCGGCCGCCCGCCAGGGGGCGGGTCCGGTGTGCCGGAGCAGCTCGGCCAGCGGGCGTCCCACCGCCGCGCGGGTCGCCCGGTGGTCCAGCCAGGCCAGGAACAGTTCGGCCGCACGGGCCAGTTGTTCCTCGCCGAGGTCGTGCTGGGCCAGCAGGTGCGCGTACACCGCGCTGGGGTTGCCCGTGCCGGGCGGGCCGAACTGGGCCAGCCAGGTCAGCGTGTGGTCGATCAGCGCCGCCCGCTGCAGTGCGCCGACCGGCACCGAGTGCAGCAGACCGATGAGGTGTGAGGCGGCCGTACGGCCCTTCCGCGTCCGTTTCCCCACGTACGGGACCAGCCGGGCCGCGAGCTCCGGGGCGGGGCCCGGCCGGGCCAGCAGCGTCGCCAGCAGGGCGACGCCGTCGTCGGCCTCCGGGTGGTGTTCGAGCCAGGCCACCGCCAGGGCCTCGGTCACGGCCCGCAGGTCGCCCACCACGTCGGCACGGGTCAGCAGCGGGCCCAGCACCCGGTCGGCGCCGGGGCTCGTCGCGTGGTCCCGGAGCCACCGGGTGGTGGCCCGCAGGGTGGCGGTGACCTCGTCCGGGCCGAGGGTCTGCAGGATGAGCAGCGGTTCGAGGACGAACCCCGCCTCGTCGCTCTCGGCCTGCCCCGCCAGCCAGGCCAGGGCGCGGTCCACGGTCTGCCCGGCCTGGTCCTCGGGGAGGCCGTCGTGGTGCAGCAGCAGGGGCCTCAGGACATAGCTGGCGTGCGGGTCGGTGCCGTGCTGGGCCAGCCAGTCCAGGGCGAGGCGGGTGGTGTCCGCGCGGCCGGGCTCGGCGGTGAGGAGGTCGTCCAGCAGGAAGCTGGCCTCGGCGGCGGTGCCGTACCGCTTGAGCCACCGTACGGCCCGCTCGGACGCCTCGGCCCAGGCCTCGCCGCCCGGCGGGAGACGGCGGAGCAGCCAGTGCAGCAGCGCGGAGTCCGGCCCCTGGCCGTGGACCCGCAGCCAGCGCAGGGTCGCGTCGACGACCTCCTGGAGGAGCGGCCGCGGCAGGTCGCCGCGCAGGAGGTCGGCCAGCAGGTGCTGCTGCGACTCGGTCACCGGCTGCTGCCGGAGCAGCGTGCCGACGCGCTCTGCGGCCGGGCCGTCCCAGCGCACCAGGGCGCCGAGGACGAACTCCTGTGGTTCTCCGGTGTTGCGGGTCAGCCACTTGTTCGCGTGTCCGACGGCCTGCTGGGCCTCCTCCTCGGTGAGGTCGAAGCGGAGCAGGGGGCGCAGGACGAAGGAGGCCTGCGGGCGCTCGCGGTGATCGCGCAGCCACTTCAGGGCCTGGCCGACCGCCCGGTCCCGGTGTCCCCCGAGGTCCGTGCGCCGCAGCAGGCGCGGCAGGACGAACGAGACGCCGGGGTTGCCGTTCTGCCGGACGACCCAGGTCAGCGCGGCGTCGAGCACGGACTTGGCGTGGGGTCCGAGGTCGTCGCGGTCGAGCAGCGGGCCGAGCACCACGGAGCCGGCCGAGTGCCCCGGGTTGCGGCGTATCCACTCCCGGGCCGCCTCCACCAGCCGCCGGGCGGTCCCGGGTGCCAGCTCGGGGCGGCCGAGGGCGGCGGCCAGCAGCTGGACGGCGCGCCGTTCGCCCTGGTGGCGCCGTATCCAGGCCAGGGCGCGGTCGGCAACCACCTCCAGCCGGTCCGGCGCCAGGCCCTCCGCGTACAGCAGGGCCTGCAGGAGCAGGCCCGTCTCCGGGGCGTGCCGACGGGATTCCAGACAGGTCAGGGCGCTGCCGAGCAGCTGCTGCGGCAGCGGTCCGACGATGCTGTCCACGGCCTGGGCGAGTACGGCGGGCAGGGCGCGGGGCCGCTCGCGCTCGATCTGGTCCAGCCAGGGTCCGACCAGCTCGTCCCAGAGCCGGAGCATCCCGGCCTGCCAGGGCGTGCGGGCCATCAGGTCGAACGCGGTCTCGCCGAGCGCGTCGGCGGCGAGCAGCTTCCGGATCGGGTCGGCCCGGACCTCCAGCCAGCGGGCGCACGCGTCCTCGATCCTGGCCTGCCGGGCCGCGTCCTGGTCGGTGGTCCAGCGGGAGAGGTGCCGTACGGCCTGGGTGAAGGCCGGGCCGCGGTCGAGCAGCGCGTCCAGGAGTTCCTCGGCGGTGCCGCTCTGGACGGTCTGCCCGGGGACCAGCGTGGCGCCGAGCAGGCCGTCCGCGACGATGTCGTGGACCAGTTCGAGCCGGTCGGCGCCGCCCACCAGCCAGCCCTGGTCGCGCAGCAGGGCGAGCACGTCATTGCCGCGGAGCCCGAAGTCGCTGTCGGCGCGCTGGTCGAGGGCCCGGTCCACGGCCTCCCGCACGGCGGCGGAACGGTCCTGCGGGCAGGCCAGCAGGGCCACCGTGGAGGCAAGCAGCGCCACGCGCGGACGGGACAGGCCCGCTTCGCGGTCCGCGGCGGTCGGGACACCGAAGTCGCGTTCGAGCCGCCGCCTCAGCCAGTCGAAGAGGCTGCCCCGACGCAGGTCGGAGAGGTCGGGGGCGTCCTGCCCGGCCCGGGCCTGCTCCTCCAGCGCCCGCGCGATCAGCAGGGCGAGGACGGGCCGGTCGCTGCACGCGGCCACCAGCCGGTCCTCGCCCCACCGCCGCCAGGCCTCCGGGGCGACCTTCTGGAAGATCACGGCGGCCACCCGGGCGCGGTACTCCTCCCCGTCCTCCAGGGGCACCTGGCCGAAGACGCCGTGTACCTCCGCTGCCTGGAGCGCACCGGGCCGGGCGGAGGCCAGGCAGGCCACCCGTCCCTCCGGGTCGAGGGTCTGCAGTTCCCGGCCCAGCTCGGTCAGGCCGAGCTGCGAGTAGCTGTCCAGATAGTCGAGGACGAGCAGGACCCGGGCGGCGTCCGCGACCGGCGCGTGCGTCAGGGCCGCCTGTACGAGGTGCTCGGCGGTCACGGCGGACCCGGGTGTCACGTGCAGGACGAGCCAGGCGCCCGCCGGTTCCTGTGCGGCCAGCTTCGCCACCTCGAAGCAGGTACGGGTCTTGCCGGCCCCGGCCACGCCCTCCAGCAGCACCCCGCGCCGCGGTTCCGCGTACCCGCCGGGCTCGTACTGCGCGTCGAGCCGGTCCAGCAGCCGGACCGGGGCGGCGCCGCTGCCCGGGCCCGGGCTGACGAACTCCAGCTGCTCCGCGGTGAGGTACTGCTCCTTGTCGTCGAGGTCCCGCAGCACCTGCCCGTGCGTGCGCAGGTGCGGGGAGAACCAGGACAGCTCCCGCGGGGCGAGCGCGGCGAGATCCTCGGTCCTGGCCGTCCACACCGAGTCGCGCAGCCAGCCGTCGGTGCTGTTGTAGCGGGCGCTGACCACGCCGAGGACGGCGTCGTCGGAGGCACGGCGCACGGGCGCGCCGCTCATACCGCGCAGCAGGTCCTTGGTGCGGAGGCGGCCGAGCCGGACGCCGTCGTCCCGCCCGGTCGGGTGCTCCCAGCGCCCGCCGGCCCTCAGGTACCGGTAGGTGTGCCGGTCCTCGTAGGCGGGGACCTCCCCGAAGCCCTCGATGACCAGCTCGGTACCGGGTTCCACGGTCTCCGTCGCCATGGCGCGGGTCACGGACGCGGGGAGGGGGCTGTCGGTGCGCAGAACGGCCAGATCGTGCGCCTGGTCCACCCGCTCGACCGTGGCCGTGCCCGCCGGGCCGCCCGCCAGCGGGGCGAAGCGCACCTGCGCGCCCGGGACCGCGAGGCCGAGGCTCTCCAGGACGTGGCATGCGGTGGCGAGGACGCCGGGCGAGAGCTGGAAGCAGGTACCCACCGGGTCGTCGGCGGCGGGGTGCAGGACGCTGCCCAGATATCCGGGGACGCCGCAGAAGTAGGGGGACGAGGGGGACAAGGAGGACGAGGAGGGCACAGACATCAGGACGCCTCGTCGTCGGCTTCCCCGTCGTCGGCCGCCTGGTCCCGCCTCCCGTCGTACGTCAGCTTCACCTTGAGGGTGACCTCGCCGCTCGCGCCGGCCACGATGATGTCGCCCTTGGCGGAGAACTTCACCCCGAACTCCACCTCCAGGGCGTCCGGCCTGGCCGCCCGGCCCGCCTGGCGCAGGGCCTCCGCCGTGGAGGTCGCGATCTCCACGATCGTCGACTGCGCCTGCGCGAAGGCGTCCCGGACGTGCCCGGTGAGGTTCCCCGGCCGCGTGGCCGTCGGCTCCGATCCCGGCAGCCGCACATCGGTGGCCTCCACCAAGACCTGGACACCGCCCACGTCGACCGGAATGTACATGCCGTTCATGTCCGCCCCCGTCTCCCGGATTCGCTGATCGCGTTCTCGGTGTACCACAGGCCGCTCCCGCCCCACAGGGGGCAACACCCTGTCCGCACACTGCATTTGAGACATCGGGCGCCCGCCGGGGCTACCCCCGTGTCGCGGGCAGCGGCCGGTCCTGCACCACGTGCTTCATCACCAGCGTCGAGGTCAGCCGCTGCACCCCCGGCAGGGTCGCGAGCCGCTCGTCGTACAGCCGCTGGAAGGCGGCGAGGTCGGCGGTGGCCACCCGCAGCAGGTAGTCGGGCTCGCCGAACAGCCGCTGGGCGTCCAGGACGTGCTCCAGCTCGCTGACCGCCCGTTCGAACTCGGCGACCGTCTCCCGGTCCTCCTGTCGCATGGAGACGAAGACCAGCGCCTCGAAGTTGAGCCCGAGCGCGGCCGCGTCCACCACCGCCCGGTAGCCCTGGATGGCACCGGAGCGCTCCAGCTCGCGCAGCCGGCGGTGGCAGGGCGAGACGCTCAGGCGCACCCGGGCGGCCAGCTCGGTCACGGTCAGCCGCCCGTCCTGCTGCAACTCGGCAAGGATTTTCCGGTCCACGTCGTCCATGAAGAAGATAATTGCCCAGATCTCGCGATCATGGGCAAATTTCGGGAACACTTTCGGGCCATTCACGCCTAATGTCCCCAGCATGGACTCGGGACTGCTCTTCTCCTACCTCGCCGTGGACCTGCTGCTGGTGTGTGTGCCGGGCGCGGACTGGGCGTTCGTCATCGCGACCGCCCTGCGCGGCCGCTCGGTGCCGCGCGCGGTGGCGGGCCTGGTCTCCGGCTACGCCCTGCACACGGTCCTGGCGACGGCGGGTCTCGCGGTCCTGGTGGCGGGTTCGCCCCGGCTGCTCACGGCACTGACGGTGGCGGGCGCCGGATATCTCCTGTGGCTGGGCTGGGGGGTGCTGCGCCGCCCGGCCGTCCCGGGGGCGGCGGACACGACCCCCGGCGCCGACCGGCACCTGTTCCTGCGGGGTGCCACGATCAGCGGCCTGAACCCCAAGGGCCTGCTGCTCTACCTCTCCGTGCTCCCCCAGTTCCTCACCCTCCGCGGCGCCCACCTGCCCATTGCCGCCCAGACCGCGGCCCTCGGCCTGCTGCACATGGCGTGCTGCGCGGCGGTGTACCTCAGCGTCGGCGCCCTGGCCCGCGTCCTGCTGGCGGCCCGCCCGGCGGCGGCCCGGGCGGTCACCCGCACATCGGGCGCGGCGATGCTCGGAATCGGCGCGTTCTTGCTGGTGGAACGTCTGGCCACGCTCTGACGATCACTTTCTCAGGAGCCGGAAGATCCTGATCTCCCGCTCCACCCGCGCCTGATACGTCGCGTACGGCGGCCAGAACGCCAGCAGTTCCTTCCAGGCGGCGGCCCGTTCCTCGCCCCCCAGCAGCCGGGCCGTGACGGGGACGTCCCGGCCCTTCCAGCTGATCGAGGCGTCCGGATGGGCGAGCAGGTTGTGGGTCCAGGCGGGGTGGCCGGTCCGGCCGAAGTTGGAGCCGACGAGGAGCCAGCCGCGCCCGTCCCCCTCCGGCATACAGGCGAGCGGGGTCCGGCGCGGCAGCCCGCTCCTCGCCCCGGTCGAGGTGAGGATCACGCCGGGCAGCAGCTGCGCGCTGAGCAGCATCCTTCCCCGGGTGAGCCGGTGGACGGCCCGGTCGAGGGCCGGGATCACATGCGGGGCGACCTTCGCGAAGGCCCGGGTGGCGGACACCTTCTGCACGAACCGCACGCCGACGCCTGCCATCAGACCGCCACCTCCCCGCGCACGAACAGTCCGGCCTCCTCGGCGGCCCGGTCCCGCAGCCGGTGCACGGGCCCGAACAGCAGCTCGTCCCCGGCCGCCCGTTTGAAGTACAGGTGGGCCTCGTGCTCCCAGGTGAACCCGATCCCGCCGTGCAGCTGGATCGCCTCCCCGGCCGCGCACCGCAGCGCCTCGAGCGCCTGCGCGAGCGCAAGCCCGCCCACGTGCCCACCCGTCTCCCGCCACCGCCCTTTCGGCGAGGCTCCCTCCGTGCCGGAGGCCTGGGGGCACCCCCGTCGCGCCGCGCCCTCCGATTCGTCCACCGTCGCCCAGGCGGCGTAGTACGCGGCCGAGCGGGCGGCCTGCACGCCCACGTACACATCCGCCAGCCGGTGCTTGACCGCCTGGAAGGAGCCGATGGCCCGCCCGAACTGCTCCCGTTGCCCCACGTACTCCACGGTCCGCTCCAGTGCCCGGTCGGCGGCGCCCACCGCCTCGGCGGCGAGCACGGCGGCGACGGTGTCGCCGAGTCCGGCGAGGGCGGGAAGCACGTCCTGGTCGGCCTGGCCCAGCAACTCGCCCGGCACGTCCCGAAGTTGGATCCGCCCCTGCGGCCGGGTAGCGTCGAGCGCGGTCTGCCGGGCCCGTACGACCCCCGCGGCGTCCCCCGCGACCAGGAACAGCAGGGTCCGGGACCGCGCGTACCCGCCGGTGTGCGCGGCGACGACGAGCAGCCCGGCGCTGTGCCCGTCCAGCACCTGGTCGACCTGCCCGTACAGCCGCCACCCGTCCCCGCTCTGCCGGGCCTGCACCCCGCCCGCCCGGCCCCCGCCGGCCCACTGGCCGCCGTTGCCGCCGGTCAGGGCCAGGGCGGTGGCGAGGGCGGGGCCGGGGACGGCGAGAGCGGCGGTGAGGGTGCCGGCGGCCAGGCGGGGCAGCAGGTCCGTGCGCTGGGCCTCGGTACCGAGGGCGAGGATCAGCGGGGCGGCGAGGACGGAGGTGGCCAGCAGCGGGGAGGGGGCGAGCGTCCGCCCCGTCTCCTCGCAGGCGAGGGCGAGTTCGGTGGCCGCGCAGCCGACACCGCCGTAGGCCTCGGGGAGGGCCAGTCCGGGCAGTCCGAGCCGGCCGGCGAGGGCGGACCACAGGGCGGGGTCGTACCCGTTCGGGCTGTCGACGGCGGCCCGCAGCGCCTCGGCGCCACAGTGCCTGTGGAGCAGTTCACGCAGGGCCCGGCGGATCTCGTCCTGCTCGGCGGTGAGACGCGTGTCCATGGCTGATCCGATCCCTCCGGACTGATCTGACGGAGCGTCATATTAGGACGGGCGGGAGGTGAAGCCCAGAGGTGCGACACCTGCCGCGCCCTACGGGATCTGATATACCGTCAGATCCATGAGACCCGGGAACCGGAAAGTCGCCGTGGCCGGGGTGGCCCTCTCCGACTGCGGCCGCGTGGACGACACGACCCCGTACGCCCTGCACGCCCAGGCGGCCCGCCGCGCCCTCGCGGACGCGGGCCTGGACCGCGCCCTGGTGGACGGCTTCGCCTCGGCGGGCCTCGGCACGCTGGCCCCGGTGGAGGTGGCCGAGTACCTGGGCCTGCGCCCCACCTGGGTGGACTCCACCTCCGTCGGCGGCTCGACCTGGGAGGTCATGGCGGCCCACGCGGCGGACGCGATAGCCGCGGGCCACGCGAACGCCGTCCTGCTGGTCTACGGCTCGACGGCGCGCGCGGACATCAGGGCGGGCCGCAGGACGGGAGACCTGTCCTTCGGCGCGCGTGGCCCGCTCCAGTTCGAGGTCCCCTACGGCCACACGCTGATCGCCAAGTACGCGATGGCGGCCCGCCGGCACATGATCGAACACGGCACGGCGATCGAGCAGCTGGCCCAGGTGGCGGTCCAGGCTCGCGCCAACGCCGCCCTGAACCCCGAGGCCATGTTCCGGGACCCGATCACGGTCGACGACGTCCTGTCCGGCCCGATGATCGCCGACCCCTTCACCAAACTGCACTGCTGCATCCGCTCGGACGGCGGGGCGGCGGTCCTGCTGGTGGCCGAGGAGTACGTACGGGACTGCCGTACGGCCCCCGTCTGGATCCTCGGCACCGGCGAGCACCTCTCCCACGCCACGATGTCCGAGTGGCCGGACTTCACGGTCTCCCCGGCGGCGGTGAGCGGCAGGCTCGCCTTCGAGCGGGCCGGCGTGCGCCCCGCCGAGATCGACTTCGCCGAGATCTACGACGCCTTCACCTACATGACCCTGGTGACCCTGGAGGACCTGGGCTTCTGCGCGAAGGGCGAGGGCGGGGCGTTCGCGGAGAAGGGCCGGCTACTGGTCTCCGGGGAACTCCCCGTGAACACGGACGGCGGCGGCCTGTCGGCCCAGCACCCCGGCATGCGCGGGCTGTTCCTGCTGGTGGAGGCGGTACGGCAGCTGCGCGGGGAGGCGGGAGAGCGGCAAGTGCGGCGTCCGGGCGGCGAGTTGCCGTACCTCGGCGTCGCCTCCGGCACGGGGGGCTGGTTCTGCTCCTCCGGGACGGTGGTGCTGGGCCGGTGACGGGAGCGGCTCAGCGGTCGTCCATGCCCTCCTCGTCGCGCAGTCTGCGCCAGATGCGGGTGCGGTGCAGGACGTAGAGCGCGACGAACACGACGACGACCTGCAGCCCGATGGCGAGCAGCCAGAAGACGGCCCTGCTCTCCAACTCGTCGGTCAGATAGGTGAAGTTCATGCCGAAGAACCCCGTCAGGAACGACAGCGGCAGGAAGATCACCGACACGATGGCCAGCCGGTTGATCACGGCGTTCTGCTCGCCCGAGACGAGGGTGGAGTAGCTGGCGAAGGCGCGCCGGGAGGCGTCCTGGAGGGACTCGATGTCCGTGTGCACCAGCCTCGCCGTGTGCTGGAACTCCCGGGCGAGCCGCTGGCGCTCCTCCGGGAGGCCGCTGTTCATCATCATCCTTCGGGTGAACATCTCGTCCACCACCTGGAGGTAGGGCAGGAGCGTGTGGTGCAGGAGGGCGGAGTGCCGTCGCAGCTGCGACAGCCGGTAGATCTGGGCGGGGTGTCGCCCCTCGAACATCTCGTCCTCCAGCTCCTCCACCAGCAGCAGGTCCTGCACGGCGGACCGGCGGTAGGTCGCCAGGGCCTCCTGGAGCAGCAGGAAGAGCACGGCCACGGTGTCGGGGGGCCGCTCGCTCCGCAGCTGCGCGATGAGGCTCTCCCGCAGGCCGGCCTGTCCTCGGTGCACCGTGAGGAGATACCGCTCGGTCACCAGAGTATGGACATGAGCGACCTCGTTCCCCTTGACCACGGGCACGACGAAGGCGGCCTGGTCCCCGAGGAACTCGGCCCGCGCGGGTTCGCCCGCCCTGCCGAGCCAGGTGAGGTGCTCCGTCTCCAGGCCGAGCTGGTGCGAGACCGGCGGCGCCCCGGTCGGCGGCTCCTCGGACAGCTCGACGTCGACGATCAGGAAACCGGACGTGGCGAGCCGCTCACGTGCCTCCGCCACGTCCGTACGCGTGACGCCCCCCTCCGGCATCGACACCACCGTTACGATCATCGCCCCTCACCGCCGGTCCCGAAGCCCGCAGGTCCCAGCCTGCGCACACTCCGGCGGCACCGCATGCGGGGGCAGTCCGGACGGCGTACGGGATCCGCGCGATATTCCGCCGTTCACCCCTGGCGGCCGGAGCCGGTCGGGCCATCGCGCCGAGGGGATCCGCACGCGGGCCCATACTCGGCGTCATGGAAACGGATCTTCACGGGCTGCTGCGGTCCCTGCGGGTGTGGTCACCCGAGGAGACCGAGCTACGGCCCTTCGACCCGGACACGGCCCCTTCGGCACCGCTGGACCTGTTCACGAGCTGGTTCGCGGAGGCGGTGGAGGCGGGGCAGCCGGAGCCGCACACCATGGCGCTGGCGACGACGGACGAGGACGGTCTCCCGGATGTGCGGATCGTGATGCTGCACGGCGCGGACGCGGACGGCTGGTCCTTCGCGACACACGTCACGAGCCGCAAGGGCCGGGCCCTGAGCGCCCACCCGTACGCGGCGCTGGCCTTCTACTGGCCGGTGCTGGGACGGCAGGTGCGGGTGCGGGGTCCGGTGACGTCGGCGCCGTCGCAGGAGAGCCAGGCAGACCTGCACGCCCGCTCGACCGGGGCCCTGGCGGCGGCGCTCACCGGGCGGCAGAGCGAGCAGCTGTCCTCGCTGGACGAGCTGCGGCAGGCGTCGGAGGCCGCCTGGGAGCGGGCCCGGCAGAACCCGGCGGAGCCCTCCGGGACATGGACGCTGTACCGCCTCCAGCCGGAGGAAGTGGAGTTCTTCCAGGGAGACGCGGCCCGCAGACACGTACGTCTGACATACCGTCGCACAGAGGCCTCGGACGCCTCCGGCTGGTCCAGGCACCTGTTGTGGCCGTAAGAGGCTGACGGGGACGACATGAAGTGGCTGATGCGGAGCCCAGGCCTCGTACACAAGCGGCGCCGGGAGCGGGGCCGGTGGCACTGAGCGGTGTGGCCAAGACGGCCGGGCCGGCCCCGGTCGCGCCCCCGGCGGCGCCGACGCTGCTCAGGGCGGGCGGCCGGTGTTGCAGCGGGTGTCCGGCGGCGGGAGCCGGGTGGTGGAATTGACCGCCGGCGCCGAGCCGGTGATCCTCGGCATCACGCACCACGGCCCGGGCCACTTCGTGGTGGACGCCCTGGACGGCAGGATGCGCTCCGGCCGCCAACTCGCCCACACCGACGGCCCCTTCGCCTGCCGGGCACTGGTCAATGCCGACGACCGTCCCGTGCGTGCGCTGCGGATCCAGGCGGACGGCCCGTGGACGGTCGAGGTGACCGGCCTCGCCGACGCCGTCGTCCTCGACGACCATGCCGAGCGCGAGGCCTCGGACGTCCTGCGCCACGAGGGCGGCCCGGCCATCGCCCAGCTGCATCACACGGGCACTCCGCGCTCTTCCGACGGCGGCTGCTTCCTCGCCGACGTCTTCGAGCCCGACGGCTCCGGCTTCCTCGACCAACCGGCCAACCACGTCGGCCCGTGGACCGGGGAGGTCCCCCTGTCCGGCCCCTGCCTGCCGTACGCCCGGTCCGACGGGCCCTGGTCGATCAGTGTGCGCCCGATGGGCGGCCGGGACTGAGGTCCGCGAACTCCCACACCGCGAAGTCCGCCACGCCCCGGTAGCCGATCCGCTGGTAGAGCCCGTTGCTGGTCGGGTTGGCGAGGTCGGTGAACAGGAGGATCTCCCCCGTCCCGGACTCAAGAGCCGCCCGGCTCACCTCGGCGGTCACCGCGCTCGCGTAGCCACGGCCGCGCAGGTGCGCCGGGGTGTACACCGTCTGCACCCGCACCTGGCCCGCCGTCGCCGGTGTCACCCCGGCCATGGCGACGGGGGTGCCGTCGGGGATCTCCCAGAGAGTGAGGCCGTCGTGGGCGAGGCGCACGTCGGTCCACTCGCCCGCGTCCGGGCCGGCGCGCAGGCCGGCCGCTGCCATGAACTCGCCGTACCAGCGCATCAGCAGGTCCCGGTCGGCCGGGCCGGCCACCCTGGGCCGCCCCTCGGGCAGCCGCTCCGGTGCGGTCAACTCCGCGAGCCGATAGAGCCGTTGTCGCTGGTGGATCTCGCCCGCCGTGGCGGTGCGCCGCTGCCAGGCCGCCGCGAAGGCGGCCGCCGTGTCGTGCTCGGCGGAGATGCCGGAGACCGGGCGGCCGACATCCACCAGCCGGGCCGCCAGCCCGTCGGCCTCCGCCGCGGCGAGCAGGGTGGCGTTGACCGGGAAGGGCGGGGTGTGCAGGAGAGTTGCCCGGACCCCGCCGGTCTCGTCGCTCAGTGTCCCGAAGAGCGGTGCCTCCTCGCCGAAGGCCCGCAGCCCCTGTCTGCGCAGCGCATCCGTCACGGTCAGCTGCACGGTGTGCAGGGCCGGCCGGGAGCGCAGGAAGTCGTCGGCGCGGGTGAGGAAGTCGTCCAGGTCGTGGGTCAGGTGCCAGGCGTCCGGATGCATCCCTCCATGGTTCCGCTCAGCAGGCCGGCCCGAACACCGGTTTTCCCTCCCGGAACGTCACCCGCAGGGGCATCCCGGCGGCCATGTCCTGGCACTCCACCAGCTCCGTCATCATCCGAGGGCCCTCCGCGAGGTCCACCACCGCGGCGATGTACGGGGTGCGGTCGCCGAAGGGCGGGAGGTCGTTGCGGTGGACCGTGGACCAGGTGTAGAGGGTCGCCCGGCCACTCGCCTCCTCCCAGGTCACGTCCTCGCTCCAGCAGTGCGGGCAGAACTCGCGGGGGTAGTGGTGGGCCCGGCCGCAGGTGGCGCAGCGACGGATCAGCAGCCGTCCCTCCTCCGCCGCCGCCCAGTAGGGGCGGGTGAAGGAGTCGATCTCCGGCTCGTCGAAACGCGCCGCGCCCATCAGAACCACCCCAGCGCCGCGTCCACCGACCACGTCTGGCCCGCCATTCCGAAGAAGCCGACCAGGGAGATCAGCGCCATCATCGAGTTCTGCCCCTGCTCCGCCCAGTCGTGGATCATGAGGACGAAGTAGAGGACGTTCAGGGCCAGGCCGCCCAGCAGGGCCACCGGGGTCAGGAAGCCGAGGATCAGGCCGAGTCCCAGGGCGAGTTCGGCGTAGGCCACCACGTACGCCATCTGCTTCGGCCGCGGCGTCACCACCGTCTCGAAGCCCGCCCGCACCGGGGCCCAGCGGTGCTTCTCCGCCACCCCCGCCGCCCAGGCGATACCGCCGCCCTCGAACCACGTCTTCTTGTCCTTGTGCCGCCAGCTCTCCAGCCACCACAGGCCGAGGCCTATGCGCAGCACCGCGAGCCACTCCGCGCCGTCGAGCCAGATCGCGTCCATGTATCTGACGGTACGTCAGATAGCAACGAAAGCCGAGGGTGTTGCAGTCGATTCGCTGTGCGTTCGCCGCGGGGCTGTGTCCGCCCTGTGAATCGCCCGCAGATTGTTGACGATTTCGTTGGCATCGAATTACGTTCGCGAGCGCAAGGGCAGTAGCCGGCGGGACGAGAGGCAGCAAGGTGAAGCACAGGGCAGTAGGGCGCAGGACCGTGGTCATGGGCATCGGCGCCACCGCCGGTGTCGCGGCGGTGGGCGGAATCGCCCTGAGCGCGCAGGCGTCGAGCGACTCGGCGGCCTCGGCATCGGCCGACTCGCTGGTCTTCGACCCGGACGGCTACACCAAGCTGACCACGACGGTCACGGACACCGACGGCACCGACCACGCGGTGACGTACCACTTCTGGAAGGCGATCACCTACGTCGCCAACCCGGTCGACACGACCTACCAGAGCCTCAACGTCAGCGTCCCCGTCGAGATCGACGGCACCGCCGTGGACGCCTCCGGCGCACCGATCCTGTTCGCGAACTCCGTCGGCGGGTACATGCCCTCCTCGGTGGCCGACGCGACCGGGATCGGCGGCGCGAGCATGGCCGGCGGCGGCGCACCGGGCGGCATGCCCTCCGGCAGCGCCGCGCCCAGCGCCTCCGCCCCGGGCGGCAGCACCAACGCCACCGGCGGCGCCCTGAACACCAACCAGCTCCTGGCCCTGGCCGCCGGCTACGTCGTCGTCGAGCCCGGTGCCCGCGGCCGTACCCTCAAGAACTCCGACGGCGAGTACTACGGCACCGCGCCGGCCGTGATCGTCGACCTCAAGGCGGCGGTGCGGTACGTGCGGTTCAACAAGGGCCGCATCCCCGGGAACGTCGACCGGATCGTCTCGGCGGGCACCAGCGCGGGCGGTGCCGTGTCCGCGCTGCTCGGCGCGTCCGGCGACAGCCCGCTGTACGACCGGTACCTCAGGGAGCTGGGCGCGGCCGATGCCAGTGACGCGATCTTCGCCACCGGCGCCTGGTGCCCGATCACCGACCTCGAGCACGCCGACGGCGCCTACGAGTGGAACTGGGGCACGAACGTCACCCGGTCCACCGGCAAGGTCGTCGACCAGAGCGTCTCCAAGGACCTGGTCGCGCAGTTCGCCGAGTACCAGGCCGGCCTCCATCTCGAGGGCCTGAACGGCTTCGGTCCGCTCACCGCCCGCAACCTCGACGACTACCTCGTCAAGCAGTACCTGGAGCCCTCGGCGACCAAGTACCTCACGGACCTGTCGGACTCCGACCGCGCGGCCTACCTCGCCGCGAACACCTTCATCACCTGGAAGAACGGCAGGGCCACCTTCACCTGGGCCGACTTCCTCACCCACGTGGGCGCCCGCAAGAAGACCACCCCGGCCTTCGACGCCTTCGACCTGTCGGCCGGCGAGAACAACGAGTTCGGCGCCGGGACGACTGGGTTCCGCCACTTCACGGCGTACAGCCTGAAGCACGACACCACCGGCGCCACCGGCACGCGCCTCGACGGCGACATCCCCGAGAAGCTGCGGCTGATGAACCCGATGCACTTCCTGGCCCGGAAGGCCAACCCCGGCCGCTCGAGGCACTGGTGGATCCGACTCGGCACCAAGGACTCGGACACCTCGCTGACCGTGTCCGCCAACCTCGCGGCGGCCGCAGCTGGCCTCGGCGACGACGTCAGCCACCTCTACTACTGGGACCAGGGCCACGGCGCCAACACCGACCCCGGTGACTTCGTCAAGTGGATCGCCGAGGTCACCGGGTACCGGAAGGCCCGGTAGAGGAGTACCGGAAGGCCTGGTGGAGGACTACCGGAAGCCCCGGTGGAGGACTACCGGAAGCCCCGGTGGAGGACTACCGGATGCCCCGGCACAGGAGTGCCGGCAGGCCCGGCAGAGGACCGCGGTGTCCGTCTCCCGTCATCCTTCGGACACCGCCCCGCCGCGACGCCCGGCCCCTGCGCACCGGGGCAGGGCGTCGCGGCGTTCGTGCACCACTTCCGCCCATCCGAGATGCCTACGACACCTGCCCCACTCACATCTCCCACCGATGTGATCAATCCGCAACCAATTCCGGTCTTGACCGAGACCCATCAACGGGGTGGGTGATTACGCTCCCGCTCATGGCCGTCTCCCGCCCCTCCCCCGCGCACCTCTCCGCGACCCCCGCCGACCGTCCCGTGTACGTCATCGGCGCCGGTCCCGGCGGACTCGCCGCCGCGTACGCGCTGCGGGCGCGGGGCATACGCGCCGTGGTGCTGGAGAAGGCCGACCAGGTGGGCGCCTCCTGGCGGCGCCACTACGACCGGCTCCATCTGCACACCACCCGCCGCCTGTCCGCCCTGCCCGGGCTCGCGATGCCGCGGAGGTTCGGCCGCTGGGTGTCCCGGGACAATGTGGTGCGGTACCTGGAGAAGTACGCCGAGCACCACGAGCTGGAGATCGTCACCGGTGTGGAGGTGTTCCGCGTCGAGCGGTCGGCGGACGGGACGGGCTGGCTGCTGCACGCCTCCGGCGGGCGGGAGCTGACCGGCAGCGCGGTGGTCGTCGCCACCGGCTTCAACCACACCCCGCGCCTGCCCGAGTGGCCGGGCCTGGACGGCTACGGCGGGGAGTTCCTGCACGCCGGCGGCTACCGGAACGCCGCGCCCTACGCGGGCCGGGACGTGCTGGTGGTCGGCGTCGGCAACACCGGCGCCGAGATCGCCGTGGACCTGGTGGAGGGCGGGGCCGCGCGGGTGCGGCTGGCGGTGCGCACCGTCCCGCACATCGTGCGCCGCTCCACCCTCGGCTGGCCCGCGCAGTACTCGGGTGTGCTGGTACGGCGGCTTCCGGTGCGGTTCGTGGACCGGGTGTCCCGGCTCCAGGCCAGGGTCGGCGTCCCGGACCTGTCCGCCCACGGCCTGCCCCGCCCGGACACCGGCCTGTACAGCAGGGTCAAGCAGGGTGCCATCCCGGTCCAGGACGTCGGCCTGATCGACGCCGTACGGAAGGGGAAGGTGGAGATCGTGGCCGCCGTCGACTCCTTCGAGGACGGGAAGGTGGTCCTCGCGGACGGCACCCGCGTCGAGCCGGACGCCGTGATCGCCGCGACGGGGTACCAGCGGGCGCTGGAGGGGCTGGTCGGGCATCTCGGGGTACTGGACGACCGGGGCAGACCGACGGTGCACGGCGGCCGTACGACCGCCCAGGCACCCGGGCTGTACTTCACCGGCTTCACCAACCCGATCAGCGGGATGTTCCGCGAACTGGCGCTGGACGCCGAGAAGATCGCGAAGGGTGTGGCCAAGGAGTTCCGCACCGGACGGTAACTTTGCCGTTCCGACCCATTCCTGACACTCCGTCAGTTCAAGTAATCTGACAGAGCGTCAGTTGATGTGGCTGTCTCACAGGAGCGGGCGGAACGATGCTTGGATCAACCCACGGCACCCTCACCACCGACTCCCGCCGGGCCCGGGTCATCGCCTGCGGTGAGCAGCGGCCCGGACCCGTCGTCCACGATCAGGTCGACGACCTCGACGTCGGCGGGCGGCCGCTGTACGCGGACGTACCGGATCTGGCGCGGTTCTTCCGGCCCGGGTCGGTCGCCGTCATCGGCGCCTCGGACGCCGAGGGGCGGCCGAACACCGGGATCACCCGGCAACTGCTGGGCTGGGCCGAGCGGGTGGGGGCGCGGGTGCACCCGGTGCATCCGACCCGGCCGTCCGTGTTCGGCATCCCGTGCTCCGCCTCGGTCGCCGACCTGCCGGAACAGGTCGACCTCGCGGTGCTGCTGGTGGCCGACCCGCTGCCGGTGATCGAGGAACTCGCCGAGGCGAAGGTGAAGTTCGCGGTCGCCTTCGCCTCCGGGTTCGCCGAGACCGGCGAGGCGGGGGCCGAGGCGCAGGAGCGGCTCGCGGACGCCGTACGGCGGTCGGGGCTGCGGCTGCTCGGACCGAACACCAACCTGAACGCCTTCGAGCGCTTCCGGGACGACCTGGAGGGACCGGCCATCGCGCTGATCACCCAGTCCGGGCACCAGGGCAGGCCCGTCTTCGCCCTGCAGGAACTGGGTGTCCGGCTCTCCCACTGGGCCCCGACCGGCAACGAGGCCGACCTGGAGACCGCCGACTTCATCTCCTACTTCGCCGAGCAGCCCGAGGTCGGCGCCATCGCCTGCTACGTCGAGGGCCTCAAGGACGGCCGCGCCTTCCTGCTGGCCGCCGACCGCGCCGCCCGCCGCCAGGTTCCGGTGGTCGCGGTGAAGGTGGGCCGCACGGAGGCGGGAGCCCGTACGGCCGCCTCGCACACCGGCAAGCTCACCGGCGCCGACGACGTGGTGGACGCGGCCATGCGGCAGTACGGCGTCATCCGCGTCGACGCCCTCGACGAACTCCAGGACACGGCCGCCCTGTTGGCCCGGGCGCGGGCTCCGCAGGCCGACGGGGTCGTCGTCTACTCCATCTCCGGTGGCACGGGTGCGCACGTCGCCGACCTGGCCGCCGGGATCGGGCTGCGGCTGCCCAGGCTGTCGGAGGACCGGCAGGCCGAGCTGCACCAGTGGATCCCGGAGTACCTGAGCGTCGCCAACCCGGTGGACAACGGCGGACATCCGGTCGGCGACTGGCGCGGCCGGAAGATCATCGACGCGATCCTCGCCGACCCGGAGGTCGGGGTGCTGATCTGCCCGGTCACCGGTCCCTTCCCGCCCCTCAGCGACAAGCTCGTACGCGATCTCGTCGAGGCCGCGCAGGAGACGGACAAGCTGGTGTGCGTGGTGTGGGGGTCGCCGGTCGGCACGGAGCCGGCGTACCGGGAGGTCCTGCTCGGCTCCTCCCGTGTGGCCACCTTCCGCACGGTGGGCAACTGCCTCACCGCCGTCCGCGCCTGGCTCGACCACCACCGCTTCGTCGGCGGCTACCGCTCCCCCTTCGACGAGGCCCCGCGCATCCCCTCCCCCTCCTTCCGCAAGGCCGACGCCCTGATGCGGCCAGGGCAGCAGCTCAGCGAGCACGCGGCCAAACAGCTGCTGCGCGCCTACGGCATCCGGGTGCCGCGCGAACAGCTGGTGACCAGCGCGGCGGCCGCCGTCCGCGCGGCCGGGCAGGTCGGCTATCCGGTGGTGATGAAGGCGTCCGGCGCGCAGATCGCCCACAAGACGGAACTGGGCCTGGTGAAGATCGGTCTCACCTCGGCCAGCCAGGTCCGGGACACCTACCGCGAGCTGACCGACATCGCCCGCTACGAGGGCGTCTCGCTGGACGGTGTCCTGGTGTGCCAGATGGTCGAGCAGGGCGTCGAGATGGTCGTCGGGGTGACCCACGACGAACTGTTCGGGCCGACCGTGACCGTGGGGCTCGGCGGGGTGCTGGTCGAGGTGCTGCGCGACGCGGCCGTACGGGTGCCGCCGTTCGGTGAGGAGCAGGCCCGCGACATGCTCGCCGAACTACGCGGACGGGCCCTGCTGGACGGAGTCCGGGGCCGCCCGCCGGCCGACCTCGACGCACTCGTGGAGGTCGTGCTGCGCGTGCAGCGCATGGCCCTCGAACTCGGCGAGCAGATCGCCGAGCTGGACATCAACCCACTGATGGTGCTGCCCCGCGGGCAGGGCGCGGTGGCGCTGGACGCGCTGGTGGTGTGCCGATGAGCGACCTCGGGCACGACGTCCGGGAGCAGGTCTCGCACATCACCCTCGACCGCCCCGAGGCCCTCAACGCGCTCACACCCGGAATGCGGGACCGTCTGATCGGACTGCTGGAGGAGGCGTCGGCGGATCCCGGCGTACGAGCGGTCGTCCTCACCGGAACCGGCCGGGGATTCTGCGCGGGAGCGGACCTGCGGGGCGGCTCGGGCAGCGCCGCGCAGCGGATCCCCGGTGACGTGGCCCGCGTCCTCCGGGTGGGCGCACAGCGGCTCGTCTCGGCCGTACTGGACTGCGAGAAGCCGGTGATCGCCGCGGTGAACGGCACCGCTGCCGGGCTCGGCGCACACCTCGCGTTCGCCTGCGACCTGATCCTGGCGGCCGAATCGGCCCGCTTCATCGAGGTGTTCGTCCGACGCGGACTCGTACCCGACGGCGGCGGCGCCTATCTCCTGCCCCGGCTGATCGGTCCGCACCGGGCCAAGGAGCTGATGTTCTTCGGGGACGCGCTCTCGGCGACGGACGCCGAACGGCTGGGCCTGGTCAACCGGGTGGTCCCGGACGGCGAGCTGGAGAAGACCGCCCGCGAGTGGGCGACCCGCCTCGCCGCCGGCCCGACCCGCTCCCTAGCCCTCACCAAACAACTGGTGAACGCCTCCCTGGACGCCGACCGGGCCACCGCCTTCACCGCCGAGGCGGCCGCGCAGGAGATCAACATGACGACCGAGGACGCCCAGGAGGGGCTGCGGGCGTTCGTGGGACGACGGAGCCCGGAGTTCCGGGGGCGGTGAGGCTCGTCGTAGGACGCGTGGTGCGTACGGCGTGTCAGCTAGCGCAGGGCAGGCATGTTGCCGTTCCGCCAGTCGTTCACGCGCTTCCGAATGCTGGTAACCATGGGTAGGGCGTCAACCTCTGCGGGCTCGAACCAGCGGACGTCCGTGGATTCCTCGGACACCGCGAGGTGGCCAGCCACAGGCTGTGCCAGGAAGCAGATGGAGAACTCCTGGCGTACTTCGCCGTCGTCGTAGGCGAAGACGTGACGGGGATTGGTGTAGGTGCCGACGATGCCGACGATCTCGACGTCGAGGCCGGTCTCCTCGCGGGTTTCGCGAACGGCGCAGTCCGGCAGGGACTCGCCGATGTTCATGGCACCTCCGGGAAGAGCCCACATACCGTTGTCGCTTCGGCGCTGGAGCAAGATACGCCCGCTGTCGTCAACGACAACGGCGGACGCAGCTGGGACCAGGCTGTTCGCTACCGGGGCGGTCGGATCGTCCTCGTAGTCACGCCTGCCCATCGTTCTCCTCCCATACCGGGGTCCCCCGGCGCCACAGTTCCTCGACGTGCGACGCGAAGCGGTCGAAGATGCCGTCGTCCTGGTGTCGGTGCAGGTGCAGCGTCGGGGCGTCGTGCCCGACGCTGTGCGTCAGCAGTGGCGTCACGATCATGTCGTCGTCGAAGCGGAATACGGACAGGTGCGCGTGCCCGCTGCTGAAACGTGCGTCGATGCCCGCTTGAGTCCTGATCTTCTCCAGCTCGGCGAGCGTCACCCTGATCCGTGTGGACAGGGTGAGCGCAACGTCTTCGTCCTCTTCTCGCGACCGCGTCAGGTCGCTGTCGGGGTCGCCGAGCAGGAAACGCACACGGCATCCCAGCGCTGCCTTGCGCCGGAGTGCCGTACCGAACCGGGCTTGTTCGAGCCACAGGAAGTAGTTCGTGTATCCGGCGAAGGTCAGTTCTCGCTCAGCTTTGGTGATCATTGACCGCCATAGCGAGGCAGGGCAACCGGAGCGGTACGGGTAGACGGAGACGATCTCGCGGTCCGGCCCGACCTTGATCGCCTTCTTCGCTGCTGCTGGCCACAACACCGCCTCGTCCTCTCCAAGAGCCTCGCAGACGGCCCAACGGTGGCGGGCTCGGGGAACGCGTCCCGTCTCCGTGATCCACCGGCCGACCGTCTTGATGTCGACACCGCACTTTTCGGCTAACTGCCGGTCGGTCACGTGCGCTCCGGCCATGGCGCGGCGCAGCGCTTCGTTCACGGGTACCCCCTGGGACGTTAGGGACGCTTTCCAAGCGTATTCCTGCTCCGTGCCAAACGGTCTCGGGGCGCAGTAGGAACGCACCCGTCAACTTGCAAGTGTGGGCGGGTAACTCAACAGACCCCCGCGACCGTGCGACCGGTCCGGGGGCGTGGCCAACGCTTCAAGGGAGCGTCGACATGACGAACGCTACAGCCCCACCCGCTTCTGGCCCACGGGGCGGCATGACGATGCGTGTCTACTCTGTGGACCGCTACGGCACGATCACCCAGCACCGGGGCACGGTCACCGTGACGTACGGGAACCAGCCGCTACCGATGCTGAGCACCGCGTATCCGCCGTGCATGTGCTTCCGGTGCCGACGGACCGTGCGCCGGTGAGCGCCACGGTCGAGAGCAGCAACGCCACGCAGCCGGTCGACATTGCGACGATGCGCTCGACCGCGGCCATGCTGCTGGGGCCCGACGATGCTCCGGAAGCGCTGCTCCCGGGACCGGAGGAGCTGGACACCCTCACCGTGATGCTGCGCGACCACCTGGAGTTGCTGATCCCCGAGGTAGAGCGGCAGGCCGGGCAACTGCCGAAGAAGAGCACCCGCCGGTACTGCGCCCTGGCCTGTGTGGGGGAGGCACGGAGAAAGTTGCGGCTCGGGGATGGCTGCACGCCGCCCACTCGCGTGGCCGTGGTGCGGAAGCTCGCCCGCTGTGTCAACGCCCTGTGCGATCACTACCAGAACCTGCGCGCCGAGTAGCAGCAGTGAGCAGGCCCAGGTCCTCGGCTCGCTGCCGACGCGGACGTACGGCTGACGCACTCCCATGGCGACCGCAGGGTCAGGGTCGCAACCCCAGTATCCAACCAAGAAACCGTGAGGAGACTCAATGAGCACCGCTTCGCAGGTCGCGCCCGTCCGCCCGTGGGGACTGGGGCGTCTCGGCCCCTACCCGACGGTCGTCCCGATGCCGTTCACCTCAGTCACCATCGACCCGGACACCCAGACCGGCGTGTTCCGCGACGGTGACGGCAGGATCGTGGAGATGGGCAAGCACGGCACCAGCACCGGCACCGAGACGTCCACCGTCACGAACCAGGACTCCCGAAACGACTCCGGCCACGACCAGGACAGCAACCAGGACTGATGACCGAGACCGACAGGCCCGTCCTGGTGGCCACTGAACCGATCGACGTCACAGCGGACATGGTGATCAGCGAACTGAACCGGCGCGGTGTGCCGGTGGCCAGGTTCAACCCCGCCGACATCGGAGACGGTCTGACGGTCTCGGCCCGGTTCGGTGTCTGCCCGGCCCCTGTGGTCGGGCAGCTCCGTACCCGGTCGAGAACCGTCATGCTGGAACATACGCGGGCCGTGTACTGGAGACGCCCGGTGTGGCCGCGGTTCGAGCACCTGGACACAGAGGACGCTCGCTATGCGGCCGCGCAGACCCGCCACGGCCTCGGCGGCATCCTCCACGGTTTGGAGGATGCCAGGTGGGTCAACGAGCCGATGCGGGAGGCCGCCGCCGACCACAAGCCCCGCCAACTCGCCGTCGCACAGCGACTCGGCCTCACCGTTCCGGCCACACTGGTCACCAACAGACTCGAATGCGCACGCGAGTTCATTGCATCCCACGGTGAAGTGATCTACAAAACACTGCGCTGGACCCCGTACGAACGGGGCGGCAACAACCTGACGAGCTGGGCCGAGCCGGTCACCGCAGACGAACTGGACGAGTCGATCGCGGCGACACCGCATCTGTTCCAGGCCGTCGTGGACAAGGCGGCCGACCTGCGTGTCCTGGTCGTCGGCGAGCAGATGTTCGCCGTCCGGATCGAATCCGGGCTACTGGACTGGCGCAAGGACTACTCCGCACTGTCCTACAGCGTGGTGGATCTGACGTGCCAGGTGCACAAGCAGTTGCTCGCCTTCCTGGATCACTTCGGCCTGGTGTCGGGCAGCTTCGACCTGGCGGTAGGCCGGGACGGCGAGCTGTACTTCCTGGAGCTGAACCCGAACGGCCAATGGGGCTGGCTGCAACAAGCCACCGGCCTGCCGATGGCTGCCGCGTTCGCCGACCTGCTCACCGAAGGGAGCACCCGCCGATGAGCCTGGACACCGCAGCTGCGCGGCGAGCCCTGGCCGACCGCCTTGAAAAGGCCGGAATCCTCAGCCCTGTCTGGCGGTCGGCGGTCGAAGCCGTGCCGCGCGAACTGTTCCTGCATCCAGGGGTGTTCCTGCCGACCGAGGACGGCCGCTGGCGGCCGGTGACCGCTCTTGGCACGGTCCCGGAGGAGTGGGCGCGGATCGCCTACCGGGAGGAATCGCTGGTCACCCAGCTCGACGGGCACCTGACCGCCGACCACGCAGCGGGAGTTGTCGACGGCAACCCCACCTCCTCGTCCACGACACCGGTAACCGTCGCCGCGATGATCGAGCACCTGGACATGGACGACGGGCACACCGTGCTGGAGATCGGCACCGGCACCGGCTACTCCACCGCCCTGATGTGCCACCGAATCGGCGAGGACAACGTCACCACGGTCGAGGTCGACCCCGACGTCGCAGCCCGGGCCGACGCCGCACTGGAGGCCGCCGGGTTCTCGACGTGGACCGTGACCGGTGACGGACTCCTGGGACACCCCCGGCGGGCGCCCTACGACCGGGTGATCGCCACCTGTGCCGTGCACCGCATTCCGTACACCTGGGTGCGGCAGACCAAGCCGGGCGGAATCATCCTGTCCACCATCGGCTCATGGCCGTACGGCACGGGCCTGGCCAAGGTCACCGTCCGCGAGGACGGCACGGCCGAAGGCCGGATCATCGGTCGCTCGTCCTTCATGCAGGCCCGCTCCCAGGCCGTAGGTCACGAGGGCGTCGATCTGTCGGCGCGGACCGCCTACGTCGACTCCGAGCGGCCCACCCGTATCCCACCGTCGCTGCTGGACGAGTGGATGCCGGCCTTTCTGGCCCAGCTCACCGCCCCTGCCGCCCACCTGCTGCGCACCTCCGCCAACGGGGTCCACAGCATCTACCTGTTCGATGACGAACGTGAGTCCTTCGCCGCGTTCACCGGGGACGGCGCGGACTGGACCGTACGGCAGGGCGGGCCGGTCGCCCTCTGGGACGACATCGAGGAGGCGCTGACCGCCTGGCAGCGCGCCGACGAGCCAGGCATCAGCTCAGTACGGCTCCACATCACCGACCGCTCGCACACGTACTGGATCGGCGGCCGGCAGATCACCACTCCGAGCCGGACCACGTGGGTTACCGACACGCGTGAGCTGCGATGGGTACACCGCGTCGCCTGACCCTCTTGCGGCGGCCCGGACCCGCCGGTGTGAGACTCAGGACGCGGCGGCCCGCTCCAGCTTCCACAGGGTGCCCCCGTCCGGGTCGCCGAAGAGCACGAACAGCTCGGGGGCGTCCTCGCTGCCGCTGATCGACCAGTGGGTGTCCTCGCCGCAGTCGCCGTCGAGCTTGAGCAGCACGCCGTCCCGGTCGGTGTTGTCCGAGTCGTCGTCGGGCTCCCAGGTGCCGGATCCCTGGCACCGGACGTAGTCCTGGAAGTGGTCGTCGTCGAACGAGGGCTGCGTGGGCAGCTTGACGGCCTCGGCGCTGCCGTCGGGGCGCAGCCGCAGCTCGGCCCCGCTCTCGCCCCGCCAGACCCCGGCCAGCTGGGCGGGGGTCAGCTTCGGGGGCTCGTACTCCTGGATCAGACCGGTCTCGGTGGCGAGCGCCGCGCCGCCGAAGGCCAGCACGAAGAGGACGACCGAGCCGATCGCAGCCCGCCACCACACGCCCGCCGGACGCCAGGCCCGCCTGCGGACGAGGCCGACCCAGAGGGTCGGCAGGAGCCCCAGGGCGGCCAGAGCGGCGACCGTGGCGCCGAGCGGCCACCCGAAGAGCACGCCGGCCGGTACGCCCCAGAGGAGGGCGGGGCCGACCGGGGCCGTCACATGCCAGATCCACCCCGGGCCGGGGAAGTGCCGGCCCGCGAGCCGGGCGAGCACCACCGAGGGCAGGGTCAGCACGAACGCCGACAGCATGCCGAGGATGGGCAGCAGCAGTGGCGCGAAGAGGAGGAAACACAGCGCGCCGAGGGCCCCGCCCAGCCCGGCCCCGTAGCTGTCCTGGGTGGTGGTCTCGTAGATCCACCACAGCAGTCCGGCCGCCGGCAGCTGGGCGCCCCCGAGGGCCGCCGCCGCGCTCAGATCATCGGGTGCCCAGGTCAGCCCGGCGCTCGGCTGCGTTGCACACGTCTTTTCCCACCCCATGGGCGCAGCGTACGGGCACGCTTTCGGCCACTCACCGACCCCTTCCCATCTGACACACCGTCAGCTTCAATGGATGTGTGATGGGACACGCAGGGGCGGCGGCCGCCGCCGTCCGTTACCTCAGGTCGGCTCCGGCACCGGGGCCCGTGGAGGCGCTGCCGCGCCCGGAGTTGCGGTGCGTCCGCGAGGACGAGCGGGCACCGGTGGACCAGGCGGAGTTCCGGCGCGTGCTGGGGAACTTCGCGACCGGGGTGACCGTGATCACGGCACCGCCGGCCGACGGTTCGGCCTCCCCCGCGGGCTTCGCCTGCCAGTCCTTCTCCTCCCTCTCCCTGGACCCGCCCCTGGTCTGCTTCATGGTCGGCCGTACGTCCACGACCTGGCCGCGCATTGCCCGCGCGGGCGTCTTCTGCGTCAACGTCCTCGGCGCCGACCAGGGCGAACTGTGCCGGGCCTTCGCGGTGAGCGGCGCGGACAAGTTCGCGGGGGTGGCGTACGACACCGCGCCCGCCTCCGGTTCCCCGCGCCTCACCGGCGCCGCCGCCTGGATCGACTGCACGATCCACACGGTGCACACCGGAGGCGACCACCTCGTCGTCGTGGGCCGGGTGGTCGCCCTCGGGGCCGACGGGCGGGGGGATCCGCTGATCTTCCACCGGGGGCGGTTCGGGCGGCTCGACGGGAGCTGACCCCTTCCTGCGGTCAGGACAGCGCGGGCACGGGAGTCGAGGTGCGCCTGATCACCAGGGCCATCAGGGCCGCCGCCGCGCACAGGGTGCCGGAGGCGTACCAGACCATGTCGTAGGTGCCGAAGACGTCGCGGGCGACGCCGCCGAGGAAGGCTATGAGAGCCGCGCCGACCTGGTGGGAGGCCAGCACCCAGCCGAAGACGATGGCGCTGTCCTCGCCGTACTGCTCCCGGCACAGGGCCAGGGTGGGCGGGACGGTGGCCACCCAGTCGAGGCCGTAGAAGATGATGAAGAAGATCATCGGGGGGTGCACGGACGGCCCCAGCAGCATGGGGAGGAAGAGGAGCGAGATGCCGCGCAGGGCGTAGTAGACGGCGAGCAGGCGGCGCGGTTCGAAGCGGTCGGTGAACCAGCCGGAGGCGATCGTGCCGACGACGTCGAACACACCGATGACCGCGAGCAGCGAGGCCGCCGCCGTGACGGGCATGCCGTGGTCGTGGGCGGCGGGCACGAAGTGGGTCTGGATCAGGCCGTTGGTGGAGGCACCGCAGATCGCGAAGGTGCCGGCGAGCAGCCAGAACGGACCTGTGCGCACGGCCGAGCCGAGGACCTTGAGCGTGCGGCGGGCGGCCCCGGTGACCGGCGCCGGCTTCGGCACGAACTCCTGGGCGCCGTACGGCTTCAGGCCCACGTCGGCCGGGTGGTCACGCAGCAGGAGCCACACGAACGGGACGACGGCGAGCACGGCGAGCGCGACCGTCACGGCGGCCGGACGCCAGTCGTAGGACTCGACCATCCAGGACAGCAGCGGCAGGAAGATCAGCTGACCGGAGGCGGAGGCGGCGGTGAGGATGCCGCTGACCAGCCCGCGCCGCTCGGTGAACCAGCGGTTGGTGACCGTCGCGGCAAAGGCCAGGGCCATCGAACCCGAGCCGAGGCCGACCAGCAGTCCCCAGCACAGCAGCAGCTGCCAGGCCGCCGTCATCCACACGGTGAGTCCGGAGCCGAGTGCGATCACCGTCAGCGCCACGGCGACCACCTTGCGGATGCCGAAGCGGTCCATCAGCGCGGCGGCGAAGGGCGCGGTGAGCCCGTACAGCGCGAGGTTGATCGAGACGGCCGCGCCGATCGTGCCGCGCGACCAGCCGAAGTCCTGGTGCAGGGGGTCGATGAGCAGGCCGGGCAGGGAACGGAAGGCGGCCGCGCCGATGATCGTGACGAACGTGACGGCGGCGACGAACCAGGCCCGGTGCACACGGTGGCGCCGGGCGGGCGGGGCCTGGACGGGAGCTGCGGCTTCGGTTGTCTGAGTCACGTCATAGAGGGTCCTGTTCCGGACCCCGCACATCGAGTGGCCCGAAGGTCAGCATTCGTTAGGATCGGGCCATGGAGAATCGGGTCGCGAAGGGTCGGGCCATGAAGGAACAGGACATCGCCGTCGGCCAGGAGTTCCGCCCGCACCGGATCGCCGTCCTCGCACTGGACGGCCTGCTCCCCTTCGAGCTGGGCATCCCGCACCGGATCTTCGGCCGCCCGCGGGACGCGGAGGGCCGGTACCTGTACGAGGTCGTGACCTGCTCGGTCCGGCCGCCCGGCCCGGTCGAGACGGACGCCGACTTCGCGGTGCACGTCCCGCACGGCCCGGAGGCGCTGGAGACGGCCGACACGGTGATCGTCCCGGCGTCCTACGAACTCGGTCCGGTGTACGAGGAGGGCAGGCTGACCGAGGAACTGACCGCCGCCTTCGCCCGCATCCGCCCCGGCACCCGCCTCGCCTCCATCTGCACCGGCGTCTACGTCCTCGCCGCCGCGGGACGCCTGGACGGCCGCCCGGCGACGACCCACTGGGCGGACGCCGAACGCTTCCAGCGCATGTTCCCGCGGATCAAGGTGGACGCGGACGTCCTGTTCATCGACGACGGGGACGTCCTGACCTCGGCCGGGGTGGCCGCCGGGATCGACCTGTGTCTCCACATGGTGCGACGCGACCACGGCACGGCCGTCGCCAACGAAGTGGCTCGCCGCACGGTCGTCCCGCCCCACCGCGACGGCGGCCAGGCCCAGTACATCCACCGCCCCGTCCCCGACCCCCAGCTCGCCACCACCACCGCGGCCCGCTCCTGGGCCCTCGGCCGCCTGCACGAGCCGATCCAGCTGCGGGACATGGCCGAGCAGGAGGCCATGTCGGTCCGCACCTTCACCCGCCGCTTCCGCGAGGAGGTCGGCATCAGCCCCGGCCAGTGGCTCACCCAGCAGCGCGTCGAACGCGCCCGCCACCTGTTGGAGTCCACCGACCTCTCGGTCGACCAGGTGGCCCGCGACGCGGGCTTCGGCACGGCCCAGTCGATGCGCCAGCACCTGCAGCAGGCCCTCGGGGTGACCCCGACGGCCTATCGGCGCACGTTCCGGGCGGGGGTCGGCGACGGGGCGGGGACCACCCGATGACGGAGCAGGCCGGAAGGGACCGGAGCAGAGCTGTCACAGGGCCGTGGGCATCCTGCTGCGGCCGCTTCCGTCGGCCGCCTCGGCCTCCCTCCGGCCCCGGGACCGCTCCCTGCGCATCTCGCCCCACCAGCCGATCCCGGTGAGGACCAACGTCAGCCCCACGCCGGCCAGGACCGCCGTGGAGGGGGCCGCCAGCTGCAGCAGAGCACCCGCCAGGGAACCCGTGGCCGCGTATCCCGCGCCCACCGCCGCGTACATGACCGAGTAGCCCGCGGCCAGCGCACCCGGCGGGAGGGCCTCGCGCAGGGACAGGTTCCGGGTGAGCATCGCTCCCGACTGGAGCAGCCCCGCCACGGTCAGGGCGGCCGCGATGCCGGCTGCGCCCGGTATCAGCGCGACCCCGGTCACCGCCGCCGACATCGCACACAGCAGCACCACGCTGCGGGTGGCGAGGCGACCCGGCCAGGACCGCAGCCCGTACAGGAACGCACCCACCCCCGCGGCCGCCGACATGCCGAGGAGCAGCGGGCCGGACCAGCCGACGGCGATGCCGCGCTGTTCGAGCAGGGCCGGCAGGACGAGTTCGGCGAGGGCGAGCAGGGACAGGCCCGCGGCGCCGGTGACGTACGCCGGCCAGGCCCCGGCCAGGACACGGAGCTTCGACGTCCCCCCGGCCCGCTCCTCCGCCTGCCAGCCCTCGGGCAGCAGCCACAGGCCCGGCACCGAGGCCCCCATCAGGGCCGCCGCGAGCAGCAGCGGCACGCCCGGGGCGACACCGAGCGCGAGTCCGGTGACCGCGGCCGGGGAGAGCGCCCAGATGCCGGACATCAGCATCGACTCCACCGAGAGCGCCTGCGCGGCCGCGTGCCGGGGCACCAACGAGGTGAGCAGGGCCCGCAGCCCCCCGGAGGCCGCCGCCGGGGCGGCACCGGCGAGGAACGCGAACATCCCGAGTATCACGGGGTGCGCGCCCGGCAGCGCGCCGAGCCCGGCGAAGCCGACGGCACCCGCGGCGAGACCCACCGCCAGGTGGGAACGAGCCCGCCGCGGGTTCAGACGCATGCCGAGGACGGGAGCGCCGAGGATCTCGCCGAGGACGTAGACCGCGGCGAGTGCGGCGCCCAGCGGGTAGCCACCCGGGTGTTCGCGGACCAGGAAGACCAGGGCGAGCGGCGCCATGGCCACCGGCATGCGGGCGCCGACGGCCACCAAGGCCCAGGTCAGGACCGGTCGGGAGACGACATCGCGGTAGCTCATGCGACGACGGTAGGGGGCGGCACGGACAATCACCGCCGCATTTCCCGCCGCCTGTGGACAACTCGCGGAAACGCAGCCCACGCAGCACTCACGGGGCTCGGACAAGGGTGCTCAGAACGTCAGCACCCCCCGCGCCACCCGCCCCGCCTCCGCATCCGCCCGCGCCTTCTCGAAGTCCTCCACCGGATAGGTCTCCGTCACCAACTCATCGAGAAGCAGACGGCCCTGGCGGTACAGCTCGGCGTAGAGGGGGATGTCCCGCTGGGGGCGCGAGGAGCCGTAGCGGCAGCCCAGGATGGCCTTGTCGAGGAACATCGAGGAGACGACGAAGGACGCCTCCGCGCTCGCCCGGGGCACGCCGAGCAGGACGGCCTGGCCGTGGCGGTCGAGGAGGTCGACGGCCTGGCGGATCAGCTCGACGCGGCCCACGCACTCGAAGACGTGGTCGGCGCCCGTCGGCAGGAGCTCCCGCACGCCCTTTGCCGAGGTCAGGAAGTCGGTCGCGCCGAACTGCCGGGCCACCGCCTCCTTCGCCGGGTTGGCGTCCACGGCCACGATCCTCAGGGCCCCGGCAAGACGCGCGCCCTGCAGGACGTTCAGGCCGATACCGCCCGTGCCGATGACGACCACGGTGTCCCCGCGGTCCACCCGGGCCCGGTTGAGGACCGCGCCGACCCCGGTCAGCACCCCGCAGCCGATCAGCGCGGCCGACGAGAACGGAATGTCCTTCGGGATGCGGACCGCCTGCACCGCCTTCACGACCGTTCGTTCCGCGAAGGCCGAGTTGCAGGCGAACTGGTGGACCGGCCGGTCCCCGCGGCTGAAGGGCCGGCCCGGACGGCCGATCGCCTGGCGGCACATGGTCGGGCGCCCCCGGTCGCACTCCGGGCACGTCCCGCAGTTGGCCAGCGTGGACAGGGCCACATGGTCACCGGGCACGACATGCGAGACACCCGCACCGACCGCCTGCACCACGCCCGCGCCCTCGTGGCCGAGCACCACCGGCACCGGGAAGGGGATGGTGCCGTCCACCACCGAAAGGTCGCTGTGGCACAGCCCGGCCGCCGAGATCGCCACCAGTACCTCGCCGGGCCCCGGCTCCCGTACCGCCAGATCGTCCACCACCTGCACCTGCTTGCCGTCGAACACCACACCGCGCATCACACGACCCCCTTCGGCTCTCTCGGCAGACCGAGCACGCGCTCGGCGATGATCGTGCGCTGGACCTGGTCCGAGCCGCCGTAGATGGTGTCGGCCCGGGAGAAGAGGAACAGATGCTGGTCGGGGTCGAGTGCGTACGGCGCAGCCGGCGCCCAGTCCGCAGGCCCCGCGGAAGCCTCCGCACCGCGCACCTGCACCGCCAACTCCCCGAGCCGCTGGTGCCAGTTCGCCCACAGCAGCTTGGCCACACTGGGCGCGCCCGGGTCACCGGAGCCGCCGAGGGTACGCAGGGCGTTCCACCGCATGGCCCGCAGCTCGGCCCACTGCCGCACGAGCCGGGCCCGTACGACCGGGTCGTCGACGGCACCGGTACGCACGGCCGCCCGCACGACCCGACCCAATTCCGCCGCGAATCCGATCTGTTGGGCCAGCGTCGACACCCCGCGCTCGAAGCCCAGCAGGCTCATCGCCACCCGCCAGCCCTGGCCCTCTCCCCCGACGACGTGCTCCACGCGCGCGCGTGCCCCGTCGAAGAAGACCTCGTTGAACTCGCTCGTGCCGGTCATCTGGCGTATCGGCCGCACCTCGATGCGCCCCGGCTGGTCCATGGGAACGAGCAGGAAGCTGAGTCCCTGGTGCCGACGGGACCCGGGATCGGTCCGGGCCAGCACGAAGCACCAGTCGGCCTCATGGGCGAGAGAGGTCCAGATCTTCTGGCCGGTGATCCGGTAGGACGCCCCCGCACGCACCGCCGACGTCCGCACCCCGGCCAGGTCGGACCCCGCACCCGGCTCGCTGTACCCCTGACACCACAGTTCCTCCCCGGCGGCGACCGGCGGCAGGAAACGGCTCTTCTGCTCCTCGGAGCCATGGACGATCAGGGTGGGGGCAAGCAGGTTCTCCCCGATGTGCCCCGACCGCGGGGGCGCACCCGACCGCGCGTACTCCTCGGCCCAGGCGACCTGCTGGGTGAGGGTGGCGGTCCGATTGCCGTAACCACCCTCGGGCCAGCCGATCCCGATCCAGCCGGCTTTCCCAAGAGTGCGTTCCCAGGTACGACGGTCCTGCGCGCTGTCGGCGTGCGCCGCAAGCCACCCGCGAGCCTCGGCACGGAACCCCTCATCCTCTGCGGTGAACCCGAAATCCATGAAGCTCCCTAAGCTTGAGTGCCCCGTAAGGGGCGCGGGGCTGTACCGGTATGCCGCTCCGCCGCGTGGGCGCGATCAACCACGACGAACCCGCAGCCGCTGGACCGCCATGCGCCCCGAGCTGTCAGGCGTTCGGCCGAGAACCACCCCGCGCCGCTTCTTCCATCGCCAAAAGCTGGGACAGCATCGGCATCGGATCGACCCCCACCGACCCCGGCAGAACCTCCGCGATCCTCTCCGGCGTCCAGGCTCCCTCCCCGTGAACCGAACGGAGTTCCCGCGGCTGTGCCCACACCGCGATCTTCGGCCCGGCGATCGTGTACACCTGCCCGGTGACCCCCTGCTCCTTCGCCTCGTCGGACAGCAGGTACACCACCAGCGCGGCCACGTCCTCCGGCTCCCCGATCTCCTTCAGCTCCATCGGGACGTTCGCCGACATCCGCGTACGCGCCACCGGGGCCACCGCGTTCGCCGTCACCCCGTACTTGTGCAGCCCCAGTGCCGCGCTGCGGACGAGCGAGATGATGCCGCCCTTGGCCGCGCTGTAGTTGGCCTGGGAGACGGAGCCCTGGTGGTTGCCGCTGGTGAACCCGATCAAGGTCCCCGCCCGCTGCTTCCGCATCACGGCGGAGGCGGCCCGGAACACCGTGAACGTGCCCTTGAGGTGGGTGGCGAGCACCGGGTCCCACTCCTCCTCGGACATGTTGAACAGCATCCGCTCACGCAGGATCCCGGCCACACACACAACCCCGTCGATGCGGCCGTAAGACGCCAGCGCCGCGTCCACGACCCGCTGCCCGCCCGCCATCGTGGAGATGTCGTCGGCGACGGCGATCGCCTCGCCCCCGGCCGCCTCGATCTCCTTGACGACTGCCTCGGCGACCTCGCTGGTCGGCGAGGTCCCGTCCATGGAGACGCCGTAGTCGTTGACGACGACCTTCGCGCCCTCGGCCGCGGCCGCGCGTGCGACCGCGCGCCCGATGCCCCGTCCGGCGCCCGTCACGGCGACCACCTTGCCTGCCAAGAAGTTCCCCACGCCCGGCCCCTTCCCGCGGTTTCTGACGGACCGTTAGATTTTATGGCGCGTCAGATGTGCGGACACAAGCCCCGGGGAGGCATCGGATGTCACTGCCCGCCGAGTTCCACGAGATCGCCAAGCGCGTGAACAACTGGGGTCGTTGGGGGGCGGGCGACGAGATCGGCACCCTGAACCTGATCACCGACGAGGTCGTCCGTGCGGCCGCCGCCTGCGTCCGCACGGGCCGGCGCGTCCCCCTCGCCCTCCCGCTCCAGCAGGACGGCGTGCAGACCGGGATGATCCCGGGGCGGGTCAATCCGCTGCACGCGATGGTGCAGATCAACCAGGAACTGTTCGGGCCGGGCACGGTCGCCTGCAGCGACGACGCGGTGACCATGGGGCTGCAGGCGGGCACCCACTGGGACGCGCTGACCCATGTCTCGCACTCCGGGAAGCTCTACAACGGCCGCCCGGCGCACACGGTCACCCCGCACGCCGGCGCACAGTTCAGCGGCATCGACAAGGCGCGGCACGTCGTCTCGCGCGGGGTGCTGCTGGACGTGGCACGCGCGCGTGGCGTGGAGCGGCTGGCGGGTGGGCACGCGGTCACGCCGGAGGACCTGGAGGCGGCCGAGGAGTTCGGCGGGGTGCGGGTGCGGGCCGGGGACGTGGTCCTGGTGCGGACCGGGCAGGTGCAGGTCCTTCTGGCCGGGGACAAGCACGGGTACGGCTATCCGTCACCGGGGCTCTCGGTGCGCTGCCCGGAGTGGTTCCACGCACGCGATGTGGCCGCGGTCGCGAACGACACGCTCACTTTTGAGATCTTTCCGCCCGAGATCGAGAATCTGTGGCTGCCGGTCCACGCACTGGACCTGGTGGAGATGGGGATGCTCCAGGGCCAGAACTGGAATCTCGAAGAGTTGTCCACAGCCTGTGGAGAAACGAACCGGTACGCGTTTCTGCTGTCGGCGATGCCGGAGCCGTTCGTCGGCGCGACAGGCACACCCGTGGCACCGATCGCTGTTCTCTGAAGCCGGGTCGGCGGCGCGCCCCCCTGCGTCGACCACGCGCCGCCACCCGGTGCGACTCACGCTCGACGAGGACCGCCGCCACCCGGGTCCTCGCCGTCCCCTCGCGGCGAATCGTTGCCCACAAGCGTGTTCAAACGGTCACAAGCCGTCAACACCGATACGGCGATTCATCACGTACGCCCGATTCACGGTGGCCGCGCACGGATGCACCCCCGGCGCACGCCGCACCGGGACCTACACCGCTTCGAACGCGAGGTCCTCGCGCGTGGAGCGCCCGCCCCCGTACGCCACGGCTGCGCCCTCCCGGGGCTGCGCGCAGCGGTCCAGCTCGCACCAGATGCTCTTGCCGGCACCCTCGGGGCTCCAGCCCCAGCGGTCGGCGAGGCAGTCGACGAGCGCGAGGCCCCGGCCGCCGGTGGCGTTACTGCCGGCGCAGCGCGGGACAGGCGCGCGGGGGCTGGTGTCGGCCACCTCGAGGCGGACGGTGGCGGACTCGACCGTGCCCGGCGGCAGGGACAGCCGCAGCACGGCCGGACGGCCGGTGTGCACCACGGCGTTGGTGACCAGTTCGGAGACGAGCAGGATCAGCGTCTCGGCAAGCTGCTCGTCGGCTTCTATACCGGACCCGGCCAGGCGTGAACGGGCCCATCTCCGGGCTCGCCCCACCTCCGTGGGGTCGGGCCGGACTTCCAGCTGCACCTGAAGCACCTGCACCGCTCACACCATCCGAACCGGCGGACACATGACCCGACGCCGCGCACGCACCGCGACAAGGGCCACGATCGTAGCCATTCTCTGCATGGCCAGGACAACGGCCAGCGCAAGGGTCACGGAACGTGACTCCCTTACGAGACAGCATGGTTGACGTACAGTCACCCCAACAAGCGCTTCGGGCATATTCCAGCGCGAAGGATTACCCGTGCGGCATACTGTGCGACGCTCGCAGCGGGGAGTCGAACAGGCCTGTTCCGGCGTCACCCCGGGGGCATCACCGGCACGGCTCGGGCTCGCAGCCACTCGCATCCCACAGAAGGTACCGGAGTGAGGCGCCGACTCCAGGACGTGACGGGTCACGCGATGGACACAACCCGGTATCGACGCTCTGTGATTTCGGTACGCCACGATCCGCGACATCTTGGGCCATGGCTTTGCGCACGGCCCAGCCCAGCGCGTCGACGTACGGTCAGGCCACCAGATCGGCGGCCAACACTTCCTCACTCTCCGTGCTCCCCCCGCAACGCTGGGCCCGCGCCCAGGCCCGTTTGAGATGCAGATGGACCTCCGCTTCCCAGGTGAAGCCCATGCCGCCGTGCACCTGGAGGCAGTCGCGGGCCCCGCGCACGGCGGCCTCGTCGGCGAGCAGCCGGGCGGCGGCGATGTCCGCGGGGTCGGCGGTCACGGCGGCCGAGTAGACCGCCACCCGGGCCGTCTCGGCGCGCACCAGCAGGTCGGCGCACAAGTGTTTGACGGCCTGGAAGGCCCCGATCGGCTGCCCGAACTGCTCCCGCGCCCGGGCGTGTTGCACGGCCAGCTCGCACGCGCGCGTGGCCGTGCCGAGCTGCTCGGCGGCGGTGAGGAGCACGGCCTCCGGCTCCGACCCGCCGACGTCGTGCCCGGGGACCCGGTGCAGGGGCGTCAGCGGGTCGACGGACCGCAGGGGTACGGCACCGGAGGCGTCCCCGGTCACGGTGTCCGCCGCGTCCAGCCACTCCACCAGGGAGCCGTCCACACGGGCCACCACCCTCTCCCCGGTGGCCGCCCCGGGTACGGTCCCGGCGGCGAGGTGGGTGGCCAGTACCGGGCCCGGCAGCAGTGCGCGGCCGGTCTCCTCGAAGACCAGCACCGCCTCCGGCAGCCCGAGGCCGACCCCGCCCCCGGCCTCCGGAACCCGCAGCGCGAACAGGCCCGCAGCGCCCAGCTCCCGCCACAGGTCCCGGTCCAGGTGCCCGGGCCGGGCCACGGCAGCCCGCAGCGCGTCCGCGCCGAACCGGCGCTCCAGCAGCTGCCGCACCCCGGCCCGCAACGCCCGTTGCTCCTCGGTGAGTCGGAAGCGCACGGTCACCGTCCCTTCGGCAGGCCGAGGATGCGCTCGGCGACGATGTTGCGCTGGATCTGCGAGGTGCCGGCGGCGATGGTGTACGACAGTGAGGAGAGCCGGTCGAGGACCCAGGGCCGGTCCAGGTCGAGACAGTCCGGTCCGAGCACCTCGGCGGCGGTGTCGTACAGCTCCTGGCGGGCGTGCGAGTAGCTCAGTTTGAAAACCGAACCCCCGACGCCCGGTACTCCGCCGCCTGCCTCCGCCTCGCTCACGTTCCACTGGGTCAGCCGCCACAGCGCCCGGAACTCGGCATTGAGCCGCCCGAGCCGCCGGCGCAGCACGGGGTCGTCCCAGCGGCCGTTCTCCCGCGCAGTGCGGGCGAGTTCGCCGAGCACCCGGCGGCAGGCGACGACCTCGCCCACGAAGGCCGTGCCGCGCTCGAAGGAGAGCGTCACCATGGTCACGCGCCAGCCGTCGTTCTCCGCCCCGACCCGGTTGCCGACCGGCACCCGGACCTCGTCCAGGAACACCTCGGCGAACTCCGTCGACCCGGCGAGCGTGCGCAGCGGCCGTACGGTGACGCCCTCGGCGTCCATCGGCATGGCCAGCCAGGTGATGCCCTTGTGCCTGGGGGCCTCCGGGTCCGTACGGACCAGCAGTTCGCACCAGTCGGCGACCTCGGCGTGCGAGGTCCAGATCTTGGACCCGCTCACCACGTAGTCGTCGCCGTCCCTACGCGCGCGCGTGCGCAGCGCGGCGAGGTCGGACCCCGCGTCCGGTTCACTGAACCCCTGGCACCACACCTCGTCCCCGCGCAGGATCGGCGGCAGCCAGCGGTCCTTCTGCTCGGTCGTGCCCTCGGCGGCGATCGTCGGCCCGGCATGCAGCAACCCGACGAAGTTCGCCCCCACATAGGGAGCGCCCGCCTTCTCCGTCTCCTCCAGGAAGATCAGCCGCATGGTCGGGGAGGAGTCCCAGTGGACGTCGGCGTACCCGGCGTCGTACAGCATCCGCTGCCAGCCGAGGTCGTAGGCGCGGCGGCCGGGCCAGTCGTCCGGGGGCGGCTTGGCGGGCAGGGTGGGCAGCACCTTGGCGAGCCACTCCCGCAGCCGGGCCCGGAACTCCTCCTCCTCGGGCGTGCAGGACAGGTCCATCACGGGGTCCGCTCGGTCTGCTTGTCGAAGTCCAGGCCGAGCATGCGGATGGCGTTGCCCCGCATCAGCTTGTAGACGGTCTCGTCGTCGAGGCCCTTCACATGGTCGAGGGCGACCTCCTTGGTGTGGGGGAAGGTCGAGTCGACGTGCGGGTAGTCGGTCTCGAAGGTGGCGTTGTCGCGGCCGACGACGTCCAGGGACGCGACCCCGTGCTTGTCGCGGAAGAAGCAGCAGAAGATCTGCCGGTAGTAGTACGTCGACGGCGGCTCCGGGATCAGATCGCGCACCCCGCCCCAGGCGCGGTGCTCCTCCCACACGTCGTCGGCGCGCTCCAGGGCGTACGGGATCCAACCCATCTGCCCCTCGGAGTAGGCGAGTTTGAGGGTCGGGAACTTCACCAGCACCCCACTGAAGAGGTAGTCCATCATCGAGGCCATCGCGTTGTTGAAGCTGAGCGAGGCCTGGACGGCGGGCGGCGCGTCCGGGGAGGCGGCGGGCATCTGCGAGCTGCTGCCGATGTGCATGTTGACGACGGTCCCGGTCTCCTGGCACACCGCGAAGAACGGGTCCCAGTAGCCGGAGTGGATGGAGGGCAGCCCGAGATAGGTGGGGATCTCGGAGAAGGTCACCGCCCGCACCCCCCGCGCTGCGTTGCGCCGGATCTCCGCGACGGCCAGCTCCACGTCCCACAACGGAATGAGGCACAGCGGGATCAGCCGTCCCCCACTGCCCCCGCACCACTCCTCCACCATCCAGTCGTTGTAGGCGCGGACGCACGCGAGCGCGACCTCCTTGTCGTGCGCCTCGGCGAAGGTCTGCCCACAGAAGCGCGGGAAGGTCGGGAAGCAGAGGCTGGCCTCTACGTGGTTGAGGTCCATGTCCTCGAGCCGTGCCTCGGGATCCCAGCAGCCGCGCCGCATCTGCTCCCGCGTGATGCCCTCCAGGGTCATCTCGTCCCGGTCGAAACCGACGGCGGCGATGTTGCGCTTGTACGGGAACTTCAGGTCCTCGTAGATCCACCAGTCCGTCGGCTGGCCCTCCGGGTCCATGGTGATCTGGTACTTCCCGCCGACGTACGCCAGCTCCCCGATCCCGGCGGTCAGCGACTTGGGACCCCGGTCCCGGTACTTCGCCGGCAGCCAGGTCTCGAAGAGGTGGGCGGGCTCGATCACGTGGTCGTCGACGCTGATGATGCGGGGCAGTTCGGTCACGATGGTCCCCTCCGCCGGACAGTACTTATCTGATGGTCCGTCAGATAGCATGGCACCTGACGAGTCGTCAGCCAAGCAGGGGGCATACGTGAACGAGACCCCGCACTCCCTGAGTTCCTCCCGCACGCTGTGGGACCTGGTCGTGCGCCGCGCCGACCTCACCCCCGACCGCCCCGTCCTCCTCCAGGAAGACCGCCGGTTGACCTTCGGCGAGCTGCGCGAGCGGGCCGAGCGGGTCGCGGCGGGTCTGTACGGCATGGGCGTCCGCCCCGGCACGGTGGTCGCCTGGCAGCTGCCCACGCGCATCGAGACGGCCCTGCTCTCCTTCGCCCTGGCTCGCCTGGGCGCCGTCCAGTCCCCGGTCATCCCCTTCTACCGGGACCGCGAGGTCGGCTTCGCGCTGCGCGAGTCAAGGGCCGAGTTCTTCGCCGTACCGGGTGTCTGGCGCGGCCACGACCACACGGAGATGGCCCGCCGCCTCGGCGCGAAGGGCGTCTTCGAGGCGTACGACACCCTGCCCGAGGCCGACCCGTCCGTCCTCCCCGCACCCCCCGCCGAGGGCACCTCGGTCCGCTGGATCTACTGGACCTCGGGCACGACCTCCGACCCCAAGGGCGTCCTGCACACGGACCGTTCCCTGATCGCGGGCGGCTCCTGCCTGGCGCACGCCCTGCGCCTCACCCCGGACGACGTGGGCTCGATGGCGTTCCCGTACGCGCACATAGCCGGCCCGGACTACACGGTCATGCTGCTGCTGTACGGCTTCCCGGCGGTGATGTTCGAGCAGTTCGCCCTGCCGGACGCGCTGGAGGGGTACCGACGGCACCGGGTCACGGTGGCCGGCGGTTCGACGGCGTTCTACGCGATGTTCCTGAACGAGCAGCGCAAACAGCCGGACACGAAGGTGATCCCCTCCCTCCGCCTCCTCGCGGGCGGCGGCGCTCCCAAGCCCCCGGAGGTCTACCACTGCGTCGTCCGCGAGATGGGCGTACAGCTCACCCACGGCTACGGCATGACCGAGGTCCCGATGATCACCATGGGCGACCCCGAGGACACCCCCGAGAACCTCGCGACGACCGAGGGCCGCCCACCGGAGGGCATGGAGATACGGATCGTCGACGGCGAGGTCCGCCTGCGCGGCGAGGCCGTCTGCCAGGGCTACCTGGACCCGAGCCAGACAGCCGCGGCCTTCGACCCGGAGGGCTTCCTGCGCACCGGCGACCTCGGCCACGTCACCGACTCCGGCCACCTCGTGCTCACCGGCCGACTGAAGGACGTGATCATCCGCAAGGGGGAGAACATCTCGGCCAAGGAGATCGAGGACCTGCTGGCCGCACATCCGGCGGTGGCGGACGCGGCGGTCATCGGCCTGCCGGACGCGGAGCGGGGGGAGCTGGTCTGCGCGGTGATCGAACAGCCGTCCGGTGCCCAAGAGTTGACGCTGGCGTCGGTCGTCTCGTACCTGCGCGCGGAAGGGCTGTCCGTCCACAAGCTGCCGGAGCGGCTGGAGGTGGTGGACGCCCTTCCACGGAACGAGACACTGCGGAAGGTGCTGAAGTACAAGCTACGGGAGCGGTTCGCGCAGCCGTCGGCCGCTACTCGGGAACCGTGAAGTAGCGCGCGAACGCCGGGATGATCTCCGACTCGCCGATCCTGCCGTCGCCGTCCGCGTCGAGGGCGGTGGCGGTGGCGCGGGCGATGTCGGCCGGTACGTGGAAGACGCGCAGGACGCGGGCCGTGTCGGTGAGGGTGGCGTGGCCGTCCGAGTCCGGGTCGGCCACGGCCAGCGCCGCGTGCAGGAAGGGGCGGGCGATCTCGGCGAAGCGGTCGGGGGTCTCGCGCAGGCGCTTGACCGCGCCGGTGACGAACTCCTCGCGGGTGATGCGCTGGTCACCGTCCCGGTCGGCGATGCCCGCCATGCCCTGCCAGAAGGCCTCCGCACCGGCGTACAGGGCCTGACCCTTGTCGGAGCGGGCGGCGACGGCGAACTCGGCGAGCAGCGCCTTGGCCGCCGCGTTGAAGTCCTCGCGGTCGATGTAGCCGTTGCCGTCCTGGTCGAAGGTGGCGAACCGGGCGGCGATCCTGCGCTCGTACTCGGTGCTGACCATGTCTGTTCGGGCCGCCTTACGTTGACGTGGGGGTGGATCTGGCAGGGAGCGTACGTCGCGGGAGGCGGTGAGGTGACGGAAAAGCGGGGGTTGTGCCAAGACCGGGGGAATTCTGCGACAACCTCGTGGCGTCGGCGCGGCGGGGCTCAGGCCGAGAGGGGGCCCGCCTCGTCGGTGGTGGCGGACTCGACGTCGGGGCGTACGTCGAAGAGGCGGCGGACGCCGAGCGCACCGAGGACCCGGTTGACGTGCGAGCCCTCGTCCGCGCCCCGGTCCGGCAGGATCAGCCGCAGCCGGCCCTGGCAGGAGCGGATCAGCCGACGGGCGGCGACCAGGACGCCGACCCCGCTGGAGTCGCAGAAGAAGACCTCGGAGAGGTCCAGGATCAGGCTGTGGTGCCCCTCGGCGACCACGTCATGGACCCGCTGGCGCAGCACCGGCGAGGTCATCAGGTCCAGTTCCCCGGACACCCGGAGCACGGCCCACTCGCCCTGTTCGACGCCGGTCACCTTGAATGCCACGGCCACGCCCCTCCGCTCGCCGGATCTCCCGGAACCGCCCGGAAACGGAAGCAGTTCCTACGTTTCTCTCCGCGCGGCTGCCCAGCGGCGGTTCCCTGAAACTTCGGGCAACAAACCGTGGGCGATCAACAAGGGGCTTGTTTCAGTCACTACCGATCCTGTTCGATCGAAGTTGGGCACGGTTTGAGTGAGGATTGTGTGAAGAGGGCACTATCACCTGCGGCGCCACGGGGGGCGCACATTGACACAAAGGGGCGTGCGTAGTCAGGGGTGCCGACTACATTCGAGATGCGGGTGCAGAGACGCTGGACGGGCCGGACGACGCGAGGGAGGGGCAGCATGGCGCAGAAGGACGTACGGCCCCGCTGGGACCGCAAGATGCAGCAGCGGCTCGCACGCGGTGAGGCCGCCGCGCTCGGCGAGCTCTACGACCGGTTCGCCTCCCTCGTGCACAGCCTCGCCCACCGCGTCCTCGGCGACGAGCGGGCCGCCGACGGTGTCACCCGCGAGGTCTTCGCCCACGTCTGGGAACACCCCGACAGCTACGACCCCAAGGAGGGTCCGCTGCGCTCCTGGGTCGCCGCGGTGACCCACCGGCTGGCCGTGCAGCGGCTGCGCGCCACCGAGACCGCCGCGCTCACCGGCGGCGAGAGCGGCTCCGCGGAGGAGCTGGAGAGCCTGGAGAGCAAGGTGCACCGCGCCTCGGTCGCCGCCCGCGCCGACTACATCGTCCACTCCATGCCCGCCCCGCTGCGCGGCGCGCTCGAACTGGCCTATTTCCAGCGCCGCGACTACCGCCAGACCGCCACCGACCTCGGCGTCACCGAGGACGAGGCCCGCCGCCGGCTCCGCCTCGGCCTGCAACTGCTGTCCACCGCCCATGACGTCGGCACACCGCCGGGATACGGAGGTGCGGTGTGAACGGGCCGGGAGGGTTCGAGGCGCACGACGGGGACGACACGTACGAGGGCGGTGCGGGAGCGGGCCCCGGTGACGGTTCGGGTTCCGGCTCGGGTTCGGATTACGGCTCAGGTTCGGATTACGGCTCCGGTGCCGGTTCCGGTGACGGGCCGAAGGGTGCCGGCGGGTCCGGAACCGGCCGGTCGCCCCGGATACCGCTGCCCCGCGCCTCCGTGGAGGACAGCGGGTTGCCGCTGCCCGATCTCGCCGACCTGGGGGACCTTCCGCCCGTGCCGCTCGACCTGTCGCACGACGTCCTGAAGTCGCTGCTCGGCGCCTGGGCCCTGGCCGCCTGCTCGGCGGCCGAGACGGCGGCCGTGGAGGAACACCTCGGCAGCTGCGGGTCCTGCGCCGAGGAGGCGCTGCGGCTGCGCGAGGCGGTCGGTCTGCTGCACCAGCCCGAGAGCCTCGACCTGGACCCCGCCCTGCGCACCCGCGTCCTGGACAGCTGCCTGGACCGCCGGCCGCCGCGCATCCCGGTGCCCGAGTGGGCGGCTCCCTACGACGCCGAGAGCGCGCGACTGGACGCACTGCTGCAGGACTTCGGTGACGCGGAGTGGCATGCGCCGGTGCGGCTGCGGTGGTTCGAGGGTGACGCGCCGACGAGTCGTCGTACCACCGTGGCCGGGGTGATCGCGCATCTGCTGTCGGTGGACGGGCTGGTCGCGAGGGCGCTCGGTCTGGAGGATCCGCTGGCGGAGGTCCTCGCGAAGGGCGAGAAGACCGGGACGGACGGGACGGACGGGACGGACCGGATCGACGGGCAGGGCGACACGGGGCCGGCCGGGCGTACCGAGGCGTTCTGGCGGGCGTCCCGCTTCCCGCCGACGCGGTCCGTGCGGGCGCCGTGGCGGGAGCAGAGCCACCACCTCGTACGGACGGTGTCCTTCACGGGCAGCACGGCCGGCGGGCTCGCGGTGCCGTACGGCGCCTTCGAACTGCCGTTGCACGACGCCATGCTGGACCGTGCCTTCGAGTGCTGGGTGCACGCGGAGGACATCGCGGAGGCGGTGGACTATCCGTACGGGCCGCCCGCGCCGCGTCACCTGAACAAGATGATCGACCTCGCGGCGCGGATGCTGCCGGTGGCGCTGGCCGAGCGGCGCCGGGCGGGGTTGTCCGCGCCCGGGCAGACCCCGCATCTCGTTCCTGCGGGGGCGCCGGGGCGCAGCCTGCGGCTGGAGATCGAGGGGGCGGCCGGCGGGGAGTGGCTGATCCCGCTGGACTCGCCCGGGGCGGTGGGCTCCGCGGAGTTCGAGGTGGCCCATGTCGCCCTCGACGGCGTGGAGTTCTGCCGGCTGGCGGCGGGGCACGTGCCGCCGGAGGAGGCTGCGGCGGGGCAGGTGGGCGACCGGGAGGCGATCAGGGATGTGCTGTTCGCCGCCGCTGGGCTCAGCCGGATGTGAACTTGGCTGCGCGGCTTGCCGGTGCTGTTGCCGGGCGGGGGCGGGTCGCTTACCGGCGCCGGCAGGGTGCCGCTGCGTACGGTGCGCATGCAGCCGACGGCACCGCAACTCCCCAGGGGCGCGGGGCGGTATCGATATGCGGCTCCGCCGCCGGGCGCGACCAGCCCCCAGCGCCCCGCAGCCAAAGGACGGCCCCCTACTCAGTGCACCGAGAACCCACCGTCGACGAAGATCGACTGCCCGGTGACATAGGCGGACGCCCCGCTCGCCAGAAACACCACCGCCCCCGCAAAGTCCTCCGCCAACCCGTTCCGCCCGACCATCGTGCGCGCGGCCAGTGCCGCCACCCTCTCCGGGTCGGACGACAGCCGTGTGTTCAACGGGGTCATCACGAAGCCCGGGACGAGGGTGTTGGCGGTGACGCCGTGCGGGGACCACGCCTCGGCCTGAGAGCGGGCCAGTGACTCCAGCGCGCCCTTGGAGACGCCGTAGGCACCGCTCTGCACGAAGGCCCGGTGCGCCTGCTGGGAGGTGATGTGGATGATCCGGCCGTAGCCCCGCTCGGCCATGCCGGGACCGAACCGCTGCCCCAGCAGGTAGGGCGCCTCCAGGTTCACGGCCATGGTGGTGTCCCACACCTCCTCGCCCAGCTCCCCCATCGGCGGCCGCAGGTTGATCCCGGCGCAGTTGACGAGGATGTCGGGCTCCCCGAACTTCCCGGCCGCCTCCTCGGCCGCCGCGCGCACACCCTCGCGGGTGCTCAGGTCGGCGCTGACCCAGGCGGCCCGGCAGCCGTCGGCGGTCAGCTCGTCGACCGTGGCGGCCAGCTGTGCCTCCTTGCGCGCCACGACCACCACGCTCGCCCCGGCCCGCGCCAGTGCCCCGGTGATGGCCCGGCCGATGCCGGAGCTGCCGCCGGTGACCACGGCGACGCGGCCGTCCAGCGAGAACAGTTCGGAGAGATACGCCTGTGAGGTCATGCCCGCAGCCTAGAGGGCATGTCTCAGGCGAAGATCACCGTCCGGTGCCCGTTGAGCAGGATCCTGCGCTCGGCGTGCCACTTCACCGCGCGCGCCAGCGCCTGGCACTCCACGTCCCGCCCGATCGCGACGAGTTGGTCCGGCGTCACGCCGTGGCCCACCCGCTCGACCTCCTGCTCGATGATCGGGCCCTCGTCGAGGTCGGCCGTCACGTAGTGGGCGGTGGCGCCGATCAGCTTGACGCCCCGCGCGTGCGCCTGGTGATACGGCTTGGCGCCCTTGAAGCTCGGCAGGAAGGAGTGGTGGATGTTGATGATCCGGCCGCTGAGCTGCTTGCACAGGTCGTCCGAGAGGACCTGCATGTAGCGGGCGAGGACGACCAGTTCGACGTTCTGCTCGCGCACGATCTCCAGCAGCTGCGCCTCGGCCTGCGCCTTGTTCTCCCTCGTCACCGGGATGTGGCGGAAGGGGATGTTGTACGAGCCCACCAGCTCTTGGAAATCGGTGTGGTTGGAGACCACGGCCGCGATCTCCACCGGCAGGGCGCCGATACTGGCGCGGAAGAGCAGGTCGTTGAGGCAGTGGCCGAACTTGCTGACCATCAGGACGATGCGCATCTTCTCGTCGGCCCGGTTGAGCTGCCAGTCCATGTGGAAGGTGTCACCGATCGCCGCGAAGCTCGCCCGCAGCTTGTCCACGGTCAGCGGCGCGTCAGCGGAGAAGTGGACGCGCATGAAGAACAGTCCCGTGTCGTGGTCGCCGAACTGCTGGCTGTCCTCGATGTTGCAGCCGGTCATGAACAGGTAGCTCGACACCGCGTGCACGATGCCCTGCTTGTCCGGGCAGGAGAGGGTGAGGACGTACTGGTCGGCCGGGGCGGCGGCCGGGGCGGACTGCTCGTTCATGCACCACAGGGTCCCATACGGCCACGCGCCGTGGGCAATCGTCCCGCGGGTCGGGACGGGCCGGGACGGCCTGCCGCGCGGGCGCCGCCCCGGGAGGGTCCGGCCCCTGCCTACGCGACCCTCGTCATGATCCGCAGCACCTCCAGGCTCCGCGGAGGCGCGTCGGGATCGTCGCCGTCACTCGCCGCGAGGCGTATGTGCGCGTCCCGGGCCGCCCGCACCGCCTCCGGCCACCCGTGGTGGTCGAAGTAGGCGGAGACCGGCGCGTCCGGGCCGACCTGGTGCATGATCCGCAGCACCCGCAGGACGGCGGTGTCGACGAGCGCCGCCTCCTGCGAGTCCCGGAATATCGTGCCGACGTACTTCTCGGCGGACCAGTTGTCCAGCCAGGTGTCCTCCACCAGGCGGTACACGGCGTCGGTGACGTCGCCGTACCCGTCGACGCCGGCCAGCCAGACGTCGCGCTGGAACTCCTGGTCGGAGAGCATGTGCAGCGCGGAGCGCACATTGCTGCGCCAGCGCCACCACGGCATGTCGTTCAGTGGCATGCCGCCCATGGTGGAGGAGCGACGGCCGCGACGGGAAGAGTTCTCCGAACCTTGCACGGTCATCGATCGTACGTTCCTCGCCACACGAGTCTCACGGGCCCCTGTAATTCACCTCAGTGTCACCTTTCGTTGACCATGGGTCACTCCCCGGTTAGTGATGTGACGGAATCGTGCTTGTCCATGACCGGCAGGCCACGCATCCGCAGCACCTTCCTCCCCTTCCTCTCCCGGCCCGTCAGAGCCACCGCCCTGTCGGCGGGCGCACTGGCCGCATGTGCGTCGCTCACCGCCGGATGCGGGGCCATCCCCGGTGCCACGGGGGGCTCCGGGGACGGCCCGATCAAAGTGATGACCTGGGCGCCCCAGAAGACCGACTCCACCAACAAGCCCGGCATGCCCGCGATGGCCCACGCCTACGGCAAGTGGATCAACGCCCACGGCGGCATCAACGGCCGCAAGCTCGAGGTCCTGACCTGCAACGACCACAACGACAGCGTGGGCGCGGCGAAGTGCGCCCGGCGCGCGGCGGCCGAGGACGTGGTCGCGGTGGTCGGCTCCTACAGCCAGTTCGGCGACTCCTTCCTCGCCCCGCTGGAGAGCGCCGGCATCCCCTACATAGGCGGCTACGGCGTCACCAGCGAGGAGTTCACCGGCCCCATGGTGTACCCGGTCAACGGGGGCCAGCCCGCCCTCCTGGCCGGCCTCGGCAGGGCGCTCGCCGCCTCCTGCGGCCCGGTGTCCCTGGTCCGCCCCGACAGCATCGCCGGCGACCAGCTGCCCGCGCTGCTCAACTCGGGCCTGAAGGCGGGCGGGCACGCCCCGGCCGGCGACCAGCTGGCCGCCGAGAACGCCACCGAGTACGACGGCCAGGTCGACCAGGCGCTGAGGTACGCGACGAAGGACACGCTCAAGAAGGGGTGCGTGGTGCCCGCGCTCGGGGAACGCACCGACATCTTCATGGACTCCTTCCGGCGGGCCCGTGAGGGCTATCCGGCGGTGCGGACGGCGACCGTGCTGGGCAGCGTCGACCAGACGGTGATCAACTCGACGGGCGGGGCCTCGGGGCCGTACGAGGGGTCGTACATCACCGGCTGGTACCCGGTGTCGTCCGACCCGCGCTGGGACCGGATGAAGAAGGTGATCAACGAGGAGGCCTTCGGCGACAACCGCATCGACCCCGCGGACGCCGGAGTGCAGACCACCTGGATCGCCTACACCGTGCTGAAGGCCGTCCTGGAGAAGATCGGCGGCGGCGAGGTGAGTTCCGACACCGTGCGACGCACCCTCGACGACGGCCTGAAGGTGTCCACCGGCGGCCTCACCCCGCCCCTGCACTGGCCCTACGAGAGCAAGCTCGCCGGGGTCGGCTTCCCGCGACTCGTCAACGCCGACGTGACCCTCCAGGTCGTCAAGGACGGCCGACTGGTCGCCGCGAAGAAGACCGCGGGTTCGGGCTTCGACGGGATCACCGACATGACGAGCACGCTGGAGAACGCCGAGCTGGACTGACCCGGCCGCCGGGGCAGGCCCCGGCGGCCGCGCGGCTCACAGCTGGGTCGGCTGGCGCTGGGTCAGGCCGTACTTCTGCGCGATGGTGTTCCACAGCGCCGCCGCCTTCACCTTCTGCGCGCTGGCGGTGCCGCTCTCCCGGTTGCCGGCCTGGGTCTGGGCGGTGCCGCGGGCCTGGCCCTTGTGGCAGCCCTTCCGGCCGCCGCCCACCTGGTCGGCCCAGGCCGCGTAGTGGTTGTCGGCGGCCGCGGACGCCTGCCAGGCCTTGGTGAGGGCGGCGGTCAGCGCGGCGTTGTTCGGCAGCTTGTCGACGGACAGCTTGCCGAGCCGGGCGACCAGGTCGGCGCGCTGCTTGGCCGCGTCGCGCAGGTCGGAAGCGGACCGGCCGAGGTTGTTGCACCGCCTGACGTTCGCCACCGCCTGGATCACCGAGGCCCGGCTGCTGCCGCTGTCGGCGAGCAGCTTGTCCAGGGCGGCCGCCTGCTGCTGGGCGGGGTCGGCGGCGGCCGAGGCCGAGTCCTGGGTGGCCGGGGAGGCGGCGGCGACGGTTTTCTTGTCGTTGCCCTTGTCCCCGCCGCCACCGCTGAACATCGCGCCGACACCGAAGCCGACGATGATGATGCCCACACCGACGGCGGCGATCAGCGGCACCCGCGAGCCGGTACGGCCTCCCCGGCGCCCGCCGTCGTCCTCGCCCATGTCGATGGGCTGGATGTACGACGGCTGCGCCGGGCCCGGGTAGCCGTTCGGCTGGATGCGCGGCATCTGCTGCGTGGAGCCGGCCGGGCTCTCCCCGCCCCCCGGCCCAGCGCGGAAGAGGTTGTCGAACTCGGCGGGCGGCTGCCGGTCCCCGCCCGGCGCCTGACCGGTGAACGGCGGGATGTACTGGGTGGCGTCCGCGTCGGAGGGGGCGGCCGGCTGGGGCACGCGCCCCAGGAACCGCGTCTCCTCACCGGCGGACTCGGGCGGCAGCGCGCCGGGCGCCACCGGCGGGATGTACTGCGTGGCGCCCTCGTCGACGGGGGCCGCCGGGACCGGCGGCAGGTACTGGGTCGCCCCCTCGTCCACGGACGCGGGAGCCGCAGCGAGGCCGGGCATGGGGGCAGCGCCCCCGGTGACCGGCGGTATGTACTGGGTCGCGCCGTCGGCCGTCGGAGGCAGGGACGCAGCCGGGTACGCCTCCGGCACGGCGGGCGGCAGGGTCGCGCCCTGGGCGGTGGCACCGTGCGCCGCGTACGCGTCCGCGGGCGGCAGGGGGGCCGAGGGGGCGGGCGAGGCCGGGTACTGCTGCCGGTACGGGTCCGGGGCGCCGTAGGCGGGCGACCGGCCCGCATCGCCCTGGGGCTGCTGACCGCCGCCGTACTGGTGCTGCTGCCCGGCGCCGTACTGCTGCTGATCGCCGCCGTACGCCTGCGCCTGACCCGCGGAGCCGTAGGCCTGGCCGCCGTACGACGGAGCCGGTGCGCCCTCGGGAGGCAGCGGGCCGGGGCCGTTGCCCGCGGGCTGCTGCTGGTCCGGGGTGCCCCACTGCTGGGCGGCCGCCGGGGGCCAGCCCTGGTCCGGCTGGGGTGCCTGCTGGGCGCCGGGGCCCCACGCGCGGCCCCAGGCCTGGCCGCCGGTCGGGGCCGCGGGGGCGGGGGCGGGGGCGCTTGCCATGCCCGGCAGCAGGGGCTCGCCTCCGTCGGAGGGCAGCACGATGCCTTCGTGCGCGGGTCGCGCCGAGGGCTCCTCGCCCTGTCCGCTCTGCGTCACCGGGACTCCTACGAATGGGGGACCTTCGGAATCGTCGGCTCACGCTACCGGGTCCCCCGAGTCGGGTGCCATGCAGCTCAGGGCGCGATCTTCTTCCCTGTGACACCAGTAACAAAACAGCCCCGCAGTTCGCTGTATACGGCAACCGCCCTGGGTCCCGGTGCCGTTTCCCATGCGTTCACGCAACCGCGGGGCCGTTGTTCAGGCGGCCTGCTGGAGGTCGAGACGGGCCCCGAACTCCCGCACGACCGCCTCGTCCCGGAAGGGCTCCAGGCGCTGCTGGAGATCCTCCAGATATTCGGCGCCCCGGTTGGAACGGAGCCTCTCCAGCAGCTCCACCGCCTTCGTCCCGGTGCTGCAGGCCTGCTCGATCTCGCGCTGCTGCACCTGGGCCGTGGCGAGCAGTACATAGCCGATGGCGCGGCGCCGGGCCCGGGTCTCGGGGTGTCCGGCTAGCGACTGCTCGGCGTACCGCGCCGCCGCCTCGGCCTGTCCCAGGTCGCGGTGGCAGTGCGCCAGCTCGTCCGCCAGATAGGCCTCGTCGAAGTGTGCGATCCACACCGGGTCGTCCCCGGAGGCCGCGTCCGCCTGTTCCATCGCCGAGACCGCCCGCCCGGAGGCGGCCTGCGCGGCCCGGACGTCACCGAGCAGGGCGTGCCCGCGGGCCTCGGCCGCGTGGAACATCGCCTCCGCGCGCGGGGTGACCCGCCCGCGCGCCCCTTCCTGCGCGGCCCGCGCCAGCTGGGCGATCTCGCGCGGGTTGCCGAGCTGCGCGGCGAGGTGGCTCATGGAGGCGGCCAGGATGTAACCGCCGTAGCCGCGGTCGCCGGCCGCCTGCGCCAGGCGCAGCGACTGGATGTAGTACCGCTGGGCCAGGCCCGGCTGCCCGGTGTCCACCGCCATGTATCCCGCCAGCTCGGTCAGCCGGGCCACGGTCGCGAAGAGGTCGCGGCCGACCGCCTCGCGGTACGACCCCGCGAGCAGCCCGGAGACGACGCTGTTGAGGTAGTGCACGACGACCGGGCGCACATGACCGCTGCCGTACTGGTGGTCGAGGTCCACCAGCGCCTGGGTCATGGACCGTACGGCGGCCACGTCGGACTGGCCCACGCGCGGGCCCGCCTGCCGGGCCACCTGGGCGTCCGGCACGGAGATCAGCCAGTCACGGCTGGGCTCGACCAGCGCGGAGGCGGCGACGGAGGAGCCGGACAGGAAGTCCCGCCGCCCCACGTCGCTGCGCCACAGCTCGCAGACCTGCTCGATGGCCCCCAGTACCGTCGGCGAGAACTGGAGGCCGACCCCCGAGGCGAGGTTCTTGCCGTTGGCCATGCCGATCTCGTCGATCGTGACCGTACGGCCGAGCTTGCGCCCGAGCGCCTCCGCGATGATCGCCGGAGCCCGGCCCCGCGGCTGCTGACCGCGCAGCCAGCGGGCCACGGACGTCTTGTCGTAGCGCAGGTCGAGACCGTGCTCGGCGCCGCACATGTTGACCCGCCGGGCCAGCCCGGCGTTCGAGCACCCCGCTTCCTGGATGAGTGCCTGCAGCCGTTCGTTCGGCTGCCTCGCGACGAGAGGCCTTGCGGCCATGAGCTACCCCCTGCGAACCCCTGGAGCGTGAAGATCCGGCCGGAAGGATCCGGTCGTGAAGATCACTGCCCAGCTGACATACCGTCAATGCGTGACATGTGCGGTTTGCCGGGGTAAAGGCTGTTGCCACCCCCACCCCTGGCTACCCATCCCACGCCCCGCTTCCTCCCGCGCGCCCCCACTCGTGCACCCGTGCGCCCCGGCCGAGGAGTCGATGCTCCTCCCCTGCCCGCGCCCCGGCCGTAACTCCAGGTGAGTGCGGGAGTTGAGTGAAACGTGGAAGAGACGATCGCAGGCACGCAAGCCGCTCAGATTCCGCAGCAGCGCGGGGAATCGCTGCTGGAAACCGCCGTACGCTACGCCGAGGAACGCCACTGGGACGTGTTCCCGGGCGCCTGGCTGGAAGCCGTCGACGGGGCGCAGCGCTGCTCGTGCGGCGATGCCTCCTGCCCCGCGCCGGGTGCGCACCCCACGCGCCCCGACTGGGCGACGCAGGCGACGGGCAGCGCGACCGTCGCGCGCCGGATGTGGCAGAAACAGCCGACGGCGTCGATCCTGCTGCCCACGGGACGTACGTTCGACGCGCTGTCCGTGCCGGAGAGTGCGGGGTTTCTGGCGCTGGCCCGCATGGAGCGGATGGAGTTGACCCTGGGCCCGGTGACGCTCACCCCTGACCGCCGTATGCAGTTCTTCGTGCTGCCGGGAGCCTCGGTGAAGGTTCCCGACCTGGTGCGGAAGCTGGGATGGTCGCTGGCTTCGCTGGACCTCATGCCGTTGGGCGAGGGGAGCTACGTGGCCGCTCCGCCGACTCGTTTCGGCTCGCGCGGCGCTGTGCAGTGGGCTTGTCGGCCCACGCCGGCGAATCGCTGGCTGCCGGACGCGGAGGAGTTGATCTCGCCGCTGGCCTATGCGTGCGGCCGGGATCGCTGACGTGCGCTCACGCGGCGGAGCCGCGTATCAGGCGCAGTCCCGCGCCCCTGAAGGCGTTTCCCCACCGTAGGGTTCTGGCATGACCGAGGCTGCGGTTCGTGTGCGAGGGCTCTGGAAGCGGTTCGGGCAGCAGGTTGCCGTGGGCGGGATCGATCTCGATCTCCCCTCCGGGAAGTTCATCGGGCTGGTCGGGCCCAACGGGGCCGGGAAGACCACCACGTTGTCCATGGCGACCGGGCTGCTGCGGCCCGATCAGGGGTCCGTCGAGGTCGTCGGGCGCGACGTGTGGCGGGACCCGGTGGCCGTGAAGGCGCGGATCGGGGTGCTGCCCGAGGGGCTGCGGTTGTTCGAGCGGCTGTCGGGTCGGGAGCTGCTGGGGTACTCGGGGCGGCTGCGGGGGCTGCCCGGTGCCGAGGTCGACAAGCGGGCCGCACAGTTGCTGGACGTGCTCGACCTGGCCGGGGCGCAGCACAAGCTCGTCGTGGACTACTCGACCGGCATGCGCAAGAAGATCGGGCTCGCGTCCGCGCTCCTCCACAATCCCGACGTGCTGTTCCTCGACGAACCCTTCGAGGGCGTCGACCCGGTGTCCGCGCAGACGATCCGGGGTGTGCTGGAGCGCTACACCGCCTCCGGCGCCACCGTCGTGTTCTCCTCGCACGTGATGGAGCTGGTCGAGTCGCTGTGCGACTGGGTGGCCGTCATGGCCGCGGGCCGCATCCGCGCGACCGGCACGCTGGCCGAGGTCCGCGGGGAGCACCCCACCCTGCAGGCGGCCTTCCTGGAGCTGGTGGGGGCGCACGGCCGGGACACCGCATCCGATCTGGACTGGCTGGGCGGAGGGGCGGCCCGATGACAAGCCTGACCGCCACCGTCGTACGGCTGAAGCTGTCGCTGCTGCGAGGCGGGCTGAGGCAGTCGGCGGGCCGGCGGGCCGCGTTCGTCGCCTCGGCCGTCGTCGCCCTGCTGTTCGCACTGCTGCAAATGCTCGGCCTGGTCGCGCTGCGCGGGCACGCGCACGCCGAGGCCGTCGCCGTCCCCGGTACGGCCGTGCTGGCGCTCGGCTGGGCGGTGATGCCGCTGTTCTTCCCCAGCGGTGACGAGACGCTGGACCCCACCCGGCTGGTGATGCTGCCGCTGCGCCCCCGGCCGCTGGTCCGGGCTCTGCTGGCCGCCTCGCTGGTCGGCATCGGGCCGCTGTTCACGCTGCTGGTGCTGGTGGGATGCGTGCTGTCGGTGGCGCACGGGGCAGCGGGGTACGCCGTCTCCGTCGCCGCCGTGGTCCTCGCGCTGCTGGTCTGCGTGGCGCTCGCGCGCGCTGTCGCCGCGGCCAACGTACGGCTGCTGACCAGCAGGAAAGGGCGCGATCTGGCCGTGCTGAGCGGTCTGGTGATCGCCGTCGGGGCACAGCTGGTCAACTTCGGTGCGCAGCGGCTGGGTTCGGCGGGGCTCGGACAGCTGCAGCCGGCGGCGGACGTGCTGTCCTGGGTGCCGCCCGCCTCGGCCGTCGGGGCGGTGCGGTCGGCGAGCGAGGGATCGTACGGCACGGCCCTCACCCAGCTCGCCCTGTCGGTCGCCGGGTTGGCCCTGCTGATCGCCGTCTGGGCGCGAAGTCTGACCCGGCTGATGACCTCGCCCGACGGGTCCACCCTCCAGGCTCTCGACGCCGGGGCGCCGGACCGTACCTCCTCCGCCGGGCTGCGGCGACTGCTGCCCGACGGGCGCACGGGTACGGTCATGGAGCGCACCCTGCGCTACATCTGGCGCGACCCCAAGACCAAGGCCGCGTGGGTGACTTCGCTGGCCATCGGACTGATCGTGCCGGTGTTCAACGCGGTGCAGGGCACCGGGTCGATCTACTTCGCATGCTTCGCCGCCGGAATGCTCGGCATCCAGATGTACAACCAGTTCGGGCAGGACACCTCCGCGTTCTGGATGGTGGCCCTGACCATCTCCTCGGCCCGGGACGCGCACGCCGAGCTGCGCGGGCGGGCGCTGGCCCTGCTGGTGGTCACCCTGCCCTACGCCACCGTCGTGACCGTCCTGACGACCGCGCTGCTGGACGCCTGGGACCGGCTCCCCGAGGCGCTGGGACTCTCCCTCGCCCTCCTCGGCGCGATGCTGGCCACCGGCGCCTGGACCTCGGCCCGCTTCCCGTACTCCATCCCCCAGGAGGGCCACAAGAACGTGGCTCCCGGCCAGGCCGGCCTGGCCTGGATCTCGATCTTCGGCGGCATGGTCGCAGCGGCCCTGCTCTGCTCCCCCGTGATCACCCTGACGATCTGGCTGAACGTGAGCGCGGACGGGGATGCGTGGAGCTGGGTGCTGCTGCCGGCGGGGGCGGGTTACGGCGCAGCGCTCACGCTGCTGGGGCTACGCCTGGCAGCCCCGCGAACGGCGGTCCGCCTACCGGAGATCCTGACGGCGGTCAGCAGGGGCTGACGGCGCCATTCGGCGCTCAAACGGCCAGCGCAGCCTCAAGAAACGGCTCGACAGCCAACCGCCAAGCCGCCGGCTGGTCGTAGTGGACAAGGTGCCCGGCGTCGGCCACCTCCGCATACTCCCCGCGAGGAAGCACCCGCACCATCTCCTGCGCCTCGGCCCGCCCCAACTCGCCGTCCAGGCCACGAACGACCAGCGCAGGACACCGGACCTGGGCCAGCTCCTCCCAGTGCGCGTCGTACACCCAGCTCTCCCGGGTCGCGAGCATCTGCTCCGGCTCGAAGACGGGCCGCCAGCCGTCGGCGGACTCGTGCATGACCTCGGCGTAGAAGGCACCGCGGGCGGGCTGGGGACGCTCCACCCAGGGATCGTCCTCGCCGAACCACTTGCGGACGTCGGCCAGGGTGGCGAAGGGGACGGGCCAGGACCGGAACCAGTCGGCCCACTCGCGCTGCGAGGCCGAGCCGAGCGCGGAGGCCCGCATGTCGCAGATGATCAGGCCGCACACCAGGTCGGGGCGTTTCGCGGCGAGCTGCCAGGCGGTCAGGGCGCCCATGGCGTGGCCGATGAGGACGGCCGGGGCGAGGCCGAGCTGTTCGAGGGCGGCCTCGGCGTCCTCGACGTAGGCGTCCCGGGTGTACGCGGCCTGCGGGAGCTTGTCGCTCTGACCGTGGCCACGCTGGTCGAGCGCGACGGCGCGGTGGCGCTCGGCCAGCCAGCGGGCGGTGGACGCCCAGTGCGAGGCGCGGCCCATCAGGCCGTGGAGTAACAGCACGCCCGGAGCTCCGGGCTCCGCCCCCGGTTTGGGCGGGTCCGCGAACTCCCACGCGGCCAGGCGCACCCCGCCCGCTCCCGCCACATCGATACGCCGTGCCATCGGCCTGGCACCCCCCAGCTCCGCCTGCCTCGTACCGGTGTACTGCCGTTGTCGCAGTCGTACTGTCGCTCGTACTGTCGCTCTTACTGCCGCCGCAGACTATCGAATGCCTATTCGAAAATACTGCCTCTGCGGACAACACCCCTCATTCGAGTGACACCCCTCGATGAATGATCGCCGCCGCCAAGGGGATCTTTCTGGCGGGAGGCGGACCGCTCGGGGAAAACCGGTCCGAGGGGGATGACCCTGAGAGCTCGGGGCTCCGGGTCAGCACAGGGGAGGACAGGCCCCGGCGCCACACGGCGCCGGGGCCCTCTCATGCTCAGCGCTTGGCCACGAACACATGCGAGGCGACGTCCGCCTCCAGCTCGGCCGCCTCACCGCCGCTGCCCACCAGCACGCCGCCGGCCGACTCCGTCACGCTCACCACCGAACCGGGCTGCACGCCCGCGCGACGCAGCGTGTACATCAGCTGGGCATCGGTCTGGATCGGCTCACCGATACGCCGCACGACGACCGTCTTGCCGTCACTGCCCGGGTCCAGATCGGCCAGCGACACCATGCCCTCGTCCAGGAACGGGTCGGCCCCGTCCTTCTCGCCCAGCTCCTCCAGGCCCGGGATCGGGTTGCCGTACGGCGACTCGGTCGGGTGCCGCAGCAGCTCCAGCACCCGGCGCTCCACGGCCTCGCTCATCACGTGCTCCCAGCGACACGCCTCCGCGTGCACCTGCTCCCACTCCAGGCCGATGACATCGACCAGCAGACACTCCGCGAGGCGGTGCTTGCGCATCACACGCGTGGCCAGTCTGCGGCCCTCGTCGGTCAGCTCCAGGTGCCGGTCGCTGGCCACCGAGACCAGACCGTCGCGCTCCATGCGCGCCACCGTCTGACTCACCGTCGGCCCGCTCTGGTCCAGCCGCTCCGCGATGCGGGCGCGCATGGGGACGACGCCTTCCTCTTCGAGTTCGAGGATGGTGCGGAGATACATCTCCGTGGTGTCGATCAGTCCGGACATACGTGCCCCTCGATTACCTCTGCCGGAAGCTCGCCGCTCTCCGGCGCGTGCGCTGGCCCTGGATTCAATTCTGCCGGATACCACTGACAACCGTGCCGCACCGCGGAAACCACCCGGTGAAGACTGCACCGGCGCATGGCCCGTCCGCGCACCCCCGTATTGACACCGCACTGGTCCAGACCGCACGGTGATCCGCGACACAGACGCTGCGAAGGGGCACCGCATGAGCGACGGCACGCCTGCCGACCTGTTCTTCGACGCCGCCATTGGCCTGCTGCAACGGGTCCGGGAGGAGGAGGCCGAGGCGATCACCGCGGCCGGCACCCTGCTCGCCGACACCGTCGCCGCCGGCGGCCGCCTGTTCGCCTTCGGCGCCGGACACTCCTCCCTGGCCGCCCAGGACGTCGTATACCGCGCCGGCGGACTCGCCCTGATGAACCTGCTCGCCGTTCCCGGAGTCGTCGGCGTCGACGTCACCCCGGCCACCCTCGGCTCCGCCCTGGAACGCGTCGACGGACTCGCGAGCGCCGTCCTGGACTCCTCCCCGCTCCGCGCCGGCGACGCCCTCGTGGTCATCTCCCTGTCCGGCCGCAACGCCCTGCCCGTCGAGATGGCCCAGCGCGCCCGCGCCCTCGGCGTGCAGGTCATCGGCGTCACCTCCGTGGCCTACGCCACACAGACCACGTCCCAGCACAGCTCCGGCACCTTCCTCAAGGACCACTGCGACATCGTCCTGGACTCGAAGATCGCCGTCGGAGACGCCGAACTCACCCTCGACACCATCCCGGCCCCCTTCGCCCCCGCCTCCACCGTGGTCACCGCCGCCCTGATGCAGGCCGTCGTGGCCACCACGGCCGCCACCCTCGCCGACCGCGGCATCGAACCCCCGCTGCTGCGCTCTGGCAACGTCGACGGCGGCCACGACTGGAACAGGCGCGTCATGACGGAGTACGGGGACCGGATCTTCTACCGGCACTGAGCACCGCCCACTGCCCCCTGTACCGGCACCGGGCACCGGCTACTGCTCCGCCGGCTTCACCCGCACCGCCTCCGCCAGATCCAGCGCCGCCGCGATCCGTACGGCCACGTCCTCCGCGTAGGCCGCGTCCGCACGCTCGAAACGGCTGCGGCCGGCCCCACGCAGGAACGTGACCACGCCCAGCGTGCGCCCTCTGCTGCGCAGCACCACGCACAGCGCGTGCACCGCGTCCTCGGGCCACTGCCGAGCCAGCGCCCACTCGCGCGCCCGCTCGGCCGGAATCGACCCGGCATCCGCACGCACGGTCCCGGCCCGCTCGACACAGGTCAACGCCGGATGCCCCTCCTCGTACCGCAGCGGCAGCCCGGCCGCCCCCGAGAGCAGACTCGGCCCCGGTGCACCCGCGGGCGTGGCCGCGAGCCGCACCAGCCGTACCGGAACCGCCTCGTCCCCCTCCGCGCGCGGGGCACCCGCCACCCGGTCGAGCAGCGCATGGTCGGCGAAACCGGCGAGCGCGAAATCGAGATGGACGGTGGCCGCCTCTGCCGGGTCCTCGCACTCGGCCGCGGCACGGGCCGCCCGGTGCAGCTGATTGCTGCGGAACCGCAGCAGGGCCGACTCCTGCTCGCCCTGCTTGGCCTCCGTGACGTCCTGGAACAGCCAGCCGACACCGAGCGGCACGGGCTCCTCCGCGAGCGGCGAGGCCAACCGTACGAACCCACTGCGCCAGCAGCGCCGCTTCTCGCCCTCCGGCACCCGCACGGTCACCCACATCTCGGCGGGCGCGGGCGGCGCGCCCTCGGCCAGGACATGGGTCAGCGCGCTCTCCAGTTCCTCCACGCCCTGCGCCAGCAACTCGCCCAGCGGCCGCCCGAGCGCGGACGTCCGCCCGATACCGAGCGCGCGAGCCGCATGCGCGTTGACGACAGCGGGCCGCAGATCGGCGTCGACCAGCACCACGCCCCAGGACGCGTCCTCGAACAGCGCCTCGCTCAACGCGATGGACCGCTCCAGATCGATCTGCGCGTGCACCTCGCTGAACGCGCAGTACAGACCCGCCGGCTTCCCGTCCGGCCCCCGGACGGCAGCGGACTGAGTCCGCACGAGAACCCGCCCGCCGTCCTTCGTGACCAGGGCGAACTCATGAACCTGCCGGCCAGGCGCGTGCATGGCCGACATCAGACGCGCCTGCACGTCCTCGGCGTCCGCGCTGCGCACCGCCCAGCCGGCGAACCCGTGCCGCCCGACCGCCTCCGCCGCGGTCCAGCCCAGGATCCGCTCGGCCTCCCGGTTCCAGTGCGTGACCACCCCGTCCGCGTCGAAGGCACACAGCGCCGCGTCCATGCCGTCCAACAGCGCGGCGAGCAGATCGGAACCCCCGGAGTCATCCGGCCCGTCGGGCCCGTCATGGCTCTGCGGACCATCCCGCTCGGGCTCGTCCGGCCCCAGCTCGTCGGTGGTCCCACTCCGCCGGGAAGCACTCACCTGGACCCCCTGGAGGCTGCGTCGGCGCACCTGCGGCGCTCGGTTCGCTCACTGGCCTTCATTCAACTGGAACGTGACGCAGCCCACATCCTGTTCCCGCAGATTGAAGGAATCAATGCCCGGCACCGGGCTCCGGCTCCAGCCGCAGATCGACCCACTCGTCGGTCTCCCCGTCCAGCACGTACCGGTCGGTCTCCACGAACCCGTGCCGCTCGGCGAACCGCAGCCCGTCCTCGTTCACGGCCAGCACACACGTCTCGACCCCCGCCGCACCCAGCACGCGCGCGCGGGCGAGCCCGTTCTCGTACAGCGCCGTGCCGAAGCCACGCCGCCGGAACTCGGGCAGCACACGCGCGATGACCGTCGCGACGCCCTCCTCCCCGGCCGGTGGCCGCACGGTGGAACACCCGACGAGCACGTCACCCAGATACGCGTTCTCCAGCCGGTACCGGTCACGGCGCGCCCGGGCGTCGTCCAGGGACATGGCGGCGGGCGGCACGATGACGTTGTGGACGTGGCGCCATTGTTCGAGCTCGCGGTCGTCGGACACGGGCTCGATTCGAAGATCGGTCATGCACGGAACCGTAGGAGGGGGAACAGGGCAGCGTCCATCGCGAAAGAGTCCGACGCGAAAAAAACAGTTGAGTCCCGCCCGACCGCTTCTTAGTGTGTGCGGTACATGAGAAGGGAGGTGGTTCGGCAGATGTATGAGAACCGGACGCGTGAGGTGGCTGCGGGCTAGCGGCCCGTCACCACACCGAGTGCGGTGCCGGACCAGCACGTGACAGACGCGTGCAGCCGGCCCAATCCCAGCAGTCACCCGACCCGCGAGCTCGCCGGTACGTCCGGCCGGCCCCCGCCGTCAGGCGGAGGACCAGAGCTCGCGGGTCGTCTGCGTTCTGCGGGGCCGGACGGGGCCTCAGTGGGCGATGTCCGCGTACCCCTCGATCTCCTGCGGGCTGCGCGCCGCAGGGCCGACATACCGGGCGGACGGCCGTACGAGCCGACCGGTCCGCTTCTGCTCCAGGATGTGCGCCGACCAGCCGGCGGTCCGCGCGCACGTGAACATCGACGTGAACATGTGCGCCGGCACCTCCGCGAAGTCCAGCATGATCGCGGCCCAGAACTCGACGTTGGTGGCCAGCACCCGGTCCGGCCGGCGGTTGTGCAGCTCCTCCAGGGCCGCCTTCTCCAGCGCCTCCGCGATCTCGAAGCGCGGCGCGCCCAGTTCCTTGGCGGTACGGCGCAGCACGCGCGCGCGGGGGTCCTCGGCCCGGTACACCCGGTGGCCGAAGCCCATCAGCCGCTCTCCGCGGTCCAGGGCCTGCTTGACGTAGGCCTCGGCGTCACCCGTCCGCTCGATCTCCTCGATCATGCCGAGCACCCGGGAGGGGGCGCCGCCGTGCAGCGGTCCGGACATGGCGCCGACCGCCCCCGAGAGGGCCGCGGCGACGTCCGCGCCGGTCGAGGCGATGACGCGCGCGGTGAAGGTGGAGGCGTTCATGCCGTGTTCGGCGGCGGACGTCCAGTAGGCGTCGACGGCCGCGACGTGCTTGGGGTCCGGCTCGCCACGCCAGCGGATCATGAAGCGCTCGACGACCGAGTGCGCCCTGTCGATCTCTCGCTGCGGCACCATCGGCAGGCCCTGCCCGCGCGCGGACTGGGCGACGTACGACAGCGCCATGACGGCGGCGCGCGCGAGGTCGTCGCGGGCCTGGTCGGCGTCGATGTCGAGGAGGGGTTTCAGGCCCCAGACCGGGGCGAGCATGGCCAGCGCGGACTGTACGTCCACACGGATGTCACCGGAGTGGACCGGGATCGGGAACGGCTCGGCGGGCGGCAGTCCCGGGTTGAAGGCGCCGTCGACCAGCAGCCCCCACACGTTCCCGAAGGAGACGTGACCGACCAGGTCCTCGATGTCGACGCCGCGGTAGCGCAGGGCGCCGCCCTCCTTGTCGGGTTCGGCGATCTCCGTCTCGAACGCGACGACTCCTTCGAGCCCGGGTACGAAATCGGACATCAGGCGGCTCCTCGTGAAAGTGTCGGCGGCGGTCACCCCGGTGATGCCCCGATCAGCCGGTGGTCACCCAACCGCAAGGGGAACCAGCACGATAACCCCGGGTGCCATAGTTGGGGAGCCCACACGACACTGAGTGCCACGCGCGTTCGATACGGCAGGATGACCGGGTGACCGACAGCGACCTCAGCCCCGACCCCCTCGTCGATCCCGCCGCCATGCGCAAGCAGTACCGGGCCGCGGGCCTCGACGAGAAGGATCTCGCCGCGCACCCCATGGACCAGTTCTCCCGCTGGTTCGAGGACGCAGCCCGGGCCGCCCTGCACGGGACGCTGTACGAGCCCAACGCGATGGTGGTCTCCACGGCGGACGCGGCGGGCCGGCCCAGTTCCCGCACGGTCCTGATGAAGGGGTACGACACCGACGGCTTCGTCTTCTACACGAACTACGACTCCCGCAAGGCGCGGGAGCTGGCCGACAACCCGTACGTCTCGTTGCTCTTTCCGTGGCATCCGATCGCCCGCCAGGTGATCGTCACGGGTGTCGCGCGCCGCACCGGTCGGGACGAGACCGAGGCGTACTTCCGTACCCGCCCGCACGGCTCGCAGCTGGGTGCCTGGGCCAGTGTGCAGTCCTCGGTGATCCCGTCCCGGGACGAGCTGGACGCCACGTACGAGGAGTTGGGCGCGCGCTACCCGGAGGGGGAGCAGGTGCCGGTTCCGCCGCACTGGGGCGGGTTCCGGATCGCGCCGGAGACGGTCGAGTTCTGGCAGGGGCGCGAGAGTCGGCTGCACGACCGGCTGCGGTATGTGGCTCGGCCGGACGGGGCGTGGGATGTGGAGCGGCTCAGCCCCTGACGCTCCCGGGTGCGGCGCGCGTGAGCGTCAGGGGAGTTGATCACGCCGGAGTCAGAAGGCTCCCGTGGTGCCGTTCCGCCACCAGCGGATGCGCCCTCAGCTTGCCCTTCAGTTCGTTGTAGCCGTACTCGGCGAACAGGGGGTTGGCCGGGTCGGTGGTGATGCCGGGGGCCGTCGACGCGTGGGGGAAGGGCAGGGGCTCGACCCTGGCGTCCAGGCGGGGGTTGTAGAAGAACGGGACCGAGAAGCGTTCCGTTGCTCCGGGTGGGCTGATCACTCGGTGGTTGGTGGCGATCAGGTAGCCGTTGGTGGCCACCTCCAGGAGTTCGCCGAGGTTGACGACGAAGGCGCCCTCGAGTGGGGGTACGTCGTGGAAGAGGCCGTCCTCGCGATGGACCTGGAGGCCGCCGACCGTGTCCTGCAGGAGCAGGGTGAGGAAGCCGTAGTCCTTGTGGGCTCCGACGCCCTGCTCGGTGCCGTCGCCCGCGCTGCCGGGGTAGCGGACGAGCTTGAGGTGCGGGTGGGCGTGGTCGCCGAAGATCGGGTCGTAGAAGTCGGCGGGGGCGCCGATGGCGGTGAGGAGTTCGTGCAGGAGGCGCTGGGCCACCCCGCTCAGCTTGTCGATCCAGGTCAGGGCCGCCGTGCGCAGGGCGGGGAGGGCGGTCGGCCACTGGTTGGGGCCCTGCAGCCACCAGTACGGGGGCTCGCCGGGGCCGGGGACGTGGGCGGGTCGTTCGGCGCCTATGTCGAGCTGATCGCGCCAGTCGCGGGCGCCGCCGGTGCGCTCGTCGCCGGTGCGGGTGTAGCCGCGGAAGTGCGGGGAGTTGACGTTGTCGAGGGCGAGCCGGTCGGCCTCGGGGAGGTCGAAGAAGGCGCGCATGGCGGTGAGCAGGGCGTCGGTCTCGGCCCGGGTCACGCCGTGTCCGACGAGCTGGAAGAAGCCGACGTCGTGGGCGGCGCTGTGCAGCTGGGCGTGGAGGAGGGCGCGGGCCTGGGGGCCGCGGTCGGCGGCGGACAGGTCGATGATCGGGAGCTGGTCGTACGACGGGGTCGTCGCGGAATGCGTCGTCATGGGAGCGTCCACAGGGTGTGTGGGCCACGGGCAGGGCCGCCGAGGGTAGGGCGGCGCCCGGAATGCCGTAAAGAGGAAGAAAAAGGGGCTGGGTCAGGCAGAAGGCCGACAGCCCATGCTCGTGACGCGCACGTAGTCCACGTGGCGACGGCGAACGAGCATCGGAAGCATGGGCCCAAGAGTAACGCGCTCCCGCCGTAAGCCCCTCAGCCCGGTGTCTCCTCAGCCCAGGGATTCCTCCAGCAGCAGCGCCCACTGGGCGACGACGCGCTCACGGCGGGCGGTGTCGTCGGTGAGGAGGTTGGCGAGGCCCAGGCCGCGGGCCATGTCGAGCAGACCCTGGACGGTCTCCCGGACGCCGGGGCGGGACTCGTCGGCGCCGAGCAGGTCGACGGCGATGCGGTGGGTCTCGCGGCCCACGCGGGCCTCCAGCTCGGTCACGCGCGGGCGCAGCTGCTCCTCGTCGCAGGCGGCGACCCACAGGTGGAGGGCGGCGCGGAAGAGGGGGCCGGTGTAGAGGTCGACGAGGGCGAAGACGACGGCGCGGCGGTCTGCGGCGCCGTCCGGGAAGAGCGCGCGCAGGGCGGTGGAGCGTTCTTCGGCCACGTACTCGACGGCGGCCGTGAACAGGTCCTCGCGGGTCGGGAAGTGGTGTTGGGCGGCGCCCCGGGAGACGCCGGCGCGTTCGGCGACGACGGCGACGGTGGAGCCTGCCCAGCCGTGCTCGGCCAGGCAGGCCACGGCGGCCTCCAGGAGCCGCTGCCGGGTGGCCCGGCTGCGGTCCTGCTTGGGTACGCGGTCGCGTTCCGCCGTACTCACACCACCCATGCCGCATCCCGTCTTTCCAGGAAGGCCGTCATCCCCTCCCGGGCATGGGCGGTGGAGAACAGCCGGGCCGAGAGCGCGGTCAGCTGGGCCGCGTCCCGGTCGAACGTCTCCAGCACCCTAGCCGTGAGCAGCTGTTTCGTCTCGGCCAGGGCCTGCGGGGAGGAGCGGCGCAGACCGTCCAGGACGGGGGCGAGGGCTTCGTCGACGTCGTCGGCGGTGGTGGTGAGCAGGCCCAGGCGTACCGCCTCGGCGGGGGCGAAGCGTTCGCCGGTGAGGTAGTAGCGGGCGAGGGCACGGGGGTCGGTGCGCGGGATCACCGGGAGGGAGATCACCGCGGGGGCGACACCGATGCGGACCTCCGTGAAGGCGAAGGTGGCCTCGGTGGCGGCGGCGGCGATGTCGCAGGCGGCGAGGAGGCCGAGGCCGCCCGCGCGAACGTGTCCGGTGATCCGGGCGAGCACGGGTTTGGGCAGCTCCACGATCTGCCGGAGCAGGCCTACCAGTGCGTCCGGGTCGGGCGGGTTGCGCAGGTCGGCGCCGGCACAGAAGGTGGTGCCGGTGTGGGTGAGGACGACCGCCCGGACGTCCGGGTCCTTGCCGCAGTCGGTCAGGGCCTCGGCGAGTTCGGCGACGAGGGGGGCCGAGAGGGCGTTGCGGGTGTCGGTCGAGTCCAGGCTGAGGGTTTCGACGCCGCGCGTGCGCGTGCGTCCGATCAGTGCGCTCACGTGTGCTCCCTGAGCTGTCGGCGCAGGATCTTCCCGGAGGCCGCGCGGGGGACGGTGTCGATGAAGGTGATCCGGCGGACGCGTTTGTAGGGGGCGACGCGTTCGGCGACGTAGAGCATGATCTCGTTCTCGCTGAGGTCGGCGGCGGTGGGCTGGCGGACGACGAAGGCGTGCGGGATCTCGTTGCCGTCCTCGTTGTAGGCGCCGACGACGGCGGCGTCGGCGATGCCGGGGTGGGTGAGCAGGAGGGCCTCCAGTTCGGCGGGGGCCACCTGGAAGCCCTTGTACTTGATGAGTTCCTTGACGCGGTCGACGACGAAGAGCCAGCCGTCGTCGTCGACGTGCCCGATGTCGCCGGTGTGCACCCAGCCGTCGGCGTCGATCATGTCGGCGGTGGCGTCGGGGCGGCCGAGGTAGCCCTTCATCACCTGCGGGCCGCGGATGAGGATCTCGCCGGGTTCGCCGGGGCCGAGGTCCTTGCCGGGGTCGTCCAGGGAGACGATCCGCATCCCGGTGCCGGCGATGAGCTTGCCGACGGTGCCGGGAGGCGCTTGGTGCAGGGCGTCGAGCGGGACGACGTGGGTGCCGGGCGACAGTTCGGTCATGCCGTAGGCCTGGCCGATCGGGGGCAGGCCGAGGCGTTCGGCGCAGGCGACGGCGAGGGCGGCGTCCAGGGGGGCGGCGGCGCTGATGACGTACTTCAGGGACGAGAGGTCGTAGCGGGCGACCGCCGGGTGCTTGGCGAGGGCGAGGACGATCGGCGGGGCCACGTACAGGCCGGTGATGCGGTGGTTCTCGATGGCGGCGAGGAAGGTCTCGAGGTCGAAGCGGGGCAGGACGACGACCGTGGCGCCCTTGCGCAGGGGCGCGTTCATCAGGGCGGTGAGGCCGTAGATGTGGAAGAACGGCAGCACGGCGAGGATGCGGTCGCCGGGTCCGGTCGGGACGGGGGGTTCCAGCTGGGCGAGGTTGGTGGCGATCTGCCGGTGGGTGAGCATCACGCCCTTGGGGACCCCGGTGGTGCCGGAGGAGTACGGCAGCGCGGCGACGTCCTCGGCCGGGTCGAAGTCGATCTCCGGTTCGGGTGCGGCGGAGGCGAGCATGTCGATGAGCGAGCGGTGTCCGGGTGCGTTGTCGCACACGAATATCTCCCGTATGCCGCCCGCGAGTTCGGCGGCCCGGCGGGCGGACTCCAGCAGCGGGGAGACGGTGATGATCCAGCGGGCGCCGCTGTCGTCGAGCTGTTTGGCGAACTCCTCGGGTGTGGCGAGGGGGTGCACGGTGGTGACGGAGGCGCCCGCGCGCGTGGCCGCGTAGAAGGCGGTCGGGAAGGCGATCGTGTTGGGGCTGTGCAGGGCGAGGACGTCGCCCTTGCGTACGCCGGCGTCGGCGAGCGCGGCGGCCAGCCGCCGGTGGAACCGGTTCACTTGCTCGTACGTGAGGGTGGTGCCGTCCGTGCCGTCGACGAGGGCCGGCTGGTCGCCGAAGTCGGCGGCGTGGCCCAGGACGGCCTCGTGGATGGGGAGTTCTACGGGCGGGACGTCTGCGTACTCGCTGCGGAACACGGTTCCTCCAAGCGGCTGCTGCGGCTGCGGCCTAGTACGACTTGGGCAGGCCCAGGGTCTGGTGGGAGACGTAGTTGAGAATCATCTCCCGGCTCACTGGAGCAATACGAGCCACGCGCGCGGCCGTTATCAACGAGGCGAGTCCGAATTCGCGCGTGAGGCCGTTCCCGCCGAGGGTGTGCACGGCCTGGTCGACGGCCTTCACGCAGGCCTCCCCGGCGGCGTACTTGGCCATGTTGGCGGCCTCGCCCGCGCCGATGTCGTCGCCGGCGTCGTACAGATGGGCCGCCTTCTGCATCATCAGCCGGGCCAGTTCCAGGTCGATGTGCGCCTGCGCCAGGGGGTGGGCGATCGCCTGGTGGGCGCCGATGGGGGCCTTCCAGACGGTACGGTCGCGGGCGTACTCGATCGCCTTGGAGAGCGCGTAACGGCCCATGCCGATCGCGAAGGCGGCGGTCATGATGCGCTCGGGGTTGAGTCCGGCGAACAGCTGGAGCAGGCCGGCGTCCTCGTCGCCGACGAGCGCGTCGGCGGGGAGCCGTACGTCGTCCAGGACCAGCTCGAACTGCTTCTCGGCGGCGCTCAGCTCCATGTCGATGGGGTGCTTCTGGAAGCCCTCGGCGTCCGTCGGGACGATGAACAGGCAGGGCTTGAGTCGTCCGGTGCGGGCGTCCTCGGTGCGGCCGACGATGAGGACCGCGTCGGCCATGTCGACGCCGGAGATGAAGACCTTCCGGCCGGTGAGGAGCCAGTCGGTGCCGTCCCGGCGGGCGGTGGTGGTGATGCGGTGGCTGTTGGAGCCGGCGTCGGGTTCGGTGATGCCGAAGGCCATGAGGCGGGTGCCGTCGGCGAGTCCGGGCAGCCAGGTGCGCTTCTGTTCCTCCGTGCCGAAGCGGGAGATCACTGTGCCGCAGATGGCGGGTGAGACCACGAGCATGAGCAGCGGGGAGCCCGCCGCGCCCAGCTCTTCCAGGACGATGGAGAGTTCCGTGATGCCGCCACCCCCACCACCGCGTTCCTCCGGGAGGTTGACACCGAGGTAGCCCAGCTTGCCTGCCTCGGACCAGAGTTCGGTGAGGGGTTTGCCCTCGGCGACGGTGCGGGTGAGGTAGTCGCGGCCGTAGCGCTTGCCGAGGGCGGCGACGGCGGACCGGAGGGCCTTGTGCTCTTCGGACTCGATGACGGGAGTCATGGGGCTCCTAAGAAGACGTTTCCTGTACGACGGCGAGCAACATGCCCGGCTCCACCTGCTGGCCGGCCTTGGCGTGCAGGGCGCTGAGCGTTCCGGTGACGGGCGCGGCGATCTGGTGCTGCATCTTCATCGCCTCCAGCCAGATCAGGGGCTGGCCCGCCTGTACGGTCGCGCCCTCCGACAGGCCCTCGGCGATGCGTACGACCGTGCCGGGCATCGGAGCCAGCAGGGAGCCGGGGGCGAGCTGGGCGGTGGGATCGGGGAAGCGGGGCAGGGCGGTGAGGCGGGACCCGTTGACGTACACCTGGTCGCCGTAGCGTGTGACGTCGAACTTGCGCTGTACGCCGTCCACTTCGAGTACGACTCTGCGCGCGTCGGCGTGTGCGACCCGCACTCCCTCGGCCGCGAGGCCGTCCCTGGTGTGCCGGTAGTGGACCTCGTGCTCCTCGCCCGCCATCTCGTACCGCTTGGCCTGCGGCTGGGACGCCACGTTGCGCCAGCCGCCGAAGCGGGAGCGGCCGTGGGCGTCGGCGAGGGCCGCGGCGAGGGGGGCGTACGGGTCGGGTGCGGGCTCGGTCAGGTCGGTGAGGTGGCGGTCGTAGAAGCCGGTGTCCATGCGGGCGCTCACGAATTCGGCGTGGCGCAGGGAGCGCACCAGCAGGTCCCTGTTGGTGACCGGGCCGTGGAGTGCGGCCCGCTCCAGCGCGCCCGCGAGTCTGCGGATCGCCTCCGCGCGTGTGGGGGCGTGCGCGACGACCTTGGCGAGCATCGGGTCGTAGTGGACGCCGATGGTGTCGCCGTCGGTGTAGCCCGTGTCGAGCCGGACACCGGCGGGTACGGCGAGGTGGTGCAGGGTGCCGGTCTGCGGGGCCCAGTCGCGGGCGGGGTCCTCGGCGTACAGGCGGGCTTCGACGGCGTGGCCCTGCGCGCGGGGCGGTTCGGCGGGGAGGGGGTGGCCCTCGGCGACGCGAAGCTGTTCGGCGACCAGGTCGAGGCCGAAGACCGCCTCCGTGACGGGGTGTTCGACCTGGAGGCGGGTGTTCATCTCCAGGAAGTGGGCCCTGCCGTCGGCGACCAGGAACTCGACCGTTCCGGCGCCCACGTAGGACACCGAACGGGCCGCGCGCACGGCCAGCGCGTACAGCTCCTCGGTGAGTCGGGAGGCCAGACCCGGTGCCGGGGCCTCCTCGATCACCTTCTGGTGGCGGCGCTGCAGGGAGCAGTCGCGGGTGCCGAGCGTCCAGACGGTGCCGTGGGTGTCGGCGAGGATCTGCACCTCGACGTGGCGGCCGTCCTCGACGTACGGCTCGACGAAGACCTCGCCGTCACCGAAGGCGCTCGCGGCCTCGGCGTGCGCGCCCTCCAGTGCGGACTGCAGCTCCTCCAGACGGCGCACGATCCGCATCCCGCGCCCCCCGCCGCCGGCGGCCGCCTTCACGAGCACCGGCAGGTCGGCCTCGGTGACCTCGCCGAGGGGCGCGATCCCCATCAGCTCCTTGGCGCGCGTCTTGGACGCCATCGCCTCGATCGCCTCCGGCGGCGGCCCGATCCAGACCAGGCCGGCATCGAGGACGGCACGGGCGAACTCGGGGTTCTCGGAGAGGAAGCCGTACCCGGGGTGCACGGCGTCCGCGCCGGCGGCCAGTGCCGCCTTCACGATCAGGTCGCCGCGCAGATACGTCTCGGCGGGCGTCGCCCCCGGCAGCCGTACCGCCGCGTCGGCCACGCGCGCGTGCAGCGCGTTCTCGTCGGCGTCCGAGTGCACGGCGACCGTCCGGATTCCCAGCTCACCGCAGGTGCGGAAGATCCGGCAGGCGATCTCGCCCCGGTTGGCGACCAGCAGAGTCGAAATCATGAGCCTCACATCCGGAAGACGCCGAAGCCGCCGCGCGCGCCCTCGTAGGGGGCGGTGTGGATCGCGGACAGGCACAGGCCGAGGACGGTGCGGGTGTCGCGCGGGTCGATGACGCCGTCGTCGTACAACCGCCCGGACAGGAACATCGGCAGCGACTCGGACTCGATCTGCTGCTCCACCATGGCGCGCAGGGCCGCGTCCGCGTCCTCGTCGTACGGCTGCCCCTTCGCGGCCGCCGACTGCCGGGCGACGATCGACAGCACGCCCGCGAGCTGCTGCGGACCCATGACGGCCGACTTGGCGCTGGGCCAGGCGAACAGGAAGCGTGGGTCGTAGGCCCGCCCGCACATGCCGTAGTGGCCGGCGCCGTACGACGCGCCCATCAGCACCGACAGATGCGGGACCCTGCTGTTGCTGACCGCGTTGATCATCATGGCGCCGTGTTTGATGATCCCGCCCTGCTCGTACTCCCTGCCGACCATGTAGCCGGTGGTGTTGTGCAGGAACAGGAGCGGGATGTCGCGCTGGTTGGCGAGCTGGATGAACTGGGCGGCCTTCTGCGACTCCTCGCTGAACAGGACGCCCTGGGCGTTCGCCAGGATGCCGACCGGATAGCCGTGCAGGCTTGCCCAGCCGGTCGCGAGGCTCGTCCCGTACAGCGGTTTGAACTCGTCGAAGTCGGAGGCGTCGACCAGGCGGGCGATGACCTCGCGCGGGTCGAAGGGGATCTTCAGGTCGCCGGGGACGATGCCGAGCAGTTCGTCCTCGTCGTACTTGGGAGGGGCCGCCGGGCCCGGATCGCCGTGCGCCTTGCGGTGGTTGAGGCGGGCGACGACCCGGCGGGCCTGGCGCAGGGCGTCCTGCTCGTCCACGGCGAAGTAGTCGGCGAGGCCCGACACGCGCGCGTGCATCTCGGCACCGCCGAGCGACTCGTCGTCGCTCTCCTCACCGGTCGCCATCTTCACCAGCGGCGGCCCGCCGAGGAACACCTTCGCCCGCTCCTTGACCATGATCACGTGGTCGGACATGCCGGGGACGTACGCCCCGCCCGCGGTGGAGTTGCCGAAGACGACGGCGACGGTCGGGATGCCGGCGGCGGACAGCCGGGTCAGGTCCCGGAAGATGGCGCCGCCCGGAATGAAGATCTCCTTCTGGGACGGCAGATCGGCTCCCCCGGACTCCACCAGGCTGATGCAGGGCAGCCGGTTGGCGAGCGCGATGTCGTTGGCGCGCAGGGCCTTCTTCAGGCTCCAGGGGTTGCTGGCGCCGCCGCGCACGGTCGGGTCGTTGGCGGTGATCAGGCACTCCACGCCCTCGACCACGCCGATCCCGGTGACCAGGGAGGCGCCGACCGTGTAGTCGCTGCCCCAGGCGGCCAGCGGGGACAGCTCCAGGAAGGGCGTGTCCGGGTCGAGGAGCAGCTCGATGCGTTCGCGGGCGAGCAGCTTGCCCCGCTTCCGGTGCCGCTGGACGTACTTCTCACCGCCGCCCGCGAGCGCCTTGGCGTGCTCGGATTCCAGGTCGGCGAGCTTGGCGAGCATGGCCTCGCGGTTGGCCTGGTAGTCGGGGTGCTGGGTGTCCAGGGCCGTCTCGAGAACGGTCACAACAGGGCCTCCGGGATGTCCAGGTGGCGGGAGCGCAGCCATTCGCCGAGAGCCTTGGCCTGCGGGTCGAAGCGGTGCTGGGCGGCGACGCCGGCACCGAGGATGCCGGTCACGACGAAGTTGAGGGCGTGCAGGTTCGGGAGCACGTGCCGGGTGACGGGCAGCTCCCGGCTCTCGGGGATCAGCTGCCGGAACCTGTCCACGGTCAGCTCGTGGACGAGCCACCGCCAGGCCTCCTCCGACCTCGCCCACACCCCCACGTTGGCGTTCCCGCCCTTGTCCCCGCTGCGCGCCCCGGCGACCAGACCGAGAGGGGCGCGGCGGACGGGCCCGGGCGGAAGCTGCTCCGGGAGCGGCGGTTGAGGCAGGTCGTCGGTTACGAGGGTGTCCTGGGCCGGTGTCACAGCCACCCGGTGCCCGTCATAGAGGACCGCCACATGGTCGACGGCACCATGGGGGACGTACACATCCTCGAAGACCCCATAAGGTGCGCCCTTTCCGGGTGGCGCCAGCACATGGAACCCGGGGTAGCTGGCCAGCGCCAGCTCGATGGCGGCTCCGCTCAGCGCGCGCCCGACGACCTGCTGGTCCGGGTCCCGTACGACGAGCCGCAGCAGGGCGCTGGCCGTCTCCTCGGTGTCCGCGTCGGCCCGGTCGGTGCGGACGAGATCCCAACGGACCTCCATGGGCGGCGACTTGGCGAGGGCGTCACCCAGCTGCTCCCGCACAAGATCCGCCTTGGCCTCGATGTCGAGCCCGGTGAGCACGAAGACGACCTCGTTGCGGAAGCCGCCGAACCGGTTGAGCCCGGCCTTGAGCGTCGGCGGGGGCGCCTCCCCGCGCACACCCTCGATCCGTACCCGGTCCGGCCCGTCCTGGCTCAGCCGTACGGTGTCCAGCCGGGCGGTGACGTCGGGGCCGAGGTACCGCGCGCCGCCGGTCTCGTAGAGCAGCTGCGCGGTGACCGTGCCGACGTCCACGAAGCCGCCGGTGCCGGGGTGCTTGGTGACGACACTGCTGCCGTCCGCGTGGATCTCGGCGAGCGGAAAGCCGGGCCGGCGTGCGTCACCCTCGCGGAAGAAGGAGTAGTTCCCGCCGGTCGCCTGTGTCCCGCACTCCAGCACATGCCCGGCGACGACGGCCCCGGCGAGGCGGTCGTACTCCCCCGGCCGCCAGCCGAAGTGGGCGGCGGCGGGCCCGGTGACGAGCGCCGCGTCGGTCACCCGCCCGGTGATCACGATGTCGGCACCGGCCCGCAGGCACTCGGCGATCCCGAAGCCGCCGAGGTAGGCATGGGCGGCGAGGACGCCGGGATACGCGGCGGTCAGGTCATCACCCTCGACGTGGGCCACCCGTACGGGGATGCCGAGCCGGTCGGCCAACTGCCGCACGGCGGCGGCGAGTCCGGCCGGATTCAGACCGCCCGCGTTGGTGACGATCCGCACCCCGCGCTCGTGGACGAGGCCGAGGCAGTCCTCCAGCTGCCGCAGGAAGGTACGGGCGTACCCGGCGGCCGGGTCCTTCAGCCGGTCCCGGCCGAGGATCAGCATGGTCAGCTCGGCGAGATAGTCGCCGGTGAGGACGTCGACCTCGCCGCCGGTGAGCATCTCGCGCAGGGCGTCCGCGCGGTCGCCGTAGAAACCGGAGAAGTTGCCGATGCGCAACGGGTTCACCGGCTGCCCTCCTTCGGCGGGCGTCCGGTGCCGGGCGGGCCCGCGAAGGCCTGCGCGATGTCGAGCCAGCGGTCGGCGTCCGAGCCCTCGGCATGCAGGTCGAGGTCGGCTCGGTTCGCGCGCTGGGTGACCAGGAGGCAGAAGTCGAGGGCGGGGCCGGTGACGCGTTGCGGGGCGTCTTCGGGTCCGAAGGTCCACAGGGCGCCGGAGGGCGCGGTCAGTTCGACACGGAACTCCTCGGCCGGCGGGGTCAGTCCGTGCACACCGCAGGCGAAGTCACGGGTCCGCACCCCGAGCCGGGCCACATGCCGGAGCCGGTCGGACGGTGGGCGCATCACACCCAGGGCGTCGGCGACGTCCAGTGCGTGGGCCCAGGTCTCCATGAGCCGGGCGGTGGCCATGGAGGCGGCAGACATGGGTGGGCCGTACCAGGGGAAACGGGCGCCGGGCGGCGCGGCCCGCAGGGCCTGGTCGAGGGCGGCGCGCCCCTCGCGCCACGTCGACAGCAGCTCTGCGGTCGGGAGCCGAGCGCCCTCGTCCGCCCCTTCGTCGACGAACGAGTCGGGGCGGGTGAGCGCCTTCTCGACCAGAGTCTGGAAGGCGTCGGCGTCGGTGACGGCCAGCAGCGCCGAGCGGTCGGTCCAGGCGAGGTGCGCGATCTGGTGGGCGACGGTCCAGCCGGGGGCGGGAGTGGGAAGACCCCAGTGTTGGGGGCTCAACTCAGCCACTAGCAGGTCGAGTTCATCGCTCTCGGCACGCAGGTCGTCGATGACGGGCGTCGGGTCGGCCATGGCTGGGAGCATGGCAGCGGCACGAGAAACAATCAAGCGTGCTTGCATGAATTTGTTTCCGCGGCTCGAGGCCCGGCAACTCACACGGGGGTGCCTCCGAGTGGTTACGAGTGGTACAGCACCCTGACCACCATCGTCTCGGGCGGCAGGGCGTCGAGGTAGGCGTTGAACTCCCGGCGGTAGTCCGGTCCGCCGTACTCGACCCATCGGCCGTCCAGCGTAAGCAGTCCGGGGGTGGGCAGCACGTCCGCCGCGCAGTCCGCCGAGTACGCCTCCCTGTCGGGGCCGAAGTGGCGGATCGGGTCGTAAGGGAACCGATCTGCCAGCTCCGGGTCCTCGGTGATGGCCCGGATCAGCGGCTGGGAGGCGTACTCGGCCCGGGCGCGCTGCTCGGGGTAGCCCACCGGGTCGAGGTAGGCCCGGTCGAGGTAGTGGCCGGCGGGCAGGGCCGGGGGGTGGCCGGCGGCGAACCGCACCCAGTCGTCCCATCGCCGGGCTGCCTCGTGCGCGGCCGCCTGCCGGTCGGTGTCGAGGTTGAGGAGGGCCCGGGGGCCGCCGTGACAGCGGTCGCGGGGCAGGTCCTCGGACGCTGTCTTCCATTCGTCGACCCGGACCAGCCGGGGGTCACCCTCGTGACCGGGGAGAACCGCGAAGGGGCAGTTGGAGCCGGAGATGAACCAGTAGTCCCACTCGCCCACCCAGTCGGGGTGCGGGATGTCCTCACGGTCGTAGCAGTAGGGCGCCATGGCCTCCCCGATCGCCCGGCGCAGGGCGTCGGGGTCGGCGGGATCGCCGGGCGGCGGGATGCACACGGTGATGCGCTGTTTGGCCATGATCCCTGTCTACCGCAGGGCGGTGATTCCGAGAATCTTGTATCCGTGCGCATATGAATCACTACCCTCGGTGAGGGAGGTGATTGGTGTGCGAAGCCGCGAACTCGACCCGGGTGCGTCACCGTTGGACTACTACGGCTACGAGCTGCGCCGGGCGAGAGAGGCAGCGGGGCTGACACTGGCGCAACTCGGCTCGATCTCTGCACGGGGTCGCTGATCGGGCAGATCGAGACGGCGGCGAGGGTTCCGCAACGGGAGTTTTCCGAGCGGGTGGATGCGGCGCTGGGGACGGATGGGTTGTTCTCGCGGCTGGTGGGGATGGTTCTACGGAGCCAGTTGCCGAGTTGGTTTCAGCCGTATGCGGAGATGGAGGCGAAAGCGGCGAGCATCTCCACCTATCAGGCCCAAGTGGTGTACGGCCTCCTCCAAACCCCCGAGTACGCACGCGCGGTACTGGAAGCAGGCTGGGTGGCCGGGCTTGACGGGCAAGTGGCGGCCCGATTGGAGCGACAGAGGATCCTCGCACTTGAGCAGCCGCCGCTGGTGTGGGTGGTGTTGGACGAGGTCGTTCTGCACAGGCCGTTCGGCGGCCGTGGGGTCATGCGGGAGCAGCTCACGCACCTGTTGAAGTTCCAAGGCCGACGGGAGATCCGTGTGCAGGTGCTGCCGCTTGGAGTGGGCCAACACCCCGCCACGGCAGGCGGGTTCACTGTGATGCGCTTTGACGGTCACGCCGACATCTGTTCCTCCGAGAATTACGACTCGGGGTTCACCACAGCCAATCCGAGCGTCGTCAAGGACTGTGCGCATCGTTACGATCATCTTCAGGCCGCGGCCCTCTCCATCGAGGACTCGGCGAAGCTGATTACCCGCGTACGGGAGGAACGCTATGCGGAAGAGGCGGAACCTGAACGGAGCGCGGTGGCGTAAGTCGTCGTACAGCGGGGGCACCGGCGGCGAATGCGTCGAGTGCGCCCCACTCGGCGGAGCCGCCTGGCGTAAGTCCTCGTACAGCGGCGACACGGGCGGCCAGTGCATCGAGGTCGCCGATCTCACCCCCTGCACGGCCGTCCGGGACTCCAAGAACCCCCAGAGCCCAGCTCTCGTGTTCCCGGCCCGTGCCTGGTCGGCGTTCCTGGAGTCGGTGAAGGGCTGACCAGCGGCGAAGATCTCTTCGTTCAGGTCTCACTTCCCGTGGCCCGCTCCCAGGCGTCACGGACCACCGCGGGGATGCGGCCCCGGAGGGGAACGTCGTAGCCGTTGGCCCTGGCCCATGCGCGGATGTCGTCGGGGTTGGCGGGCGGACGGACGCGAGGCATGGGCGCCACTCCTTCGCTCGGAACGGAAGCCGTGAAGCCGATGCCTCCCTGAAGGAGGTCCTTCGGGAACATGGGTACGGCCGTCTCTCCGCTCAGGACGGCCACGAGGAACGCCGTCAGCGTGCCGGCGAAGGTGAACCAGCGAGGCCCTCGAGCCTCGTTGACGGCGATCTGCCAGGCATCCGGTGAGTCCGGCGGAGCGCTGGCCCAGAAGAGATACTCGCCGTTGTCGGTTACCCCCATGGGAGACAGGCGCTGCGGGTCGTACGGCACGGGATGCGTCCCCTGCTCGCAGTCCTTCTGAAGCTGTTCCCGGATACAGGCAGGCATGGGACCGGTGAGGTCGACGTACTGGGTGTATCCGAGTGGATGGTAGATGTGGATGAAATCGGCGAAGCGACCGGGACCGTAGACGGACGCAAGTCGCTTGTAGTCCGCGGGGAGTGGCATGCCGAGTCGGGCCTCCGCCGCAGCCCAGTCGACGGAAGGGGGCGCAGTCGGCGGCGGGCAGAGTCGGACGAGGTCGTCGATGGAGGAGGTCATTCGATACCCAGTCTGCGTCGGTTCTGCTGTGCGACATGATCTCTCGTCCAGCCGTCCCGGCAGGGCGTAGCCCCAGTCAACCGCCTTCCTGCACAGGCCCGTCAGACTTCGCACGCGGTCCTGCGGTGGCTTCGGAAAACCACGCGCATGGCGGGCCGTCGCCGCAGTACCGTCGGCCGGTGCTCGATGAAGACGGTTACTTCGGAGAAGCGGTCGCGGCGCGGTACGACGAGTCGTCCGCGGAGATGTTCGACCCGGAGGTCGTGGACCCGGCCGTCGACTTCCTGGCGGAGCTGACAGGTGAGGGCGGCCGGGCCCTGGAACTCGGCATCGGCACCGGACGCATCGCGCTGCCGCTGGCCCGGCGCGGGATCGAGGTGCACGGCATCGACCTGTCCCGGGCGATGGTGGAGCGGCTGCGGGACAAGCCGGGCGGTGAGGCGATCGGGGTGACGATCGGGGACTTCGCGACGACACGGGTGGACGGGAGCTTCTCCGTCGCCTACCTGGTCTTCAACACGATCATGAACCTGACGTCACAGGACGCTCAGGTGGACTGCTTCCGCAACGCGGCGAACCATCTCGAGCCCGGCGGCTGCTTCGTCGTCGAGGTCGTGGTGCCCGACCTGCGCCGGCTGCCGCCCGGGCAGAACGCGGTGCCGTTCCGCGTGGAGGAGGGACGGCTGGGCTTCGACCTGTACGACGTGGCGACGCAGTCGATGAGCTCGCACCATGTGCGGGTGGCGGACGGCCACGCCACGTACCTGTCCGTTCCGTTCCGGTACGTGTGGCCGGCGGAGCTGGACCTGATGGCCCGGCTCGCGGGGCTGCGGCTGCGTGAGCGGTGGGACGGCTGGAGCAGGGAGCCGTTCACGAGCGAGAGCCGGCAGCACGTGTCGGTGTGGGAGAAGCCGGGCGACTGAACGCGGTGCCGGAGAAGCCGGGTGGCTGAGCCCGGCAGGGGAGAAGCCGCGCGACTGGACCCGACCCGCCCGGGAGCAGCCGGGCGACTGAGCCCGGCCGCGGAGTATGTGTCAGGCCTCCGGCGTCTGCGCCCGCACCTTCCCCCGCCCCACCTGAGTCCGCACCGCGCCGATGCTCGCCGCGATGACCAGGGCGATCGCTGCGGCCTCCGTGGCGGACAGGGCCTGGCCGAGGATCAGGAAGCCGGCCGTGGCCGCGATGGCCGGTTCCAGGCTCATCAGGATGGCGAAGGTGGAGGCGGGCAGGCGGCGCAGGGCCAGGAGTTCGAGGGTGTAGGGCAGCACCGAGGAGAGCAGGGCCACCGCAGAACCGAGGGCGACGGTGGTGGGGTCGAGGAGACGGGTGCCCGCCTCGACGATGCCCAGGGGCAGGAAGAGCAGGGCGGCCACGGCCATCGCGAGGGCCAGTCCGTCCGCCTGCGGGAAGCGGCGGCCCGTACGGGCGCTGAAGACGATATAGGCCGCCCACATGGCGCCGGCGCCCAGGGCGAAGGCGACACCGGTGGGGTCGAGGTCGCTGAAGCCTCCGCCGCCGAGCAGGAAGACGCCCGCGAGGGCGAGGCCCGCCCAGACCGCGTTGATCGCGCGGCGGGAGGCGAGGACGGACAGGGCGAGCGGGCCGAGGACTTCGAGGGTGACCGCGGGGCCCAGCGGGATGCGGGCGACCGCCTCGTAGAAGAGGCCGTTCATCGCGCCCATGGTGATGCCGAAGACGACCACCGTGCCCCAGTCGGTGCGCGAGTGGCCGCGCAGCCGGGGCCGGCAGACCACCAGAAGGACCACGGCCGCCGCGAGCAGCCGCAGGGTGACGACGCCGAGCGCGCCGGCCCTCGGCATCAGGGTCACCGCGAGCGCCCCGCCGAACTGGACCGAGATCCCGCCGGCCAGCACCAGCCCGACGGGTCCGAGCGAGCCGAGGCGGCGCGGGGCACCACCCGAGGGTGCGGGCGCTTGCTGCGTCGAGGGTGCGGTGGCGCTGGGGGTGCTCACGGGCGGTCCTGGGGGCTGGCTCGGATCAGATCGTGTTCATCTCGATGTACTACCGAGTCCAGGGTAATAGACCCCGTCAGGAGTGTGAACCCCTTATGTAGCTGTCCTGGATGCTGAGATGCGTGGCGGTCAGATGCCGGACCAGGTCTGCTCCTCGTCCCGGAACAGGGGGCGGCCGTCGGGGAAGGTCGTGGGCACCGGCATGTGGGCCTCCGGCAGGTAGGCCTCGGACATATGGGGCTCATACACGGGCGGCTGGGGCCAGACGGCGGCTTCGGCAGCGGCCGCGTTGTACGGGTCGTAGCCGTACGCCACATACCCCGGCACAGCCCCCTGTGCCGGCACCGGCACGGGGGGCTGTGCCTCCTCGAACAGCGGCAGTCGCAGCTCGGCCGTGTCCATCACCGCGTTGTTCTGCGAGCGGTGCAGCCGTGCGTAGGCCCCGCCCCGTGCGAGCAGTTCCTCGTGGCGACCCGTCTCGACGATGCGGCCGCGGTCCACGACGAGGATGCGGTCGGCGTCGGGGGCCAGGTTGAGGTCGTGGGTGATCATGATCGTCGTACGGCCGGTCATCAGGCGGCGCAGCGGCTTGACCACCCGGCGGGCGGCCATCGCGTCCAGGCCGGTGGTCGGCTCGTCCAGGACCAGGACCGGGGCGTCGCGCAGGATGGCGCGGGCGATGGTCAGGCGCTGGAGCTGGCCGCCGGACAGCCGGGCCGAGTTGGGGTCGACCTTGGTGTCGTAGCCGTCGGGGAGCCGGACGATGAAGTCGTGCGCGTCGGCCGCCCGCGCCGCCTCCTCGATCGCCTGGTCACTGGCGCCGGGCCGGCCACAGGCGATGTTGGCGCGGACCGTGTCGTGCAGCACCAGGGTCTCCTGCGGGAGGAGCGTCACGTACTCGCGCAGGCGGGCCAGCGGGAAGTCGCGCAGGGGTACGCCGTCCAGCAGGACCTCGCCGGCGTCCGGATCGTAGAAGCGGAGCAGGAGCTTGGAGACCGTGGACTTTCCGGCGCCGCTCGGGCCGGTGACGATCACCAGTTCGCCGGGGCTGACCGTGAAGGACAGGCCTTCGAGGGCCGTGCGGTCGGCGCCCGGGTAGCGGAAGGAGACGTCGCGGACCTCGATCGTGCCGTCCGGGCGGCCGGTCTCCGTGCCCCGCCGGGGGTCGGTGACCGCGGGCCGCACGTCCAGGATCTCGATCAGCCGCTCGGCACCCGCCGTGGCCGCGGTGACCGTGAGCCCGAGCTGGGCCAGGCCCCGCACGGGCGGGTAGAGGTAGCCGAGGAACGCGGCGAAGGCGAGCAGCTGGCCGAGGGTCATCCGGCCGGTGGAGATCTCCCAGGCGCCGATGCCGATCACGGCGAGCACACAGACCGTCTCGATGACCTGGACGAGCTGCTCGTAGGCCTCGTTGAGCCGGGTCGAGCGGACCGAGGCGCGGAACCAGGCGTTCGCCTCCTCGCCCAGCCGCCGGCGTTCGGCGTCCCGGCGGTCGTAGGCCTGGGTGAGCACGATGTTGCCGAGGGACTCCTCGACGACGGAGGTGATCGCGCCGTCGGCGACCCGGCCCTCGCGGGACACGTCCTTGATGGAGCCGGAGAAGCGGCGGGCGGCCAGCCAGAACAGGGGCGCGAGGACGAAGGTGGCGGCGGCCAGGTCCCAGCGCAGCCAGAACGCGGCGGCCGCGTAGAAGAGGGCGGAGAAGGCGGCCGAGGCGGCACCCACCAGGCCGGACACGACCATCGTCTCGATCGCCTCGACGTCACTGGTCAGCCGGGAGAGCAGATCGCCCTGGCGGTGGCGCTGGAAGAAGTGCGGGGGCAGCTGCTGGACATGGTCGAAGACGTGCTCGCGCAGCCGCATCACGAAGCGCTCGGTCGCCCACGCGGCAAGGGAGTTGCCCGCGTACGCGACCAGCGCGCCGACCACGGCGACGCCCAGCCACTTGACGGCCGGGCTCCAGAACGCGGTCAGCGAACCCTTCTGCAGGGCGTGGTCGGTGAGGTCGCCGAAGAGCAGGATGGCCTCGGTCTCGGCGAGCGCGGCGAGCACCGTGCACACCCAGACGAGAAGCAGCCATTTCCTGAGCCCTTTTGTCAGCGGCCAGAAACGGCGGAACGCCGTCCGGGCAGGAATGACAGGCGTTTCGTACTCGAATTCTTCGCTCTCGTCAGTCACTGGAATTCCTTCCCGAATCACCTTCCCGAATGAAGACGAAAAGGGGCCGACGGTGCACCATCGACCCCTTTCGACTCAGCGTCGGATCACTGATCCCGGCCGGGCAGCGGCTTGGGAGCGTGCTTCTTGGGCCTCGGCTTCGGCGGCGGCGGGAGCTGCTTCGACTTGGGCTTCGGGGGCAGCGGGGCAAGCTTCTTGAAGCTCATTCCGACTCCTAGTGATTCGCAGTTCTATGGTCCGGGAATTCCGCGTCCGGAACCCGATGTCGAAGAACCTACACGCCGCCCGCGCCACCGAACGGCAAAAATGGTAAAGGAGCGCTGTGAGTACCTGGGAGTACCTTGGTGATTCCTGAGGAGCACCCCCGAACCTGAGAATTCTCTTATGAACCCTGTGCAGCAGCCGGTTGAGCGGGAAGTCCCACTCCCCCACGTACTCGTCATACGGACTGGGCTCCTTCGAGGTTGCCTGGTTCCGCCAGCCCACGAACCCGCCGCTACGAAACCTCGGAGGCTTGCCTGCCGTCCCTCGGCCCGAACGCCGTCAGCGCCTCCGCGTCCGTCACACGGGAGTTCAGGTAGAAGTCGGCCCACTCGGCGATCGCCGGGTACGCGCACCCGGCGGTGAGCCGGGCCACCGCCCCCGGTATGTCGTACGACGTCACGCGCAGGTCGGCTCCGGGGCCCAGGAGGCACCAGTGGGCGCCGGGACGCCCGTACGGCATGCCGATGCTGCCCGGGTTGACCACCAGACGGCCGTGGGCCAGGCGGACGTACGGCATGTGGGTGTGACCGCAGACGACCGTGCCGATGCCGGGGTCGAGGCCGGAGAGGACCTCGGCCCAGCGCTCAAGGCGGGAGTCCACCAGCACCACCTCCTCGTCGTCACGCGGAGTGGCATGGCAGAACAGCACCTTGCCCAGGCCGCGGACGCGCAGGGTGAGGGTTCTGGGCAGCGCGGCCAGGAAGTCCACCTGGTCCTCGCGGAGCGCCTGCGCCGCGAACGGGCCGATCGGATCCGGGATCTCCGTGCGCTCACCCCGCCGGTACTCCACCAGCTCCCGGTCCGCGTTCCCGCCGACCCACAGGACCCGGTCGCCCAGCGACCGCAGCAGGTCCAGCACCTCGGCCGGCTGCGGGCCCGCCGTGATGTCGCCGGTGAGGACGATCCGGTCGGCGGCGGCCACTTCGGGCTCCGCCAGGACGGCCTCCAGGGCGGGGAGTACCCCGTGGATGTCCGAGAGGACTGCCAGCCGGCCGTGTTCCTCGGTCACTCCTCACCCCCCGTTTCCTTCTCCAGGCCCTCCGCCAGCACCTCCGCCAGGTGCCGCCCCCGCACCCCGGCCAGCTGCTCCAACTGCGTACGGCACGAGAAGCCGTCCGCCAGGATCACCGTGCCCTGCGGCGCTTCCCGTACCGCCGGCAGCAGCTGCTCGTCCGCGCACGCCTTCGACACCTCGAAGTGTCCTTTCTCGAAGCCGAAGTTGCCCGCGAGTCCGCAGCAGCCGCCGCTCAGCTCGCCGGTCAGGCCCGCGGACTCGCGCAGACGGCGGTCGGCGGTGTCGCCGAGGACCGCGTGCTGGTGGCAGTGGGTCTGGCCGGCGACCGGGCGGTCGACGGCGGGCGGGGTCCAGTCGGGGGCGTGGCGTTCGAGTGCCTCGGCGAAGGTGAGGATCGATGACGCCAGCCGAGGGGCGCGTGGGTCGTCGTGCAGGAGTTCGGGGAGGTCGCCGCGGAGGGCCGCCGCACAGCTCGGTTCCAGGACGACGACCGGGGCGCCCCTGCGCAGCACCGGTTCCATCAGGTCCAGCGTGCGGCGCAGCACCGCGCGGGCGCGGTCGAGCTGGCCGGTCGAGACGTAGGTCAGGCCGCAGCAGACCCCGCCGCCGAGGGGGCGGGACGGTGGCAGGACCACCCTGAGGCCGGCGGCCTCCAGCACCCGGACGGCCGCCTGTCCGACCGAGGGCGAGAGGTGCTCGGTGAACGTGTCGGGCCACAGGACGACCAGGTCTCCCGCGGTGCGCCGCTTCCGCCGTCGCCACCAGTGGGTGAACGGCTCCTTCGCGATCCTCGGGATCCGCCGTTCCGGTGCGATTCCGCCCAGGCGTTTCCCCGCCCGGGCCAACGTCCCTACGGACGCGAGTGTGTTGAGCAGCGGGGCCGTGCGGGTTCGTGCCACCCAGCGCAGCCATACCGGCAGCCGGCCCATCGTGTAGTGGGCGGCGGGGCGGCGCCGGCCCTCGTAGTGGTGGTGCAGGAACTCCGCCTTGTAGGTGGCCATGTCGACGCCCACCGGGCAGTCCGAGCGGCAGCCCTTGCAGGACAGGCACAGGTCCAGGGCATCCCGGACCTCTGGGGAGCGCCAGCCCGTCGTGATCAGTTCGCCCGCGAGCATCTCGTGCAGCAGCCGGGCCCGCCCGCGGGTGGAGTGCTCCTCCTCTCCGGTCGCCCGGAAGGAGGGGCACATCACGGCGGGTCCGGCGGCCGTGGTCGTACGGCACTTGGCGACGCCGACGCAGCGGCGGACGGCCGCCCTGAAGTCGCCGCCGTCGGCCGGGTAGCCGAAGGCCACGTCCACCGGGCGGCGGGGCAGGACGGAGAACCGGAGGTTGGTGTCGAGCGGGGCCGGGCGGACCAGCATGCCGGGGTTGAGGAGGTCGTCGGGGTCCCAGATCGCCTTGGCCCGCTCGAAGAGCCGTACCGTCTCCTCGCCGTACATCCGCGGCAGCAGCTCCGCGCGGGCCTGGCCGTCGCCGTGCTCCCCGGACAGCGAGCCGCCGTGGGCGACGACCAGGTCGGCCAGTTCCTCGGAGAAGCGCCGGAAGCGGCCGACGCCCGCCTCGGTGAGCAGGTCGAAGTCGATGCGGACGTGGATGCAGCCGTCGCCGAAGTGGCCGTACGGAGTGCCGCGCAGGCCGTGGGTGGCGAGCAGGGCGCGGAAGTCCCTGAGGTAGGGGCCGAGCCGGGCGGGCGGTACCGCGCAGTCCTCCCAGCCGGGCCAGGCCTCTCTGCCGTCGGGCATGCGGGTCGCCGTGCCGCTCGCGTCCTCGCGGATGCGCCACAGGGTCCGTTGGGCCGCTGCGTCCGTCACCACCAGGGAGTCGACGACGTCGGCCGCACGGACGATCGCCTCTGCACGCGCGCGTGCCTCGGCCGGTGTCTCCCCGCCGGTCTCCACGAAGAGCCAGGCGCCGCCCTTGGGCAGCCCGGCCGGCGAGCGCACCAGGTCGGCCGCCATGCCCTCCACCGTGAGCGGGCCGAGAGTCAGGAGTCCGGCGGCGGCCTCTGCGGCGCCGGACTCGTCGCCGTACGCCAGCACCGCGAGGGCCCGTGCGCGTGGGGCCTCGACCAGCCCTACGACCGCCTCGGTGACGATGCCGAGGGTGCCCTCGGAGCCGCAGAAGGAGCGGGCGACATCGGCGCCCTTCTCGGGGAGCAGGGCGTCCAGGGCGTATCCGGAGATGCGGCGGGGCAGGTCGGGGAAGCCGGTGCGCAGGCGGGCCAGGTCGCCCTCCACCAGGGCGCGCAAACCGTCCGGCGCTCCGGTCCAGTCCCGGCCCGGCCGCAGCCGCCGGCCGCGCGCGGTGATGACGGACAGCTCCCGGACGCTGTCCGCGGTCGTCCCCCAGGCGACCGAGTGGGAGCCGCAGGAGTTGTTGCCGATCATTCCGCCGAGCGTGCAGCGGCTGTGTGTGGACGGGTCGGGGCCGAAGCGCAGGCCGTGCGGGGCGGCGGCCTCCTGGAGGCGGTCGAGGACCAGGCCCGGCTGGACCACGGCCGTGCGCGTGGCCGGGTCCAGCTCCAGCAGGCCGTTCATGTGCCGGGTGAAGTCCAGCACCACGCCCGCGCCGGTCGCCTGCCCCGCGATCGACGTGCCCCCGCCGCGCGCCACCACCGGCACTCCGCGTGCCCGGCACACCTCCAGCACCGCCGCCACGTCCTCGGCGTCCCGCGGGGCCACCACCCCCGCCGGGACCCGCCGGTAGTTGGACGCGTCCATGGTCACGAGCGCCCGGGCGGTGGCATCGAAGCCGACCTCACCCCGGACGACCCCACGCAGCTCCGCCTCGAGGCCCGAGAGATCCGTCATGCGTCCAGGATGCATCCGATCACGCACAGTCACCGCGACTTTTCCACAGCCCCGCAGGTTTCGTCGTACAACCTCACAAGTCCACAGTTCAGCGATCTTGTCTCATCGGACGGACACGGTTCCGTCCCGTTTCGCGTGGGCGATACCCTCCGACTCGTGGCCGACATCCAGATTCCCGCTGACATCAAGCCCGCCGACGGACGCTTCGGCGCGGGCCCCTCCAAGGTGCGTACCGAGGCCCTCGAGGCGCTCGCCGCCACCGGAAGCTCTCTGCTCGGCACCTCCCACCGCCAGGCCCCGGTCAAGAACCTGGTGGGCCAGGTCCGCGAAGGCATCAGCTCCCTGTTCTCCCTCCCCGACGGCTACGAGGTCGTCCTGGGCAACGGCGGGTCCACCGCCTTCTGGGACATCGCCACCCACGGACTGATCGAGAACAAGTCCCAGCACCTCAGCTTCGGCGAGTTCTCCTCCAAGTTCGCCAAGGCCGCGGGGCTCGCTCCCTGGCTGGCCGAGCCCACCGTCATCGCCACCGACCCGGGCACCCACCCCGAGGCGCAGGCCGAGGCGGGCGTCGACGTGTACGCCTACACCCACAACGAGACCTCCACCGGTGTCGCCATGCCGATCAAGCGCGTGGCCGGCGCCGACGAGGGCTCGCTCGTCCTCGTGGACGCCACCTCCGGCGCGGGCGGCCTCCCGGTCGACATCGCCGAGACGGACGTCTACTACTTCGCCCCGCAGAAGTCCTTCGCCTCCGACGGCGGCCTGTGGATCGGCGTCTTCTCCCCGGCCGCGATCGAGCGCGCCGAGCGCGTCCACGCCTCCGGCCGCCACGTCCCGGAGTTCTTCTCGCTCCCCACGGCGATCGACAACTCCCGCAAGAACCAGACGTACAACACCCCGGCCCTGGCCACCCTCTTCCTGCTCAACCAGCAGCTGGAGTGGCTCAACGGCCAGGGCGGCCTGGCCTTCTCCACCGCCCGCACGAAGGACTCCTCGACCCGCCTCTACACCTGGGCGGAGGAGTCCAAGTACGCCACCCCGTTCGTCTCGGACCCGGCCAAGCGCTCGCAGGTCATCGGCACGATCGACTTCTCCGACGAGATCGACGCGGCCGCCGTCGCCAAGGTGCTGCGCGCCAACGGCATCGTGGACACCGAGCCGTACCGCAAGCTCGGCCGCAACCAGCTGCGCATCGCGATGTTCCCGGCGATCGACCCGGCGGACGTCGAGGCGCTGACGAAGTGCATCGACTACGTGATCGAGAAGCTCTGACCTTCTTCCTGCGTACGTCCACGAGGGGCGCCCCGGGTCTGCCGGGGCGCCCCTCGTCGTACGACGGCCGAGGCCGCCTACGACTTCCCGGCCCGGCCCGTCATGAGTGCGGACGCTCGACGGACAGGCGGCCGGAGTCACAGATGGTGAACAGGTGTGCCGGAGCCATGGGCAGCTGCCCGTCGCCGTGGTCGAGGTGGCTGTTGTCCCACTCCTGGGGGACAGGCTCGCTGTCGATGGCGTCGACGGGCAGCATGACCAGCGCGGTCGTACCACCAGTGCCGGAAGGGCGCAGCTGGATGCGGACGCCGTGGCGATGCGACAGCCGACCGGCCACGAACAGACCCATGCGGTGGGCGACCGACACGTCCATGGAGGGCGGCGAGGCGAGCCGCTCGTTGATCTCGGCCAAGTCCTCGGCGGTGATACCGAGACCGGAGTCATGGATCTCGATCAGCACGCGGCCGTCGGGCAGTGCGTAACCGGTGACCTTGACCCTGGTCTGCGGCGAGGAGAAGGACGTCGCGTTCTCCAGCAGCTCGGCGAGCAGGTGAACCAGGTCGGTGACCACACGGCCGGCGATCTCGACGGTGGGCACGGCGGTCAGCTCGATGCGCTCGTACTGCTCCACCTCGGACGCGGCGGCGCGGAGCACGTCGACCACCGGGACCGGCCGGGTCCAGCGGCGGCCGGGCTCTTCACCGGCGAGAACGAGGAGGTTCTCGCAGTTGCGGCGCATCCGGGTGGCCAGGTGGTCCAGTTTGAACAGCGACTCCAGCCGGTCCGGGTCGGCCTCGCGGGACTCCAGCTCGGCGAGGAGAGACAGCTGGCCTTCGACGAGCCCCTGGGAGCGATGCGAGAGGTTGATGAACATCGCGTTGATGTTGCTCCGAAGGAGGGCCTCGTCAACGGCCAGTTGCGCGGCCTCCTTCAACTGGCGCAGCGCGGCAGATCTCCTGAGCACCGAGGGCCGGACCTTCGTGGCTCTGAGCGTTGCCTCCTGCAGCAACTCGTCGGCCTGGGTCTTGGCCACCTCCAACTGGGTCGCGGCCTCCCGGGCGGCTGCCAGGCGTACCTGTTCGGCTTCCAGATGAACGCGCTCCAGGTCCGCAAGACGGTGCTCGGCCACCTCGGCCGCCTTGGCCAGGCGCAGCCGCTCCTCCCGCGCCTGCCGCTCCAGCTCCGCTCGTTCAGCGGCCTCCTGCGCCACGGCCAGTTCGGCCTCCAGCTCCCGGCAACGCGTCCGCGCGGTGTCCCGTTCCCGCTCGGCCTCCACGAGCGCCCTCTCCAGACGAGCGACCTTGTCCCGCAGACGCACGCACGCCTCCGCCAGCTCCTCCTTGCGCATCCGGTGCCGTTCCAGGTCCGCCCGTAACGAACCCCGCTCCTGCTGCTCCGCCGCCTCCAGCTGACGGAGCTGGGACTCCAGTGCCCACAGCTGCTGCTTCTGCCCCTTCGCGTCCTTCCTCAGCTCCCGGATCTCCAGCTGCGCCTCCTCCTCACGCAGCACGGCGTCCTCCAGCCGGTCGCTGGCCATCTGCTCCCGGTACCGGGCCGGGTCCTCGGCCAGCAACGCGTCTCGATGCAGCCGGTACATCAGGCCCTGCAGCCCCTCGCTGACCTCCTTGCCGTGAGCCTTGCAGGCCGACTTCATCAACCCGTCGAGAAAGTGCTTCTCCGGGATTCGCTCCCCGCTCAGATAGCGCGAGACGGTGGAGACACCGATGTGGTGATAGACCGCGAACTGCCGCTGCGACTTACCCGAGCCCTTCAGCAGGCGGCGCAACGCCTCGGCCAGCTCCCGCACTTCAGGACGCAGGTCTCCCGACAGCGGCTTGAAACCCTCCGCGTCACCGAAGGCCGCATCGCCGAACGCTGCGTCGTCGAAGGCCGCTTCATCGCGGTCATCGTCCCCCACCACCGTCTCCTCTCCCCGGACGCATCCGGGACCTATCCACCGGAAAACGACAGGCCACCTGGCCCTCACGTCATGTCAACGACGACAACCGGTCTCGGTCAGTGCGTCCGACCGGCCAGTACGCCTAATCGATAAGGGAGTTGAAGAACGCCACGGCGGCCGCGAAAGCGGTCGCGCCCACCATGACCGACTTCGCTTCACCGCCACCGTCGGCACGGGCGGTCAGCACTCCTGCTCCCACACCGACGAGAACACCCAGCAACAGAATCAGCGCCGAGCGCATGGTCAGCAGTGATCGATTCACTTGAGCCCTCCTGGATACGGCGGCACTTCGTATCGCGAGGGAACGAGAGCACCGAAGCCGGCGTACGGCCCTCTCAGTGTGCCGAGACGGGAGGGTGTTCCCGGCCGGGAACAGGGTGTTCCCATGCAGGTGGGAACACATATGGAGGGGCGCCCGGCGGCGGCACCGGGCGCCCCTCGGTCATGCGGCCGTCAGGCCGCCGTACAGGACAGCGAAGGCACCGCACCGCCACCCGGCGCACCCCCGAAGCCGAAGCCCGTCGAACCACCCGCCGGCACACTGCCGTTGTGAGAGGCGTTCACAGCCGTGACGCCCGCCCCGCTCTGCGTGTACGTGGCGTTCCACATGGAGGTGATCTGCTGTGAACCGCTCCACGTCCACGTCACCTTCCAGGAGGAGATCGCGGTCGTCCCGGTGTTCCTCACCGTCACCTCGGCGTTGAACCCGCTGCCCCAGTCACTGCTGACGGCATAGGCGGCGCTGCAACTCGCCGGCGTGCCCCCGCCCCCGCCTCCGCTGCCCCCGCCCGTACCCGGGAACAACGGCGCCTTGATGCTCGCCAGATACCCGTCCTTCACCGTGTCCACGGTCGTCCAGTCGTCCTTCAGGATCCCGCCCGTGTCACCGGAGTCCGGGTTCCATGACCAGAAGGTCCACTGGAAGCCGTCCGCGCCGTACGCAGACGTCGGCCGCAGATAACTCACCAGCGCCGCCAGCCACTTCTGGTCCACGGTGGACTGCAGGGTCGTGCCGAACTCGCCCACCCACACAGGGGCGATGTTCTGCTTGAAGATGTAGCCCCAGTACCTGTCCCAGATGCCGGGCATGTTGGCCGGGAAGGACGGATCGCTGAACCAGCTCTGCTGGGCGACGCTGGTGGCGTAGTCGTGCGCGGAGTACACCACCCGGTTGGCCACGCTCAGCTGCACCGGGTACTGCGCGACCCCCATCAGGTTGCCGCCCCACCAGCCGGAGACGCCGTTGTACGACTGCACTCCCTCGACGAAGACCAGCAGGTCCGGGTTGACGGACAGAACGGCGTTCCCGGCGCGCTGGGCGGCGAGGCGCCAGTCGGTGGCCTGGTCGCCACAACCCCAACAGGCGGGATCGTGCGGCTCGTTGTGCAGGTCGATGCCGATGACGGTGTCCTGGCCCTGGTAGCGGGCGGCCAGTGCCTTCAGGTCGGCGATCCACGTCGACTCGGGGACGGACGCGGTGTACCAGAGCGCGGACTGACCGCCGGAGTCGGGCCGGTGCCGGTCCAGAATGACCTTCAGGCCGTCCTGGCCGGCGTACGCCACGATCCGGTCCATGACCTGGAGAGACGTCAACCCCTGGAGGTCGGCGTTCTTGCCGCCGGAGAAGTCGATGCTGTCGGGCGTCGTGCCGCTCTTGAGGATGTCGTCGCTGTAGGGCAGCCGGAGGGTGTTGTAGCCCAGCGACTTCATCTGGTCGATCATGCTCTTGTAGTCGCGCGACCAGAGACCGTGCACCACGTGGTTGCCGGTCTCGAAGCCGAACCAGTTGATCCCGGCGATACGCACCGGCTGTCCGGCCGCGTCCAGGATCTGCCGGCCGCTGGTATGCCAGTAACCGGCTCCGGGGGTGGTGGCCGCGTGCGCCGGGTGCACACCGGCCAGGGGCAGGAGGAGCGCGGCGGCGGCAGCACACAGCGCTCTTCGCAAGCTGCGGAACATGTGCCTGGTTCCTCTCGGGGAGGCGCGGCCCCGGAACAGAATGGGAGCGCTCCCATACACCGCGCACCTCCAGAGAACCGACACCCCACACGCGCGTCAAGACATCCGGCGCCCGCCGGTTCAACTCCTGCGCCGCAACCGCCGCAACCCGAACAGGGCGGCCGCGCCCACGACCACGACGACGGCGCCGACCTTGATGCTCCCGCTGTTGCCGGCGCCGGTCCCGCCGACACCGTCGGAGGCGGAACTCCCACTGCCGGACGGCTCCTTGCTCGCCGCCCCGGCCGGCGCGTCCTGCGCCTCCACCGAACTGTCGGCCCCCTCGCTGCCGTACATCAGCTTGGCGCCGTCGGCGGAGTACGAGACGGACTCCCCCTGCCCCTGCAGGGGTACGTCGAGCCGCCCCTCCCGCTTGATCTTCCCGCCGTTCCAGTCGTAGTAGATGCCGCCGAAGTACCCCCGGACGGCGAGCTGTCGGCCGTTCGGCGAGAAGGCGGCATCGGTGGCCCACAGGTCGACGGCGGCGACCGGCTTGAAGATGTTCGCGCCGGTGGTGGAGAGCTGCGCGGGCCCCTCGTAGAGATGCCCGCCGTTCTCCTTCTTGTCGATGATGTAGACCCGCCCGGTCCTGGGGTGCACGACCAGCGATTCGGCGTTCCTCGCCCCGTCGGAGTACTTCACGACGTACTGCGTGGCCCGGACCGTCTGGTCCTTGAGCACCTTCGGCTCGGGCAGCCGGTAGATCCAGATGTACGGCCACTTGCCGTCGAGGTTGTCGCCGATGTCGCCGACGTAGATCTGGTTGTCCGGCCCGATGGAGATGGCCTCGACATCGCGCGGGGAGCCGACACCGCGCAGGGTCACCGTGGCGACGGTCTTCCCGGTCGCGCTGTCCACGGCGTAGATGTACGGCCCGTCGTCGCTGTCGTTGTGCGTCCAGTAGATGCCGGGGTGCAGGTGAGAGGCGGCCAGGCCGCTGGACTCGGTGATCCGGGGGTCCTTGATGGTGAACCCCTGATCACCGGTACTGTCACCTTCGGCGGCGGAAGCGGGCAGCGCGCAGGCACCCGCGAGCAGGACCCCGGCGAGCAGGGCGAACGGTCGGCGCATGACACCAAGCCTGCCATCCCCTCCGGGGGTTCAGGGGGCGTGGTGGGCCTCACACTCCACACGCTGCCGTGATCGTCCATTATGAGCGGATGCTTAGGTTCATGCCCGTGGGCGACTCCATGACGATCGGGAGCGCGGGCGAGCACACGTGGCGTTACCGGCTGTGGCGACACCTGTGCGAGTCGTACGGCGGCCCGTTCACCTTCGTCGGCCCGCGCGAGGAGCTGTACGACAAGACGGCCGAGGCACCGACGTCGTACGCGTACGCCGAACCCGAGTTCCCGCGCACCCATCTGGCCGGCTGGGGCGAGGGCTGGCTGCACATGGCTCCGCTGATCGGGGACGCGGCACGGGAGCACCAGCCCGATGTGCTGCTGGTCTCCCTCGGCCTGATCGACCTGGGCTTCTACACGAACGCCGAGCAGACGGCGGAGAACGTACGGGCCTTCGTCGCGAGCGCCCGTGCGGCCCGCCCGCGCATCCGCATGGTGCTGCTGCCGGTGATCCCGAACATCCGGGCCTCGGCGGACGCGCCCTTCGCCGAGCAGGTGGACCGGTTCAACATCCTGCTCGCCAAGGCGGTCGCCGACCTGGACGAGCCCCGGTCGCCGATCCTGCTGGCCTCGCCGCCGGAGTCGTACGACATCCACGCCGACACGTACGACGGGACGCATCCCAACGCGAGCGGGGAGCACCGGATCGCGGGGGCGTTCGCGGGCGCGATGTGGGAGGCATGGGGAATCGGACAGGCGTACGCGGCCGGAACAGATTGACCTGATTCCGGCGTCTCCCGGTCACCGTGCGTATCGTTGAAGTGCGCGGCTGCACCTGTCCGTGGGGCAGCCGGGGAGGAGCGCCACGATGACCGTCCTTGAAGACAGGATCGAGATGGCCGAGGAGAGCGGCGAGCTGACTCTGGACGACTTGTTCGAGTCGCTTGAGCGGACCACCCCCGAGGGATACAAGGTCGACATCGTCGAGGGGGCCATTTTCATGTCGCCGCAGCGGGACACCCACTGGGAGATCATCCTGGACATCGTCGAGCAGTTGCGCACCAAGTACCCGCGCAAGCGCGTCAAGTCGGACGTCCGCATCGACTACCCGGGCCACCTCAACGGCTTCTGCTCCGACGTCACTCTCGTGGCCGAAGGCGCCGAGAAGACGCCCGGGGGCCTCTGGCGCTGTGCCGACGTCGAGTTCGTCGCAGAGGTCATCTCGAAGGGCACGGCACACAACGACTACGGCCCCAAGAAGACGGCCTACGCCACTGCCGAGGTTCCCGTCTACCTCATCACCGATCCCTACCAGGGCAAGTGCCACCTCTACAGCCAGCCGAAGGACGGTGAGTACATCAGCGAACTGACGGTCGCCTTCGGAGCAGAGATCGACATGACCACCACCGACCTGGGCCTCACCCTCAAAACCGACGACTTCCCCCGCGACTAGAGCCCAAGTCGCTTGCATAGAGCGCACTCCAAGTCGTTGGCTGGTTACCCATGAAGTACACGCAGCTAGGACGCACGGGACTCAAGGTCAGCCGACTCGTCCTCGGCACCATGAACTTCGGCCCGCAGACCGACGAAGCCGACAGTCACGCGATCATGGACGCGGCGCTGGACGCGGGCATCAACTTCTTCGACACCGCCAATGTGTACGGCTGGGGCGAGAACAAGGGCCGTACCGAGCAGATCATCGGCAACTGGTTCGCCAAGGGCGGGGACCGGCGCGACAAGGTCGTGCTGGCCACCAAGGTGTACGGCAACATGGCCGCCGACGGGGACGCCTGGCCCAACCACGACAAGCTGTCCGCCCTCAACATCCGGCGGGCCGTCGACGCCAGTCTGAAGCGGCTGCAGACCGACCACATCGATGTCTACCAGTTCCACCACATCGACCGCCGGACCCCCTTCGAGGAGATCTGGCAGGCGATCGACGTGCTCGTGCAGCAGGGCAAGATCCTGTACGTCGGCTCCTCCAACTTCCCCGGCTACAAGATCGCCCAGGCCAACGAGATCGCCGCCCGGCGCGGCGGCACCATCGGACTGGTCAGCGAGCAGTGCCTGTACAACCTCGCCGAGCGGCGCGCCGAGATGGAGGTCATCCCGGCCGCGCAGGAGTACGGCCTCGGGGTCATCCCGTGGTCGCCGCTGCACGGCGGTCTGCTCGGCGGTGTGATCAAGAAGGAGGCGCAGGGCGGACGCCGTTCCTCCGGCCGGGCCGCCGACTCGCTCGCCAACACCAGCATCCGCGCGCAGATCCAGTCGTACGAGGACCTGCTCGACAAGCACGGTGTGGAGCCCGGCGAGACCGCCCTGGCCTGGCTGCTCACCCGGCCCGGCGTGACCGGCCCGATCGTCGGCCCGCGCACGCCGCAGCAGCTGGAGTCGGCCCTGCGGGCCGTGGAGCTGGAGCTGAGCGAGGAACTGCTGGCGGGTCTGGACGAGATCTTCCCGGGTCCGGGGCCGTCCCCGGAGGCCTTCGCCTGGTAGCCGTGGCCGTACGCCGCAGTCGGCGGTACGGCCGAGCGGCGGCGGTCTACTTCCCGACCGCCGCCGACACGGCCACCACCACGAACATCAGCACAAGCACACCGGCCATGATCCGGTTCCGGGTTTTCGGGTCCACGTACCCGAGCCTAACCGGCCCCGCCGAGCGCCCAGCGGGCGACCGTCTCGTAGCGGGGCTGTTCCCCGGGCACCCCGGACCGCGGCAGGTTGCTGCGCACCAGAGCCAGCTCGGCCACGGTCCAGGTGCGGCTCGCGAAGTCGCGCAGGCTCTCGACGTACGGCCGTACGTCCACCGCGTCCCGGCTGCGGGCCACCGTCAGGTGGGCCTTGTAGCGGCGGTGCTCCCCCATCGGCACCCCGGCCTTCCGTGCCGCCGCCTCCGCGCGGTCGGCCAGCAGGCGCAGGGTCTCCAGATCGCCGGACGCGCCCGCCCACAGGGCCCGTCCATGGCCGAACTGGCCGCCGCCGGCCAGCGCCAGCGGGAAGGGCTCCGTGCGGTGGGCCGCGCGCTCCAGCCGGTCCGAGAGGTCCGGTACGAGTTCGTCGTCGACCTCGCCGTAGAAGGCGAGGGTGAAGTGCCAGCCGGGGCGGCCGGTCCAGCGCAGTCCGTCGGCGCCGGGCAGCGCACGCAACACGGCGACCTCGGCGGCGAGTTCGTGCGTCACGTCCTCCGGGGGCAGCACGGCGGCGAAGAGTCTCATGACGTCACCCTCCCAGGGAACGGATCACCGGGCCAGGCGGCTGACTCGACGCCCCTTGGACGGGCATGATCAGGCGCATGGAGAAGAACGGGAAGATCAGCATCAGAGAAGGCGGGCCTGACGACATCCCCGTGATCCTCGGCATGTTCGACAGTGCCGTGGAGTGGCTGGTGACCCAGGGGCGCACCCAGCAGTGGGGCACGACGCCCTGGTCGGAGAACCCGAGGGCGGTGGCCATGATCACCCGCTACGTCAACGAGGGCGCCCCGTACATCGCCGAGTACGACGGTGTCCCGGCGGCCACGCTCACCCTCACCGATGCGCCCGCCGAGTATCTGCAGCCCGCCGACGAGCCCGAGCGCTACATCCACACCTTCGCCTCGGACCGCCGTTTCAAGGGCCGGGGCGTCGGTGCCGCCCTGCTCGCCCACGCGGCCGAGGAGACCCGCCGGGCCGGGGTCTCGCTGCTGCGGGTGGACTGCTACGCGGGCGGCGACCGCAAGCTGGTCTCCTTCTACGAGCGCAACGGCTTCGTGCCGACCGAGTCCTTCAGCGTCGCCATGCTCGACGCGGACGACTGGCCGGGGCAGGTGCTGGCCCGGAGGGTCCTGTAGGGGCCCTCCGGGGGCGGGGAGTCCTCAGGCCGCCGTCGCCAGCTGCTCGCGCTCTCTCGGCACGAACCGCACCCGCGGGTGGCCGTGGTGCCAGCCCACGGCCAGGCGCAGCCCGCCGATGCGGGCGAGGACCAGTCCGACGGTGGCGGCCGCGGCGGCGGAGATGACGCCGCCGAGGACGAAGCCGACGCGGGGGCCGTAGGTGTCGGTGATCCAGCCGACGACCGGCGCGCCCAGCGGCGTACCGCCCATGAACACCATCATGAACAGGGCCATCACCCGGCCGCGCATGGCCGGGTCGGTGGCCATCTGCACGGCCGTGTTCGCGGTGACGTTGACCGTCAGGCCGAAGCCGCCGATCGGGACCATGAGCAGCGCGAAGAGCCAGTACGACGGGGCCAGCGCGGCCACGGTCTCCAGCGCGCCGAAGGCCACAGCGGCGGCGATCAGGACGCGCAGCCGGGCCGTGCCGCGGCGGGCCGCCAGCAGGGCGCCGCCCAGCGAGCCGACGGCCATCAGCGTGTTGAAGAGGCTGTAGGCGCCGGCACCGGCGTGGAAGACGTCGTCGGCGTAGGCCGACAGCCACACCGGGAAGTTGAACCCGAAGGTGCCGATGAAGCCGACGAGGACGATCGGCCAGATCAGCTCCGGGCGCTTCGCCACGTAACGCAGGCCCTCGCGCAGCTGGCCCTTGCCTCTCGGCGCCCGCTCGACCACGTGCAGCTCTCGGGCGCGCATCAGCAGCAGACCGGCGATGGGGGCGACGAAGGACAGGCCGTTGAAGAGGAACGCCCAGCCGGTGCCCACACCGGTGATCATCAGGCCGGCGACGGCCGGGCCGACCAGCCGGGCGGACTGGAAGTTCGCGGAGTTCAGGCTGACCGCGTTCTGCAGCTGCTCGGGGCCGACCATCTCGGAGACGAAGGACTGCCGGGCCGGGTTGTCGAGCACCGTGGCGAGGCCGACGGCGAAGGCGGCGACGTAGACGTGCCAGACCTGGACGTGGCCGGTGAGGGTGAGCGCGGCGAGCGCGAGACCCGTGACGGCCATGGAGGTCTGGGTGACGAGCAGCGTGGGGCGCTTGGGCAGGCGGTCGACCAGGACGCCGCCGTAGAGCCCGAACAGCAGCATCGGCAGGAACTGCAGGGCCGTCGTGATGCCGACGGCCGCGGAGGAACCGGTGAGGCTGAGCACGAGCCAGTCCTGGGCGATGCGCTGCATCCAGGTGCCCGTGTTGGAGACGACCTGGCCGACGAAGAACAGGCGGTAGTTCCTGATCCTCAGCGAGCTGAACATCGAGGATCTGCCAGGGCCAGGGGTGGTAGGGGTGGTCGGTGCGGGGGCGGAAGGTGCTCCGGATCCCGTACTCAAAAGGGTTCGCCTCCTTTTTGACTGCTCGTTCGCCTACGGGGCGCGCCCCTCCGGCTCACTCGCGGAGCGATACGTCCTTACAGATGTGCGAGCTTCTCCAGCACGGGGGCGGCGGCACGCAGTTTGGCCCACTCGTCCTCGTCGAGGCCCTCGACCAGGCCGGCCAGGAACGCGTTGCGCTTGCGGCGGCTCTCCTCGAGCATCGCCTCGGCCTGCTCGGTCTGGGTGACGACCTTCTGGCGCCGGTCCTCGGGGTGCGGCTCCAGCCGGACCAGCCCCTTGGCTTCGAGCAGCGCGACGATGCGGGTCATCGACGGCGGCTGGACGTGCTCCTTGCGGGCCAGCTCGCCCGGCGTGGCCGAGCCGCAGCGGGCCAGGGTGCCGAGCACCGACATCTCGGTGGGGCTCAGCGACTCGTCGACCCGCTGGTGCTTGAGCCGACGGGACAGTCGCATCACGGCGGAGCGGAGAGCGTTCACGGCGGCAGCGTCGTCGCCATGGGTAAGGTCCGGCATGTTCTTTAGGGTAACTCATTACTCTCGCTAAAGACCACCGCAACACGCCCGAACGCCCGTGACGCCCGCCACTCAACCGTCCGATCACTCATACGAGTGAGCTACTTCCGGAAAGTGACGCACCGGGCCGCTCGCTATGGCGACCCTCGTACATATGGGGACCAGTGTGCTCAGCCTGCGCATGGACGGGGAGCTGCTCGAGAGGCTCCGGCATCACGCGGCCAGAAGAGGAATGAGCGTGCAGGACTATGTGGTCCGCACGCTCATCCGGGACGACTTCGACGAGCGGTTCCAGGCCGCCGTCGAGGAGACGGAGAAGTTCTACGGGGTCACCTGACCCCGGGTGATCAGGTCAGGCCCAGGGCCGGCATCAGGTAGTAGAAGAGGAAGACGGCCGAGACCACGTACATCGGCACCGGGACGTCCTTCGCGCGGCCGGCCGCCAGGCGCAGCACCACGAAGCTGATGAAGCCCATGCCGATGCCGTTGGTGATCGAGTAGGTGAACGGCATCATCAGCATGGTCACGAAGGCCGGGATCGCGATCGTGTAGTCGGCCCAGTCGATCTCCTTGACGGAGTTCGACAGGATCAGGAAGCCCACCGCGATCAGCGCCGGCGTGGCCGCCTGGGACGGGACCATCGTGGCGACCGGGGTGAGGAACAGGGCCACCGCGAAGAGGGAGCCCGTGACGACGTTCGCGAGACCCGTGCGCGCGCCCTCGCCGACGCCCGCCGTGGACTCCACGAACGCGGTGGTCGCCGAGGAGGAACTGGCGCCGCCCGCCGCGACCGCGAGGCCGTCGACGAAGAGGACCTTGTTGATGCCCGGCATGTAGCCCTGGGCGTCGGTCAGCTTGGCCTCGTCGCTGACGCCCATGATCGTGCCCATGGCGTCGAAGAAGCAGGACAGCAGGACCGTGAAGACGAAGAGGACGCCGGTCAGCACGCCGACCTTGGAGAAACCGCCGAACAGGCTGAACTGGCCGATCAGGCCGAAGTCGGGGGTGGACACCGGGTTGCCCGGCCACTTCGGGACCGTCAGACCCCAGGTCGTCACGTGCGCGACCGAGTTGATGATCAGCGCGAGGACGGTCATGCCGACGATGGAGATCAGGATCGCGCCCGGCACCTTGCGCACGATGAGGGCGAAGGTGAGCAGCGCGCCCAGGATGAAGACCAGCACCGGCCAGCCGTTGAGGTGACCGTTGCTGCCGAGCTGGAGCGGCACGGTGGTCTGGGCGACGTCCGGGATACGGGTGACGAAACCGGCGTCGACCAGGCCGATCAGCATGATGAACAGGCCGATACCGATGGAGATCGCCTTGCGCAGGCCGAACGGCACGGCGTTCATCACGCGCTCGCGCAGACCCGTGGCGACCAGCAGCATGACCACGAAACCGGCCAGCACGACCATGCCCATGGCGTCCGGCCAGGACATCCGGGGCGCCAGCTGGAGCGCGACGACGGAGTTCACACCGAGACCGGCGGCGAGCGCGATCGGGACGTTGCCGATGACACCCATGAGGAGGGTGGAGAACGCCGCCGTCAGGGCGGTCGCCGTGACCAGCTGGCCGTTGTCCAGGTGGTGCCCGTACATGTCCTTCGCGCTGCCAAGGATGATCGGGTTCAGCACGATGATGTACGCCATCGCGAAGAAGGTGGCGAGTCCGCCGCGGATCTCGCGGGCGACGGAGCTACCGCGCTCGGAGATGCGGAAGTAGCGGTCGAGGGCGCCGAAGGCGGGGGTGCCCCCCGGCTGTTCGGGGGCGGGGACCTTGGCGGGTGCCGAGGTGGACATGCGAGACCTCATCACCTACGGGGTTCCCCCGAGCCCCGTTGGAGTTTCATACGAGCAGAAATGGACAAAGACAAACGGTTTCAGTATGAACGTATGAGTCTCACATCGCCATCTCCGCGCGTAGACAGTTCAGTCTCGGCATCGCCTCGTAAGCTGTGCCCCATGGCTAAGTGGACCCCCAAGCACGAGGCGCCGGAGCCCCTGGAGGGCCCCGTGGTCGCCACCATCACCGGCGGCACGATCGTGTGGTTCGTCCTCTTCCTGGTCCAGCTCCCCTTCTACGGCTGGTTCGCCGACCACGACCACACCTGGTGGCTGTGGACCTGCCTGACCGGCGGCGGGCTGGGCCTCATCGGCATCTGGTACGTCCGCAAGCGCGACGCGGCGATCAAACGGGACGCGGCCCTGAAGGCGGCGGCCACGGCGGAGTAGCCGGCGACCCGGCTCTACAACCAGCGCACGACTCGGGTCCTCCCCAGGTCGGAACTTCCCCCACTCGGCAGGTGAACGCGCAAAACCGCACGTACCGTCGAATGCATGACCCATATCGACGCGGGCGCCGAAGTCGACCCCGTGCCCCCGGCGTCCCCGCCGGGCGCATCCTCGGCCGGCCTGACCGGCGCCCAGGTCGCGGAGCGCGTCACGCGCGGGCAGGTCAACGACGTGCCGGTGCGCAGCAGCCGCTCCCTGGGCGAGATCGTCCGGGCGAACGTCTTCACCCGGTTCAACGCGATCATCGGCGTGCTGTGGCTGATCATGCTGTTCGTCGCACCGATCCAGGACAGCCTCTTCGGCTTCGTCATCCTCGCCAACACCGGGATCGGCATCGTCCAGGAGTGGCGGGCCAAGCAGACCCTGGACTCGCTCGCCGTGATCGGCGAGGCCCGGCCGACCGTGCGCCGCGACGGAACCGCCACCGAGGTGGCCACGAACGAGATCGTCCTGGACGACCTCATAGAGATAGGTCCGGGCGACAAGATCGTCGTGGACGGACTGTGTGCCGAGGCCGACGGTCTTGAGATCGACGAGTCGCTGCTCACCGGTGAGGCCGACCCGGTCGTCAAACACCCCGGCGACAAGGTGATGTCCGGCAGTTTCGTGGTGGCGGGCGGCGGCGCCTTCACCGCGACCAAGGTGGGCCGGGACGCGTACGCGGCCCAGCTCGCCGAGGAGGCCTCCCGCTTCACCCTCGTCCACTCCGAGCTGCGCTCCGGCATCTCCACGATCCTCAAGTACGTGACGTGGATGATGATCCCGGCCGCGATCGGGCTCGTCGTCACCCAGCTGGTCGTCAAGAACAACGGCCTGAAGGACGCGGTCGCCCGCACGGTCGGCGGCATCGTCCCGATGGTCCCGGAGGGGCTGGTGCTGCTCACCTCCGTGGCCTTCGCCATCGGGGTCATCCGGCTCGGCCGGAAACAGTGCCTGGTGCAGGAGCTGCCCGCCATCGAGGGCCTCGCCCGCGTCGACACCGTCTGCCTGGACAAGACCGGCACCCTGACCGAGGGCGGCATGGACGTGACCGAGCTGAGGCCCCTCGACGGCTACGACGACACGTACGTACGCAAGGTCCTCGGCGCCCTCGGTGAGTCCGACCCGCGCCCCAACGCCTCCCTGCAGGCGATCATCGACGCCTACCCGGACAGCGAGGAGTGGCGCTGCATCGAGTCGCTCCCGTTCTCCTCCGCCCGCAAGTACAGCGGAGCCGCCTTCAGCGAGGGCGACGGCGAGGCCAGCACCTGGCTGTTGGGCGCCCCCGACGTGCTGCTCGGCCAGGGCGACCCGGCCCTGGGCGAGACCGAGCGCCTCAACGAGCAGGGCCTGCGGGTCCTGCTGCTCGCGCGCGCCACCCGCGACCTGGACGACCCCGAGCCGGCCCGGGGCGCCCGCCCCACCGCCCTCGTGGTGCTGGAGCAGCGGCTGCGGCCCGACGCCGCCGACACCCTGCGCTACTTCGCGGACCAGAACGTCCGCGCCAAGGTCATCTCCGGCGACAACGCGGTGTCCGTCGGCGCGGTCGCCGCCAAGCTGGGCCTGTCCGGTACGACGGTGGACGCGCGCCGGATGCCGGCCGACCCGCGGGGCATGGCCACGGCGCTGGACGAGGGGACCGTGTTCGGCCGGGTCACCCCGCAGCAGAAGCGGGACATGGTCGGCGCGCTCCAGTCGCACGGGCACACGGTCGCGATGACCGGCGACGGCGTGAACGACGTCCTCGCACTCAAGGACGCCGACATCGGCGTCTCGATGGGCTCGGGTTCGGAGGCGACCCGGGCGGTCGCGCAGATCGTCCTGCTGAACAACAGCTTCTCGACGCTGCCGTCGGTGGTGGCCGAGGGCCGCCGCGTCATCGGCAACATCACCCGCGTGGCGTCACTGTTCCTGGTCAAGACGGTCTACTCGGTGCTGCTCGCGGTGCTGGTGGTGTGCTGGCAGGTCGAGTACCCCTTCCTGCCCCGCCACCTGACCCTGCTCTCCACCCTCACCATCGGCATCCCGGCCTTCTTCCTGGCCCTGGCCCCCAACAAGGAGCGGGCCCGCCCCCACTTCGTCCGCAGAGTCATGCGGTACTCGGTTCCCGGCGGGGTGGTGGCCGGAGCGGCGACCTTCGTGACGTACCTGATCGCCCGCCACTACTACACCGGCCCGGGCTCCCTGGACGCGGAGACCAGCGCGGCGACCCTGACCCTGTTCCTGATCTCCATGTGGGTCCTGGCGATCATCGCCCGCCCCTACACCTGGTGGCGCGTCGCCCTGGTGGCCTCGATGGGCGTGGCGTTCCTCTTCGTGCTCGTCGTCCCGGCCCTGCAGAGCTTCTTCGCCCTGAAGCTGGTGGGCGTGGCGATGCCGTGGACGGCTGTCGCGGTGGCGGTGGTGGCGGCGGCCGCCCTGGAGTTCCTGTGGAAATGGGTCGACCGCCGCTTTCCCGCGTGAGCGTCAGACCGTGGGCCACATGCTCTTGCCGGGGGCCAGTCCGCCCTTGCCGTTGCCGGCGAACCAGCTCAGCTCTCCGTTGACCTCCATGTAGGCGATGTCGTCCTTGCCGTCGCCGTTGAAGTCGCCGGCCAGCAGGGGACGGAAGCTCGTCCAGTCCTTGCCCGACCACATCGAGCGGGCCTTGTCGAAGGTGCCGTCGGCCTTGCCCGGGTAGAGGCTCAGGGACCCGTCCGAGGCGGCAGCGGCGATGTCGTCCCGGCCGTCGCCGTTGAAGTCACCGGTCGCGATGTGCTCCTTCTTCCAGGTCTTGTCCGGCCACATCGACTTCTTCTGGTTGACCAGGTTGCCGTCGGCGTCCCTCTTGTAGGTGTAGAGGGAGCCGTCGGGCCACTGGAAGATCGGGGTGTCGTGGCCCGGGGTGGCGCTGTGCAGGACGGCGGCCGGCAACGGCTCCTTCCAGGCGGCGTCCGTCCAGAGCTTCTTCCTGGTCCACACGGGCAGCGGCACACGCTTCTGGCCCATGAACAGGTCACCGCTGTCCGAGACGGTGATCATCTCGAGTCCCGCCGTCTCCTCGAAGTCACCCGCGAGGATCACCCCCGTTCCCGGGCGGCCGAGGGCGCCCAGGTAGGTGCCGAACTCCAGCGTGCCGTCGGGGCGGCTGTAGAAGACCTGGATCGAGTCGTTCGCCATCAGGGCCACGACGTCCGAGCGGCCGTCGCCGTTGAAGTCGGCGGTCGACATGGCGTCCTTGATGTACTTCTGCCGGTTGACCATGCGCACGCGCTGAACCCAGTCCGCGATGTCGTCCACGCGGGTGGCGACGGCCCCGGTGCGGGTCTCGTCGGAGTTGAGGCAGCCGCCGCCCCAGGACGCGGTGACCACGGCGGTCAGGTTGCCGCGCGCGTTGAGCACCGGGCCGCCGGCGTCTCCGGCGCACAGGGCGCCGCCGGAGGTGGGCGAGATCGCCAGCGTCGTGGCGGCGACGGAGTCCACGCCGAACGCACCGGTGTGTGCCTTGCCCGGAGCCCACTCGGTCTTGGTACGGCCGTAGCCGACGGCCCTGAGCTGGTCGCCCTGGGCCGGTGCCGTCGAGTCGAGCTTGGCCGCGGCGATGTCCGGGAACGGACCGTCCAGCCGGTCCTCGATGCTCGGGTCGTCGATGCGCGCCATGACCAGGTCACGGTCGGGGTGCGGGACCAGCTGCAGCACCGTCAGCTTCTCCGGTGCCGTGGCGGGCCGGTTGCCGTCGGCGGTGACCACGGTCGGGAACTGCGGCTTGCCCGCCGGGATCTTCGTGGCGTGCTGGGGGTCGGCCGCGAAGCAGCTGGCCGAGGTGAGCACCCACTGGGGGTCGACCAGGGTGCCGGAGCAGGCGCGTTCGTTGTCCTTGCCGAAGGCGATGTGCAGCTTCACGGTGAACTGGTCGGCGTCGGTCGCGACCTGGTCACCGACGACGGACTGGGCCGGCGCCGCGCCCATGAGTCCGGCCGCGAGACCGGCCGCCAGGACCCCGGCGGTCCACGCCGTGCGCTTCCCGCGCGAACGGGGGTGTGTCACGTTTCCTCGCATCACAAGACGTGCTCTGCAGACGCAGAGGCCATTCGGGTCCGTGCGGGGTGTCACGCACGGACGGGGAGGTCGGCGGATCAGCCGGTCACGCGGAGTTCGACCAGCACCGACCTGGCGCCGCCGACGGTGCCCTCGCCGACGGACTCGAAGCCGCCCTGGGGCACGTTGACCGTCGTGGTCCTGCCGTCGGCGGTGAGGTCGGCGCTGACCGGATGGTCGGCGGCCTCCACCGCGAAGACACGCGGCAGTTCGAGCGTGAGGCGGCCGGTCTTGGCCGTGGCCCGGAAGCAGTACGTGCCCTGACGGCCGACCGAGTCGTCCTTGACGGTGAGCACGCGGATCTGCTGGGCGGCCTGGTCGCAGTCGGCGAGCAGGATGTGGCCGTCGCCCTTCTTCAGCTTGATCCCCTTCTCGGCCAGGATGCGGTCGGCCCCGGGATACCCGTAGTCCTCGACCGCGACAGGCGGAGTCGACGGGGACGGAGCCGGGGGCGGGTCATCGGCCGAGGCCACAGAAACGCCCGCGAGTGTGGCGACTCCGGCCACGAATACGGACACCGCTATTTTTCGGGCATGGAAAAGCACTGAGGAGTCCCTTCAGGAAGGAATTCTCGAAAGAGAAATGACCTCAATTGCAGGCATGCCGACAGCACTGGAGACGTCGCAAAATAACCCCCGCAATTAAAAGAAATGGGGCAGAAGAGGGCCCCGGCAAGAGACACTGCTGGTCAGGCAGCGGCAAAGACAGGCCATAGGTTAGTCAAAGATCAGCCACACGTCAACGCGCAACCTTCACACCTTCACCAACCAACTCCCATGAGCCATGAGCCAGTTGCCACCATAAAGCCACAAAGAGGGCATCCTGTCGACCGGTGCTCCGCCGCACGGATTCAGGGGGGAAATCCGATTCGATTTGCAAAGATGATGGGCGCTACGCTGCCTTCTCCATTATTCGGCGACTCGCATTCGGGGGCGTCGCCGATCACCGAGACAGGTGTTCAGTGAATCGAAGAACTGACCAGCTCGATAGCGCCGGAAAAGCGGCGCGTCTGATACGCCGAACGGCATTCACCCTGCTCCCCCTGGCCCTCACCGCCGGCCTGCTGGGCGCGGCGCCCGCCGCGGGAGCCGCGCCGGCCGGGGGGAGCGTCCAGGCCGCTGCACAGGCGCAGACCACCGCCGAACAGCGCGGTCTGGTCGTCGACTACTGGGAGGAGGGCGGCCCCGGCGTCAAGGCGGCCGCCGAGGCGGCACTCACCGGCAGCGACGCCGACGTCCGGGCCTTCCTGGCCGCGGTCGGCGACCTCTCCTTCCAGGACGAACGGGTCAGCGCCGCCCAACTCGCCTCCGTCGGGGGCCCGGAGCTGCTGACCGCCGCCCGCCAGGCACTCGCCGGAACACCGGACCAGCTGCACGAGTTCCTGGACGACGGCTGGGAAGACCCCATGGAGCAGGACAACCGCGTCCGGGTCGCCCAGATCATCGACACCTCCGGCCCCAACGTGCAGAGCGCCGGCCGGGCCGCGCTCGCCGGCAGCGCCGAGGACGTCCGGAAGTTCCTCACCGAAGGCCGGCAGACCCAGCAGGAGGAGGACGAGCGGGTCCAGCTCGTCCAGATCGTCAGCGTGGGCGGCACCAACGTGAAGGCCGCCGGGCGCCTCGCGCTGAGCGGCAGCGCCGCGGACATCCGCGAGTTCCTGCAGGTCGGCCAGTTCGTCGCCCGGGACAAGGACGAGGAGCACGCCTCGGTCGCCGAACTCGCCGATCAGGCGAAGGAAGCGGGCCGGCAGGCCGCCAAGGAGACCGCGGCCGCCAAGACCGAGTCTTCCAAGGCGGTCAAGGCCGCCGAGCTGGCCAAGGACGCCGCCCTGGAGGCCCAGGCGGAGGCCAAGGCCGCCAAGGACGACACGGACCGGGCCGCGCGCGCCGCCAAGCGGGCCGCCACGGCCGCGTCCGAGGCCGCGGCCGCCGCACAGCGGGCGATCGACGCGGCCAACGCCGCGAACAACTCGGCGCGCGTCGCGGCCAACGCGGCCGCGCAGGCGGCCGCCGCGGCGGCCGGTGCCTCGCAGGCCGCCGCCCGGGCGCGCAACTCCGCCGCCGACGCCGCGGTCGACGCCAAGAAGGCGGACGCGGCGCGCAAGGCGGCCGAGGACGCCGACAAGGCCGCCAAGGGGGCCGAGCTGGCCGCCGACGCCGCCGACCAGGCGGCCAAGGCAGCCGACGCGGCCGGGGACGCCGCCCACTCCGCGGCCGGCGCGGGCGCCAACGCCAAGGCCGCCGCCGACGCGGCCGCGGAGGCCGGCAACTACGCGGGCCAGTCGAGCGCCGAAGCCGCCGAGGCGCGCTCCGCCGCGGCCGCCGCGAGGCGCCACGCCGGTGAGGCCAACCGTGCCGCCGGCGAGGCCGAGTCACTGGCGCGCAAGGCGGGCAAGGCCGCCCGCGAATCCCGGGACGCCGCGACGTCCGCGGCCACCCACGCCCGGAACGCCGGCAAGGCGGCCCGGGAAGCGGCCGAGCACGCCGGCGAGTCCGCGAAGGCCGCCACCAAGTCCACGGAACACGCCAACGCCGCGACCGAGGCCGCCAACGCGGCCACCGCCGCCGTGACCAAGGCCCAGGAGATCTACACCCTCGCCCGCCAGGTCGAGGCCGAGGAACTGCAGGGCCGCACCAACGCCGGCATCGAACGCGCCCGGGACGACAAGGAGCAGGACGACGCCCGTACGGCCGCGCAGGCCGCGCTGGAGAAGGCCGCCAAGGACCGGCAGGCCGAGCGGGACCGCCTGGTCGCCGAGGCGGCGGGGCCCGACGCCGACCTCGCCGCCGTCGCCAGGCAGGGCCGCGCCCTGGCCGTGCGCGTGATGAAGGGCGGCACGGCCTGGGGACGCGGCGCGGCCGAGGCCGCGCTCGGCGGAACCGACGAGGTCGTCGTCGACTACCTGCGCAACGGCTGGAAGACCGCCGAGCAGCAGGATCAGCGGTCCTACGTGGAGCGCCTCGCCGAGGAGAGCGAGAACAAGGCGGTACGGGACGCGGCCGAGACCGCTCTCGACGGTGACGCCGCCACCATCAGCGAGTTCGTGGACAACGGCCAGTACCAGGTGGCCGCCGAGGCCATGCGCGTCGCCGTCGCCCAGGTGCTCGACGGTGCCGGTCCCGTGCTCACCGACGCGGGTCGCAAGGCCCTCGCCACCGGGGACCCGAAGAAGTTCAGCGAGTTCCTGCTCACCACGCAGCACACCGCGCGGACACAGGACGAGCGGGTCCGGGCGGCGCAGCTGGTCGACAGCGGCACCCCCGAGGTGAAGTCCGCCGCGCGGATCGCCCTGGAGGGCTCACCGCAGGCCCTGCACGCCTTCATCGTCTCCGGCCAGTACAAGGCGCTGCGCAAGGACTACCTGTCCGCCACCCACGTGGCCCAGGTGCAGAAGCTGATCGCGGACGCGGCGAAGGTCGCCGCCACCGCACGGCAGAACGCCGCCACGGCCCAGAAGGTGGCCGCGACCGCCCGCAAGGCGGCCGCCGAGGCCAACGACTGGGCGAAGAAGGCGAACGCGGCCTACGCCGACGCGCAGGAGTACGCCAAGAAGGCCGACCAGTACGCCAAGGACGCCGAGACGTCCGCGGCGCAGGCCGCCGCCTCCGCCAAGACGGCCCGCGATGCCGCGAACCGCGCCGATCGCGATGCTGCCGACGCGGCCAGGTCGGCGGCGGACGCCACGCTCTCCTCGGAGGCCGCCCAGGCGGCCGCGTCGAACGCCTCGTACTACGCCGACCAGGCGTGGAAGTCCGCGGTTGCGGCGGGCAAGGACGCCGACGCCGCGATGAAGGCGGCCACCGACGCGTTCAAGGTCTCCGTGCAGAAGTACCGCGAAGAGGCGGAGGCACGGCGCAAGGCGGCCGTGGAGGCCAAGGAGAAGGCCAAGAACGACGCCGGGGCGCGCGCCCGTGAGCTGTACCGCTGCGGGCAGGCGATCGTCCCCTGCGACCCGGTGGACTTCGCCCGCTGGTGCCAGCACCAGGAGATCTACTGCGACATCCTGGCGCACGGCAAAGAGTTCGGCGACGCCATGGAGCAGCTGTGGAGCGTGGAGAAGGAGCTGCTGGGCCTCGGCCAGTACGAGGACTGCATGGAGAAGAAGGACTTCGACTCCTGCAGCGGTCTCGTGGTGGACGCCCTGCTCAAGAGCAAGTTCAAGGTCCTGGACCGGGCCTTCGAGGAACTGAGGCTGCTGAAGCGCGGCTGCAAGCTGGTCTCCAAGGCCTCCTTCGCCCGCCCCGCCTCGTTCCGGACCCAGGCACGGGCCGCCGCCGGGAGCAACCCCGTCAAGTGCCTGGAGGGCCTGAAGGACCACGACGTCTACGACCCCGTCTCCGGGAACCGCATCACCGACATCGACCTCTTCGAGAACGGTGTGATGTGGGAGCTGAAGACGGCGATCTACGCTGACGACAAGTGGCTCGACGACAAGGTCAACAAGAAGCTCGCCGCCTATCTCAGGTGCCGCGAGCTGCTCCCCGGCTACGAGAGCGCGCCCATCGGGTTCCGCTTCACCAGGTCGGGGATGGACCCGCGGTTCCGGACGGCCCTGCAGGAGCGGTTCAAGGAGCTCAGGCAGAAGTACCCGGACCTCGACCTCAGACTGGAGATCGCAGATTGAGTTACCCCTTCGAGTACGGCGACGAGACGCTCTGGGAAGCGGGGTACCACGGCGGGCAGCTGTACCACGCCCTCGCCCAGGGGGCGGCCGGATTCCTCGGTGTGCCGTCGGGGCTGACGCCCACCCCGCAGGGGAGCTGCGCGGTGGACGGCGAGGTGTTCCAGATCTTCGTGCAGCGCTTGTACGAGCTGTACGCCTCCGGTTCCAACGAGGTCCTGCGGGAACTGGGGCACGGCCTGCTCGTCACCTCGCTCGTCCTGCTGGACCGGACGGGCGGACGGATCGCCGTACGGCCCGAGGACACGGCGGCCCTCGATGAGGCGAGGGCGGCTCTCGCCCGGACCATGGCGTCGTAGGAGCCGGACGACCACCACGTGACCGGGGGCCGCCATGCAGGCGGCCCCCGGTCTCATGTGTGCGGCGAAGGGTTACTTCACGTCGACGTAGTCACCCGTGGCGCTGACCGCCGGGGTCGTCGAGGTGCCCGCGAAGCTGAAGCGCCAGTAACCGTCGTAGTTCGCGGTGGTGGTGGTCTTCAGGTTGCCGGAGGAGTCCGTGTACACCGTCTTGACGGTGGTGTACGTGCTCGTGCCCGCCTTGCGGAACTGCAGCTTGACCGGCTGGTTGGTGTAGCCGTGGTACAGGTTGTCGTCCCAGTTGGCGCGGGACAGCTTGCCCGTCACCGTGAGGGTCTTGCCCTTGGCGACCGGCTCCGGGCCGGCGTTCACCGTGAGCTTGGAGTAGCGCTGCACCAGGGTGCTGCCCAGGCCGCTCTTGTCGTTGTAGCCGACCTTGCTCAGGTCGGGGTTTTCCTGGTCCTGCCCGTTGAAGGCGACCGCCTCGGCCGCCACGCCCCAGGTGCCGGCGTCCGCGCTCTTCGGGTCGGGGTCGGTCGGGTAGATGTCGACCGTGCCGGTGCAGGTGGCGGTGGTCGCCGTGGTGGGCGTGCAGGTCGCCGGGTTGTCGCCGTACAGCTCGGGGGACGAGTCGCTGTAGGTGCCCTTGTAGAGGAAGGCGTCCGTGTAGAAGTCGCTCGCGGTGATGTCCACGTCCGCGCCGTGCGTCAGCGTGTACGAGTACGTCGTGCTGACCTTGTTGGTCGTACCGACCTTGATCGCCTTGGCGATCGTGACGTTCGAGAAACTCACGTTCAGCGTGTACGGGGTCCCGCTGGTCGGAGCGGCCTGCGCGGCCGGCACGGCGAGAGCGGAGAGGGCCAGGGCGCCGGAGACGGCGGCCACGGTGGCACGAATGCGCATGTGCGTTCCCCTGGAGGGAGAAGTGATCTTGGAGTCGGTTGACTCAAGCGATCAGATCCGTGAGGGGTGCAGTTGGTTGTACGTCAAGAGCGGCTCCCGGCCAGATTTTGGCCTCGCATTGCCAGCCCGTGACACAAGTGAGAGGAAACGTTCCGGCTCCGGAAGCCTTGGGCGTCCGGAGCCGGAACGGGGCGTGCGCGACCGTGCTACTGCACGTCGACGAAGTCACCCGTGGCGTTGACCGCCGGGGTGGTCGTGGTGCCCGCGAAGGCGAAGCGGTAGTAGCCGTCGACCGACGCGGTGGTCGTCGTCTTCAGGTCGCCCGTGGAGTTGGACTTGATGGTCTTCAGCGTGGTGTAGGTGCTGGAGCCCTTCTTGCGGAACTGCAGCTTCACCGACTGGTCGGTGTAGCCGTGGTACTTGTGGTCCTCCCAGTTGGCCCGGGACAACTTGCCCGCGACCGTGATGGTCCTGCCCTTCTTCACCGGCTCCGGGGCCGCGTTGACCGTCAGCCTGGAGTAGCGCTGGACCAGCGTGGTGCCGAGGGAGCCCTGGTCGGCGTAACCGACCTTGGTGACATCGAAGTCGGCGCTGCTCGGGTCCTGGCCGTTGAGCGCGATGGCCAGAGCCGCACCGTGCCAGGTGCCGGCGTCGGAGTTGAACAGCTCGTCGTCACCCGGGTAGACGTCGATGAGGCCCGTGCAGGTCTCGGTGGTCGACGAGGTGGGGGCGCAGGTGGCCGGCTTGTCGCCCAACAGCGAGTTGTCCGGCTTGTCGTAGGAGCCCTTGTAGATGTAGGGCCCGGTGAGGAAGTCGTCGGCGGTGACGTCGACGTCGGCGCCGTGGGTCAGCGTGTAGGTGACCGTGGTGGAGACGTGGTTGGTCGTACCGACCTTGACGGCCTTGGCGATCTTGAAGTCGGAGAAGGTGACGTCCATCGCGTACGGGGCGCCGTCGGCCGCGGTGGAGGCGCTGAACGCGGTCTTGTCCGACGTGGCGGCGTGCGCCGCCCGGAGGACCTTCGCGGCCTCCGCACGATAGGACGAACCGGCGTCGGCGGCCTGCGCGGCAGGCATGGCGAAGGCGGAGAGAGCCATGGCGCCGGAGACGGCGGCCACGGTGGCACGAATGCGCATGCGATCCCCTACGGAGAGTCGGGTCCGGCGGCGGTCGCACCGCGCGGGTGCAACCTCCACCGGACCCAATTGATCTTGGGAGCCTGCTGGCTCACCTGACCAGATCCGCGACGCACGGGAATGGTTGTACAGGATTTAATGATTTCGTGAGAGGTCGCGGGAGGTTCAGTCGAACCACCGGTCCCGCGCCAGCTCCTCCGTCCGCGACGGGTCCTCCAGCAGGGCCGCCACCTCGAAGCGGCGCGGCCACTGACCCGCCGCCCAGGCGAGGCCCGCGGCGACACCCTCCAGGGTGGCCGCGTGCAGGACGCCGTCGCCGGTCACCCGCCAGTCGATCTCCACGCCGTCCACGACCAGTTCCTCGTGCTCGACGTAGGTGCCGGGCGTGCGCGGCCCGAGCAGCACCCGGACCGGGTCCGGTACGTCGTGCTCGGTGCCCTCGGAGGTCACCTCGCCGGTGACGGACTCGCTCAGCCGCCGCACCTGGAACAGCTCGGCCAGCTCGGCGGCCCGGGACGGACGGACCGGCAGCAGCGGGACACCGGAGGTGAAGGGCAGCAGGTCGGGCGAGTCGACCACGACCGCGTCGGCCGCGTCCACCACCGTCACCCGCCCGCCGGTCACGGCCCGCAGCTCGTCCGGCAGGGTCACCTGCTCCGGATCCAGCTCGGCCAAGGCGCCGTACAGAGCGTGCAGTTGGGCCGCGGTGACCGTTCGCTCCGGGTCGGCGAGGCGGTCCAGCAGTTCGGCGGCGCCGCCGGGCTCGTCCAGCAGTGCGGCCACGGAGGTCCGCACGCCCAGTGCGCGCAGCACCTGCTCGTCGTCGAAGCCGGTCGCGTCGGCCTCGTCGTACAGGCCGCGCAGCAGCGGGTCGCCGCCGGCCGCGAGCAGACCGGCGGGCCGGCGCCCGTCGAGGACGGGGTGCCCGCGCAGCCACCACGCCGTGTACGGGCGTACGACCTCGTGGGTGCCGTCGGGCAGCAGGATCCGCACCGGCTGCGTGAGGGCGTCGCGCAGCGGCGGCCGGGCAAGCAGGGAGAGGGCCTCGGGCCAATGGTCGTCGTCGACCAGGTCGAGGTCCCGGACGGCGACGAGTTCGGTGGCGACCGGGGGCACCGGGCTGTCGGGGAAGCGGTCGAGGATGTCCTCGCACCACACGTCGACGGCGTCCAGCAGGCCCGCGTCGTCCGGCTCGGCGAAGTCGCCCTCCCGGGGCTCCAGTTCGTCCGGGTCGAGGACCACGTCCGTGGCGCGCACCAGCGCGAAGTCCGCGAGGACACCGCAGGCGGTGAGGGGCTGTTCGCCCCACCTCGCCGCCAACTCGGCTTCCACTGATGCCAGTTCGTCCTCGCGGATCACGCGGGCGAAGGGGCTGCCGGGGAAGACGAGTTCGCCTGCCGGGGCGAGTTCGCCGTCCTCGTCGGGCAGCGCGAGGGCACCCAGCCAGGGCTCGTCACCGGGCTCGAGCCCCGCGTCGCGCACCAGGGCGAGGACGGTGTCGGCCAGCTCCTCGGCGTCGGGAGCGTCCTCCTCCCACAGCGCCCCGCCCTCGTCGTCCAGGGAGTTCGCCACGGCGGCCCGCACCTGCGGGGTGGTCAGCACCGCGCGCGGGGACGCGGGCAGCGCGCCCAGCTTCTCCAGCAGCGGGTGCGCGGCGTCCTCGTGGGCGACCTTGAGCCCCAGCCGGCCGAGGATGTCCGGGTCGAGGGGCGCGGTGTCCGGGGCGGGGAGCAGGACCTGCCGGGGCCCGATGGTCGTACGGCCGTCCGCGAGGGGCACCGGGAGTCCCGAGAGCCGGTCGGGGTCGACCCCGGCGAGGCTGTCGTAGAGCCGCCACCACCACTCGGGGTCCTTCTCCAGACCGGCGAGCCGGTCGATGGCGTCGGCGAGCGGGAGCCGGGCGACCCCGAGGGTGCGCAGCTCGACGCGGCGCTCGAGGCCCGCGGGAAGGAGCGTCGGCAGCACCTCCGCGAGGACCCGTACGGTGTCCGCCCCGGCGCCCTCCACCACCTCGGCGTCCCGCGGCCGCAGCGCCTCCGGAAGCTCGTCGTCACTCTTGGAGTCGACGGCCGGAGGCAGGAACGCGGTGCGCGGCAGCCGCTCCAGGACCGCCTGCCGCAGCGCGCCGTCCAGCTCGCCCTTGCCCAGCGGACCGGGCACGAGGTCGATCACACCCTCCGTCACCGGCCGCCACTCGGCGAGCAGTTCGGCGTAGGAGTCCGCCGCGCGCTGCACCAGGAAGTCGGTCAGCGGGCCGGGGGCCGCGTGCCGGCGGGTGGTGTCCAGCGGGAACGAGGCGATGAGCAGGGCGGGGACGCCGAGGGGCTCGTCGCTGGGGGTGGGGGCGTGTACGACCGGGGTGGTGCGCGGCCGGACCGGGCGGCCGTCGGCGTCCGTCGGCACGGCCCAGGTCACCGACCAGTGCGGGCGCAGGCGCTCCTCCACCGGACGGTCGGCGAGCAGGTCCGGGGTGAGCGGCCCGTGCGCGGAGACGGTGCGCCAGCTGGTGGCCCCCTCCCGCGAGTCCTCCACGACGGTGACGGCGCCCTCGGTACGGCGGCGCAGGGTGCGCGGGGCACCCCCGTCGACCTCCACCACCACTTCCTGAAGCCCGGGCAGGGCGAGGAGCAGGGCGTCGTCGACGGCCTCGAGGAGGCGTTCGGCCAGGTCGGCGGCGGCGGTGTCCCGCAGGGGCAGGATGACCGCGGTGTCGTACGGCTCCGGGGCGGAGCCCTCGGCGGCGAACGGGAGGCGGAGGAGCGGGACATGTCCGTCGCGGCGGCGGATCTCGTCACCGAGGCCGGGGCTGTGCCGGGCCGTGTCGGCGGCCAGCTCGCGCGCCTCGGCCAGGGCCCAGCGGACACCGCCGTGCCGGCCGACGATCGCGGGCTCGTCGGTGACGGAGAGTACGGCGGCGAAGCCGACACCGAACCGGCCGACGGCGCCGTGGGTGTCCTGCGCGTCGCGCTTGGCGGAAGCCCGCAGGGTGGACAGCGACTCGACACCGGTCGCGTCCAGGGGGGCGCCGGTGTTCGCCGCGACCAGGACGCCGTCGCGGAGGGTGAGACGCAGCCGGCCCGGTGTCCGCGCGCGGGCGGCGGCATCGGCGGCGTTCTGGGCCAGCTCCACCACGAGCCGGTCCCGGTAGCCGCCGAGGACCAGGTCCTCCTCGGCGTTGGCGTCCTCACGGAACCGGGCGGGGCTGGTGGCCCAGGCGTCGAGCACACCGCGGCGCAGACGGGCGGTGCCGAAGGGGTCGGCGCCCTCGGCCGCCGGCCGCACGAACTTGCTCACGTTCACTCTCCTCGTCGACGTGAGGACGAAGGTACAGCGAGTGCGGCAGGGAGACCGAAGGCACAGGTCAGGACCCGGAGACGGACGAAAGGGGCGCCGGGACCGCTTCGACTACGAGTGGCCGAGTTCCGCCGTCTCCTCGTCGCCCGCCTCCGGGACCGAGCCCGAGTCGCGGGCCGGGCGGAGCGGGAAGACGTCGACCTTCATCTCGTCGATCACCGGAGCAGGGGGCTGGGGCGGCTTCGGCATGACCGCCGCCTCCGAGTGGCCGCCGCAGCCGTACGCCAGCGAGACCACACGGCCGTCTGCCGGGGAGAACTCGTTCGCGCAGACACCGAAGGCCTGGCCCAGGGAGCCGCCGATCGGGCTGAGGAAGCCGCAGGTCAGACAGGTCGCCGGGGCCGCCTGGGCCATCGGGGTCTTGGGGCCGAAGCCCTCCTCCCAGCGGTCGGCCGCGGTGTGCAGGCCGTAGCGGGACAGGACGCGGGCGCGGCGCAGGCCCAGCTCCTGGGCCACCGAGGCGATCGAGCCACGGGTGGGGACCGTCGGCTGGGTGGCGGGCGTGCCGGGCGTCACGTCGGCGTCCTCGGCATCCGCCAGTTCGACCATCTCGTCCGACACCACGGAGTTCGGCGGGGGCTGCTCCTCGCCCGTGTAGCCGGGCTCCAGGCGGAGGTCCTCCTGGTCGGTCGGGAGCAGGTCGCCGGGGCCGAGGTCACCCGGGCGCAGGCGCTCGCTCCACGGGACCCACTCGGGGGCGAGCAGGGCGTCGGGACCGGGGAGGAGGACCACCTCGTCCAGGGTCACGATCTTCGCGCGGGAGGCACGGGCCACCGTCGCCGCCCAGCGCCAGCCGCGGTAGCCCAGTTCCTTGCACTCGAAGAAGTGCGTGACGACCCGGTCACCCTCCGACACCAGGCCCACGTGCTCACCGACAACTCCGGGCGCGGCTGCCTCCTCGGCGGCGGCGCGGGCCAGGTCCACGGCCTCGGCGCACAGACGGTCGGGGGTGCGGCTTCGCGTTGTCGCTGCGCTCACAGGTATCGCTTCTCTCCTACGCCGTCTGCAATGAGTGCGGCTGCCTCCGGCGGTCAGGCGGACGGAGCGGACCGGGGGACCGCATCGACGTCTGCATCCGACGCGCACTCGGGCGCACCTCTGCCATCCATTCTGCGTTATGGCTGAGATACGCACGCTACCCCGTTGTCGGTGGTCGGGGACAGTCCGCCGCTTCGCGGCGATGTTTCCCGCCCGCCCACCCGTCTCGCTCGGCTGCGAAGTGACCGCGGCATCACAGCTCGCTCGGCTGCGAAGTCGCCCCCGGCGTCACGCCTCGACCGGCCACGCAGTCGCCCCCACTTTCCGCCTCACCCGGCCCCGAAGCCACTCCCCCCGCTCCGTCTCGCTCAGCTGCGACGCAACCCCCGCGTCACACCCCGACCGGCTGCCGCAGCCGCCCCCACCTTCCACCTCACCCGACCCCGAAACCGCCCCCCGCTCCGTCTCGCTCAGCTGCGACACAACCCCCACGTCACACCCCGACCGGCCCGCGAAGCCGCCCTGGCATCCCGCCTCGGTTCGCCGCGAAGTGCCCCCGACATCCCGCGTCGCCCCACCACCAAACCGCCCCGCCACCCCACTTCGCCCCACCACCAAACCGCCCCGCCACCCCACTTCGCCCCACCACCAAACCGCCCCGCCACCCCACTTCGCCCCACTGCGAAACCGCCGCTGCGCCCGACTCGCTTGGGTTCAAACCGCACTATCGGGCGGTGTCTCAGGGCACTATGAAGCACGTGGCAGCCGCGGACAGGGGGAGCGTTCGAGGTGGCGGTTCGGGCCGGGTCGGCGGTGCCGTCCGCGCGGTGGGGCGTGCCCTGCACTTCCCGGTGACCGGTACCGCGCGCGGGATCCGGAAGGCCACGCACGCCCATGGTGCGGGCGAGTCGGGGCTGGGCAAGCTGATCGAGCTCCACGCGGTGAACGGCGCCGGTGATGTCATGATCACCATCGCGCTGGCCTCGACCGTGTTCTTCTCCGTGCCGACCGACGAGGCACGCGGGCGCGTCGCGCTCTATCTCGCCATCACCATGGCCCCCTTCACCGTGCTCGCCCCCGTCATCGGGCCGCTCCTCGACCGGCTGCCGCACGGGCGGCGGGCCGCGATGGCCGCGGCGATGCTGGCCCGGGCGCTGCTCGCGCTGATCATCTCGGGGGCCGTGGCCAGTGGCAGCCTGGAGCTGTATCCCGCCGCGCTGGGGGTGCTCGTGGCCTCCAAGGCGTACGGGGTGGTCCGCAGCGCCGTCGTGCCGCGGCTGCTGCCGCCCGCCTTCTCGCTCGTGAAGGCCAACTCCCGGGTCACCCTCGCCGGCCTCCTGGCCACCGGCGTGGCCGCGCCGATCGGGGCGGGACTGCATGCCGTCGGAGATCCCTGGCCGCTGTACGGCGCCTTCGTGATCTTCGTTGCAGGGACGTTCCTGTCGTTCTCCCTGCCGCCCAAGGTGGACTCCGCCAAGGGCGAGGACGTGGCCCTGCTCGCCGCCGACGAGGAGCATCTGCACGGGCCGCACCGCCGGCAGACGATCAAGCGGCGGCCCGGGCTGCGGACGGTCGGGCCCGCCGTCACCCATGCTCTCGGCGCCAACGCCTCCCTGCGCTGCCTGTCCGGCTTCCTGATCTTCTTCCTCGCGTTCCTGCTGCGCGAGCAGCCGCTGACCGGGGAGAGCGCGGCGGTCTCGCTGGGGATCGTGGGCGTCGCGGCGGGTGCGGGGAACGCCCTGGGTACGGCCGTGGGGGCCTGGCTGAGGTCCAGGGCCCCCGAGATCATCATCGTGACCGTCGTCGCCGTGGTGCTGGGTACGGCGATCGTGGCCGCCGTGTTCTTCGGGCCCTTCCTGGTGGCCTGTCTGGCCGCCGTCGCCGGGTTCGCGCAGGCGCTGGCCAAGCTGTCCCTGGACGCGCTGATCCAACGGGACGTGCCCGAGCTGGTGCGGACGTCGGCGTTCGCGCGGTCGGAGACACTGCTCCAGGTGGCCTGGGTCTTCGGCGGCGCCGTCGGCATCGTGATGCCCCTCAACGGCTCCCTCGGCCTCACGGTCGCCGCCGCCATCGTGGCCGCCGGATGGCTGACCACTCTGCGCGGACTGCTCTCCTCGGCACGCCACGGCAGCAGGCCGCGGGCGCGAGTGGCGTAACGAACCGGGCACGTCGCACCCCACATGGGCGGCGGGCTCCGGGTGCCCGATAGCCTTCGGCCATGACCACGCTGCAATCCGTTGTGCGACGCCGCCGCGCCGTCGCAGCCGCCGGCGCCGTTTCCGCCGGACTGCTCGTCCTGTCCGCCTGCGAGAAGCCGACTCCCGTCGCGACGATCACCGTAGGCCGGGAATCGGTCAACTCCGAGGCCCTCTGCTACAACGACGGCAATCCCCTGGACGCCAAGTCGCTGGCCAAGTGCGCCAAGAAGGCCGGGGACATCGAATCGATCAAGGTGGACCCGGACCAGACGGTCCGCTTCGGCGTCGACCCGAAGATCGCGGACGCCGGCTGGATCCTCCTGGTGAACGGCCGCCAGTTCACCGACGTGAGCAAGAAGACCTACACCACCATCCCCGGCAGCGCGTTCTTCAACGCCCAGTACGGCACCCAGGGCACCAGCAACACCGTCTCCGTCCAGATGGGCCAGCAGCCGGCCAAGGGCCTGTGGTCCTTCAAGCTGAAGAAGGCCTGACCACGCCCTCCGTACGCGTACTCGTAGCCACCGCGGTCCCGGCCGAACGGGATGCGGTGGCCCGGGCGTTCCCGGAGGCGGCCGCGGAGGTACGGCTGCCAGGGGTCTCCCTCGTGCGGACCGGTGCCGGGTACGACCTGCTGGCCGGCGGTGTAGGGCCCGCCCTCGCCGCCGCCTCCACCGCCACAGCGCTCACCGCGGCCGCCCTCGACGGCAGACCCTACGGTCTCGTCGTCTCGGCCGGGATCGGCGGTGGCTTCCTGCCCGAGGCCCCGGTCGGCTCGCTCGTCGTCGCCGACGCGATCACCGTGGCCGATCTGGGCGCCGAGACCGCCGACGGCTTCCTCCCGGTCACCGAGCTCGGCTTCGGGACCGTCACCCACCGGCCGCCGCCCTCGCTCGTGCGAGCCGTGTCCGAGACCACCGGCGCCCGTCCCGGCACCGTCCTCACCGTCTCCACCGTCACCGGCACCGCCGCCCGCGCCGCCGAGCTGCGCGCCCGCCACCCGCGGGCCCTCGCCGAGGGCATGGAGGGGTTCGGAGTGGCCGAGGCGGCCGCAGCGCACGGGGTACCCGTGCTGGAGATCCGGGCGGTGTCCAACCCGGTCGGCCCGCGCGACCGCGCCGCCTGGCGCATCGGCGACGCGCTCGCCGCCCTCGCCGAGGGCTTCGGGAAGCTCGCGCCCGCTTTGGAGAGTTGGAACACGCATGACCAGTGATGCGATGCAGATCGCGTACTCGCCCTGTCCGAACGACACCTTCGTCTTCGACGCCCTCGCGCACGGCCGCGTCCCCGGCGCCCCCGCGCTGGACGTGACCTTCGCCGACATCGACATCACCAACGGCATGGCCGAGCGTGGCGAGTTCGACGTACTGAAGGTGTCGTACGCCGTGCTGCCCTACGTCCTGGACGAGTACACGCTGCTGCCGTGCGGCGGTGCGCTGGGGCGGGGCTGCGGGCCGCTGGTGCTGACCCGGGAGGCGGGAAGCGACCTGACGGGCCGTACGGTCGCGGTGCCGAGCGAGAAGTCGACCGCCTACCTGCTGTTCCGGCTCTGGGCGGCGGACACGCTGCCGGGAGGGGTGGGCGAGATCGTCGTCCTGCCGTTCCACGAGATCATGCCGGCCGTGCGGGACGGCAAGGTGGACGCCGGACTCGTCATCCACGAGGCACGCTTCACGTACCAGAACTACGGGCTGCACAAGCTCGCCGACATGGGCGAGCACTGGGAGCGCAGCACCGGACTGCCGATCCCGCTCGGCGCGATCATCGCCAAGCGCTCGCTGGGCGCCGAGACCCTCGGCCGGCTCGCCGACTCCATCAAGGCGTCCGTCCGGGCCGCCTGGGACGACCCCGAGGCCTCCCGGCCGTACGTCATGGAGCACGCCCAGGAGATGGACCCGGCCGTCGCCGACCAGCACATCGGGCTGTACGTCAACGAGTTCACCGCCGACCTCGGCGAGGACGGCTACGCGGCGATCCGCGGACTGCTCACACGCGCGGCGGCCGAGGGGCTGCTGCCGCCCCTCGGTCCGGATGCGCTCGCTTTCCCCTGAGGGTCACACGTCCAACTGGTCGGCGACCGCCCGCAGGAGGCCGGCGATCTTCTTGCCGGAGGTCTTCTCCGGGTAGCGGCCCTTCTCGAGCATCGGCGTGATGTTCTCGAGGAGGGTCGTCAGGTCCTGCACGATCGAGGCCAGCTCGTCCGGCTTCTTGCGCTGCGCGGCCGCGACGGACGGCGTCGGGTCGAGCACGGTCACGGAAAGGGCCTGGTCACCGCGCTGACCGGCGACGACGCCGAACTCCACGCGCTGTCCCGGCTTGAGCGCTTCGACTCCGGCGGGGAGAACCGAGGAATGGACGAAGACGTCACCGCCGTCGTCGCGGGAGAGAAAGCCGAAGCCCTTCTCGCTGTTGAACCACTTGACCTTGCCGGTAGGCACGTCTGTCCTCGTCCTCGTACTTGTCGGGAAAACTACTTCGGAAACGGCTCTTGATAGCACTAGAGCGGGTCGACCATGACCCGCCGACACCAAGGCTAATGGTCTTCGGGCGGGTGACAAGACGTCCCCCGGTTGTTCTCTTGCGCTGGGAACTACCCTGGTCCGGTGCGTGACAAAACCCAAACGAATTCCGCCGGGCCCGGTGACCGACTGATCCGCGCCGGTGCCGTGGTGTTCTTCATCGGGGCCGTGGCCACCCTTGTCACGGTGGCCCCGCTGTTCCTCGGTGCGAAGCCTTTTCCGACGTACATGTTCGGTCTGAGCATGCTCATGGCCGTCGGCTTCCTGGTGGCCGGGGCGGGCGTGCTGCGTTCCGTCGCCGCCGGGCGGCGTCAGGCGCGGGGCGCCTCGCGGTAGGCGGCCAGCCAGGCCGGGAAGGCGGAGAGGTCGTCGAGCACGACGTCCGCCCCCGCCGCGCGCAGCTCGTCGCCGTCGCACGGTCCGGTGACCACGGCGACGGACAGCGCGCCCGCCGTACGGGCCCCGCGGACGTCTCCGACGTGGTCACCGACGTACACGGCCGCGCCGTACTCGCGCAGGGCCTCCGCCTTCTGCTCGGCCCACAGGTCGCCCACGACCACGTCGGGTGCGATGCGCAGGTGGTCCAGGTGCAGTTTGGCGTTCGGCTCGTACTTCGCCGTGACCACCATCGTCCGGCCGCCGACGGTCCGCACCGCGTCTATCGCCTCCCGGGCGCCCGCCATCGCGGGCGTCGCGGCGATGGCGATCGAGGGGTACATCTCGCGATACAGATCGGCCATACCGGCGACCTCCTCCGCGGGGAACCAGTTGACCAGTTCCTCCGCGAGCGGCGGCCCCAGCCGGGTCACCGCCAGGTCGGCGTCGATGAACGTCCCAGTCCGCTCCGCCAGCGCCCGGTAGCAGGCGTGGATGCCCGGCCGGGAGTCGATGAGCGTCATGTCGAGGTCGAAGCCGACGGTGAGGGCGGGGGCCGGGGTGACGGTCATGGGGGACATTCTGCCGGGTACCGATGACAGCGGGCCCGGAGGGCTGAGCGGCCTCGGGGAAGTGAGGCACGCCCCCGAGGCCGCTCAGCGCCTTCTCTGTGACCGCCAGACCAGGAACAGGGCCGAGGCGACCGCAGCGCCGCGCACCACCCAGGGCCAGGTCTGTGCCAGGGCCTCGTTCATGTGCCCCTGGGCGACGGGGGCACCCCAGCGGCCGGTGTCGCGGCCCCACAGCCACAGCAACCCGGACGCGAGGGCCAGGCCGGGGGCGCCCAGTACGGCCCACTTGGTCTCCGCGGGGGTGAGGCGGCGGGAGCCGTAGGCGATCAGCCAGCCGAGCAGGAGCGCGAACCAGTTGCCGAGCACGGCTCCGACGACCAGTGCGGCGGCGGCCAGCAGGAGGAGGGGGTTGCTCCAGCCGGCGGCGGGGCCCGGGAGCAGGCGGCGGGCGGCCGCCGCAGGCGCGGGCGCCTTGCGGGCGAACAGGCGGCGGCGCGGGGCGGCCGCCTGTTCCGTCGCCTCCGGCGGCTCTGCCTGCCGGGGCTCCGGCTCCTTCTCCTCCGTCTCCTTCTGCGGGCGTTTGAGCAGGTCGGGGATCTCCACCCCGCCCACGAACCCCGGTACGACGTCACCGGCGGGCGTACCGAACGGGCTGCCCTCCACCCGCCACCAGTCGGGATGCGTCGCACTGTCCCCCAGCTCGTCCGGGGCGGCGAGATGCGGCGGGGACGGAGCGTCGCGCGGCTCCGGCTTCGACTCCGGCTCGGCGGCACGCGGCCGGGGTACGACCCTGCGCAGCCCCTTGGGCCGTTCCTTCGGCTCCGGGTCCCGCTGTACGGGCACGGCGGCGGGCGCCGACCGCGGCACCCCCGCGCTGCCGCCCGCGGCCTCGACCACCTCGTCCGGGGTGCCCAGCCGCTCAAGGATGCGGCGCACCGCGGCGGGGCTGTCCACCGCCGCCCTGGCCCGGTGCCGGTCGATCTCGTTGCGCAGCTCCGACACCAGCCGCATCCGCGCGGACGACGGCAACTGCCGCTGCTGAGCGATGTCTCCGACGCGGCTCAGATACTCGTAGACGACCTGATCGCTTTCGATCCCCACGGAAAACCCTTCCGGGGCAACGGCGATGACACCCCGTTGGACGACGGTACCGCGTGGGTGCGGGTGCCCGACGCCATGACCTCTCATCCTGAGCGTGACCTGCTCACCGGCCACCGAGGCCGCGAAGCGGAGAGAGGAAACCTGTCTTGACGACCAGACGGAGAGCGCGCCGCGTCGTGCCGGCCCTGCTGGCCGCGCTCGCGCTGAGCCTGGGCGCGGGCCTGCCGCGGGCGAGTGGGGCGGCCGCTCGGCCCTGGGCGGAGGGGAGGCCGCTCCCCGCGCCCCACAAGGTTCACCTGTCCGAACCGAAGGTGGTCGACCCGACCGGGCACGCCCGGCCGAAGGTGCGCAAGAGCCAGGGACCGCTGCCCACCGTCCCCCGCGAGAGGCTCGCCGAACTGAAGGCCGACGCCGCGAAGCACCCGGCGAAGCAGCGACCCGGACAGACCGGCGGGAACAGGGCCTGGAAACTGGCGCCGCCACCCAGTCAGGGCAGCTTCGACGGGCTCGGCCAACCCTGCTGTCTCATGCCGCCGGACACGCACGGCGCCGTCAGCAACGGTTACTTCGTCGAGGTCACGAACGCCGGCATCGGCGTGTTCAGCAAGTCGGACGGCTCCCTGATCAAGAACGTCTCGTTGGCCGGCTTCTTCGGCTACGACGCGCAGGAGATCTTCGACCCCCGGGTCGTCTACGACAGGACGTGGAACCGGTGGGTCATCTCGGCCGAGGCGTTCCCGGAGGAGCAGGACGTCCAGAAGGTGTTCTACGCGGTGTCCACCGGCTCCAACCCGGCCGGCTCGTTCTACCGCTACACGTTCGACCCGCCGGAGGAGCCCGGCACCGGCGACTTCTACGACTTCCCGCAGCTGGGGCTCGACCAGGACGCCGTGATCGTCACGGCGAACGTCTTCCGCCCCACGGAACCCGGGTACGACTACATCGGCTCCCGCGCCTTCGGCATGGCCAAGGCCGATCTGTACAACGGCCGCTTCACCGACTTCCGGTACTTCGACCTGGGCTTGTCCGGCACGGTCGCACCTCCCGTCGTGGAGGACGACAACTCCAGCGCCTTCCTGGTGGCGGCCTCCCCCATGGCCGACCGTCTGAGCCTGTTCAAGGCCACCGGCCTGGGCCGCAGCGACGACACCATCGTGCAGCAGCCCGACGTGCCGGTGACCGCCTACACCGCACCGCCGAACGCCCGCCAGCCCGGTACGAGCGCCGTGCTGGACACCCTGGACGCCCGGTTCCAGAACAACAGCACACAGATCGGCAACCAGCTGCTCAACGTCCACACCGTCGATGAAGGGGGGCACCCGACCCCGAGGTGGTACCAGATCGACACCGACACCAGCACGGTCTCCGCCGGCGGTGAGGTGATCGAGTCCCCCGACTCGGACGACTTCAACCCCTCGGTGGCCGGCTCGGTCGTGGGCGGCACCATGGACAACCCGATCGGCCGGATGTTCTTCACCTGGTCCTCGACGAACGTGACGAGCACCCCCCACCAGGTGCGGGTCAAGAGCGGAGGCCGCCTCGGCACCGACGCCCCGAACGTCCTCGGGGGCAACACCCACAGCACGGCCTCGACGTTCTACGCGCCGTCGGGCGGGAACCAGGTCCAGCGCTGGGGCGACTACTCCGCCGTCACGATCAACCCTTCCGCGACCGGCACCTGCGTCGCCGGCAGCCGTGCCTACGTCGTGAACGAGCGTCAGATCGACACCGATTCATGGGGTTCGCGCATCGGCAGGCTCGGCTTCTGCTAGCCGACGGGACCGGAAACCGCTCCAACGACCGTTCAGGTGGACCTGGCTGAAATGTTCGCTAGGTCGCTTAGTTTCCAAATGCCCTTTCTCTCATGCTGAAACCTTCTCGGCGGCCCTCCAGGCCGCGGAAGCGAAGAGAGGAAGCCGTCTTGACGACCAGCCGGAGAGCGCGCCGAGTCGTGCCGGCCATGCTGGCCGCGCTCGTGCTGAGCCTGGGCGCGGCTCAGGCGACCGGGGCGGCCGCTCGGCCCAGGGCGGAGGGGAAGCCGGTCCCGGCGACCCACACGGTTCACCTGTCCAAACCGAAGTTGGTCACCCCGACCGGCAATGCCATGCCGAAGGTCCTGAAGAGCCAGGGCCCCCTGCCCACCATTCCCCGCAAGAAGCTCGCCGAGCTGAAGGCGGAGGCCGCGAAACACCCCGCGAAGCACGGGCCCGGACAGACCGGCGGGAACAGGGCCTGGAAACTGGCGCCTCCACCCAGTCAGGGCAGCTTCGAGGGGCTCGGCGAGCCCTGCTGCATCCGGCCGCCGGACACGCACGGCGCCGTCGGCCTCGGCCACTTCGTCCAGGTCGTGAACGGCACCGGCTTCGGCGTCTTCCGGAAGTCGGACGGCGCCCTGTTGAAGAAGGTGTCGTTCGCGAGCTTCTTCAAGTACACCGCACAGACGATCTTCGATCCACGCGTCGTCTACGACAAGAAGTCGAACCGCTGGGTCATCTCGGCCGCTGCGTTCCCAGAGAACTCCACGGTCCAGAAGGTGTTCTTCGCGGTGTCCACCACCTCGGACCCCACCGGCTCGTTCTTCGTCTACACGTTCGACCCGCCGGAGAATGCCGGCGACTTCTACGACTTCCCGCAGCTGGGGCTCAGCCCGGACGCCGTGATCGTCACGGCCAACATCTTCGACTCCGCGGAGAACTACGTCCGCAGCCGCGCGTTCGGCCTGGCCAAGGCCGACCTGTACAACGGCCGCATCACGAACTACCCGTACTTCAGCCTCGGCAAGGCGGGCACGGTCGCGCCTCCCCTCGTGGAGGACAACAACACCAACGCCTTCCTGGTGGCGGCCGGCACCTCGAACCAGCTGGGCCTGTTCCGCGCCACCAACCTGGGCCACAGCAACGCCACCATCGTGCAGCAGGCCGGCGTGCCGGTGGCCGCCTACACGGTGCCGCCGAACGCCCGCCAGCCCGGTACGAACAACCTGCTGGACAGCGCGGACGCCCGGTTCCAGAACGCGAGCTCGCAGATCGGCAACCAGCTGCTCAACGTCCACACCATCAATTCCGGCGGCTTGCCGCGCCCCAAGTGGTACCAGATCAACACCAGCACCGGCACGGTGCCCTCCGGTCGGTCCGGTTTCGTCTACGAGTCCGGCACCTCGGACGACTTCAACCCATCGGTGGCCGGCTCCTCCGTGGGCGGCACCACGACCAACCCGATCGGCCGGATGTTCTTCACCTGGTCCTCGACGAACGTGACGAGCACCCCCCACCAGGTGCGGGTGAAGAGCGGCGGCCGCCTCGCCACCGACCCGGTCAACGTCGTCGGGGGCAACACCTACAGCACGGCCTCGACCTTCTACGACCCGTCGTCCGACACCGTCGAGCGCTGGGGCGACTACTCCGCCGTCACCATCGACCCTTCCTCGACCAGCACCTGCCCCGTCGGCAACCGTGCCTACGTCGTGAACGAACGCCAGATCAGCACCACCTCGTGGGGCTCACGCATCGGCAGGCTCGGCTTCTGCAGCTAGCGGAGGAACCCGGGAGCAGGCGGCGGCCGGCCGGTCCGCCGTCCGCTCCCGGTGGCGTGTCTTCAACCGGCCGTCCATCGAAACGACTTCGGCGTTCGACCTCCCAAACCGCCGTTCAGGTGGAATTGGGTTAAATATTCACTAGGTCACCAAGTTTCCGAAATCCCTCTCGCATGCTGTGCCTGACCTTCTCGGCGGCCGTCCAGGCTGCGGAAGTGAAGAGAGGAATCTGTCTTGACGACCAGACGGAGAGCGCGCCGCGTCGTGCCGGCCATGCTGGCCGCGCTCGCGCTGAGCCTGGGCGTGGCTCAGGCGACCGGGGCGTCCGCCCACCCCCGGGCGGAGGGCAAACCACTCCCGGCGCCCCACATGGTTCACGTGTCCAAACCGAAGTTGATCAACCCGAGCGGGCACGCCCAGCCGAAGGTCCGCAAGGACCAGGGCCCGCTGCCCACTGTTTCGCGCAACAAGCTCGCCGAGCTGAAGGCCGCCGCCGCGAAGCACCCCGCGAAGCACCGGCCCAAGGTGACCGGCGGGAACAGCGCCAAGATGCTGAAGCAGCCCTCCCAGGGCAGCTTCGAGGGGCTCAGCCAGCCCTGCTGCGTCCGGCCGCCGGACACGGAGGGCGCCGTCGGCAAGGGCCAGTTCGTCGAGGTCGTGAACGGCGCCGGCTTCGGCGTGTTCAGCAAGTCGGACGGCAGCCTGCTGAAGAACGTGTCGTTCGCGAGCTTCTTCGGCTACAGCACGCAGACGATCTTCGACCCCCGGGTCGTCTACGACAAGAAGTGGAACCGCTGGGTCATCTCGGCCGAGGCGCTCCCGGAGAGCAGCACGGTCCAGAAGGTGTTCTACGCGGTGTCCACCACCTCGGACGCCACCAAGGATTTCTTCCTCTACACGTTCGACCCGCCGGAGAACCCCGGCGACCTCTACGACTTCCCGCAGCTGGGGCTCGACCAGGACGCCGTGATCGTCACGGCGAACATCTTCGACTCCGGGCTGAACTACGTCCGCTCCCGCGCCTTCGGCATCGCCAAGGCCGATCTGTACAACGGCCGCGACTTCGGCTTCCTGTACTTCGACCTGGGCACGCCGGGCACCGTCGCGCCTCCCGTCGTGGAGGACAACAACTCCAGCGACTTCCTGGTGGCGGCCACCGCGTCGGGCAACAAGCTGAGCCTGTTCAAGGCCACCGGCCTGGGCCGCAGCAACGAGAACATCGTGCAGCAGCCCGACGTGCCGGTGACGGCCTACACCGTGCCGCCGAGCGGCCGCCAGCCCGGTACGAGCAGCCTGCTGAACTCCGGGGACTCCCGGTTCGGGAACAACAGCACGCAGATCGGCAACCAGCTGCTCAACATCCACACCATCAACGACTCGGGGTTCCCGACCCCGACGTGGTACCAGATCAACACCGACACCAGCGCACTCACCGCCACCGGTGAGGTGTTCGAGTCCCCCGACTCGGACGACTTCAACGCGTCGGTGGCCGGCTCCCCCGTGGGCGGCAACGCGACGAACAACATCGGCCGGATGTTCTTCAGCTGGACCTCGACCAACGCGATGAGCGCCCCCCACCAGGTGCGGGTGAAGAGCGGCGGCCGCCTCGCCACCGACCCGGTCAACGTCATCGGGGGCAACACCCACAGCACGGCCTCGACGTTCTACGACCCCACGGGCGACGCCGTCGAGCGCTGGGGCGACTACTCCGCCGTCACCATCAACCCCTCCTCGACCAGCACCTGCCCCGTCGGCAACCGTGCCTACGTCGTGAACGAACGCCAGATCAGCACCACCTCGTGGGGCTCACGCATCGGCAAGCTCGGCTTCTGCAGCTAGCCGGCACCACCGAGCACCACCACTGACACACGGAAGGGCGGAGGCGGTGGCCACAGAGCCACCCCCTCCGCCCTTCCGTGCTGCCTACAGTGGAAACGTGCTCCCGCAACGCCGCCGCATCGCCCGGCGGCCGCCGGCCGGCCTGCTCCTCGCGCTCGTGGCGCTGACCGTGCCGGTGGCGCTGGCCGCGTGCTCCGAAGCGGCTCCGAACGGGTCGGGCGGCGCGCCGGCGGACGCCCGGTCCGGGGTGAAGGGCGTCGTCGTCCGGTGGCCGGCGTGTCCCGTGGAAGGCGCTCCCGAGAGCCGGGACTGCAGCAGGCCCGCCGAGGCGACCGTGCGGGTGCGGGACCGGTCCTCGGACACCGAGGTGGCGACCGTGCACACCGGTCCGGACGGCCGGTTCCGGGTGCCGCTGCGGACCGGCGTGTACGAGGTGCGGGCCCGCACCTCCGGCACCGCCCACTGCAAGCCGGTCGACGTCACCGTCCGCCCCGACGCGTACACGGAGATCACGGTCAGGTGCGACACGGGTCTGCGCTGACCGCGTAACGCCGGACCCCGTCCTACACCGCTGCGACCGGCCGCCCTCCGGGTACCGTGGGCGGGATGAGCGCCCACACGCCCCCGTCGGCTCCACGCTCCCTCGCGGAAGCGCTCCGCGCGCGCGACGACGCTTCCCTGGCCGCGCTCCTGCGCAGCAGGCCCGATCTCATCACCCCGGTTCCCACCGACCTCACGCAGCTCGCCACCCGCGCCGGCACCCGCGCCTCGGTCCTGCGTGCCCTGGAGCGGCTGGACCGGTTCGCGCTGCAGACCGCCGAGGCTCTCGCCGTGGCTCCGGAACCGGCGTCGTACGAGATTCTGCTCGGCCTGATGGCCGGGTACGCCCGGGACGAGACCGTCGCCGCCGCGCTGCCCCGCGCGGTGGCCACCCTGCGCGAACAGGCCCTGGTGTGGGGCGACGACGAACGGCTGCGCCTGGTGCGGACAGCGCGGGAGCTGCTGGCGCCGTCCGCGCAGCACCCCTCCCCGACCGGTCTCGGCCCGAGCGTGCAGGAGGCCACCGCGGGCATGTCCCCGGGGCGGATCCAGGAGATCGTCGGCGCGGCCGGTCTGGCCTCGACGCACGACTCGGTCTCCGCCGCGGCCGCGCTCACCGCCCTGTTCACCCACCGGAAGAAGATGGCCGCGCTGCTCGCGAAGGCCCCGGAGGCCGCCCGCGAGGTGCTGTCCCGGCTGGTGTGGGGGCCGCCGTACGGGCAGGTCACCGCCGACCCGGCCGCCCATCTGCGCTGGCTGCTGGACCGCGGCCTGCTGCTGCCCACCGCGCCCGGCACGGTCGTCCTGCCCCGCGAGGTCGCCCTGCATCTGCGCGAGGGCCGCGCGCACCGGGAGCCCGAGCCGCTGCCGCCCGCCGTCGAGCCGGCCGCGACGCACGGTCCGCAGATCGTGGACGCCACCGCGGCCGGGCAGGCGTACACCGCGCTGGCCACCGTCGAGGAGCTGCTGAAGGACTGGGACGAGGGCGGCCCGGCCGTGCTGCGGGCCGGCGGGCTGAGCGTGCGGGACCTGAAGCGGACCGCCGTCGCCCTCGACGTGCCCGAACCGGTCGCCGCCTTCTGGGTCGAGCTGGCGTACGCGGCCGGCCTGCTCGCCTCCGACGGCGAGGCCGACGAGCGGTACGCGGCCACCCCCGCCTACGACGAATGGCTGGAGCGGCCGCCCGCCGAGCGCTGGGCCCGGCTCGCCGAGGCCTGGCTGACGGCCACCCGGACAGCGGGGCTGGTCGGCGGGCGGGACGCGAAGGACCGTACGTTGTCCGCCCTGGGACCGGGACTCGACCGGTCCGCCGCACCCGAGGTACGGCGGCGGGTGCTGACCCTGCTGGCCGGGCTGCCGCAGGGCGCCGCCCCCGGCGCCGAGTCGGTGCTGGCGCGGCTGCTCTGGGAGCGGCCGCTGCGCGGCCCCCAGCGCGACGTCGACGGCGCCGACGACCTGCGCTCCCGGCTCGCCCGCTGGACCCTCTCGGAGGCGGAGCTGCTCGGCGTCACCGGGCGCGGGGCGCTGTCGACGCAGGGGCGGGCGCTGCTCGGCGCGCCCGCGGCCGCGCACCCCTCGGCCGCCACGGAACCCTCCGGCCCCGGCGACAAACTTCCCGTCCACCACCGCCCGGGCGCGCTCCTCGAACCCCTCTCCCCCACCGAGCAGACCGTCGCCACGGCCGGCGCGGCCCGGCTCCTCGCACCTCTGCTGCCCGAACCCCTGGACCACGTCCTGCTCCAGGCGGACCTCACGGCGGTGGCCCCCGGCCCGCTCCGGCGTCCGCTCGCCGACATGCTCGGGATCCTCGCGGACGTCGAGTCCAAGGGCGGGGCGACCGTCTACCGCTTCACACCGGCCTCGGTCCGCCGCGCCCTGGACGCCGGCCGGGCCGCTGCCGACCTGCACGCCTTCCTCACCGCACACTCCCGCACGCCGGTCCCGCAGCCGCTGGCCTATCTGATCGACGACGTGGCACGCAAGCACGGCCATCTGCGGGTGGGCGCGGCCTCGGCGTACGTCCGCTGCGACGACGACGCCCTGCTGAACGAGATCCTCGCCGACAAGCGGGCGGCGGCCCTGCGCCTGCGCCGCCTGGCCCCGACCGTCCTGGCCGCCCCGACGGACCCGGCCACGCTGCTGGAGGGCCTGCGCGCGCTGGGCTTCGCGCCCGCCGCCGAGTCCGCCGAGGGCGACGTCCTGATCACCCGCGCCGACGCCCACCGCACCCCGCCGCGCACCGCGCCCGAGCCGGTGCCGGACGGACCGCCGCCGCCCGACGCCACGCTGCTGGCGGCCGCGATCCGCGCGATCCGGGCGGGCGACCTGGCCGCCACCGCCCCGCGCAAGCCGTCGGGCAGCGCGCTCACGGGCGGCGAACTGCCCCGCACCAGCTCCGCCGAGACCCTGGCCACCATGCAGGCCGCCGTCCTGACCGGCGAGTCCCTGTGGATCGGCTATGTCAACGCCGAGGGCACCGCCAGCCAGCGCGTCATCGCCCCGATCCGTGTCGAGGGCGGTTTCGTGACGGCGTACGACCACACGGCCGACGAGGTGCGGACGTATCCGCTGCACCGGGTCACCGGGGTCGCGGAGCTGGCGGAGGAATAGGCGCGGACCCGGTCAGCAGTCCCTGACCGGAGCGTCCGCCGGCAGGCCGAAGTGCTTGCGGGCGGCGGCCTCCAGGGCGGCGGACCCGCCCGTGCCCTCGGGGCCGGGCTCGCGAAAGAAACTGAAGTGGTCCTCCACCCACTTCCCGCTCCCCGCGCCGTCCGGCCCCTCCTCCCGCGACGTCACGCGAAAGCCGCCGTGCGCGCCCGCGTCCCGCTTCAGGCGCACCACCTGCGGGACGTCGGCACCGGAGCACTCCACAAGAGCGCCGTTCCGCGCCCCGTACTCCATGCACAGCGTGGTCACGCCCGCCCGTACGACGCCGTCGTGCTCGTCGAGGTCCCGTGCCTCGGCCCGGCAGAACCACCGCGCCCGCAGTCCGGGCTGCGTCTCCCCGTACCCGCTGCCCTTCGAGTCCGCCACCAGCCGCGCCTCGATCACCGGCCGCACCTCGCCCCACAGGTGCTGATCGACACCCGGCGGCCACACCGCCCACGCCCCTGCCGCCACCAGCACCGCCGCGGCCCCCAGGCCGGTCACCCACCTGCGTACCGACATCGCGCCGCACTCCTCCCCGGACCGCGTCCCCGCGCCGGTCCCGGGTAGGAAGACCCGTGTCGGGGGCCCACGGTTGCGGCGCCCCACCGCGATCATCCGCTGATAGGGCACACTGGACGTTTGGCCACGCGGAAGGGAAGTGCGTCGGTGAACGGACCGCTGATCGTCCAGTCGGACAAGACCCTGCTCCTGGAAGTCGACCACGAGCGGGCCGACGACTGCCGGCGTGCCATCGCGCCCTTCGCCGAGCTGGAGCGGGCGCCGGAGCACATCCACACCTACCGGGTCACCCCGCTCGGTCTGTGGAACGCGCGGGCCGCCGGGCACGACGCCGAGCAGGTCGTGGACGCGCTGGTGCAGTACAGCCGCTATCCGGTACCGCACGCGCTGCTCGTGGACATCGCCGAGACGATGGACCGGTACGGGCGGCTCACCCTGAGCAAGCACCCCGCGCACGGCCTCGTCCTCACCACCACCGACCGGCCGGTGCTGGAGGAGGTGCTGAAGTCCAAGCGGATCACCCCGCTGGTCGGGGCGCGCCTCGACCCGGACACCGTGGTCGTGCACCCCTCCGAGCGCGGGCAGATCAAGCAGATGCTGCTGAAGCTGGGCTGGCCGGCCGAGGACCTCGCCGGGTACGTGGACGGCGAGGCGCATCCGATCGAGCTGCTCGAGGACGGCTGGGCGCTGCGTCCGTACCAGAAGCAGGCCGTGGAGAACTTCTGGCACGGCGGCAGCGGCGTGGTCGTGCTCCCCTGCGGCGCCGGAAAGACGCTGGTCGGCGCCGGGTCGATGGCGCAGGCGAAGTCCACCACCCTCATCCTCGTCACCAACACCGTCTCGGCCCGGCAGTGGAAGCACGAGCTGGTGAAGCGGACCACGCTGACCGAGGACGAGATCGGCGAGTACAGCGGGACCCGGAAGGAGATCCGCCCGGTCACCATCGCCACCTACCAGGTGCTGACGACCAGGCGGAAGGGCGTCTACCCGCACCTGGAGCTGTTCGACTCCCGCGACTGGGGTCTGATCGTCTACGACGAGGTGCACCTGCTGCCCGCGCCGGTCTTCAAGTTCACCGCGGACCTCCAGGCACGCCGCCGCCTCGGTCTGACCGCGACCCTGGTGCGCGAGGACGGCCGTGAGTCCGACGTCTTCTCCCTCATCGGGCCGAAGCGGTTCGACGCGCCCTGGAAGGAGATCGAGGCGCAGGGCTACATCGCGCCCGCCGACTGCGTCGAGGTCCGGGTGAACCTCACCGACTCCGAGCGGCTCGCGTACGCCACCGCCGAGACCGAGGAGAAGTACCGCTTCTGCGCGACCACCGAGACCAAGCGGAAGGTCACGGAGGCGATCGTGCGCCGGTTCGCCGGGCAGCAGATCCTCGTCATCGGCCAGTACATCGACCAGCTGGACGAGCTGGGCGAGCACCTGAACGCCCCGGTGATCAAGGGCGAGACGTCCAACGCGCAGCGCGAGAAGCTCTTCGACGCCTTCCGCGAGGGTGAGATCAGCGTGCTCGTGGTGTCGAAGGTCGCCAACTTCTCCATCGACCTGCCCGAGGCCACGGTCGCCGTCCAGGTGTCCGGCACCTTCGGCTCCCGCCAGGAGGAGGCCCAGCGCCTGGGCCGTGTGCTGCGCCCCAAGGCCGACGGCCACCAGGCCCACTTCTACTCGGTCGTCGCCCGCGACACCATCGACCAGGACTTCGCCGCCCACCGCCAGCGCTTCCTGGCGGAGCAGGGGTACGCGTACCGGATCGTGGACGCGGACGAGATCCTGGCGGAGGGCTAGGGCCTGTCCGGCGGATCAGGTCGCAGGGAAGCTACGGCGCCTTGTCAGCGCGTCTGCGACAGGATCCGCCGGACAGGCCCTGGGCGGGGCGGCGAAGAACCGGAGACGTGGAGGGGTACGGCCTAGAAGAAGGCGTGCTCCTCCATCCAGCCGTAGGTCTTGCCGAACTTGCCGTAGTACCAGGAGCCGCCCTTGGCGGTGCAGTACACGCGCACCTTGTTGCCCATGTACACCGACTTCTTCACCCTGTACCCGTTGCCGGGGCCGGTGTGCATGTCGGCGTGGTCGTACTGGACGACCGTGTAGGTCGTGTCCTTGATGTTCTCGGTGCAGCCGGAGGAGCCGACCGCCGAGGCGGTGGGAGCGGCCATGAGGGTGGCGCCGAGGGCGAGCGCGGTGGCGGCGGTCAGTCCGCTCACCGCCCTGCGGAACGGAAGCTTCGAGAAGGGCATGTCTGGTTCCCCGTTTGCTCGGTCGAATGGATCGGACAACGGCTGATCATGTTGGCACACGCCCCTGACAGCCCGAGCGCCAGGATCGGGTAAGGGGCCGCCAACAGCTGCTGCCACCAAGGAAGTTCGAGGTCCAAGGCGCCCTCGTGGGGCACCAGCCACATCGTGCGGGCGGTGAAGACGAGGGTCACGAGCCCGGCGGTGACCGTGCGGCCCTCGGCCAGGAGCACCGCGAGGAGCGGCACGCACCACACCCAGTGGTGCGACCAGCTGATCGGGCAGACCAGCAGGGCAGCGCAGGCGGCCAGCAGGATGCCGTGGCTGTCCCGGCAGGCACGGGTGGCCAGCCGGAGGACGATCACCGCCACCAGCGCCGCCGGGAGCGCCCAGGCAAGGCCCGGCGCCGGGTCGCCCAGGGCCCGCGCGACCAGCCCCCGTAAGGACTGGTTGTCCACGATCCACGCCTTGCCCACCCGTCCGGTCTCGTACAGGCGCCGGCTCCAGAAGTCGGCGCTCGCGGCGGGCAGCAGCAGGAACCCGAGCAGGGCCGTGGCCGCGAAGCCGGTCGCCGCCGTGGCCGCCTCACGTTTGCGTCCGCGCAGGAACAGATGGACCACGAACACGGCGGGCGTGAGCTTCACGCCGGTCGCGAGGCCGAGGGCGAGGCCCTTGGCGCGGGCGCCCGGAGGCCGGGTGAGATCCCACAGGACGAGGCAGGCCACGGCGAGGTTGACCTGGCCGAACAGGAGCGTCTGGAAGACCGGCTCCAGCCAGAGGGCCAGGGCCGCGCACGTGCACAGGAGGGGCAGGGACAGGGGGCGGGCGGCCAGGCGGGCCGAGAGGGTGACCAGACCGGCGAGCAGGAGCGCGTTGCCCGCCAGGAAGGCCGCCTTCAGCGCCGGGACGGGGAGCCAGGTGGCCGGGACGAAGAGGATCGCCGCGAAGGGCGGGTAGGTCGCCGGGAGGCGCCACTCGGTGACCGTGAAGCCGTACAGATCGCCGCCGTGGGACGCGGCAGCACCCTCGGCCCGGTAGACCAGCAGGTCGGCCATCGGGGCCCGCTGCAGGACGCACAGGGCGGTGAAGGAGCAGAGAGAGACCGCGAGCAGGAGCAGGGACAACAGGGCAGGGCGGGACGCCACCGTCCGTTTCAGCACGGAGGTGACACTATGCCGCTACTTGCGGCGTATGCCTGTTTCCTCGCCGTACTCGCCGAGGATCACCACGCTGAACGCGGCCTCGACGAACACCTTGACGGCGCGCAGGGCGTTGCCCAGGGGGTGGCGATGGGGGCCGTCCATGGCCGTGGCGCCGGACGGGGGGCGGACAGAGGCTGGATGGATGGTTGCTGCGCTCATGTCTCCATGGTGGAACTTCGGACCCGGGTCACGCATCGGTCTCGAGAGCCAATCCCGCAGACCTCCGCGTAGGTCTCCGGGTGGACCCCCACCCCTACGCCGGACGGTCCGTCTCCCCTAGGGGACACGGCCTCCGGAGGATCCCGCGCGGAAATTCATTGGCCTCCTCCCGGCCGCCCCACCTACAATCTCCGCTCTTGCCCGCCTCCCTACGGAGTGCCGCCGCCCGGACGGAAACCGGGCGGCTCCCAGTCATGCCACGAGCAGATCCGGAGGGACCCCTTGTCCACGCCCGCCCACGAACCGCTCGACGACCCGCTCGCCCGGGAGCGCAGCCACCTCGCCTCCTCCCGGTCCGCACTGCGCGCCATGCGCGAGGACGTCGAGGCGCTGGACATCCGCGACGTCACCGCGAACTGGGTCAACGCCGAGGTGCTCGCCCGCCAGATCGACGAGCGCATCAAGGCGCTCGCCGACCTCAGCGACACCCCCCTCTTCTTCGGGCGGCTTGACTACCTGCACGCCCCGAGCGCCGACCAGGCGGAAGGGGCCGAGGGCGAGAGGTTCTACATCGGGCGGCGGCATGTGCACGACGGCGACGGCGACCCCATGGTCATCGACTGGCGCGCCCCGGTCTCGCAGCCGTTCTACCGTGCGTCCAAGAAGGACCCGATGGACATCGGGCTGCGCCGCCGCTTCGGCTACACCGGCGGCGACCTGACCGCGTACGAGGACGAGCACCTGTCCGACCCGGGCGAGGCGGCCGCCACCAGCAAGCTGCTCCAGCAGGAGATCGAGCGCCCGCGCGTCGGCCCCATGCGGGACATCGTGGCGACCATCCAGCCCGAGCAGGACGAGATCGTCCGCAGCGGTCTGGGCGGGACGGTGTGCGTACAGGGAGGCCCGGGCACCGGAAAGACCGCCGTCGGCCTGCACCGCGTCGCCTACCTCCTCTACGCCCACCGGGAACGGCTCGCCCGCACCGGCACGCTCGTCATCGGCCCGAACAAGTCCTTCCTGCACTACATCGAGCAGGTCCTCCCGGCACTCGGCGAGCTGACCGTGCAGCAGGCGACCGTGAACGACCTGGTCGCCCATGTGGAGGTACGCGGCACGGACGAGGCGGTCGCCGCCGTCGTCAAGGGCGACGCCCGGATGGCCGAGGTGCTGCGCCGGGCCCTGTACTCCCACGTGACCATGCCCACCGAGCCGGTCGTCGTCGTACGCGGCTCGCGGCGCTGGCGGGTTCCGGCGTACGAACTGGAGGAGCTCGTCCGCGAGTTGCTCGACCGGGACATCCGCTACGGCGCCGCCCGCGAGGCCCTGCCGCAGCGGATCGCGCACGCCGTGCTGGTGCAGATGGAGCGGGCCGGGGAGGCACCGGACGACCGGGTGCAGGACGCGGTCGCCCGCAACAGCGCGGTGAAGGCGGCCGTGAAGGCGGTCTGGCCTGCGGTGGACCCGGCGAAACTGGTCCTGCGTCTGCTGACGGAGGCCGACTTCCTCGCCGAGCACGCCGAGGGCATCCTGGACGAGGACGAGCAGAAGACGATCCTGTGGGCGAAGCCCGTGCGCAGCGTGAAGTCGGCCAAGTGGTCGGCGGCGGACGCGGTGCTGATCGACGAGGCGGCCGACCTGACCCAGCGCACGCACTCGCTCGGGCACGTGGTCCTGGACGAGGCGCAGGACCTGTCCCCCATGCAGTACCGAGCCGTCGGCCGCCGCTGCACCACCGGCAGCGCGACCGTCCTGGGCGACCTGGCGCAGGGCACGACGCCCTGGGCGACGCGGAGTTGGGACGAGGCGCTGGCCCACCTCGGCAAGCGGGAGGGCGTCATCGAGGAGCTGACGGCGGGTTTCCGCGTCCCCACGGACGTCATCACCTACGCCTCCCGCCTCCTTCCCCACATCGCCCCCGGCCTCACCCCGGTCGCCTCGGTCCGTGAGAACCCCGGCTTCTTCGAGGTCCGCACCGTGGCGGAGACGGCCGAAGTGATCTCCGCCTGCGCGGAGTTGCTGGGCAACGAGGGCTCGACCGGCCTGATCGCGGCCGACGCGCGCATCCCGGCCCTGGCCGAGGCCCTGAGCGCGGCCGGGATCACCTACCTGGCCCCGGGCGAGGAGACCACCCGCGAGACCCGGCTGACCCTCGTCCCGGCCTCCCTCGCCAAGGGTCTGGAGTACGACTACGTCGTGCTGGACGAGCCCCGGGCGGTGGTGGACGGCGAACCGGACGAACGCACGGGCCTGCGGCGCCTGTACGTGGCCCTGACCCGAGCGGTGTCGGGCCTGATCGTGACGCACGCGGCGCCGCTGCCCCCGCAACTCACCGAGTAGGCGCTCCCCGAGGCGACCGCTAGGCGGCCTCGCCGTCCAGCATCTTCCGCCACTGCGTGACCGCGTCCACCGAGACCGGCCCCTCCCAGCCTCCCGGCCGGGCCGCGCCCCCGATGTGGAAGGCGTCGATGCCGGCGTGGCGGAGGTCCGGGACGTGGTCCAGGCGGAGGCCGCCGCCGACGAGGATCGTCTGGTCGTAGCCGGGCTCGCCCCGTCGGCGCGCCTCGGCGACCAGGGTCGGCAGGCCCTCGTCGACGCCGGAGGCGGAGCCGGCGGTGAGGTAGGTGTCCAGGCCGGGCAGGTCGGCGAGCTGCTTGCGCAGGGCGTCGCGGTCGGCGGCGCGGTCGATGGCCCGGTGGAAGGTCCAGCTGCAGCCGCCCAGCGCGGCCACGACCCGCTCCACCGCGTCCAGGTCGACGTCCCCGTCCGCGTCGAGGTACCCGAGCACGAACTGGTCGGCGCCGGCCTCGCGCAGCTCGCCCGCCACCCGGACCAGACGCTCGACGTCCTCGGCGTCTCCGGCCGCGAACCCGTCCGCCAGCCGCAGCATCACGCGCAGGTCGATGTCGACGGCGGCCCGGATCCCGGCGACGGTGGCCGCCGACGGGGTGAGCCCGTCGGCCGCCATCTCGGTGACCAGCTCCAGACGATCCGCGCCTCCGGCCTGGGCGGCGACCGCGTCCTCGACGTCGAGGGCGATCACCTCCAGGACTGCACGCTTGCTCATGGCACCCCATTCATCGGCGACTACAGGTCTAGTCCAATTCAAGACTACGCCGGTTCCGTACCCACCCGGGCCGCCCCTCATCCGAAGATGTTCAGTTCCCCCTCCGCCGCGCCCGCCGGCTCGTACGCGGCTCCGTCCAGCGATCGCCCCGCGTACAGCCGTACGAGCGTGGAGGCCGAGCCGATGTACCGGGCGGGCGGAGCCCCCGCCGCCAGGTCCCTCAGGCGCAGCGGCTCGTCTTCCCCGACCGCCTCGGAGGCATGGGGACCCCCACCCCCAGCGCGATCATGCCAGCACCCCGCCCGCCTCGGCGATCACCGGCCCCGCCTCGGTCACCCGCGCTCCAGCTCGTCCACGACCTGCGCGTTCGTCCACTGCGCGCGCTCGGCGACGTCCCGGCCGGCAGCGCGAAGGCGGCGTCGCCGCGCGACCGCAGCAGCGGTACCAGGGCATCCCGCTCGACCTCCAGCAGCCGACCGGGGAGTTCGGGATCCCGCACTTCCTCCAGGTGAGTCTTGGGCCACACGCCAGGGGCGCCGTCCGCCGCGCGTCACGGAAGAATGAGCACATGGCCGACCTCGACGCCCTGCGCCTCCGCTTCGCCCACGCCCTGGAGGGAGCCCGCACCCCCGGCGACGGCCCCGACCCCACCCCCTACGCCGACAACCTCCTCACCCGCTGGCAGGAACCCCAGCGCCACTACCACACGCTCGCCCACCTCACAGCGGTCCTGGACCACATCGACGTGCTCGAGAAATACGCGGCCGCCCCGGACGTGGTCCGCCTGGCCGCCTGGTTCCACGACGCGGTCTACCTGCCGGACCGCTCCGAGAACGAGGAGCGCTCCGCGCACCTGGCCGAGCGCGCCCTACGCGAGGCAGGGCTGCCGGAGGCGGAGACAGCCGAGGCAGCCCGCCTCGTCCGCCTCACCGTCACCCACGACCCCACCGACGACGACCGCAACGGCCAGGTCCTCTGCGACGCCGACCTCGCCATCCTCGCCGCGCCCCCGTCGGCGTACGCCATCTACACCGCCGAGGTCCGCGAGGAGTACCACTTCGTCCCCAACGAGGCCTTTCGCGAGGGACGTTCGGGCATCCTGCGCCAACTCCTCGATCTGCCCCACCTGTTCCGCACTCCGTACGGGCGGGAGCACTGGGAGGCGACGGCGCGCTACAACCTGGCGGGCGAGCTGGAAATGCTGTCGACCTGAGGGAACCCGCGCCCTAGGGTTCGCCCATGCGACCGATAAACGGGGATGACGTGATCGCTGCCGTCGAGGGCAGCGCGGCAGTGCTCGGCACGGCGGTGGAGCGGGACTGGAAGGGTGTCAAGGCCTGGCGGATGGAGTGGAGTTGCCAGGAGACGGCCGAGCACCTCGCAGCAGCCCTGTTCGGGTACGCGAGCCGTTTGGTCACAGGCGCCCAGGACTGGCTTCCCTGTGACCTCACGTTCGACGAGGACGCCGACGGCGCCGGTGTGGTGGAGGTGCTCCGGTCGACCGGTGGCCTGCTCGCCACCACCGTCCGCACCGCCCCGCGCGAGGTGCGTGCCGTCCACCCCTACCCCTTCGGCAGCGCCGACCGCGAGGGCTTCGCCGCGATGGGCGTCGCCGAGGTGCTGCTGCACACCTACGACATCGCCCTGGGCCTCGGGATCGCCTACGAGCCGGCCGAGGAGCTCGCCGAGTCCGTCCTGACCTGGCTGTTCCCGCACGTCCAGCCCGGCCCGGCCGCCTGGCCGACCCTGCTGTGGGCGACCGGCCGCGGCGAGCTGCCCGGTCGCGCCCCGGTCACCGAGTGGCGCTGGCGGAACAACCTCGTCATCCCCGCCGAGCGCTTCACCCTGGTCGGAGTCCGCCCGGCTGCCGCCCGCGACCTCCGCCGCGGCGGCGACGGCGGCTTCGAGTGGATCGAGGGCGGGCCGTACGAGGGCACGCGGGTGGCCGCGGGCTTCATGGTGAAGGCATACGAAGCGGGCGTGCACCGGCCCGAGTTCGGCGTCTTCGCCCTCGTACGGAACGAGGACGGCCGCGCCATCGGCGGCATCGGCTTCCACGGCGTCCCGGACGAGGAGGGCCGGGTCGAGGTCGGCTACGACCTGGCCGAGGGCGCACGCGGCCAGGGCTACGCGACCGAGGCCCTGCGCACGCTGACGCAGTGGGCGCTGGCCCGGGACGACGTCGACACGGTGTTCGCGACCATCGAGGGGGACAACCTCCCCTCGCAGCGCGTGGTGTCCCGGGCGGGGTTCACCCGGGCCACCGTGGAGGAGGAGCGGACGGTACAGGAGGAGAACGGCGCGGACAGCGAGCTGCAGCTCCACATCCGGCGGCGGTGAGCACTACGGTTCAGTCCCGAACCTAAGGAGCCGGCCGTCCCTTGGGTCGCCGCAGCCCCGCCGCGGTGATCCTGCGGACCAGTTCCTTGGAGCCGATCTCCACCGCCCCGGCGGCCACCGCGTCCGCGTAGTGGTGCGACGGGATGTCGTAGTGGTCGCGTTCGAAGGCTCGCCGGGGTACGCCCAACTCCGCCGCGAACACATGCAGTTCGTCGAAGGACACATCGCTCACCAGGTGTGACCACATACGCCCGTGGCCGGGCCAGGACGGCGGGTCTATGTACACCGTCACGGGAGCCTCACGAGGACTGCATCCCGCCCGTGGCCCACCCCAGCGAGCCCACCGCGGCCACCTTCACGCCCGCCTTGCTGCACACCCAGTACGGGTCGGGGCCCAGTTCCGGCTCCACGTCCAGCGCGTGCGGGTCGCCCGAGCCGCACACCGGACACAGCGGCCAGCGGCCGTACCGCTCCAGGAGTGCGTCCTGGACGTCCTGCGCGACCAGTCCGGCCACGAACTCGACGCCGTCCGGCCACTGCTCGACCCACCAGCGGCGCTGTGTGACGGAGTCCTCGACCAGGGAGACCACGTCGGCCTCGGCCACGTCGCCCGCGACCAGGTCGGCGAGCACCAGCGCGCGGGCGGCGTGCAGCGCCTGTTCGAGCGGGGATAGGGACTCCATGGTCCCATTGTGCGCACTCTTGACCGGGAGACCGAAACGAAAATATCTTTCAGTGGTGACCCAGGACGTGAAGGAAATTTTCGGAAGTCCGGGCGGCTCCCTCGCCGCCAAGGTGCGCACCCTCGCCCCTTCCATGACCCGGTCCATGCAGCGCGTCGCCGAGGCGGTCGCGGGCGACCCGGCGGGATGCGCGGCCCTCACGGTCACCGGCCTGGCCGAACTGACCGGCACCAGCGAGGCGACGGTCGTACGCACCGCCCGGCTGCTCGGCTATCCCGGTTACCGCGATCTGCGCCTCGCCCTGGCCGGGCTGGCCGCGCAGCAGCAGTCCGGCCGGGCGCCCGCGATCACGACGGACATCGCGGTGGACGACCCCATCGCCGACGTGGTCGCCAAGCTCGCCTACGAGGAGCAGCAGACCCTCGTCGACACCGCCGCCGGACTCGACACCGCCCAGCTGGGCGCGGCCGTCACCGCGCTCGCCGGCGCCCGCCGCACCGACGTGTACGGCATAGGGGCGTCCGGTCTGGTCGCCCAGGACCTCACGCAGAAGCTGCTGCGGATCGGGCTCATAGCCCACGCGCACAGCGATCCGCATCTCGCGGTGACCAACGCGGTGCAGCTCCGGACGGGGGACGTGGCGATCGCGATCACGCACTCCGGGTCGACCGGGGACGTCATCGAACCGCTCCGGGTCGCCTTCGAGCACGGGGCGACGACGGTGGCCATCACCGGCCGCCCGGACTCGCCGGTCACCCAGTACGCCGACCACGTCCTGACCACGTCGACCTCCCGGGAGACCGAGCTGCGGCCGGCCGCGATGTCCTCGCGGACGAGTCAACTGCTGGTGGTGGACTGCCTGTTCGTGGGGGTGGCACAGCGGACGTACGAGAGTGCGGCGCCCGCGCTGGCCGCGTCCTACGAGGCGTTGGCGCACCGGCACCGCACCCATCCCAGGTGAGTGAAGAGCACGCGAATCGGAGAGAGCCACCCCCCATGACCTCCCATGACCTGCGCAACGAGCTGGAGTCCCTCACCACCGAAGCCTTCCGGCCGGAACTCGCCGAGATCGACCGGTTGCCCACCCTCGAGATCGCCCGCCTGATGAACCGCGAGGACACCGGCGTGCCCGACGCCGTCGGCGCGCGGCTGACGGAGATCGCCGCCGCCGTCGACGCCGTGTCCGAGCGGATGGCCCGGGGCGGACGTCTGGTCTACACCGGCGCGGGCACCGCCGGACGCCTCGGCGTGCTGGACGCCTCCGAGTGCCCGCCCACCTTCAACACCGACCCCTCCCAGGTCGTCGGCCTGATCGCGGGCGGCCCCGAGGCTCTGGTCACCTCGATCGAGGGCGCCGAGGACTCCAAGGAGCTGGCCCGCAGCGACCTGGACGCACTGAAGGTCGGTGCGGACGACACCGTCGTCGGCATCTCGGCCTCCGGCCGTACCCCGTACGCCATCGGCGCCGTCGAGCACGCCCGTGCGCTCGGCGCGCTGACCATCGGGCTGGCCTGCAACGAGCACAGTGCGCTCGCGGCCGCCGCCGAGCACGGCATCGAGGTCGTCGTCGGGCCTGAGCTGATCACCGGCTCGACGCGGCTGAAGGCGGGCACGGCCCAGAAGCTGGTGCTCAACATGCTGTCGACGATCACGATGATCCGCCTGGGCAAGACCTACGGGAACCTGATGGTCGACGTGCGCGCCTCCAACGACAAGCTCCGGGCCCGTTCCCGCCGTATCGTCGCGCTGGCCACGGGAGCCTCGGCGGAGGAGATCGAGAAGGCGCTCACCGAGTCGGGCGGCGAGGTGAAGAACGCCGTCCTGACCATCCTCGCCGGCGTCGACGGCCCGACGGCTGCCCGCCTTCTGGAGGAGTCCGGCGGTCATCTGCGTGCCGCGCTGGCGGTCGCGGGCACCTGAGCCGCACGCTCGGGGCGTGCGCAACGACCCCGCCTCCCTCGCAGCCGCCGTCCTCGCCCGGGTCGGCGGCCCCGCGAACGTCACCTCCGTCGCCCACTGCATGACCCGGCTCCGGCTGGGCGTCGCCGATCCGGCGGCGGTGGACGGGGAGGGGCTGCGGGGGCTGCCCGGGGTGCTGGGGGTCGTCGCGGACGGGGAGTCGTCCTTGCAGGTCGTGCTGGGGCCGGGAGTGGTCGTCGAGGTCACGGCGACGGCCGCGACCGCGGGTGCCGCGGCCGTGCGGACGCGGGTCGGCGAGGGCACGGCGGACTTGCCGATCCAGGTCGGTGAGAGCACGGCGGCCGTGCAGCCCCAGGCCAGTGAGCCACCGGTCGGTGCCGCCGACCGGGTGAGGGAACAGCTCCGGCAGCGCAACGCCACCCCCTTCAAGGCCGCCCTTCGCCACGTCGCCGCCGTCTTCGTGCCGCTCATCCCCGCCCTGATCGGCTGCGGCATCCTCGCCGGGATCAACGGGCTGCTGGTGAACGCCGGACGGCTGCCCGGGCTGACCCCCGCCCTGGCCTCCGTAGCCTCCGCGTTCATGGCGCTGATCACGGTGTTCGTCGGGTACAACACCGCGAAGGAGTTCGGCGGCACGCCGGTGCTGGGCGGTGCCGTGGCCGCCGTGATCGTCTACCCGGGCGTGGCGAAGGTGACGGCGTTCGGGGTGCATCTGGCGCCCGGCCAGGGCGGGGTGCTCGGCGCGCTCGCGGCGGCCCTGCTGGCGACCCGGGTGGAGAAGTGGTGCCGGGGCCGGGTACCGGGAGCGCTGGACGTGCTCCTGACCCCGACCGTGACCGTCCTCGTCTCCGGCCTGGTCACGCTGTACGGCCTGATGTACGTGGCCGGCGTGGTCGCCTCGGCGATCGGTACGGCGGCGAACTGGCTGCTGGCCACGACCGGCGCCCTGGCCGGACTGGTCCTCGGCGGCCTGTTCCTCCCCCTCGTCATGCTGGGTCTGCACCAGGCCCTGATCCCCATCCACACCACCCTCATCGAGCAGCAGGGCTACACCGTCCTGCTCCCGCTGCTGGCCATGGCGGGCGCCGGCCAGGTGGGCGCGGCGCTGGCGGTGTACGCCCGGCTGCGCCACGACACCTCGCTGTGTACGACGATCAGGTCGGCGCTCCCGGCGGGGCTGCTGGGCGTGGGCGAGCCGCTGATCTACGGCGTCTCGCTCCCCCTGGGCCGCCCGTTCGTGACGGCGTGCGCGGGCGGGGCGGCCGGCGGGGCCTTCATCGGGTTCTTCGCGATGCTCGGGGACAAGGTGGGGGCGACGGCCATCGGCCCGTCGGGCTGGGCCCTGTTCCCGCTGCTGGCGGGGAACAGAGGTCCGGGGATGACGGCCGCGGTCTACGGGGGCGGACTGCTCACCGGTTACGCGGTGGGGTTCGCGGCGACGTACTTCTTCGGCCTCCCCCGCGGCTCCCGTGTGGCCGCGTCGGCGTGACGCACCGTCGGGACCGGTCGTTGCCCCGGGCATGATGAAGAAGCTTCTGGCCACCGCCGCCCTGACCGCCTGCGGCGCCGCCCTGGCCACCCCCGCCCACGCCGACGACCACTGGACCGCCACCGCAACCGCCCTGTGCGCCAGTGACCTCGTGGTGGCCCCGGCGGCCAAGGCCGTCTCGCCCCTGCCCCTGGCCGATGCCGCCCCCGCCTGCGGCAAGGGAAGCCTCATCCGCAGCGACGGCTGACCGGGCGGCACCAACGCCGGTCACTCGGCCGACCTTTGGCGTCCTCCCGCAGGGGATGATGAAGAGGTGAGTACAGAACAGACTGTTCGCTGGCTGGAGAGTTCGGGAGAGGAGCGCTGCGCCCTGTGGCGATCGGAGAGCGGTGCGCCGCCGCCGAAACGGGTTGTGACAGCCGATGACGGCATGAACGCGGACACCGCGTTCCGCTTGGCGTGCGAAGGAACCTCGCTGTTATGGCGCGGCGACTACCACAATGCGCGTCAACTGCTGCAGGCGATGGCCCGCCGCGCCGACCGGAAGCGGCCCAAGCCAGGCACGTCACCTGGGCAGAGCTTCCACCTGTACCGTCAAGCGCAGTCGCGGCGTGCACGCATCCTCGGCATGCTGCTGTTGCCGGTAGCAGTGGGGCATGTCATCCCGCTGCGACGGGCTCCGGACGTGCGACTGGCCTGCGAACAGGCGTACGGACACTGTGATGAGCCCTATGTGGTGTCACTGCGCGAGCTGCAGGGGGTGGTCGGGGCCGGTGAATGGCGCAAGCGGGGGGTCCACGTACCAGCGCTGGGGGAGCCGATCACGCCACACTTCGGCGTATTCGCCCCGGTGCGGGGCGAATACGTCGACCTGGTGGCCGAAGCACCCCTGCCGTCGCAGGGCACGGCCTTCGACATCGGCACGGGTACGGGCGTGCTCGCTGCCGTTCTGGCCCGGCGCGGTGTCCGGCGAGTGGTGGCCACGGACTGCGACGCGCGTGCGCTTGCCTGCGCGCGAGAGAACATCAGCCGCTTGGGCCTGTCCCCCATCGTGGACATTCAGCAGGCAGATCTGTTCCCCGCCACCCGGGCGTCCCTGATCGTCTGCAACCCTCCATGGCTTCCCGGACGGGCCCGGACCTCACTCGAACACGCTGTCTACGACCCGGGAAGCCGTATGCTTCGCGGCTTCGTCGACGGGCTTTCGGCGCATCTGGCCCCGGGTGGTGAGGGATGGCTCGTCATCTCCGACCTCGCCGAGCGCCTCGGACTGCGCTCACGTACCGAGCTGTCCGAGCTCTTCGCCGCGGCCGGCCTGAGAGTGGTGGGGCGTATCGACGCACGGCCGCGCCACCCTCGCGCCCACGACCCCGCCGATCCGCTCCACGCCGCACGGAAGGCGGAGGTGACATCGCTGTGGCGTCTCGCAGCGAGTCCGGACGCCCACTGAGCGCGTGCACACCGGAAGCCTGACGGCCCGAACTCCTGAGCCGGTCAGGCTTCCGGTCGCCTCCAGTCACCGAACAACTCCGGTTGCAGCGAGTCCAGGGCGGACTCGAAGGCCAGCGAAAGCGCCTGCAGATCCGTGTCGGCCCGCAGGTACCAGGCACGGCTGATGACGCGGCCGACCGCCTTGAACACCGCCACGATGAACTGGGGCCGGAAGTCGTCGGCCGGGTCGACGCCCTCACGTGCGGCGATGATCTGTGCCAGCCGCCCCTCCATCTCCTCGCTTCGGCGCAGATACTCCGCGAGAAGCCCGGGAGTACGTTCCACCAACCGCATCATGGCCATGTGCAAGTCGCCGTCCACGCCGTCCAGTTGACCGTCGCGTACGCGCTCCAGGACAGCTCGGAAGGCGCCGCTCATGGCTTGCAGCGGGTTCTCGTGCCCCGGCCGGGCTTCCAGTGCCGCGAGAAACGCCTCGTCGATGCTGCTGATGGGGGTGAGAGCCACCTCTTCCTTGCTGGCGAAGTGGCGGAAGAAGGTGCGCGGGTGCACATCGACGGCCTCGGCGATCTGTTCAACGGTCGTGTGCCCGTAGCCCTGCGCCAGGAACAGCTCCAGAGCCTGGCGGATCAGCTGCTCGCGGGTACGGCGGAGCTTTCGCTGCCGCAGGCCGGGGTTGTTGGCGGTGACGGGTTCAGCAGAGTCCACACGGGAACCCTACCTCGCGCCACTCACTGACTCCTGCGTGTGATTGTCAAATGTCACTCACTGCTGTTACCTTCGCCGCATGCTCTCCTCGTTACACATGTGTCCGTCATGCCGGAAATCACCAGGGGGACGCTGAATGAGCACGGCAATGCACGATGAGCCGTCACGCGTCACACCTGGCCCTGTCCCCGGCTTACGTGGACGTCCCTGGCTGACCCTTCTCGCGGTCGCCGTGGGCGTGATGATGGTGGCCTTGGACAGCACCATCGTCGCGATCGCGAACCCGGCCATTCAGCAGGACCTCCACGCCTCGCTGGCCGACGTGCAATGGATCACCAACGGCTATCTGTTGGCGCTGGCGGTATCACTGATCACCGCCGGCAAACTGGGCGACAGGTTCGGACATCGCCAGACCTTCCTGACCGGGGTGGCCGGTTTCGCCGTCACCTCCGCAGCCATCGGCCTGTCCGACAGCGTCGCCGCCATCGTCGTCTTCCGCGTTCTCCAGGGGCTGTTCGGCGCCCTGATGCAACCGTCCGCGCTCGGCCTGCTGCGGGTGACGTTCCCGCCGGGCAAGCTCAACATGGCGATCGGTATCTGGAGTGGCGTGGTCGGCGCCTCGACCGCAGCGGGTCCGATCATCGGGGGGCTCCTCGTCCAGCACGTCAGCTGGGAAGCCGTCTTCTTCATCAACGTTCCGGTCGGCCTTGCGGCGCTTGCCTGCGGCGTGATCATCCTGAAGGACGCGCGCGCCGAACACGCACCGAGGTCCTTCGACGTACCCGGCGTCGTGCTCCTCTCGGGAGCGATGTTCTGCCTGGTCTGGGGCCTCATCAAGGCTCCGGCCTGGGGGTGGGGCGACCCGTGGACGCTGGGATTCCTGGCTGCCGCCGTGCTCGCGTTCGTCGTCTTCGCGCTGCGTGAGAACCGAGCGAGCGAGCCGCTGGTGCCGCTGGCCATGTTCCGTTCCGTGCCGCTTTCCGCCGGCACCGTGCTCATGGTGCTGATGGCGTTCTCGTTCATCGGCGGACTGTTCTTCGTCACGTTCTACCTGCAGAACGTCCATGGCATGAGCCCGGTGGAGAGCGGCGTGCACCTGTTGCCGCTCACCGGCATGATGATTGTCGGTGCTCCGGTGTCCGGCGCCGTGATCAGCCGGTTCGGACCACGCCCTCCGCTGGTGGTGGGCATGCTCCTCACCTCGGCGTCCCTGTGGGGCATGTCGACGCTGAAGGCCGACAGCGGGATGGGTATCACGTCCCTCTGGTTCGTACTGCTGGGCCTCGGCCTCGCCCCGGTGATGGTGGGCACGACGGACGTCATCGTGAGCAACGCCCCGGCCGAACTGGCCGGTGTGGCCGGCGGTCTGCAGCAGTCGGCGATGCAGGTCGGCGGCAGTCTCGGCACCGCGGTCCTCGGCGTCCTCATGGCGTCACGGGTCAGCGACGTCTTCCCCGGCCAGTGGGCACAGGCGAAGCTGCCGCGGCTGGGCTCGAAAGAATCCGCGACCTGGGAGGACGCGGCCAAGGTCGGAGTCGTTCCCTCGCCCAAGGCCCTGCCCGGCCAGAACGCCGAGACAGCAGCGAACGTGGTGCACTCCTCGTTCATTTCGGGAATGGGGCTGGCCTTCACCGTGGCGGCCGTCGTCGCACTCGTAGCGGCCGCAGTCGCCGTACTGACCAAGAAGGGCGAGCCGGCCGAGGCACCGCTCCTGGCCACCTCCTCCGTGGAGTCCGCCCAGGAAGGCGAGCCGCACCGCACGTCGGCTGCGCCGAACACCTAGGAGCCCCGACGCGGGCAGTCCCCGCCCATGGTGGTGCCGCGGGATGCTCGGCGGCACCACCGATCAGCATTCCGCGGTCAGAAGTCGTAGCGCAGGAGCCGGTGCGCGTACCTCAGTTGGGGAACGCTTCGCATGGCGGCTCCCACCGCCCTTTCGACGGGGCGGGAACTGGCCAGGTACGGCGAATCAAGCAGAGACCACTGCTCCAGGAATCGCAGCCCCGGGACACTGTGCTCCAGTGTCCGCGGATCTCCTATTCCCCAGCCGAATGTGGCACCCGTGGCCCGCAGAAGTTGCGAATACTTGGCGAATCGGAGGGTCCACGGAAGCACGGCATCGAACATGACCGCCCCCGTCTGGAGGTGTCGTGTGATTCTCCGTAGCAGTGCTTCTCCGTCGGATTCCCGGAGATAGGGTGTCAGCCCTTCCGCGATGACCAGCGTCGGACGGTCCTCGGGCACCGAGCCAAGCCACTCCTCGGTAGTAACCGATGCCCCGATCATCCGGTATCCGTCACGGCCACGGTACAGCTGACTTCTCAGCTCGATGACGTCCGGGACATCGACATCGATCCATTGGACACCGGGTGGGACGCCCAGGCGGAATGCGCGACTGTCCAGACCGCACGCCAGGTGCAGCACCACGGCGTCCGGGTATGCCGACAGAAACTCCGCAGTCCACTCGTCCAGCTTCTTGGCGCGGAAAGTCACGATCCGCACGTCCTTCGTGGCGGTTCTGATCCGGCTGAAGTCGTAATCGATACGACGCAGCAAGTCTTCCGCCGTTGCATCCCCCAGCACGGGCTCCGGTTGTCGATTGTCCATGGCTCGGGCCTGAAGTGTGGCCAGAAGCGTCTCGTGCACCCCGGTCAGTCGGATCGTTTCACCCATGGGACAGCACCTTCCAAGTCCACGGCATGTGACGTCAAGCGATCACCGACACCCCCTCACGCAACAGTTCTGGACACATTCCGACGTGCGAGATATTGGGACAGTTCCAGATATTATCCGTCACGAAGCGGGATCGATCGCTCCTTCTCCTGGCTCGATTCAAGTTGCCGAGCCGAAGCAGTATCGCCGTCCAGGTGGCCGAACCTTTTCCCCGAAACAATGTACACACCCCTTTTCCGGACGGGAACTCGGACTTCCCGGCCATGGATTCTGGAGATTCCAGAAGGTAGATGTTTACTACATCAACCCCCTGGGCAAACATGCCGGACCGCCTCCCCGAGAAGTTTCTGACGGACGGTCACAGGTGCTTTTCTGGTCCACTGTTGAAAGGCGGGAGCATGTTGACTCGACCGGCGCGAAAGTGTTCGTCTGTATGAGCCATGCATCGCCGCACCTGCCGACCTGAAAGGCGAACGTTGTCCACTGAAGAAGTTTCCGTACTGATAGTCGGCGGAGGTCTGACAGGACTCTCCGCGGCTCTGTTTCTCAGCCAGCACGGCGTCGATTGCCGCCTGGTGGAGAGGCACAGGGGAACCACGGTTCTGACCCGTGCATCCGGAATCAGCTCACGCACGATGGAGCTGCTGCGCGATGTCGGCCTGGAGCAGACCGTCGTGGAGCGAGGACCGAAGCTCGTCGAAGGATCCCGCTGGCGCGAACTCGGCCAGCCGGCGAACCAGATCCCCTGGGTCGTGATCCGGACGAACGGCCTGCACGACCTCGGGAACGCGGTGACCGTCGAGGAACCCTCCCTCGATGTCGGACACCTCAGCCCGACCAGGCCCTACTGGTGCGGACAGGACAGGCTTGAACCCATCCTCCGCGACGAGGCCGTCCGCCGCGGAGCCCGTGTCGACTTCCATACCCGGATGGACGCGTTCACCGCGGACGCGGACGGGGTGACGGCCACGATCGTCGACCAGGCCACCGGGGAGGAGAGCACGGTCCGCGCCCAGTACCTCATCGCCGCCGACGGGGTGCGCAGCCCGGTGCGGGAGACGCTCGGGATCGCCCGCACCGGACACGGCGCGATCGGCAACGCCATGAGCGTCCTGTTCAAGGCGGACCTGAAGGAGACGATCAAGGGCCGACGCTTCGTCATCTGCTACCTGCCGAACCCCGCCGAACCCGGGGTGCTCCAGATGCCGGAGGTGCCGGCCGTGCTCCAGCTGTTCGACGAGGAGCACTGGATCTTCGGCTTCTTCTACGACCCTCGGGAGACCGCGGCCGAGGAGTTCACCGACGAGCGCTGCGCGCAGATCATCCGCGCTGCGACCGGTATCCCGGACCTCGCGCTCGAGGTCCAGATGGCCAGGCCCTGGGAGATGTCCCACAACAGCGCCCGGTCCTACCGCCGCGGAAGGGTCTTCCTGGCCGGGGACGCCGCTCACGTGCATCCGCCCGCCGGTGCCTTCGGAGCGAACGGTGGCATCCAGGACGCCCACAACCTCTCCTGGAAACTGGCGGCGGTCCTGAAGGGAGCAGCCGGCGACGCTCTGCTCGACACCTACGAGCAGGAGCGGATGCCGATCGGTGCCGCCGTCGCCGAGCAGGCATGGATCCGCCACACCTGGAGGCTCAACGACTCCGAGGAGCTTCGCCGCGCTCTGCGGGAGTCGACACTGGTCGCCACGGGCTACCGCTACACCTCCGACGCGATTCTCGGTCCCGCCTACCCCGAGCCCATCCCCACGGAGCACGACCTCACCGGCAAGCCGGGACACCGTGTCCCCCACGTCTGGTTGCGGCGCGACGGGGACCGCGTCTCGACGGTCGACCTCAGCAGCGACACGTTCGTCCTGCTCACCGGACCGGACGGAGGCGAGTGGCACTCGGCGGCCGACAAGGTCGCGCAGGACACCGGAGTGCCCGTGCACTGCTGCACGGTGGGACAGGACGGAGAGCTGACCGATCCGGACGGCGCCTTCCTGAGCGCCACGGGTCTCACCCGCAGTGGCGCGCTGCTGATCCGGCCGGACGACTTCGTGGCGTGGCGGGCGGAGAGCCTGCCGGAGGACGCCCCCGGCACGCTGCGGACCGTGCTGGAGCGGATCCTGGGCCGGTCCTCGGACACGGCACCTTCCGTGGCGCCGGCGAGGGAGGGCTGACTTGACGGCAACCATCTCCCAGCCCTCGGACCTGTTCACGCTCGTCAACGTCTTCGCCGTCGCACCCGAGAAGCAGAAGGAACTGTGCGACCACCTGGCCCGGGTGACCGAGGAACTGATCCGGCACATGCCGGGGTTCGTCTCGGCCAACTTCCACCTCAGCCACGACGGCAGGCATGTCGTCAACTACGCCCAGTGGCGGTCGGAAGCCGACTTCCGAGCCATGCATGCCGACGCGCGGCTGCAGGACCACTTCGACTACTGCCGGTCGGTCTCCCAACCGAAGCCGATCTTCTGCGACGTCACGCATGCCTACGACGCCGAGCCCCTGGACGGAGCGTGAACATGGCCTACCGGGCACTCATGGTCCTGCGCATGGACCCCGCAGACGCAGAACACGTGGCAGCTGCCTTCGCCGAGCACGACAGGACGGAACTGCCGGTGGAGATCGGGGTCAGGCGACGCGTCCTCTTCAGGTTTCACGACCTGTACATGCACCTGATCGAGGCGGACGACGACATCATGGAGCGTCTCTACCAGGCGCGGAGCAACCCGCTCTTCCAGCAGGTCAACGAGTGTGTGGGGCAGTACCTCACCCCGTACTCGCAGGACTGGCAGGAGCTGAAGGACTCCAAGGCGGAAGTGTTCTACACCTGGACCGCCCCTGACTCCTGACCGTCGGCCATCAGTGACCATCGCTGAGCACGAAGGAGAAGAGACCGTGGCATCCGCCGCCAGAATCGCCCTGTCCAGTGTGGCGCCCAGTCACCGGCAAGGAGGAAGCACCCGGGCCCTGCTGACTCCGTCGTCGGTGGGTACGACGTCCGGATTTCTGGGCCACATCGAGTTGGCGCCCCAAGAGTGCATCACCGAGCACTACCACCCGTTCTCGGACAAGTTCCTGTACCTGATCGAGGGGACCGTCGTCGTCCGGGTGAACGACCAGGACGTGAGCCTTGAGCAGGACGAGGCCCTGTTCGTCACGCGCGGTCAGCGGCACCGCATCGAGAACCGAGGAGACGTCTCCGCACGGCTGGTGTTCCAGATTGCGCCGCTCGCGCCGCGGCCCGAACTCGGCCACGTCGACACCGAGCCCGTGCCGCACCCGCAGTCCGCGCCACCGAAGGTAGGAGGCTGACATGGCGGAACACGCGGAGAAGAGGGTGGTGATCACCGGAATCGGCGTGCGGGCCCCAGGAGGCATCGGAACCGCGGCCTTCTGGGATCTGCTGACTGCCGGACGCACCGCCACCAGAAGGATCTCCCTGTTCGACCCCTCTCCTTTCCGGTCACGCATAGCCGGAGAGATCGACCTCGACCCGCTGGGCGAAGGTCTGACGCCCCAGCAGGCGTCCACGTACGACCGGGCGACGCAGCTGGCCGTCCTCTGCGCCCGCGAGGCACTGGCGGACAGCGGGCTCGTCCCGGCGGAACTGCGTCCGGAACGGGTGGGAGTCAGTATCGGCACCGCCGTCGGCTGCACCACCAGCCTTGATCGCGAGTACAAGCGGGTCAGTGACGCCGGCTCTCGGTGGCTGGTCGACCACACCGCCGCCGTGGAGCAGCTCTTCGACTACTTCGTGCCGACTTCCGTCTGCCGGGAGGTCGCCTGGGAGGCGGGGGCCGAGGGCCCGGTGACGGTGGTGTCCACGGGTTGCACCTCCGGTCTCGATGCCGTGGGACACGCCACGGAACTCATCCGGGACGGACGCGCCGACGTGGTCGTCTGCGGTGCCACCGACGCTCCCATCTCTCCCATCACCGTGGCCTGCTTCGACGCCATCAAGGCGACGTCGGCGAACAACGACGACCCGGCCCACGCGTCCCGCCCCTTCGACCGCAACCGCGACGGATTCGTGCTCGGGGAAGGCGCGGCGGTCTTCGTCCTGGAGGAGCTGTCCGCCGCACGACGGCGAGGAGCGCACGCGTACGCGGAGATCCGCGGCTTCGCGACTCGGTCGAACGCCTACCACATGACCGGCTTGAGGCCGGACGGCCGGGAGATGGCGGAGGCCATCACAGCGGCCCTGCGTCAGGCCCACTGCACCGGCGAGGACCTGCACTACATCAACGCGCACGGCTCCGGTACCCGGCAGAACGACCGGCACGAGACGGCTGCCTTCAAGCGAAGCCTCGGCCGACGGGCGTACGAGGTGCCGGTGAGCTCCATCAAGTCCATGATCGGACACTCGCTCGGTGCCATCGGATCCCTTGAGCTGGCCGCCTCCGCGCTCGCCATCGACCGGGGCGTGATCCCGCCCACGGCGAACTACCAGGAGCCCGACCCCGAGTGCGATCTCGACTACGTGCCGAACGTGGCGAGGGAGCAGCGGGTGGACACCGTGCTCAGCGTCGGCAGCGGATTCGGTGGTTTCCAGAGTGCCGCGGTGCTCGCCCGGCCGAGGGGAGCGAGCTCGTGAGTACGCCGGCTGCCGCTGTGGTCACCGGCATGGGCATCGTGGCGCCCAACGGCATCGGAACCGAGGAGTACTGGGCCGCCACGCTCGCTGGAAAGAGCGGCATCGATGTCATCCAGCGGTTCGACCCACAGTCCTATCCCGTGCGAGTGGGTGGTGAGGTGCTGGCCTTCGACGCCGCCGCGCACCTCCCCAAACGCCTACTGCCGCAGACCGACCGCATGACGCAGCATGCCCTGGTGGCTGCCGAGTGGGCGCTGGCGGACGCCGGGCTGGAGGTCGAGAAACACGACGAGTACGGCCTCGGAGTCCTGACAGCCGGCGGATCCGGAGGGTTCGAGTTCGGCCAGCGCGAAATGCAGAAGCTCTGGGGAACCGGCCCCGAGCGCGTCAGCGCCTATCAGTCCTTCGCCTGGTTCTACGCGGTGAACAGCGGTCAGATCTCCATCCGCCATGGCATGCGTGGCCACAGCTCCGTGTTCGTCACCGAACAGGCCGGGGGGCTCGACGCCGCCGCCCACGCGGCACGCCTGCTGCGGAAGGGCACGCTTGAAAGCGTCCTGACCGGCGGGTTCGAAGCTTCCCTCTGTCCCTGGGGCCTGGTCGCCCAGATTCCGAGCGGCCTGTTGAGCCAGGCCACCGAGCCCCACCGTGCCTATCTGCCGTTCGACGCGGAGGCCGCCGGATATGTACCCGGTGAGGGTGGCGCCATCGTGGTGGTCGAGCGGGCGGACACCGCGCAGGAGCGGGGGGCCGCCTCGATCTACGGGAAGATCGCCGGGCACGCCTCGACCTTCGACGCCCGCCCCGGCTCCGGCAGGCCCGCCGGACTGGCCCGGGCCATACGTCTGGCCCTCGACGAGGCCCGGGTCGACCCGGAAGACGTCGACGTGGTCTTCGCGGACGCCTCCGGCGTACCGGCCCTCGACCGGGCGGAGGCAGAGGCCCTGACCGACGTCTTCGGTCCCGCGGGCGTGCCGGTCACCGCCCCGAAGACAATGACCGGACGACTCTACGCAGGCGGAGCGGCCCTGGACACCGCGACCGCGCTGCTGTCCATCAGGGACTCGGTCATCCCGCCGACCATCGGCACCGGTGCGGTCGCGCCGGCGCTCGACCTCGACCTGGTACTTCATCAGCCTCGTGAGATGCGGATGGACACCGCCCTGGTCGTCGCGCGGGGAACGGGCGGGTTCAATTCCGCCCTGGTCGTTCAGCGGCACCACTGACCAAGCCGCTTCACTTCAGACGCGCTTGAGCGCACATCAGCACATGACGGCACTCATCCGGAGGTTCATGGTGCCCCACATCAGCCTGCCCCGACTCGTGCAGATCATCAGGGAATGCGCGGGAGACTCCGACGAACGGGATCTGGACGGCGACATCCTCGACGTCACCTTCCAGGACCTCGGTTACGACTCGCTCGCCCTTCTGGAGATCTCCGCGAAGATCGAACAGGACTTCGGAGTGTCGATACCGGAGGACGAGATACGAACCCCCCGGAACACTCTGCTGCTCATCAACGCCAAGATGACCGGGGAGGCCGCCTGACATGGCAGCGCGCACCGACAACTCCATTGTGGTCAACGCCCCGTTCGAACTCGTATGGGATGTCACCAACGACATCGAGTCGTGGCCCGAACTGTTCTCCGAGTACGCCGAGGCAGAGATACTCCGGCGGGACGACGACGGAATCGACTTCCGGCTCAAGACCCGCCCCGACGCGAACGGAAACGTCTGGGAGTGGGTCTCGCACCGGGCGCCCGACAAGGAGTCCCGCACCGTCACGGCCCACCGCATCGAGACCGGGCCCTTCGCCTACATGAACCTGAACTGGACCTATCGTGCCGTTGCCGGCGGAACCGAGATGCGGTGGGTCCAGCAGTTCGACATGAAGGCCGAGGCCCCGTTCGACAACGAGCACATGACGGCGCACCTCAACACCACGACGCGGGCCAACATGGAGCGCATCAAGAAGATCATCGAAGACAAGCACCGCTCGCACCAGGAGACCGCGACGTCCGTTCTTCCCGCCGAACTCCACGCCCAGCAGCTGCTCCTGCTGGCGGGCACCGGTCGTCTGGCCCGGGTCGTCCATGTTCTCGTCGAGCTGAAAATCGCTGATCTGCTGGCCGGCGGCCCCCGCAACGTCGAGGAACTGGCCAAGGAGGCCGGCGCTCACGAACTCTCCCTCTACCGGGTCCTGCGAAGCGCCGCCGCGGTCGGCATCTTCGCCGAGGGACCCGTCAAGACCTTCTCCCGGACGCCTCTGTCGGACGGGCTTCGGGCAGACAATCCGGACGGTGTACTGCCGCTGGTGAAGTACAACAACATGGAACTCACCAGGCGGCCGTTCGACGAGATCATGCACAGTGTTCGCACCGGAGAGCCGGCTTTCCGGCAGGTGTTCGGCAGGTCGTTCTTCGAGCACCTGGAACAGACGCCGGAAGAAGGCGAGTTCTTCGAGCGCTTCATGGCGCACTGGAGCCGCCGGCTCGTCCTCGACGGGCTGGCCGACACAGGGATGGAGCGCTTCTCGCGCATCGCCGACCTCGGCGGTGGAGACGGTTGGTTCCTCGCCCAGGTTCTCAAGCGCAATCCGGACGCCACGGGCATCCTGATGGACCTCCCGCGGGTGACCGCCTCGGCCCGGCCCGTACTGGAGGAGGCCGGTGTCGCCGACCGCGTCACCGTGCTGCCCGGTGACTTCTTCACCGATCCCGTCCCCACCGACTGCGACGCCTACTTCTTCAAGGGTGTCCTGCACAACTGGTCGGACGAGGAGGCCGTGACCGTGCTGCGCCGGGTCCGGGATGCCATCGGTGACGACGACGCGCGCCTCCTGATCTTCGACCAGGTCATGGCTCCGGAGAACGAGTGGGACCACGCCAAGCTGCTGGACATCGACATGCTGGTCCTCTTCGGAGGCCGTGAACGCGTGGTGGCCGAGTGGCGGCAGCTTCTCCTCCAGGCCGGCTTCGAACTCGTCAACACCCCGTCCCACACCTGGACGACGCTGGAGTGCCGCCCCGTCTAGGGCCCTGTCTCGGACTCTTCGGACCGCGGGGTCTGGCACGCACCAGACCCCGCTCGCCTGAACTGCCACCCTCACGTCAAGGAGAGCCAGCACACCATGACACCGCACACCGAAGTTCGCGGACCGGGCGAGATTCTGCAGCTGACCATGGCCTTCTACGGATCGCGTGCCCTCATCAGCGCAGTCGAGTTGGATCTCTTCACCCTGCTCACCGAGAAGCCGATGACGGTCGGGGAGTTGTGCGACCGGGCAGGTATGCATCCACGCGGCGCGCGGGACTTCCTCGACGCCCTGGTGGCACTCGGACTCCTGGAGCGAGCGGGCTACGAGACGTACGGCAACAGTCCGGTTGCCGCCCGCTACCTGGACCGGCGCAGGCCCGGATACGTCGGCGGCTACACCCGCCTTGCTGACACCAAGCTGTTCCCCGTCTGGGCCCGGCTGACCGACGCCTTGCGAACGGGCGAGAAGCAGGTGCCGAGCCAGGGGGGCTTCTTCGGCGGCTATGCGGACCCCGAGGCAGCCCGCAGCTTCCTCGGCGCCATGGACGCCGTCAACAGCGGTGTCGGTCACGCACTGGCCGGGGCGCTGGACTGGAAGGAGCACTCCGCCTTCGTCGACCTCGGCGGCGCGCGCGGCAACCTCGCCTCGCACCTGTACAGGGCTCATCCCCACCTGCACGCCACCTGTTTCGACCTGCCGGAAATGGAACAGTTCTTCCAGGAGCACATGAAGTCCCTGGACATGACGGGCCAGGTGCACTTCGTCGCGGGTGACTTCTTCAAGGACGCCCTGCCCGAAGCCGACGTCTTCGTCGTCGGGCACATCCTCCACTACTTCGGCCTCCGGCAGCGCGAGGACCTGCTCGCCCGTATCCACGAGGCGCTCACTCCGGGTGGCGTCGTCCTCGTCTACGACCGGATGATCGACAATGACCGGCGCAGTGCCGCGCTGAGCCTTCTCGGCAGCCTGAACATGCTGCTGACCTCGGACGAAGGACGCGAGTACACCCCTGCCGAGTGCACACGGTGGCTGTCCGACTCCGGCTTCACGGACATCCGCACCACTGCGGTGAGCGGGCCCGACACCCTCGCGATCGGCCACAAGCACCGGTGAGGTGGCTCGGAAAGGTGATCTGGCTGGGTCTTGTCAGCTACGGCACGTTCTGGACCGGGCCGCTGCCCAAGGGCCCGCACGGGCACGACAGGACTGCTCACGTACTGCCGACCGGACATCCGGAAAGGCTCGTCTCCAGGGCGCTGACGCGCCAGGAGCGGATCCTGGCGCGCGAGCTGGGCTGGACCCGCTGACTCGACGAGAAGCTCGAGCCACCGGCGGGCGACGCCCTGCTGCACCTCGCACGAGCCGTCCCGCGCTACCGTCGACACCATGAACCACGCCCAGCTCACCGCCCTCGGCCGGGCCCTGCGGCTGCTCGGCGAACACGGCGAGGCGCTCACCGCCGACACCCCGGACACCCGGCTGCACGAGGTCAGGGCCGATCTGCGGCGGGCCCTCGACCTGCTGGACGAGACCGTCGGCGCCGGCGCACCCACCACCCGGTGCCCCGAGCATCCGCACGGGCCCGTCGACGAGAGCGCCCCCGATCTGTGCCTGCTCTGCGAGACCCGGCGCCGGGCCGCCCGGCGCTCGGAGTTCCAGGGCAGGCCCAGCGCGGCCGAGCCGGTCGCCACCGCCCCCTCCCGTTACGGCGTCCGGGCCGACCGCCCCCAGCCCCAGCAGCGGTGGCTGCCGGAGGCCTGGAACGGACGCGAGTGGGAACTGTGCGGGACGCCCCGGCGGGACCGGCACGAGGCCGAGGCGTACCTGGCCGCCCAGCGACGCGGATCCCGGCCCGCCATGGCGTACCGGCTCGTGCACGAGTTCACCGACTACGAGGTGCTGCGGATCTGGGGCACGCCGGTGCACGTCGACATCGAACCCCTGGGCAACCTCTAGCCGAGCAGCGGCAGGGGCAGGAAGTCGTAGCCCTCCCACAGGCGCCTGCTGCGCTCCTCCGGGTAGGCCGCGACCGTCGGCTCGGCGTCCAGGATCTGCACCGGGCCGCCCTCGGTGCCGTACGCCGGCCAGCCCGGGTCTCCGGTACGGGCGAACGACGTCCACGCGCGGCGGAAGCGGGCGGACAGCTCCTCCGCCACAGCCGGTATGTCCACCCCGGCGAAGAACAGACCGCCCACGACGCCGCGGTACGTGCCGAAGAGCAGGGCGACGTCCAGGGCGTGGCACGCGCCCAGGACACCGCCGCTGCCCGGCGCCTCCCAGGTCAGTTCGTAGACGTGGGCCCTGCCGCCGCCCGCCAGCTGGGCCTGGGCGAGATGCAGGCTCGGCATCCCGAACAGCCAGTCCGTCTGGACCCGCTCGAACAGGTCGCTCGGCGAGGCGTCCGGGAAGGCCGAGCGGTAGGCCTGCTCGCCCGCCTCGCCGCCCGGGGCGAACATCCGCAGCGCCGCCGTCGCCCGGTCCTCCGTGATCTTGCCGAGCATGCCGGCCACGGCCAGGAACAGACGGAACTCGTCCCGGTTGTGGCCCACCAGGAGGTCGACGTCCCTTGCCGCGCCCGCCGCCAGAGCCTGCCAGGGGGTGGTGGGCAGGACGTCGCCGTCGACGACCGGGGAGAAGGGCGTGACCGTCGGTGCCGCCTGACCCCATCTGTCCGTGTACTGGAGCATCTTGGCGCTCAACGCCTGTCCGGCGCCGACGAGTTCACGGGGGTCCACCGCGGCCAGATCCGCCACCGTCGGCTGCCGTCCCGCCTCCGCCGCCAGCTCCCCGGCCATGTCCCGAGCCAGCTCGGCGGAGAAGAACGTGCCCGGCAGGCTCTGCGCCACCGCCCGCCGGAACAGTCCTCGGGCCCTCGGCATCGCCAGCAGCGAGGCCACCGAGCCCGCTCCGGCCGACTCGCCGAAGACCGTGACCTGATCGGGGTCACCGCCGAACGCCGCGACGTTCTCCCGCACCCACTCCAGGGCCGCCACCTGGTCCAACAGGCCCCGGTTGGCCGGCGCGCCCTCCAGGAGGGCGAATCCCTCCATGCCCACGCGGTAGTTGAAGGTGACCACGACGACGTCGCCGTCCCGGGCGATGCGCTGTGCGTCGTAGCCGGGCTGGCCGGCGTGGCCCATCTTGTACGAGCCGCCGTAGATCCACACCATGACCGGGCGGCCGGCGGACGGATCCGGGCCGGGTGTCCACACGTTCACGGTCAGCCAGTCGTCACCAGTGGGGCCGGTCGCCCCACCCCCCTGGACGCCCAAGTCCTGCGGAGGCGGGGGTCCGAAGGCGTACGCCTCCCGGGTGCCGTCCCAGGGCCGGGCCGGGCGCGGGGCCTGGAACCTGGCCTCGCCGACGGGGGGTTCGGCGAAGGGGATGCCACGGAAGACCGCCAGACCGTCCTCGTGGCGGCCGCGCACCGCGCCGGAGGCGGTGCGCACCACAGGTCCGGCGGTCTCCGCCGCCCGGGCCCCGGACTCGCTCGTCGTCATGCTCGCTCCTCACTGGTCATCAGGGGAACGGACGGGAACGATCACGAGTGCCCGGCGAAATCGGTCACTTCGGCCCAGGTCAGCTGAGGGTCTGCAGCGCGGCCGCGTCGTACGGCTTCAGCTCGTCGAAGCGGTCCGCGAGCACCTTCGCCGCCCACTCCGGGTCCTGGAGCAGCGCGCGGCCGACCGCGACCATGTCGAACTCGTCGGCCTCCAGGCGGTCGAGCAGGTTGTCGATGCTCTTGACCGGGGAGCCCTCGCCCTGGAAGGCGTTGATGAAGTCGCCGTCGAGGCCGACCGAGCCGACGCTGATGACCTGCTTGCCGGTGATCTTCTTCGTCCAGCCCGCGAGGTTCAGGTCGGAGCCGTCGAACTCGGGCAGCCAGTAGCGGCGGGTCGAGGCGTGGAACACGTCGACGCCGGCGGCGGCCAGCGGGGTGAGGATCGCCTCCAGCTCCTCGGGGGTCTCGGCGAGACGGGCGCTGTAGTCCTGCTGCTTCCACTGCGAGTAGCGGAAGAGGATCGGGAACTCGGGGGAGACGGCCTCGCGGACCGCCGCGACGATCTCCGCCGAGAACTTGGTGCGGGCCACCGGGTCGCCGCCGTAGGCGTCGGTGCGGCGGTTGGTGCCCGCCCACAGGAACTGGTCGAGGAGGTAGCCGTGGGCACCGTGCAGCTCGACGCCGTCGAAGCCGATGCGCTCGGCGTCGGCCGCGGCCTGGGCGAACGCGGCCACCACGTCGTCCAGGTCCTGCTGGGTCATGGCCTTGCCGGTGGGCTCGGCACCCTCGGTGACCAGGCCGGACGGGCCGACCGCGGGAGCCTCGGGGAAGGGCGCGTCGCCCTGCTTGCGGACCATGCCGATGTGCCACAGCTGCGGCACGATGGTGCCGCCGGCCGCGTGCACGTCCTCGGCGACCTTGGCCCAGCCGGCCAGCTGCTCCTCGCCGTGGAAGCGCGGGACCCGGTCGCTCTGGCCCGCCGACTCGTGGCCGACGTAGGTGCCCTCGGTGACGATCAGCCCGACGCCGGCGGCGGCACGGCGCGAGTAGTACGACCGCACGTCCTCGCCGGGGATGCCGCCCGGGGAGAACATGCGGGTCATCGGCGCCATCACGATCCGGTTGGGAACCCTGAGCCCGTTGAGGCTGATCGGACGGGAGAGGATCTGGGCCGCGCGGGAGGCGGGAGGCGTCGTGTCGGTCACGTGGGGGCTCCTCGGCTGTTGCTCGTTCTGACCAGCTGGTATGTGCACGCGCATTGTTGCACCTCCTCAAAGAACCATCTATGCAGTGCGGCACATTCCGAATCCGGGCCGAACACCTTGTGATCCCGGCCACGCCCGCCGGCCGTCAGGGCAGCTTGGCCGATGGGCGCGAGCGGGCTTCCTGGTTCAGCCGCCGTACCTTTTCGCGCAGCACCTCGTCCGGCGCCGCCTCTCCCAGCTCCCCCGGCGGGCAGTCCCACTCCCGCCCGCCGCCCACGGGCCGCAGCTGCACATAGCCGCCCACGTGCCCCATCACCTCGCCGAGACGACCGTTCCGCGCGTCGACGGCATACGAGCCGACCGCGGGCCCACCGCCCGTCATGCCCCACCGCCGCCGGCCGCCGTGCGCAGGGCAGCCGCCAGCCGCGACGCCACGCCCAGGTTGCAGCGGCCCAGGCTGACCAGGGCGTACGGGTGGCCGGACGCACCTGTCACCGGGTCGATGCCGAGCGACGGCAGGACGATGCCGACATCGTGCAGAGCCACGCGCAGTTGTTCCACGGCCTCCTCGGCCGTCCGGGCCGGCCGGTGGCTCTCCGTCATCTCGGACACGCCTGCACCTCCACGGTGAGTGTTCGGGTTCACCACACAGCGTGGTCACTGCGCCGCTAGCCTGGCCAGATACGGCGCCCCAACAACCCCACGTGTGTGACAGGGAGTTGCGCATGGCAGGACCGAAGGACCTCGACCCGTCGTCATCGCCCAGGGCGCTGCTGGGCGCGGAACTGCGCCACGCGCGCGAGAGGGCCGGGATGAGCCAGGAGGAGCTGGGTCAGCGGCTGTTCGTGAGCGGGTCGTTCATCGGGCAGCTGGAGGCGGGGACGCGGCGGATGCAGCCGGAGTACGCGCGGATGCTGGACGAAGTGCTCGGGAGGGAGGACTTCTTCCAGAGGAACTGCGCTGCGGTGGCGAAGTCGAAGTATCCGGATCACTTTGCAGAGGCGGCGGAGGCGGAGGCGAGAGCTACTGCGATCAAGGAGTACGCCCCCTTGCTGATCCCGGGGCTGTTGCAGACCCCGGATTACGCGAGGGCCGTCTTCCGCGCGTATCGACCCACCGCGACCGAGGACGTCATCGACGAGCTACTGGCGGCCCGGCTCGAGCGAACGCACATCCTCGGCGACCCAACAAAGCCCCTGTTGTGGGCAGTGCTTGACGAAGCCGTTCTGCGACGCGTGACAGGTGGACGCCGCGTGATGACGGAGGCCCTGCGGCACGTGGCGGCACTGGCCGGACAACACCGGATCATCGTGCAGGTGCTGCCCTTCAGCGCAGGAGCGCATGCGTCCATGACCGGCGCTCTGACGCTCATGTCCTTCGAGGACGCACCGCCGCTCGCCTTCGTCGAAGGCCCCAGCATGGGTCGGCTCGAAGACGACCCGGCCACCGTCGGCCGCCACGAACTGACCTACGATTTACTCCGGGCCAGTGCCCTCTCACCGGCAGAATCTCTGGCCCTGATCGAGTCAGTGGCAGAGGATTACGCCCATGAAGATCAGCCCTGAGTACGCCTGGCGCAAGTCCAGCTACAGCGGCGGCGAAGGCGGCAACTGCCTCGAAGTAGCCGACGGCCACCCCACCCTCGTCCCCGTCCGCGATTCCAAGACCCCCCAAGGGCCGAAGCTCTTCTTCAGCTCGGTCACCTGGGCTGCCTTCACCTCTTCTCTCAAGTGACCGTTGAGGCCGCCCGCTTCTTGGCCAGTGTCGTGCTTCCACGGCCCGCCTCAAGGGCGCTTCGCGTCGCCTTCGGCGATGGGCCTGCGGCCCACCCTTGACCCGGGCCGCTCCAGCACGGGGAAGAAGCGAGCGAGCGGCCCGGAAAGGCGGGGTCCCGGCCGGTGTTCGCGAGCAACGGTCGGCTGCGCAGTGGGCCTGCGCCGACGGGCGCGGTCGCGTCTCGCCTGCACGCCGGGCCGGCTCAGCGACTTCCGGCCCGGTGGGCGTGATCGCACCGGGCGGGTGGCGGCACGCCGGGCCGGTTCGGCGGCTTGCGGGCGAGCGAGGGAATGAAAAGGGGAGGTTTGCGGGCAGGTAGCCCAGCAACCTGGCAGCTAGTCGAACCTGAGTGGTGCGAATGGGCCCCTCTTCCTCGTCTGGCCTGCCTGACCAGGGCATTCGCAAGGACTGGTGGCCCAAATATGCCAATCACTCGGTGAAGCGAGACCGAAGGGGCCTGTGTGACGGACGGGACGACGAGACCAAGCGCATCGCCCCGCCCCGGCACGCCCACTGTCCGCTGAGCCATCCGGCACGCCCCACACGGCTGCCCACAGCTGCCGCGCCCACCACCCACGCACCGCAAGCCGCTGAGCCAGCCCGGAGGTCGCGCCCCACTCACCGGCCGTGACCCGCCAAGCCGCCCGGCCCGCCCCAGACCAGATGCCGCGCCGCGCCCACCACCCACGCACCGCAAGTCGCTGAACCGCCCCGGCGCGCCGCCACTCGCCCGGTCGCGCCCCGGCACCCCGGTCCAAGATGCAGCGCGCCCAAGGGCCAACAAGCCCGTGCCACCCACTGCTCCCCCGGCCGCCCCGCTCGCTTCTCACCCGTGCTGGAGCGGCTCGGGTCAAGGGTGGGCCGCAGGCCCATCGCCGAAGGCGACGCGCAGCGCCCTTGACGCGGGCCGTGGAAGCACGACAATCGCCCAACTCCCGAGGCTCAAGCCTCGCACCCCGCCCTGCGAGTTGACTTCACTACGCAGACTGGCCGTATGCCGAAACCTCCCCTGATCTCCGCGAGCGACGAGCTGGAGCGGTCCTCCGTCGTGGCCAACAACTCCATGAACCGGGAACGCGGGCTCACCGGAGTCAACAGCTACGCCCGCGAGTTGGGCTTCGATCCCCTTACCCGGCTGGCCGGTCGTCCCGCTCCCTCCTGGCTGGACCTGTGCAGTGGTGAGGGCCGGGCCTTGCGTGAGGCGGCCGGTGCCCTGTCGAGCGACGCCGTGCTCACCGCCGTGGACCTCGTGGGGCCGCTCGCTCCCGGGGCGCCGACGCCGCCCGTCCTGGAGGAGATCGTCGCCTCCGTCTCCTCTTGGGCGCCCTCACGGACGTACGACCTCATCACCTGCGTACACGGTCTCCACTACATCGGCGATCAGCTGGGGCTGCTCTGCCGGGCCGCCTCCTGGCTCACGCCCGACGGGCTGTTCATCACCCACTTCGACCCCGACTCCATCCGCTGGGCCGACGGCTCACCCGCCGGGCGGGCCGCCCTCTCCGCCCTCCGCGCCGCCGGGTTCCGCTACAGCTCCCGGCACCACCGCCTCACCCTCGACGGCGCCCGTGACATCCGACTGCCGTTCCGCTACGTCGGTGCCGATCCCTCCGCCGGGCCGAACTACACGGGTCAGCCCGCAGTGGGCTCCCATTACTCTCAGGAACCGACTGATCGGAGCACCTGAGCCCTGAAAACGCCCGAGGGCGGCACCCCCAGCCAGAAGCTGGAAGTGCCGCCCTCGGTCCGAAGGACAGGCGATCAACCGTCAGGTCGATCAGAAGTCCATGTCACCGCCCGGCATGCCGCCCGGAGCGGCCGCGGAGGCCTTCTCCGGCTTGTCGGCGATGACGGCCTCGGTGGTGAGGAACAGCGCGGCGATGGAGGCGGCGTTCTGCAGGGCAGAGCGGGTCACCTTCGCCGGGTCGATGATGCCCTCGGCGACCAGGTCGACGTACTCGCCGGTCGCGGCGTTCAGGCCGTGGCCCGGGGTCAGGTTGCGCACCTTCTCCACCACGACACCGCCCTCGAGGCCGGCGTTGACGGCGATCTGCTTCAGCGGGGCCTCCAGGGCCAGCTTCACAGCGGCGGCACCGGTGGCCTCGTCGCCCTCGAGCTCCAGCTTCTCGAAGACACCGGAGGTCTGCAGCAGGGCCACGCCACCACCGGCGACGATGCCCTCCTCGACGGCCGCCTTGGCGTTGCGGACGGCGTCCTCGATGCGGTGCTTGCGCTCCTTGAGCTCCACCTCGGTGGCAGCACCGGCCTTGATGACCGCGACACCGCCGGCGAGCTTCGCCAGGCGCTCCTGCAGCTTCTCGCGGTCGTAGTCCGAGTCGCTGTTCTCGATCTCGGCGCGGATCTGGTTCACCCGGCCGTTGACCTGGTCGGAGGAGCCGGCACCGTCGACGATGGTGGTCTCGTCCTTGGTGATGACGACCTTGCGGGCGCGGCCCAGGAGGTCCAGGGTCGCGTTCTCCAGCTTGAGGCCGACCTCCTCGGAGATGACCTCGCCGCCCGTGAGGATGGCGATGTCGCCGAGCATGGCCTTGCGGCGGTCACCGAAGCCCGGGGCCTTGACGGCGACGGACTTGAAGGTGCCACGGATCTTGTTGACGACCAGGGTCGACAGGGCCTCGCCCTCGACGTCCTCGGCGATGATCAGGAGCGGCTTGCCCGACTGCATGACCTTCTCCAGCAGCGGGAGCAGGTCCTTGACGGAGCCGATCTTGGAGTTGGCGATGAGGATGTACGGGTCCTCGAGCGACGCCTCCATGCGCTCCATGTCGGTCGCGAAGTAGGCGGAGATGTAGCCCTTGTCGAAGCGCATACCCTCGGTGAGCTCGAGCTCCAGACCGAAGGTGTTGCTCTCCTCGACGGTGATGACGCCTTCCTTGCCGACCTTGTCCATGGCCTCGGCGATCAGCTCGCCGATCTGGGTGTCGGCGGCGGAGATGGACGCGGTGGAGGCGATCTGCTCCTTGGTCTCGACGTCCTTCGCCTGCTCCAGCAGGGCGGCGGAGACGGCCTCGACGGCCTTCTCGATACCGCGCTTCAGAGCCATCGGGTTGGCGCCCGCGGCGACGTTGCGGAGGCCTTCCTTGACCAGGGCCTGGGCCAGGACGGTCGCGGTCGTCGTGCCGTCACCGGCTACGTCGTCCGTCTTCTTCGCGACTTCCTTGACCAGCTCGGCGCCGATCTTCTCGTACGGGTCCTCGAGCTCGATCTCCTTGGCGATGGAGACACCATCGTTGGTGATCGTGGGGGCACCCCACTTCTTCTCGAGGACGACGTTGCGGCCCTTGGGGCCGAGCGTCACCTTGACGGCGTCCGCGAGCTGGTTCATGCCGCGCTCGAGGCCGCGCCGCGCCTCCTCGTCGAACGCGATGATCTTGGCCATGTGAAGTGGTCCCTCCAGGACTGGGGGTGATTCCTTCGGACCGCGCCCGCGCCCGCGACGGACGGCTCGCCGACCTGTGGTTCCTTGCCCCACTTGGCCTGCGGGCCTCACCGACCCGGTCCTTCTTTGTCACTCTCACCTTCAGAGTGCTAACGCCAATGATTAGCACTCGGCACCCCCGAGTGCAAGCGCCTCGGGCATGCCGGAGGGGGCGCTCAGCCGCGCGCGAACAGGGGCGCCGGGCATGCCGAAGGGCCCGTACCCCAGGAGGCACGGGCCCTTCGAAGATGAACAGAAGAACGTCGCTGTCAGTCGACGCGTGCTTCAGCTGGTCGCCAGCCGGACCATGTCCGCCTGCGGGCCCTTCTGACCCTGCGAGATCTCGAAGTCGACCCGCTGTCCCTCTTCCAGGGTGCGGTAACCGTCCATCTGGATCGCGCTGTAGTGGACGAAAACATCCGCACCACCGTCGACCGCGATGAAGCCGTACCCCTTCTCCGCGTTGAACCACTTGACGGTGCCCTGAGCCATGCCTAACTCCCCTATTACTGGCCCTTGCACAGATCCACACTTCGCGGACCCGGGTCAGACCTCACCCCCCATTGGTCGGGGGCGTGCGCCGGAACGCGTCGACCGCGGCTGAATGTATCTGTCCAACTGCCCTCTGCAACAGGTCAATCGGACGAGAATTCTGGACGAGCCCGATCCGGAATCTGCCGAGAATTCGTCCGAATTCAGGGCAAGTCGGGCCCCATAAATGGCGCAAAAGCCGCATATAACGCGGGCACTTTGGCTGCTTCTCACCGGGCGTAAGGCATGATTCCGGGGCTTGCGACCCGCAGACCCGGCACGCGTTCCCCAACTGTACCGCGCTCAATCACACAGAATGGCCCCCTCCGCTTCTCTCACGGAGGAGGCCATTCGATGAACAATCGGTAACCGCGGTTACCGAAGGTAATGGTCCGCTTTTGATCAGCCGCCGGCGACGGCAGGAATGATGGAGACACCGGCACCGTCCGGGGTCGCCGTCTCCAGCCCCTGCTCGAAGCGGACGTCGTCGTCGTTGACGTACACGTTGACGAAGCGGCGCAGCTTGCCCTGGTCGTCCAGAACGCGGGCCGCGATGCCCGTGTGGTTCTTCTCCAGGTCCTCGATGACCTCGGCGAGGGTCCCGCCTTCGGCGGCGACCTCGGCCCGGCCGCCCGTGTAGGTGCGCAGGATGGTGGGGATGCGGACGGTCACGCTCATGCGAGGCCAGCCTCTCGGAAGGAGTCCAGGGTCGGACGGATGGTGGCGGTGAGGCCGGTACCGGCCACCGCGTCTAGGGTCTTGAGGCCGTCGCCGGTGTTGAGGACGACCGTGGTGAGCGACGGGTCCAGCACGCCGCTCTCGATCAGCTTGCGCGTGACGCCCACGGTCACACCGCCGGCCGTCTCCGCGAAGATGCCCTCGGTCCGGGCCAGCAGCTTGATCGCCTCCACGACCTGCTCGTCCGTCACGTCCTCCACCGCGCCACCGGTACGGCGGGCGATGTCGAGGACGTACGGGCCGTCGGCCGGGTTGCCGATCGCCAGGGACTTGGCGATGGTGTTCGGCTTCTGCGGGCGGACCACGTCGTGACCGGCCTTGTAGGCGGTGGACACCGGCGAGCAGCCCTCGGCCTGCGCACCGAAGATCTTGTACGGCCTGTCCTCGACGAGCCCGAGCTTGATCAGCTCCTGCAGACCCTTGTCGATCTTCGTCAGCTGGGAGCCGGAGGCGATCGGGACCACGATCTGGTCCGGGAGCCGCCAGCCGAGCTGCTCGCAGATCTCGTACGCCAGGGTCTTCGAGCCCTCCGCGTAGTACGGCCGCAGGTTGACGTTGACGAAGCCCCAGCCCTCGCCGGCCGGGTCACCGATCAGCTCGGAGCAGAACCGGTTCACGTCGTCGTAGTTGCCCTGGATGCCGACCAGCTCGCCGCCGTAGACCGCGGCCATGACGACCTTGCCCTGCTCCAGGTCGTGCGGGATGAACACGCAGGAGCGGAAGCCGGCGCGGGCGGCTGCGGCGCCGACGGCACCGGCCAGGTTGCCGGTCGAGGAGCAGGAGAGCGTGGTGAAGCCGAAGGCGCGCGCGGCCTCCAGGGCCTGGGCCACCACCCGGTCCTTGAAGGAGTGCGTCGGGTTGCCGGAGTCGTCCTTCACGTACAGCCCGCCGGTGACACCCAGCTCGCGGGCCAGGTTGTCGGCCTTGACGAGCTTGGTCCAGCCCGGGTTGATGTTGGGCTTGTCGGCCACGTCGGCGGGGACGGGCAGCAGCGGCGCGTAACGCCAGATGTTCGCGGGGCCGGACTCGATCCGCTTGCGCAGCTCTTCGGTGTCGTAGGCGGAGAAGTCGTACGCGATCTCCAGCGGACCGAAACACTCCTCGCAGGCGAACACCGGCCCGAGGGGCACCCGGTGACCGCACTCGCGACAGCTCAGGGCCGCGGCGGGGCCGAGGTCTACGGTGGGATTGCTGGTGCTTGCAACTGTCTGCACAGCCATGGAGGCGAGGCCCTTTCTCCTCATCTTCCTCACGACGCATCTCGCCGTGAGACGGATTTGGCACCTTCCCTAGCCGGGAGCCTCGCTGGAGAACGAGAACCGACTGGAGGGTTGCCGGGGCTTCATCGGGCCGTTTCCCTCTGCCCCTCTGGATGAGCTGTATGTGGTTGTCAACGCTCGTTGACCCTGACATGCGATGGTCACCGGCGTTGTTCAAGACTGTAACCGAAGGCCAGGACAGTTGAGATAGTCGTCCGAACCGCGAGATGGATCACACGGTCACACCATGTGATCACGACAGTGAGGAGCCGCAGACCGTGCTGGAAGAAGTCGAGCGCTGGCTGGCCACCCGCTCCTGGTCCGTGACCGATCGCCCGCTCCACCGGATACTCGCCGCCAAGCAGCGCACCGGTCAGTCCGTCTCCGTCGTCCTGCCCGCGCTGAACGAGGAGAAGACGGTCGGCGACATCGTCGCGATCATCCGTCACGACCTCATGCAGCAGGTCCCGCTCGTCGACGAGATCGTCGTCGTCGACTCCGGGTCCACCGACCGCACCGCCGAGGTGGCCGCCTCGGCGGGTGCCCGGGTCGTCCACCGCGACGACATCCTCCCGCGTATCCCGGCCGTCCCCGGCAAGGGCGAGGTGCTGTGGCGTTCGCTGCTGGTGACCAGCGGGGACATCATCTGCTTCATCGACGCCGACCTGAAGGAGTTCTCCTCCGACTTCGTCTCCGGCATCGTCGCTCCGTTGCTCACCGAACCGGGCGTCGACCTGGTCAAGGCGATGTACGACCGCCCGCTCGGCGGCGCGACCGGACAGGGCGGCCGGGTCACCGAACTCATGGCCCGCCCGCTGCTGAACATGCACTGGCCGCAGCTGGCCGGTTTCGTGCAGCCGCTCGGCGGCGAGTACGCGGCCCGCCGCTCGCTGCTCGAACAGCTCCCCTTCCCCGTCGGCTACGGCGTCGAGCTGGGCATGCTGGTCGACGCCCTGCACCTGGTGGGCCTGGACGCCCTCGCCCAGGTGGACGTCGGCGTGCGCAAGCACCGCCACCAGGACGGCCAGGCGCTGGGCCGGATGGCCGCGGCGATCTACCGCACGGCCCAGCTCAGGCTCGCCCGCGGGCACCTCGTCCGGCCGTCCCTCACCCAGTTCGAGCGGGGCGAGGACGGGTTCGAGCCGCGCACCTACTCGGTGGACACCGAGGAGCGGCCGCCGATGGCGGAGATCGCGGAGTACGCGGCGCGCCGGGTGGCGTGAGGGGTGCACGAGAACGGCTGTATACAGCCCCCTTCCGGGGCAGACCGTACGTTTGAGCGTTTCCGGGCCGGGCTAGGTTGAGGACCATGGCTTCCGCGCACACTGCTGATGTGCTGGTCGCGTCCAACCGCGGCCCGGTTTCGTACGAGGTGCACGAGGACGGCTCGCTGCTCGCCAAGCGGGGCGGCGGCGGGCTGGTCTCGGGGCTGTCGGCCATCGGGCCGAACCACAATGCGGTGTGGGTGTGCGCCGCGCTGGGCGGCGGCGACCGCGAGGCGGTACGGCGCGCGGGCGGCGGGCTGCTGCCGGCCGAGGAGACCGGCGGGCAGCGGGTGCGGATGCTCGACATCGACGCGACCGTGTTCTCCGACGCGTACAACGGCATCGCCAACTCGGTGCTGTGGTTCGTCCACCACATGCTGTACCAGACCCCGCTGGAGCCGGTCTTCGACGCCGAGTTCCGGCGGCAGTGGGCGTCGTACGAGGCGTACAACCGCGCCTTCGCCGAGGCGCTGGCCGAGGAGGCGGCGGACGGCGCCGCGGTGCTCGTCCAGGACTACCACCTGGCCCTCGCCCCCCGGATGCTCCGCCGGCTCCGCCCCGACCTGCGTATCGGCCACTTCTCGCACACCCCGTGGGCCCCGCCGGACTACTTCCGCCTACTGCCCGACGACATCGCGGCCGAACTGCTGACCGGCATCCTGGGCGCGGACCGGGCCGCGTTCCTGACCCGGCGCTGGGCGGACGCGTTCACCGACTGCTGTCACGCGGTGCTGGGCCCCGGCATCCCGTCCGGGACCCGGATCGGTGTGCACGGGCTCGGCGCGGACGCGGACTTCCTGCGCGAGCGTGCGCACCGGACGGACGTGGACGAGCGGATGGCCGCACTGCGGGCGGAGATCGGCGAGGGGCGCCGGACGATCGTCCGGGTGGACCGCACCGAGCTGTCCAAGAACATCGTGCGCGGCCTGCTGGCGTACCGGCAGCTGCTGGAGGACCACCCCGAGTGGCGCGAACGGGTGGTCCACCTCGCCTTCGCCTACCCGTCCCGGCAGGACCTCAGCGTCTACCGGGAGTACACGGCCGAGGTGCAGCGGGTGACGGAGACGATCAACTCCGTGTACGGGACCGAGGGTTGGACGCCGGTCATACTGCACGTCAAGGACGACTTCGCCCGCTCCCTGGCCGCGTACCGGCTCGCGGACGTGGCGCTGGTCAACCCGATCCGGGACGGCATGAACCTGGTCGCCAAGGAGATGCCGGTCGTCTCCGACGAGGGGTGCGCGCTGGTGCTGTCGCGGGAGGCGGGGGCGTACGAGGAGCTGGGCGAGGACGCGATCGTGGTGAACCCGTACGACATCGGGGGTACGGCGAGGGCGTTGCACGAGGCGCTGAGCCTGCCGGCGGGTGAGCGGGCGGAACGCTCGAAGAGGCTGGCCGTGGCCGCTACGGCGTTGCCGCCTGCTCAGTGGTTCCTGGATCAGCTGGGTGCACTCGAGCGGTAACCGGTCAGGGCATGTGTGCTGCCAGGGCTCGCAGGAGGGCTACGACTCCCTCCGGGCCGTCCACCACCACGTCCGCCCGTTCCGCCAGTTCCGTGACCTCGGTGCTGCCGCTGCAGACCAGGAGGCCGGGGACGCCGTCGGAGCGGAGTTTGTCGACGGCCGCGTAGGCGGGGAGGTCGCCGAGGTCGTCGCCGGCGTAGAGGACGGACTCGGCGCCGGTGGTGCGGGCGTGGTCGAGCAGGGCGACGCCCTTGTCCATGCCGGGCGGACGGAGTTCGAGGACCAGCCGGCCGGGCTCGACGATCAGGCCGTGCCGGGTGGCGAGGTCGGCGAGGGGGTCGCGCAGGGCCTCGAACGCGGCCTGCGGGTCGTCGGCGCGGCGGGTGTGGACGGCGACGGCACGCCCCTTCTCCTCGATCCAGGTGCCGTGCCCGGCGCCGACGCGCTCCAGCAGGCCCGGCAGCTCGGCGCGGACCGCGGCCACGCCGGGGTGGGGTGGGGGTGCGGTGACCGTGTTCGTCGCGGCTTCCCAGCGTTCGGCGCCGTAGTGGCCAAGGACGACGAGGTGTTCCAGGCCGGGAGTGTCCGCGAAGCCGCCGTGCCGGACCGCCACCTCGGCGGGTCTGCCGGTGATCACGGCGACCGAGGCGACCTTGGGGGCGAGGGTGGCCAGTGCGGGGGCGGCGTCGGGGTGGGCTCGGGCCTGCTCGGGGTCTTCGACGATCGGGGAGAGTGTGCCGTCGAAGTCGAGTCCGATCACTGCTGAGCGGGGCTTTGCGAGCAGCGCCCGCAGTCCATCCCGGCCGGCCTTGGTCGCCGGGGTCGGCAGAAGGTCCATACCGCGACAGTATCCAGCGCGGGCGCTGGTCACTCCTGGGGCTCCGCCCCCGGACCCCGTTTCCCACCCGCCCACCCGACTCGGTCGGCTGGGAAGGCACCCTGGCCGGCCGGGGTGGGTGGGGAAAGGCTCGGGTGAGTCGACGCCCAGCTCAAGCTCGTCGGTGCCGGGCCCAGGTGGGGCGACGCCGGATCCCGGGCGCATCGGCGCCAGGCCCACGCGGGTCCGCGCCAGACCCCGGATGAGTCCGCGCCCGCTCCCAGGTGCATCGGCGCCAGGCCCACGCGGGTCCGCGCCAGACCCAGATGCATCGGCGCCGGACCCCAGGTGGGTCCGCGCCAGGTCCCGGGGCTCAGCGTTCGGAGCGGCGGGTGTCCCGGACCCGGCGTAGGCGGTTCACCGTCACCGGGTCCAGGGACAGGGCCCGCTCGTCGTCCAGGAGGGCGTTGAGGAGCTGGTAGTAGCGGACCGGGGACAGGCCCAGTTCCTCGCGGATGGCTCGTTCCTTCGCGCCGGGGCCGGGGAAGGTCCGGCGCTCCAGCGCGAGGACGGCCTTTTCGCGGGTGCCCAGTTCCATGGGGGCCACCGTAACGGCGGGCAGTGACAGCCGGGTCAGTTCGTGTCGCTGCTGTCCGCCTCGGTCGCCGTCGCCTGGAGGCGGGTCAGGACGGCGGAGGGGCTGCCGCCGGGGGTGACCGCCTGGCCGATCTCCTTCTTCACGGACGCGCTGACCGTCGCCCAGGAGGTCTTGCCGACGGGGTACAGCTCGGAGATCGGGAGCTGGTCGAGGAAGGGGCGCAGGTCCTTGTCGGGGGCGGAGTCCGACTCGGTCATGGTGTTCGAAGCGGAGCCCGTGACCGGGAGCAGTCCGTACTCGCGGGAGAAGGCCAGGACGTTCTTCTGCTCGTAGACGAAGTCGAGGAAGTCGCCTATCTGCTCGGCGTGCCCGTGCTGCTTGAAGCCCATCATCCAGTCGGCGACACCCATCGCGGCCTTGGCCTTGCCGGTGCGGCCCGGCATCGGGACCATGCCGAACTGCACACCCTTCTTGGCGGCCTGCTGGATCAGCGTGGGATGCCCGTTGAGCATGCCGACCTGGCCGTCGGCGAAGGCGGCGAAGGCGTCCGCGCGGTTGAGCTTGCCGGGGGCGACCGGACCGGTCAGGCCCTTGCCGACCAGGTCGTCCTTGAGCCAGGTGAAGGTCTCGACGTTCTGCGCCGAGTCGATGGTGTAGGTGCCGACGTCGTCGGTGTAGCCGTCACCGCCGCTCAGCAGCCACTGCATGGTCTCGGCCTGCGCCTCCTCGGAGCCGAGCGGCAGCGCGTAGGGGTACTTCACCCCCTTGTCCTTGAGTGCCTTCGCGTCGGCGGCCAGCTCGCTCCAGGTGGTGGGCGGGGTGATGCCGGCGGCGGCGAAGAGGGTCTTGTTGTAGAAGAGCACCCGGGTGGAGGCGGCGAACGGGATGCCGTACTGCACGTGCTTCCACTCGCCCGCGTCGGAGAGCTGGGAGAGGAAGTCGGCCTGGGTGCGGATGGAGAGCAGGTCGGAGACCTGGTAGAGCTTGCCCGCGGCCGCGTAGTCGGCGTAGGCGCCGATCTGGGCCAGGTCGGGCGCGTCCCCGGCGTCGACCATCTCCTTGACCTTGCGGTCGACGTCGTTCCAGGAGTAGACGCTGACCTCGACCTTCACACCGGGGTGCTGGGACTCGTACGCCTCGGCCAGCTTGTCCCAGTACTTCTTCGAGCTGTTCGCCGCGGAGTCGCCGTAGTCCGCCGCGACCAGTCTGAGGGTCACGTCGGAGGAGCCCGTACTCCCGCAGCCGCCGAGGACCGCCGTCATGCCCAGTGCGGACACCACCGCGATCGTTCCTGCCGTACGCCGACGCACCCTCAAAGCCCCAACCCTGCTGTCTGACCGTTCAATATGTGGACACATAAGGTCTACACCACGCGAGTGGACTAGACCTCTTGTGGGTCCGCGGGCCACACTGTCCCCGTGAGACATGTCATCGCCCTGGACGTGGGCGGTACCGGGATGAAGGCGGCCCTCGTCACAGACGCGGGCGCGCTGCTGCACCGCGCCCGCCGCGCGACCGACCGTGAGCGCGGGCCCGACGCGGTGGTCGAGACCATCCTCGACTTCGCCACGGAGCTGCGCGCCTACGGCATGGAGCACTACGGCGAACCGGCCGCCGCGGCCGGCCTCGCGGTCCCCGGCATCGTCGACGAGGAGCACGGCATCGCCGTCTACGCGGCCAACCTCGGCTGGCGGGACGTACCCCTGCGCGCCCTCCTCGCGGACCGGCTCGGCGTCCCCGTGGCACTCGGCCACGACGTGCGCACCGGCGGGCTCGCCGAGGGCCGGATCGGCGCGGGCAAGGGTGCCGACCGCTTCCTGTTCGTGCCGCTGGGCACCGGCATCGCCGGCGCCATCGGCGTCGACGGGCGGGTGGAGGCCGGCGCGCACGGCTTCGCCGGCGAGATCGGCCATGTCGTCGTACGGCCCGGCGGGACCCCGTGCCCCTGCGGCCAGCGCGGCTGCCTGGAGCGGTACGCCTCCGCGTCCGCCGTCAGCGAGGCATGGGCGGCAGCCTGCGGGGACCCGGAAGCGGACGCGGCCGACTGTGCGAAGGCCGTCGCGTCCGGTGACCCGAACGCTGTCCGGATCTGGCAGGAGGCGGTGGACGCACTGGCCGACGGGCTGGTCACCGCGCTCACCCTGCTGGACCCGCGCACGCTGATCATCGGTGGCGGCCTGGCCGAGGCGGGGGAAGTGTTGTTCCAACCCCTGCGGGACGCCGTCCGGCGACGGGTCACCTTCCAGAAACTTCCGTCCATCGTCCCCGCCGCCCTCGGCGACACGGCCGGCTGCCTGGGCGCGGGACTTCTCGCCCGGGATCTCCTCGACTCCACCGACCCTACGGAGGTAACCGCCTGATGGCTCCCAGCTTGGTTCTCACAGGTGCTCGGGTGGTGCTGCCCACCGGTGTGGTGGACGACGGGCGTGTGGTCGTCGAGGGCACGAAGATCGGGGGCGAGGCTCCCGGGAACGCCGACGTGCTGGACGTGACCGGCCACTGGCTGGTCCCCGGCTTCGTCGACATCCACAACCACGGCGGCGGCGGGGCCTCCTTCTCCGGCACGGTGGACGACGTGCTGCGAGCCATCCGCACGCACCGCCTGCACGGCACCACCACCCTGATCGCCTCCACCGTCACCGACGAGATGGACCTGCTGGTGCAGCAGGCGGGGCTGCTGAGCGAGCTGGCCGAGCAGGGCGACATCGCGGGTATCCACTTCGAGGGGCCGTTCATCTCGCCGTGCCGCAAGGGCGCGCACTCCGAGGAGCTGCTGCGCGACCCGGACCCGTCCGAGGTGCGCAAGCTGATCGACGCTGGGCGCGGCAAGGCGAAGATGGTCACCCTCGCCACCGAGCTGCCGGGCGGCATCGACTCCGTACGGCTGCTCGCGGAGCACGGCGTGATCGCGGCGATCGGGCACACGGACGCCACCTACGAGCAGACGATCAAGGCCATCGACGCGGGCGCCACGGTCGCCACCCACCTCTTCAACGCCATGCCGACGCTCGGCCACCGCTCCCCCGGCCCGATCGCCGCCCTGCTGGAGGACGAGCGGGTGACGGTGGAGCTGATCAACGACGGTACGCATCTGCATCCGGCTGCGCTGGAGCTGGCGTTCCATCACGCGGGGGCCTCCCGGGTCGCGTTCATCACCGACGCGATGGACGCGGCCGGCATCGGCGACGGCCGCTACATGCTCGGCCCGCTGGAGGTCGAGGTCAGTGAGGGTGTGGCCCGTCTGGTGGAGGGCGGCTCGATCGCGGGCTCCACGCTCACCCTGGACCGCGCGTTCAAGCGGGCGGTGACGGTCGACAAGCTGCCGGTGGAAGACGCGGTCGCCGCGCTTTCGGCCAACCCGGCCCGCCTCCTGGGCCTCTCCGACCGCATCGGCTCCCTGGAGCCCGGCAAGGACGCCGACCTGGTGCTGCTGGACGCGAACTTCGACCTGAAGGGCGTGATGCGCAGGGGCGAATGGGTGATGGCGCCCCAACTGCCCTGATCCGTCCCTCTCTTCGCCAGCCGGCGGCCGATCCTCGCACTGGGCCGGCCGCCGTCTCTTTGGCATGATCGGGGCCCCGGTACCGATGGCACACGGACTTCGAGGGAGGTCGGCCCGGGTGATCCTCACGGTCACACTGAACACCGCTCTCGACATCACCTATCACGTACGGTCCCTGCGGCCGCACGCCTCGCACCGCGTCTCGGACGTCATCGAGCGGCCCGGCGGCAAGGGCGTGAACGTGGCGCGGGTGCTGACGGCCCTCGGACACGAGGTGACGGCCACCGGCTTCGCGGGCGGTGCCACCGGCCAGGTGCTGCGCGAGCACCTCGCGGCCACGCCCGGTGTGACGGACGCCTTCGTCCCGGTCGTCGGGCCGACCCGCCGCACGATCGCCATCGTCGACGAACGCTCCGGCGACACGACCCAGTTGAACGAACCGGGCCCGCAGATATCGCCCACCGACTGGGGCATCTTCCTGGACCACTACGAGGAACTACTGGTCCCCGCCTCGGCGGTGGCCCTCTCCGGCAGCCTGCCGCCGGGGGTACCGGTGGGCGCGTACGCGGGCCTGATCCGCGCCGCCCGCACCGCCGGCGTCCCCGTACTCCTGGACACCAGCGGCGAGCCCCTGCGCCGTGGGGTGGCAGCCCGCCCCGACATCATCAAGCCCAACTCGGACGAACTGGCCGAACTCACCGGCTCCCACGAGCCGTTGCGCGCCACCCAGGACGCCCGCCGCCGCGGCGCCCACGCGGTGGTCGCCTCCCTCGGCCCGGAAGGCCTGCTCGCAGCGACCCCCGAGGGCCGCTGGCGTGCCGCCCCTCCGGCCCACATCCACGGCAACCCGACCGGCGCGGGCGACTCGGCGGTCGCGGGCCTGCTGTCGGGGCTCGTGGAGCGGCTCTCCTGGCCGGAGCGGCTGGCCCGCGCGGTCGCCCTGTCGGCGGCGACCGTACGGGCTCCTGCGGCGGGCGAGTTCGACTGCACGGCTTACGAGAAACTCCTGACGCGAGTGTCGGTCACGGCGGCGTGAAGGCTGTGCATCCCCTGCCCGGATATGCCCACCTGGCAGTTCGGCCGAGAAACGAATCCCCCCGTGACAGCCGAATGATCCTGTGATCATCTGTTCGCTGCATCGACCGAAAGCGAACAATTCGGAGTCGGGGACCTGTGAGCGTTCACCGGCCGCGGCGGCCGATCCCAACACCTGCCCGAAGGGCAAGTTCTGCGGATGGTCGGGGACGAACAGGACCGGGACCAGGACGGTTCACAATGTTCGGCAGCCGCCGGAAATCAACGCCTCCGGCGGCTGTCGCGCTCGACGGACCGCATCGGCCTCTACTTGATGATGTAGAGCTGGTCCAGGACAGCGTTGCACTGGTTTCCGTCCTGGCAAGCGATCTGGATCGTGTTCGTGCCCTTGTTCAGGTTCACGTTTGACCAGGTGGTCTTCCAGCCCTTCTCCCAGTCGCCTTCGGGTGTGCCGCCACCGAAGTTCTTCATGCCAATCGGTCGCGGGTCCACCTTGTTGTTGACCACCAGGGTCGCGTCGGCGTCCACGCCCGGGATGCCGTAGCGCACGTACAGCCGGTAGGTGCCGGCCTTCTCAATGTTGTTGACCGTCCAGGTGACCGTCGCTCCAACGTGGTTGAAGCCCGTCACATAGGTACCGCCCTGGGCCTTCGCCCCTTTGATGTCCGACGCTTTCGTAACACCGGGCCCGAGCTGCAGAGCGCTCGCGTCCGTCTTCGGCAGCTCCCCCGGAGCCGCCGAGCTGCTGCCGGACGGGCTCGGCTTGCTGGTCTGGGACTGGGTCGGGGTGGCGCCCGCCTGGTTGCCGGACTTGTTGTCGTCCCCGTTGTCGTTGAGCATCGCGATGCTGATGCCGATGACCACGGCGGCGACCACGGCGATCGCGCCGATCAGCAGGCCCTTGGTGTTCGGGCCGCTGCGGGCGGGGGCCGGCGCGGGCTGGCGGCCCGTCGGGGCACCGCCGGGGAGCGTCTCCGGGGCCTGGTAGTGGGCGTTCGGCTGACCGTAGGCGGCCTGCTGCTGCGGGACACCGGGCTGCGCCTGCTGCCCGCCGTACGTGCGCTCACCGACCGAACGCACTCTGCTGACCGAGTTCGGGTAGCCGTACCCGCCGGACGGCGGCTGGGCCCCTCTGGCCTGACCGTCGGCGTACAGATAGCCGAACGGGTCGTCGTCCTCGGGTGTGCTCGGGCTGTTTTCGCCGGGCGTCATCCCTTGGTCTCCTCAGCAGGTGCGGGTGGATGCGGTACAGGTCTGGAATGGCGAGCCTACCCGCTCCGGCTGGCCCAAACGGGTGACTCGGACCGCATCAACTCACTGACCTGCGGATCATCCGGCGCGCCGGTGCTGTTTGGGACGAGATCGTTTCTCTACGTACATCCGCTCGTCGGCTGACTTCAACACTTCGTCCGCAGTCATACCGCAGTGTGCCCAGCCGATGCCGAAACTGGCGCCCACCCGGACGGCCCGTCCCTCCGCGCGGATGGGCTGGATGATCTCGTTGCGCAGGCGTACGGCGAGGTCCTGGGCGTCGGCCTTGCCGAGGCCGTTGGCGAGGATCACGAACTCGTCGCCGCCGAGGCGCGCCACGGTGTCGCCGTCGCGGACGCCTCGGGAGAGCCTGCGGGCGACCTCGATCAGGACCGCGTCGCCCGCGTTGTGCCCGAAGCGGTCGTTGATCGACTTGAAGCCGTCCAGGTCGCAGAAGAGGACCGCGAGACCCTTGGCGCCGTCGTCGCGGTCGTCCTCGGGGGCGACGGTGTGGACGTGGTGGTCGAAGCCGTCGTACGCCTCCGCGCCCGACGCGAAGTCGAAGCCGTGGCCGGCGGGGGCGTCGAAGGCGGGGTGGCCGTAAGCCGCGTCGAGGGACTCCAGGGCGCCGGCGTGGGTCGGGCGCTGACAGAGGCTCGCCGACAGCCGGGAGCGCAGCTCGGCGGAGTTCGGCAGGCCGGTGAGGGAGTCGTGGGAGGCGCGGTGGGCGAGCTGCAGCTCGCGGCGCTTGCGCTCCTCGATGTCCTCGACGTGGGTGAGCAGGAAGCGGGGGCCGTCGGCGGCGTCCGCGACGACCGAGTTGCGCAGCGACACCCACACGTACGAGCCGTCGCGGCGGCCGAGGCGCAGTTCCGCGCGGCCGCCCTCGGCAGAGGTCCTGAGCAGGGTGCCTATGTCCTCGGGGTGGACGAGGTCGGAGAAGGAGTAGCGGCGCATCGCGGAGGCGGGGCGGCCCAGCAGACGGCACAGGGCGTCGTTGGTGCGCAGGATCCGGCCGTGCTGGTCGCCGCCCATCTCGGCGATCGCCATGCCGGAGGGGGCGTACTCGAAGGCCTGCCTGAAGCTTTCCTCACTGGCTCGCAGCGCCTGCTGCTCCCGCTCCAGGCGGACCAGGGCGCGCTGCATGTTGGCACGTAGACGCGCGTTGCTGATCGCGATGGCGGCCTGGAAGGCGTACATCTGGAGGGCCTCGCGGCCCCAGGCGCCGGGGTGGCGGCCGTTGCGCGGCCGGTCGACGGATATGACGCCGAGCAGCTCACCGGAGGAGCCGCCCTGCACGCCGGGCGTGTACATCGGCGCGAAGAGCCGGTCGGAGGGGTGCCACTCGTCCTCGAAGCGGGGCGCGGGCCCGTCGGTGTACCACTGCGGGACGTCGTCGTCGTCCAGCACCCAGCCCTCGGTGTGCGGTATGAAAACCAGGTCGCCCCACTGCTCGCCCATGCTCAGCCGGCGCAGCCAGGAGTCGCGGGAGCCGACCCGGCCGGTGATCAGGGCCTCGGCGGCGGGGTTGCCGGAGAAGGCGGCGACGACGAGGTCGCCGTCGGGGCGTACGAGGTTGACGCACGCCATCTCGTACCCGAGGGCGTTCACCGCGCCGTCGGAGACGGTCTGCAGTGTGTCCGCCAGGCTGCGTGCCGTGTTCATGTCGGCCATGACCTGGTGCAGCTGCCGCAGGGACGCAAGACGGACATACGGCTCCGACTCGGTCTCCATGCTCGCCCTCCCCCCGAGACCTCGCAGCGAATCAAGGGTTGTGTTCGGCGCTTCTTTACCCCGGTGGTTCTTGTCGTGTTCTTAGCTTCCCGCCACTGAATCACAGCGCGCTGCCCACTCGGTACACAGGGTCAACAATTCCTGCCCCTTGTGACTCAAGTCACAGAAGAACGTGAACAATTGGGTGGAGTTTCTGCGTTTTCCCTGTGCGTTTACCGAACGCAGGCTTGGTGAGTGCGTTCACATCATGCACAGACCGCCGACCGCCCATGGTCCCCGGGTCCTAGGACCCGCTTCGGTCCAGGGCCCGATGCGGCGCGCACGGAGCGGAGATTAGCGTCTCCGGCGTGCTGAACACTCCCTCACTCACCGCCACAGCTCCTTCCGGGCATGCTGAGGGGGTGAGCAACGACGAGTTCCGGGCCGCGATGTCCCGGCTGGCCGCGGGCGTGGTCCTGGTGACCGCGCAGGAGCCGCCGCTGGACCCGGACGACCCGACCGCGCCGGGCGGCGAGGACGTCGGCATGACCGCAACGGCCTTCATGTCCGTCTCGCTGGACCCGCCGCTGGTGCTGGTCAGCCTGCGCACCGGCGCCCGCATGGACGACCTGCTCGACGAGCAGCCGCTGTGGGCGGTCTCGGTCCTCGCCGAGAGCCAGCGCCACGTCGCCGGCCGCTTCGCCATGAAGGGCCGGATCAGCGACCGTCTGCTCTTCGAGGACCTCCCCTACGCCCGCGGGGAGGTCTCCGGCGCCCCGCTGATGGGTGGCGCGCTGGCCACCCTGGAGTGCCGCACCGAGCAGCGGGTGACGGCCGGGGACCACACACTCGTCATCGGCCGGGTGCTGACCGCACAGGTGCCGAGCGCCGAGGGCGGCCCGCTGCTGCATTTCCGGGGCCGCTACCGGCAGTTGGGGTAATCGGGCGCCGCGGAATTCCTTGACGGTGCCGTGAACGCCCGACTTAATGTGCGCGGATGACCGCCCGTCCGGAAGAGAGATATCCCCCGGGAATCCCGAAGCCGGGATGTACGTCACCTGGCGTCCGGGAAGACGAGCGGCGACCGGACCGTCGGTGTGCCGGCCCCGGCACGGCCGGGGCGCGTCGCGACGGAGGGGCTAGGACCAGTCGCGGCCGGACCTGCCCCGCTTGGTGTCCGAGCGCTGCTTCTTCTCCCGCAGGCGACGCTCGTTGATGCCCCGCGGGATCCGGGTCGGCCGGCGCGGCTTGGGCGGTGGGGCCGTCGCCTCGGCGAGGAGGGCGGCGAGGCGTACGGCGGCGGTCTCGCGGTTGCGCCACTGGGAGCGGTGCTCGGAGGAGCGCACGACCACGACCCCGTCGACCAGTCGCCCGGCCAGCCGCTGCAGCGCCCGCTCCTTCCACACCTCGGGGAGCGCCTCGGTGGCCGCGAGGTCGAAGCGCAGCTCCACCTGCGAGTCGCTGGTGTTCACGTGCTGCCCGCCGGGCCCGGAGGATCTGGAGAAACGCCACGTCAGCTCGGCCTCGGGAAGCGAGACCGAGCCACGGATGAGGTAAGGCCCGGACATGCATCCCATGTTCCCGCCCCGGCCCGCCTCGCGTCATCCGGTTTTCGCCATGGGTAAAAAAGGTAAAGGGATCCGGAACCATAGGGACCCCCCTCGACGTTCTCCCCGGTGACGGTAGCTTCGTCGGCACAGAAACCTAAAAGGGAAGGGACTCCCAATCATGGCTGTAAGCCTGTCCAAGGGTGGCAACGTCTCGCTCACCAAGGAGGCTCCGGGCCTGACCGCCGTCACCGTGGGCCTCGGCTGGGACGTCCGCACCACCACCGGCACGGACTTCGACCTCGACGCCTCCGCCATCGCGGTGAACACGCAGGGCAAGGTCTACTCCGACGCCCACTTCGTGTTCTTCAACAACAAGCAGACCCCGGACAACTCCATCGTCCACACGGGTGACAACCGCACCGGCGAGGGCGCGGGCGACGACGAGGCGATCAACGTCAACCTCGCGGCCCTCCCGGCCGACGTCGAGAAGATCGTCTTCCCGGTCTCCATCTACGACGCCGAGAACCGCGGCCAGAACTTCGGCCAGGTCCGCAACGCCTACATCCGCATCGTCAACCAGGCCGGCGGCGCCGAGATCGCCCGCTACGACCTCTCCGAGGACGCCGCCACCGAGACGGCCATGATCTTCGGCGAGCTGTACCGCAACGGCGCGGAGTGGAAGTTCCGCGCGGTGGGCCAGGGCTACGCCTCGGGCCTGGTGGGCATCGCCCAGGACTTCGGCGTGAACGTCTGACGGACGCTGCGCTGTGCGGGGACCCCCGGCTTCGGCCGGGGGTCCCCGCATTCGGGGCCGTGCAGCGGCCCTAGCAGCCCGCCGGCCGGTAATACCCCAGCACGGCGGACAGTTGGGCGAACCACTCCCCCAGCCGCGCCCTCGGCTTCGCCTCGACGACGCACTCGTAGAACCGGCCGTCGGGGAGGACCACCGCCACCATCAGCGCCTTGCCGGACGGGCTCGCCTTGTAGTGGACGCTGCGGATCTCCTGCCAGGGGAAGTCGACGGACATGCCGTGGTCCTCGAAGGCCACACCCTGGGTGTCCACCACGATCGAGTTGTGGCGGTCGACCGCCATGAACTCCGGGCCACTGGCCTGCGGTGGGGGTGCGGTCGGGGTGTAGGCGTACTGGGGCGGCGGGGGACCGAAGCCCGGCTGAGCGGTGACTGGCGGAAGCGGTGGCGGTGGCTGCCCGCCGTAGGGGGGCTGGTTGCCGTACGGCGGTGGCTGGGTCGTCATCTTCTTCCGTCTCCCCGGACATGGTGTGGCTCCTGCGGAAATCTATCCAGCATCACGGTGACCCCAGAAACAGCCGGTCAGTGGATAGGGTCCCGTCATGCTCCTCGAACGGCTCTCGTCGACCGACGGCTCCCTCCCGGCTGAGCTGCTCACCGAGCTCACCGCCCTGTACGCCTCCAACCGCGAGTTCCACGCGCTCAGTGGCGACTTCCCCGACCCGGACGACGTACGGCCGGAGCAGGTGGCGGTCGCGCTGGCCGACGAGTTGGCGCATCCGGACGCCGAGGTGTTGCTCGCCCGCAGCGGGGGGCGGGTGGTCGGGATCGTGATCACGCTCGCGCGGCACCCCGACCCGGCCGACCCGGACCCGTGGATCGGGCTGCTGATGGTGGACGCGGCCGAGCAGGGCAAGGGGTACGGCCGGCGGGTCGCCGCGCTGGTCGAGGAGCGCTTCCGCGCCGCCGGGCGCCGGGCCGTCCGGCTCGCCGTCCTGGACAACAACCCCAAGGGCCTGGCCTTCTGGACCGCCCTCGGCTACGAGACCGTCGACCACCGTCCCGACCGCGCCCACGGCCGCCCCTGCGCCGTGCTGCGCAAGGTCCTGCGGACGCCCCGGCGGGCAGCCCGCGTCGCCGTGGTGGACCCCGAGGGCGCGGTGCTCCTCTTCCGCTACGACAACGTCGAGGTCGGCGTCCACTGGGCCCTGCCCGGCGGCGGCCTGGAGCCGGGCGAGGGGCCCGTCGAGGGTGCCCTGCGGGAGCTGGCCGAGGAGACCGGCTGGACCGACCTGAAGCCCGGCCCTCTCCTGTGCACCTGGGAGCACGACTTCACCCGCTTCGACATCCCCGTCCGCCAGCACGAGCACATCTATGTCACCCACGGCCCCCGCCGCGAACCGGCCGGCCCCGCCCTCGCCGCCGCGCACGCCGCCGACGGCATCCTCACCTGGCGCTGGTGGACCCGGCGGGAGCTGGCCGAGCAGGCGGAGCCGGTGTGGCCGCCGGACCTCGCGCGGCTGCTGGACGAGTGGGCGGGCCGAGCGGGCGGGGTGTGACGTTCGGGGCGTCAAGTTCGCTTGATCAAGGGGAAGTTGGGCGCGTTCAGTACGTCCGGATAACGGATTCCGTGGCACGGCTTTCGGATACGAACACGTAAAGTCTTGTCGGCACTCTGTCAAACAGGCCGTTCCCGGTGTCACTCTCTCCTCGCCGCCGCACCTGTGCATCCCCTGTGTCCTGCCTGCGTCTCCAACCCCACGGAGACCAGCCTGAAGGAGATCGAGTGAGTCAGCAGCCCCACGCTCCCCACACCTCCCGCAAGACCGCCGTGCGCGCCGCCGCCCTGGTCGGCTCGGCCGCGATGGTCGTCCTCGCGCTGCAGAACGGCGCCGCCACCGCCGCCCCCGAGCACACCCCCGGTGCCCTCGCGGCCCCGCTCAGCACCTCCGCCCGCGCCGCGGCCCTGAAGTCCGCACAGGACCACGCCGGTTCGGCGGCCCGTGCCCTCGGGCTCGGCAGCAAGGAGAAGCTGGTCGTCCGCGATGTGATCAAGGACCGGGACGGCATGGTCCACACCCGCTACGAGCGCACCTACGCGGGCCTGCCCGTCCTCGGCGGCGACCTGGTCACCCACGTGGCGAAGAACGGCGACCTCAAGGGCGTCAACAAGGCGACCAGCGCCCGGATATCCGTGCCGACCACCGCCGCGGCCGTCTCCCCCACGAACGCCAAGAAGAGCGCCCTGAAGGCCGCGAGCGGCACCAAGGCCACCGCCTCGACCTCCCGCAAGGTCGTCTGGGCGGCCGGCGCCAAGCCGGTCCTCGCCTACGAGTCCGTCGTCAAGGGCGTCCAGAAGGACGGCACCCCGAGCGAGCTGCACGTCATCACCGACGCCACCACCGGCAAGCAGCTCTACTCCTACCAGGCCATCGACACCGACACCGGCACGGGCAACAGCCGGTACAGCGGCACCGTCAGCCTCACCACCACCGCCTCCTCCACCGGCGGCTGGGACCTGAACGACGGCGCGCGCGGCGGCCACAAGACGTACGACCTGAACGGCGGCACCTCCGGCACCGGCACCCTCTTCCACGACGCCGACGACACCTGGGGCGACGGCACCAACGCCAACCGCCAGACCGCTGCCGCCGACGCCGCCTACGGCGCCGCCGTCACCTGGGACTTCTACAAGTCCGCGTTCAACCGCAACGGCATCGCGGGCGACGGCAAGGCCGCCTACTCCCGCGTCCACTACGGCAACGCCTACGTCAACGCCTTCTGGGACGACAGCTGCTTCTGCATGACGTACGGCGACGGCTCGGGCAACAACGACCCGCTGACCTCGCTCGACGTGGCCGGCCACGAGATGAGCCACGGTCTGACCGCGGCCACCGCGAAGCTCAACTACCGCGGTGAGTCCGGCGGCCTGAACGAGGCCACCTCGGACATCTTCGGCACCTCGGTGGAGTTCTTCGCGAACAACGCCTCGGACCCCGGTGACTACCTCATCGGCGAGAAGATCGACATCAACGGCAACGGCACCCCGCTGCGCTACATGGACAAGCCCAGCAAGGACGGCGGCTCCGCCGACTACTGGTCGAAGTCGGTCGGCCGCCTCGACGTGCACTACTCGTCGGGCGTCGCCAACCACTTCTTCTACCTGCTGAGCGAGGGCAGCGGCGCGAAGACGATCAACGGGGTCTCCTACAACTCCCCGACCATCGACGGCTCCACGGTCACCGGCATCGGCCGGGCCAAGGCCGACCAGATCTGGTACAAGGCCCTGACCACGTACTTCACGTCGACGACCAACTACGCGGGCGCCCGCACCGGCACCCTGCAGGCCGCGGCGGACCTGTACGGCTCGGGCAGCGCGGAGTACAACGCGGTGGCGGCGGCCTGGAAGGCGGTCAACGTCAAGTAGCCGCACGCGCACGACAGTACGCAGGCCGGGCCGCCCGTCACGGGTGGTCCGGCTTGCCTTCGCCGTACAGCCAGTCCTTCCAGATCTCACGGAAGTCCTTGTCCGGGGCCTTCTCCTCCACGTACGCGGTGAAGTCGGCCGTGTCGGCGGTGCCGTGGCGGTGGGCGGCGGCCCAACCCTGGATCATGTCGTAGAAGGTGTCGTCGCCGACCTTCTGGCGGATCTTCTGCAGGACCATCGCGCCGCGCTCGTAGACCGGGCTGTCGGAGATGTGCGCGGCGCTGGAGGGCTTGGCCGGCGGGAAGGCCCAGATCTCCTCGTGGTCGCCCTCGTACAGGTCGGTGAAGGTCTGCTGGGCGCTCTTGCCGCCGAAATCCTCCTTGTAGAGCCACTCGGCGTACGTCGCGAAGCCCTCGTTGAGCCACATGTCCCGCCAGCTCTTCGGGGTGACCGAGTCGCCGTACCACTGGTGGGCGAGTTCGTGCACCAGCGTGCTGGTGTCGAGCTGGTCGGCGGGGAAGACGGGCCGGGTCTGGGTCTCCAGGGCGTAGCCCGCGTCGCCCGGGCGGTCGACGATCGCGCCGGTGGAGGAGAACGGGTACGGCCCGAAGTTGGTCTCCTCCCAGTCGATGATCTCGGGGATCTTCGCGAGCACCTTCGCGCTGTGCTCGGCCTGGGTGGGGTCGACCGCGGTGAGGACGGGCAGGCCGTGCGGGCCCGTGGTGCGGGTGATGTCGTAGTGCCCGATGGCGACGGTGGCGAGGTAGGTGGCCATGGGCTGGGCGCAGTGCCAGGCGAACGTGGTCCGGCCGCCCTTGGTGCGCCGGCCGGTCAGCTCTCCGTTGGAGACGGCCTGGAGGCCCTTCGGGACGGCGACCGTGATGTCGTACGTCGCCTTGTCCGAGGGGTGGTTGTTGCCGGGGAACCAGGCCATGGCTCCGACGGGCTCGCCGAGGGCGAGCGCGCCGTCGGCGGTGCGCAGCCAGCCCTCCTCGGAGCCGTCGGGGTCGGTGAGGGTCTTCGGCCTGCCCGCGTAGCGGACGGTGGTGCTGAACGTCTCGCCCTTGTCGAGGTCGTCGTGGGGCCGGATCGTGAGTTCCTGGCCGGCGCGGTTCCAGCGGGCGCGCCTGCCCTCGACGGTCACCGAGTCGACGTCCAGTCCGGCGAGGTCGAGGTCGAAGGCGGACAGGTCCTTCGTGGCACGAGCGGTGATGACCGCCTTGCCGGTGAGGTGGCGGGTGCCGGGGGTGTAGTCGAGGGTGAGGGCGTAGTGGGTGACGTCGTAGCCCCCGTTGCCCGCCTTCGGGAAGTACGGATCGCGCAGGCCGGAGCCCCCTGGGGTGCCGTGGACCCCGCCGTCGCACGCGGTGCCGGTGAGGGCGAGAGCGAGCAGGGCAGCGACCGCCGGGACAAGGCGCGCGGATCTGGACATGTCAGTGATCTTAGGTGGGCGTGACACACGGGAGCAGGGGTGCGACGGCGGGCGTGACACCATCTCTTCCGTGCTCGACATCGGCTACGCCCTCTCCAACCGCTTCCCGGATCCGCCGCAGACCGACTACCGCCGCGCGGACGTCCACACACTGCGGCACGACCTGTTCTGCGGGGACGTCTATCTCGCGGACACCAAGTCGGACCGGGAGCTGTCCACAGCCTGGGGATGGGTGCCGGTGCTGGACTTCGCGTGGGCGCTGTGCGACATCGTGGAGCAGCTGGACCGGGACCCCATGGGCTCCCGCGCCTCCCGGCCGCAGCACGCGGAGCTGGACTTCACCGAGTCCACCGACCGCATGCTGTTCGAGCGCCGCTTCGGCTGGGTGGACGTCGAGGCCGACTGGATGCCGGCCGAGGAGCCCCCGCTCACCTTCTCCCACGCCGAACTCCGCCGCGAGGCACGGGACTTCCTGCACGACCTCCTCGCCGACCTGACCGACCTGCACGAGGACCTGGCGGAGAACCCGGCGATCTGGACGCTCCAGGCACGGTTCCCCCGCCTGCCCTGAGCGCTCAGCCCTCCACCCGGATCCCCAGCTCCCCCGCCAGCACCGGCGCCAGGTCGAGCAGCTGCCCGGTGCTGATCACCGCCCCCGACAGCCGGTCCAGGCCCCGGACGATCTCCAGCGGAGCGGCCCCGCGCAGGTCCACGTCCTTCAGGGTCGCACCGCTGAAGTCGGCCTCCTTCAGGGCGCAGTCGAGGAACTCGACCCGCTCCAGGCGGGCGCCCGCGAAGTCCGGCTCGACCAGGACGCAGGAGTCGAAGACCACATCCTTGAGGCGGGCCTCGCGCAGGTTGAGGTAGTCGATCTTGCCGCCCCGGATCACGACCCGCTCCAGGACGGCGCCGTGGAGCTGGGTGCCGCCGAGGCGGGGGTCGATCAGTTCGACGTCGCGGAGCGTGGACTCGGCGAGGTGGGTGCCGACGCCCCGCAGGCCGGTGAGGACGGAGTCCAGGAAACGGGCCCGGCCCAGTGCCGTCTCGTCCACCGCGCAGCCCGTCAGCGCGCAGTCCAGGAAGCGGGCGCCCGCGCCGTCCTGCCGGGCCAGGTCCGCCTCCCGGAACTCCAGCCCGTCGTAGTCTCCGTCCGGCGCCAACTCCCCGTCCGTCCAGGGCTCCAGGGGCGGCAGGCGCAGCTCCGGCCGCCGCGCGCCCTTGATCCCCGCCTCGTTCGTGCCCGTCGCTCTCCTCGCCATGGCCCCATGCTGCACCCCGCCACTGACAATCCGCCTGAGCTGCGGACATCGGATCCGCGCCGGGCCGATGTCACATTTCGGGGTCCTGTTCGGTCGTATGCACGGAAGGTGAACCGACCCGAGGGAGAGCGCACCCCATGCATCGCATCACCGTCGTCGGCGGCGGCTTCGCCGGGCTCACCGCCGCCATCACCGCCGCCGAGGCAGGCGCCGAGGTCACCGTGTACGAGGCCCACCACACCCTGGGCGGCCGGGCGCGCACCGCCGAGGCGCCGTACCGGACGAACGAGGGCCCGCACGCCCTCTACAACGGCGGCCCGCACTGGACCTGGCTCAAGCAGCGGGGCCTGATCGGGCCGCTCGCCCCGCTCCCGCCCCTGGAGGCGGCCCGGCTGCGGCTGCGTCACCACGGCGTCCTGCGCCGCACCCCGCCCTTCGCCCTGCTCAAACTGCTGCGCCCCAGCGTCCGCCAGGCCCCCGTCGACACCGACTTCCTCAGCTGGGCGACCGGCATCGCCGGTGAGGAGGGCGCCCGGGCCGCGGCGAACTACTCCGCCGTCGCCCTCTTCCACCACGACCCGGGCGCCCTGTCCGCCGCCTTCGTGCAGGAGCGGCTGCGCCGGGCCACCAAGCTGCCGCCGGAGGCGCACTATCCACGCGGCGGCTGGGCGAGCCTCATCGACCGGATGGCCGCGCGGGCCTGGAATCTCGGCGTGCGGATCGAGACGCTGTCCCGCGTCGACACCCTGCCGACCGACACCCCCGTGGTCGTCGCCACCTCCCTGGCCGCCGCCCGGCGGCTGCTCGGCGACGACTCGCTGACCTGGCCCGGCGGCCGTACCGTCCTGCTCGACCTCGCCCTGCGCACCCGGCGCGGGGACGCCTTCGCCGTCTCCGACCTGGACGCGCCCGGCTGGATCGAGCGGTTCACCGCGCAGGACCGGACCCTCGCCCCGGCCGGCGAACAGCTGCTCCAGGGGCAGATCCCGATCGGGCCCGGCGAGGCACGCGGCGACGGCCTCGCCCGGGCCGAGGAACTGCTCGACCTGGCCTTCGAAGGGTGGCGGGAGCGGGTCACCTGGCGCCGGGAGTCCGTGGCGGAGGGGCGTACGGGAGCCGTGGACCTGCCGGGGACCAGCTGGCGGGACCGGCCCTGCGTGGACCGCGGCGACGGCGTCTACCTGGCCGGCGACCAGGTGGCGGCGCCGGGGGTGCTGTCGGAGGTGTCCTTCAACAGCGCGGTCACCGCGGTGTCACTGATCCTCGGCCGGGCCGTCCTTGACCTCAAGCATGCTTGAGGTCGAAGAGTGGCCTCCGGAGACGGAGACACGATCACTGGGGGGTCCCATGCACGCCGTGCGCCTGTACGCCTTCGGGCCGGCCGAGAACCTGACCCACGAGGAGGCCGCGGACCCGGTCCCGGGGCCGGGCGAGGTGCGGATCGCCGTGGCGGCAGCGGGGGTGCACCTTCTCGACACGGCCCTGCGCGAGGGCCGGCAGGGCCCGCTGCCCGAACCGCCCACGCTGCCGACCGTCCCCGGCCGTGAGGTCGCGGGCGTCGTGGACGCCGTCGGCGACGGCGTGGAGGAGGCGTGGCTCGGCCGGCGGGCGGTCGCCCACCTGGGCTTCGCGCCCGGAGGGTACGCCGAACTCGCCGTCACCGCCGCCGAACGCCTGCACGAGATCCCGGAAGGACTGGGCTTCGCCGAGGCCGTCGCCATGATCGGGACGGGGCGTACGGCGCTGGGGATCGCGCAGTTCGCCGAGCCGGGTCCGGACGACGTGGTCGTCGTACCGGCGGCCGCGGGCGGCATCGGCACCCTGCTCGTGCAGTACGCCAAGAACGCCGGAGCGACGGTGATCGGCCTCGCGGGCGGGCCGGAGAAGACCGCCCGCGTGCGAGCCGACGGCGCCGATCTCGCCGTCGACTACAACGACTCCGCCTGGCCGGCCAAGGTCCGCGCCCACCTCGGTGGGCGATCCGCCACGATCGTCTACGACGGCGTCGGCGGTGCCGTCGCCCGGGAGGCCGTGGCGCTGCTCGGGCCCGGCGGCCGGCATCTCGTCTTCGGCTGGTCGGCGGAGGGCATCGGGGAGGGCGCCCGGGGCCACTTCGTCGACGGCCTCTCCGAGTCGGTCCTCGGCCCGGCGATGCTGCAGAGGGCCGGCGGTCTGCGCGCCCTCGAACTGCGCGCCCTCACCGAAGCCGGCCGGGGCCGCCTGCGCCCGGCCGTCACCCGTTTCCCCCTCTCCGAGGCGGCCGCGGCACACCGGGCGCTGGAGAACCGCGGCACGATCGGAAAGGTGGTGCTGGAGCCATGAGGCACAAGCACGGCAGGACCCCGCACGCGGATGCGATACGCCCTGATTCGTGGTCTGCTGACGAGATGAGTACCGGCCGAACGGGTGACGCCCCGCCGGCGACGGCCGGAGCCGCGGAAGTCGATCCCCACCGCTGGTGGGGCCTGGTCGTCATCGCTCTGGCCCAGCTGATGGTGGTGCTGGACGCGACGATCGTGAACATCGCCCTGCCCTCGGCGCAGCACGACCTGGGCATGTCCGACGGCAACCGGCAGTGGGTCATCACCGCCTACACCCTGTCCTTCGGCGGACTCCTGCTGCTCGGCGGCCGGATCGCCGACCTCGTCGGCCGCAAACGGACCTTCGTCATCGGGCTCGTCGGCTTCGCGGCCGCCTCCGCGCTGGGCGGTGCGGCCACCGGTCCCGGCATGCTCTTCGGCGCCCGCGCCCTGCAGGGCGTCTTCGCCGCCGTCCTCGCGCCCTCCGCGCTGAGCCTGCTGACCACGACCTTCACCGACCCGCGCGAACGCGGCAAGGCCTTCGGCATCTACGGCGCCCTGGCCGGCAGCGGCTCGGCGATCGGGTTCATCGTCGGCGGTCTGCTCACCGAGTACCTGAACTGGCGCTGGTGTCTGTACGTCAACGTACCCATCGCCGTCGCCGCGGTTTTCGGCGCCTTCGCCCTGCTGCACGACCGCCCCGGCCGCACCGACGCCCGCCTCGACGTACCCGGCGTCCTGCTCGGCTGCGGCGGACTCGTCGCGATCGTCTACGGCTTCAGCGAGGCCGAGCCGCGCGGCTGGACCGACCCGCTGGTGCTCGGCCTGTTCGCGGGCGGTGTCGTCCTGCTCATCGCGTTCGTCCGGTGGCAGAACCGCGCCCCGAGCCCGCTGCTGCCGCTGCACATCGTCAAGGACCGCAACCGCGCGGGCTGTTTCCTGACCATGTTGCTCGCGGTGATCGGCATGTTCGGGCTGTTCCTGTTCATGACCTACTACCTGCAGGTCATCCTCGGCTACTCGCCGATGAAGGCGGGCCTGGCCTTCCTCCCGCTGACCGCGGCGGTCATCACCGGCTCGACCCAGATATCGGCCCGCCTGCTGCACCGGGTGGCCCCGCGCGTGCTCATGGTGCCCGGCACGCTCCTCGCCGCCTCCGGCCTGCTCCTGCTGACCCGGATGACCGTCTCCTCCTCCTACACCACCGAGATCCTGCCCTCGCTGCTCCTGATGGGCCTCGGCATGGGCCTGACCTTCATGCCGGTGTTCGCCACCGCCACGGCCGGCGTCCCCGCGCGCGACTCCGGCGTCACCTCCGCCACCGTCAACACCGCCCAGCAGGTGGGCGGCTCGATCGGTACGGCCCTGCTCAACACCATCGCCACCACCAGCAGCACCGCCTACATCGCGGCCCACCTGCACAACCCGGCCGACAAGGCCACCGTGGTCCCCGAGGGCGTGGTGCACGGCTACACGGTCGCCATCTGGTGGGCCGCCGGCATCATGCTCGTCGCCGGCCTGGTAGCGGGTCTGATGGTCACGGCCAGGGCACCCGGGCACGGCGCACGGGCCGGGGCGCGGGTGGCGGAGTCGGCGGTCTGACCCGCCGCGCCTCGCGCCGGGCCCGGTGACCCGTGATGCCTCAGTGGCGCCCCGCCACCCGGTCCGCGATCCGGGCCAGGCGGGAGGACTCCGTGCCCGGGTGGAGGAGTTCACGCCGGTCGGCCGCGCGGTAGGTGGCGTACATGCCCTGGACACCGAGCCAGCGGAAGGGTTCCGGCTCCCACTTGCGGACCTTGTGGTTCACCCAGGGCAGGTCGGTCAGCTCGGTGCGGCCGGCCTGGCCGGAGTCCTGCTGGACGAGGTCGCGCAGGGTTCGGGCGGCGAGGTTGGTGGTGGCCACGCCCGAGCCGACGTAGCCGCCCGCCCAGCCGAGGCCGGTGGCCCGGTCGAGGGTGACCGTGGCGCACCAGTCGCGCGGGACACCGAGGACACCGGACCACGCGTACTCGACGCGCACGCCCGCGAGGGCGGGGAAGAAGCGGGTCAGGATCTCCCGCAGGGCCTCGATCGTCTCCGGCTGGGTGCGGCCGTCGTTGTCGGTGCGCGAGCCGAAGCGGTACGGCACCCCGCGCCCGCCGAGCGCAATCCGCCCGTCGGCCGTGCGCTGCGCGTACATGTAGGCGTGCGCCATGTCGCCCAGCGTCTCCCGGCCGTCCCAGCCGACGGCCGCCCACTGCTCGTCGGTGAGCGGCTCGGTGGCGATCATCGAGGAGTTCATCGGCAGCCAGGTGCGCCGCTGGCCCTTCAGGGAGGCGGTGAAGCCCTCCGTGCAGCGCAGGATGTAGGGGGCGCGGACCGTGCCGTAGGGGGTCACGGCGTGCTTGGGGCGGATCTCGGTGACCGGGGTCGACTCGTGGATGGTGACGCCGAGCGCCTCCACGGCCGCCGCGAGGCCCTTCACCAGCTTCACGGGGTGCAGCCGGGCCCCGTGCGGGGTCCAGGTCGAGCCGACCGCGCCGGCCACCCTGATCCGCTCGGCGGTCTGCCGGGCGCCGTACAGCTCGCGGTCCTTCTCGCCGTACGACAGCTCGTGCTCGTGGAACGCCTTCAGCCGGGCCAACTGGGCGGGCGTGGTCGCCACTTCCAGCACCCCGCCGCGGTGCACGTCGGCGTCGATGCCCTCGGCCTCGGCGACCGCGACGACCTCGGCCACGGTGTCGTTCATCGCCTTCTGCAGCCGTACGGCGGCCTCGTGGCCGTGCAGCTTCGCGTACCGGTCGCGGCCCGCGATGCCGTTGTACAGCCAGCCGCCGTTGCGGCCGGAGGCGCCGTAGCCGCAGAACTTCTGCTCCAGGACGGTGATCCGGAGGAAGGGAGCGGCCTGCTTCAGGTAGTACGCGGTCCACAGCCCCGTGTACCCGCCGCCCACGATCACCACGTCGGCGGACGCGTCCCCGGGCAGCGGCTCCCGCACCGCCGGAAGACCGTCGTCCGCGTACCAGAAGGAGATGCCGCCGTTGACGACACTGCTTGCCGTGCTGTTCATGCGCGGACGTTAACCGTTCCTGGAGACTGAGTGGAAGTGGGTCCTACGGGGCGAGGCACGCGCACGGCGGGGGAGCCGATGGGCAGCGGGGTTCGACGGGACGACGACGGCGCAGGGTTGGCGGGACTGCGGAAGGAGGCGGAGGACGCCGTCCGGGAGGCCCGACGGCTGCTGGACGGCCCGGAGCGCCGACCGCCCGCCGAGTCGTTACGGCCGGTGGGCGAGCGGCTGGCACGCGCGGAGGCCGCGCTGGCCGAGCGGCACGAGGAGGAATTCCTCCCTGTCGTCGTCATCCACCTGGGCCTCGTGCTCGGCGCGCGTTGCCTGAGCAGGGACGAGAGCGCGTCGTCCGGTTCCAGCGAGCGGACGGAAGCGCTGGGGCGCCTGCGGTGGGCGGACCGCGAGGGGCCGCTGGAGAGCCTGCTCTTGGTGCAGGCCCGCATGATGCTGATCTTCCTGCTCCTGCCCTGGATGCTGCCCCGCGCCGACGGCACCCGCACCGCCCTTCAGGTGGCGCTGCTCTCCGCCGCCGACGAACGGGTACTGACCGAGTCGTTGCGCCGGGACATCGCGGAGGCCCTGGAGGTGGTCGACCGCATCGCCGCCGCCCCGCTCGACCCGGAGCTCCTGACGAGGACCGCGGAGATCAAGCGGGACCTCGAGATGATGCTCACCCCTCGCTGGACTTCCCCCGGCACGACGGCGGAGACGGCAGTGGCGGAGGCGGCAGTGGCGGCCACCCAAGCAGCCGTCGCAGGTGCGGCAGCCGCACCCGACAGCGCCCAGAACGCCGATGAGGCCATCGCCCCCGAGGACGCACTGCTCGACGCCCTCCGCGGCCTGGTGGCCCTGGCCGGCTCACGCAGCACGCCGCAGTTCACCCGTGTGCTGGTCTGGCTGAACGCCGAACTGAACTCCGAAGGCGGCGGTCGGACGGGCGGCGGCGCGGACCTGGTGGATCCGGAAGCCGCGGCGCTGCTGCGCCAGGCCGGCGCCGGCCGGGCAGCCGGCACCGACGGCATCCGCCGCGCTGCCGACCTGGCTCTGCGGGCGCTGCGCGCGTTGCCGCCGGACGCACCCGAGCGGGCCCGGGTCGCCAGACTCCACGGCTACCTGCTTGTCACAGTGGAGACCAGGGAGCCCGGTTCGGTCGACTTCGGCACGGTGGAGCGGCCCACGCCGGAACCGGACGACGACGGCGACCGCCTCGGCGAGTGGCCGATCAGTCTCCCCGTGGAGCCCGGCTTCTTCGACCATCTCGACAGCCGTCTGAAGGACTTCGTCTCCCACCTCGGCATTCGCGAGCGGCGCTCGGCGGCCGTGTACGACCGAGTCCTGGCCCAACGAACCGGCGATCCCGGCTACCTGGAGGACGCCGCCGCCCTGCTCAAGGAGGCGCTCGACGCGAGTCCCGCGGACTCGTGGTGGGCCACGGCCCTGCGGGTGGAGCTGGCCGAGATCGTGGACGATGCCGCCTCGCGCGGCGGCATCTTCCACGACTCCGACGTCTCCCTGGCCGCCATGCGCGGGCTGGGCGCCACCCTGGAACGCGAGGGCTCCCTGCCACCCGACGCGCCACTGGCCCTCGACTTCGTGCTCTCCCTCGCCGACGGCGAGCTGCGGCACGCGGAGCGCACCGGAGACCACGAGGCGCTGGCGCGCCTGAGCGAGGAGCTCCGTGGCCGGCACGCCACCCTGCCGGCGGACAGCGAGTGGCGCGACAAGGTGGCGAAGCGGTTGGAGCAGCTCGACAAGCTGCGCGCGGACGCGCGGTCGGCCACCGAGGGCGAGGCGCCCGGAGCGGCCGAGGCCGCAGACCCCGCCGACGAGCGAGCGGCGATGGAACGCGACGTCGCCGAGATCCGCCGGCGGCTCGACGGACCGGAGTCCTATCACGAGCAGGAGTACGACCTGCGCGCCCAGCTCGGCCTGCGGCTGCAACTCGCCGTCGTGCGTGGCGAGAAGGACCCGGCGCTGCTGGACGCGGCCATCACCGAGCTGACCCGCGTCCGCGCACTGCTCACCGAAGGGCGTGGCGCATTCCGGCGCGTGGACATCCTGAAGATTCTGGCCGAGGCCCACATCATGCGCTCCGCCCGGCCCGGCGCGCACGCCGCCGATGACTTGCCGGCGTTCGTGCGGATCACCCGTGAGGCGCTGGCCGAACTGGCCGCCGACGTCCTGCTCCAGCTCGGTGCCGACCACGGCCTGTCGGCGGCCCTCAACGGGGCCCTGCTGACGCGGCGGCTGGCGTTCGTCGACTTCCGTCTGAGCCGGCCGACCGACGCGGTGGCCGATCTGGAGATGGGGCGTGCCCTGGTGCTGCAGGCCGCCTCCGCCGCCCGGAGCATCCCCGAGCTGCTCGACGACGCCGGCCGGCCCGCGCTGGCCCGGCAGTGGCGCGCGCAGGTTCCCACGGACCCGCTGCGGTCCCGGACCGGCGACGCACCGTCCTCGTCGGCCGACGGCCCGCCGATCCCGGGCGCGCTGCGGCGCAGGGCACTGTCCGTGCTGGGCGTCCACCCCGGTGCCGGAGAGGGTTCGGGCACCCGGCAGTTGGTGGGCGCGGCGGACGTGGCCCAGTTGACGGACGGTCTCGCCGCCACGGGCACGGACGCGCTGGTCTACCTGGTGCCCGGTGCGCCCCTGTCCAACGGCCCATGGCTCGGCCACGCGCTGATCCTGCGCCCGGGCGCCGCTCCCTTCATCCTTCCCCTGCCGGAGATGAAGGCCCCGGGCAGCCCGCCGCTGGAGCGCTACCTCGACGCCGCGGCGGGGCGCTCCCGAGCCCTCGCCGACCCGGACCTGCACGCTTCGTGGCGGGCCGCCTGGGAGATGCATTGGCAGGCCGCGCTGGGCGATCTGTGCGACTGGGCCTGGAAGGCAGCCATGGGCCCGGTGCTCGCGGCCGTACGCCCGCTGTCGGCGGCCCTGGGGCCGTACGCCCGGCCGCCGAGGATCGTGCTGGTGCCCTGCGGCCCGCTCGGTGTCGTGCCGTGGCACGCCGCGCGCATCCGGGGTCTCGGCGAGCACGGTCACCGGTACGCCTGCCAGGAGGCCGTGCTCAGCTACGCCCCGTCCGGCACCCAGTTCCTCGCCTCGGCCGCCCGGCGGCGGATGCCTCCGGCCGCCGGGCGGCAGGTGCTCGTCGCGGACCCGGAGCTGACCCTGCCGTGGGCCGAGGTGGAGACGGCCGCGCTGCGGGCCGGCTGCTACCCCGATGCGCTCCGATACGGCGAGTTCGTCACCACGGACGAGCTGCCGGACGCCGCGGGCACGCCGGAGGAGCTGCTCGCCGTGCTGCCCGGCGGCGCGTCACCGGCGTCCGTGGTCCATCTGTCCTGCCACGCCGTCGCCGCGCCGCGCCCCACCGACTCCGCGCTGTGGCTGGCCGGTCCGCCCGGCGCGGGCGAGGACGCCGGCCGGCTCACCGTGGCCGGCATCCTCGACGGCGCGTACGGCCGCCGGCCGGACACCGCGGGCCCGCTGGTCGTGCTCAGCGCCTGCGAGACCGACCTGAGCACGCGTCACCACGACGAGGCACTGACCCTTGCCACCGCGCTGGTCACGGGCGGCGCCGCCGACGTCGTGGGCTCCCGCTGGGCCGTGCGGGACAGTGCCACCGCCGTGATGATGGCCGTCTTCCACCACCGTCTCACCGTCGGCGGACTGGCCCCGCCCGACGCCCTGCGCGCCGCCCAGCTGTGGATGCTCAACCCGCACCGCAAGGTCCCGCGCACGCTCGACGGCCTCCTGCGCCGCGAGGCCACCCGCCCCGACCTCCACCGCCTGCACCACTGGGCCGCCTTCACCCACCAGGGCAACCCGGCGTCCGCGGTGACGGGATGAGGGGCGGTTCCCGCCGCGTCAACCGGTGGTGATGGCCCGCAGCGCGGCCAGGGTCTCCTTCGGGTTCCATGCCCTTCCGCGGCCTCTGACCAGCGGATAGCACGCCAGACCGATCAGTACGGCCACGAAGTGCCCGAAGTCGGTGAAGGTGCGGCTGGTGGCGAGCGGGACCGTGTAGATCGCGAGCACGACCACCAGGTACAGGTACCGCCAGGGCGCCGCGATCCGGTAGGCGAGCACCGCCGCCACGCCGGCCAGGGCGTAACTCACGCCGATGTCCAGGGTGTTGACCGCGGAGTGCGGGGCCATGCCGTCGTGGATCGCGTTCAGCAGGGCCAGCTCGCTGATCAGCGTGGCGAACACGTGCGCGGCCACGCACACCGCGAGCCAGCGCAGGGTGCCGAGCCAGCGTTCGGCCTGGGCGTGGAAGACGGTGTACAGGACGGCGTACGGCAGCCAGTGCCCGCCGTCGATCCACATCGCGCTGGTGATGAGCACCCGTACCGGGTTCTGCGACAGCTCGTGGATGTTGGTCGACCGCTGCCGCAGGAAGTCCTCCTCGAAGTCCGGCGACATGTGGTGCAGGGCGACGGTGGTGACGAACAGGATCAGCAGCCAGACATAGGTGCCCGGGGCGCTGCGGACATAGGCCGTGACGCCCGGGGCGCGGCGGACATAGGCCGCGACCGCCCGGAGCCCACGCCGAAATCGGATGACCCGGTTCACAGACGTCAGTATGGTCGGCAAGGTGATCGAGGTGCCTGGCGAGCTGGCCGCTTCTCAGGAGAAATTCAACGGGGAGGCGGGGCGGGCGTTCGTCGCGGACCTGCCGCGGCGGGCCGGGGAGTTCCTCGGGCGTTGGGAGCTGCGGGTCGACGGACCCGCGATGTACGGGGTGGCCGCGCTGGTCCTGCCGGTCGTCCGGGCCGACGGCAGCGGGGCCGCGCTCAAGCTGCAGCTGCTCGACGAGGAGAGCGCGGGCGAGCCGGCGGCCCTGCGGACGTGGGACGGGGACGGGGCCGTCCGGCTGCTGGAGCACGACGAGCCGACCTGCACGCTGCTGCTGGAGCGGCTGGACGAGAGCCGCATGCTGACCGGTCTGCCGGACGCGCGCGAGGCGGTCCTGGTCATCGCCGGGCTGCTGGCCCGGCTGACGTCCGCGCCGGCCCCGGCGGGACTGCGCCGTCCGGGCGATGTCGCGCGGGCGATGCTGGACCAGGTGCCCTGGGCGCTCGGCCGGATTCCGGACCCGGCGGACCGCCGTCTGGTCGCGGACTGCGCGGCCGCGGTGCGCGAGGTGGTCGCCGAGCCCGGCGACCGGCTGCTGCACTGGGACCTGCACTACGCCAACGTGCTGGCGGCCGACCGGGCACCGTGGCTGGCCATCGACCCGAAGCCGCTGGCCGGCGATCCCGGCTTCGACCTGCTGCCCGCGATCGACAACCGGTACGACCCCGCCGATACCCGCCGGCGTTTCGACGCGCTGACGGACGCGCTGGGCCTGGACCGGGAGCGGGCCCGGGCGTGGACGCTGGGGCGCGTGCTGCAGAACTGTCTCTGGGAGATCGAGGACGGCAGACCACTGGAGGACGTGCAGCTGGAGATCGGGCGGGAGCTGCGCGGCGGCTGACACGCCGCCGGATGGCCCATCCGGCCACTATGGGATTAAACGGTCATACCGTATGCGATATGAAGAGATGTCATCTCGCATATCTCGCCTGCACCGCGGCTCTCGTCGGCGCGGGACTGGGCGCGGCCCCTGCCTCCGCCGCCCACAAAACCCTGCTGGTCCGCCCGGGCGAGTCCATCCAGAAGGCGGTGGACGCCGCGCGGGCCGGAGACACCGTGGTCGTGCTCGGCGGCACCTACCACGAGAGCGTCAAGATCATGACGCCCGGGCTGACCCTGCGGGGCGTGGGCCCCGCGACGGTGATCAAGCCCGTCAACAAGAAGACCTCGAAGAAGGCCGCCAACAGCTGCGCCGAGCGCGGCACCGGCATCTGCGTGGTGGGCACAAAGACCAAGAACGTCGAGGGCGTCACCGTCGAGGACCTGGCCGTGACCGGCTTCAGCCGGGCCGGTGTGTTCGGCATGGCGACGGACACCATGACCGTCCGCCGGGTGCGGGCCTACAAGAACGGCGTGTGGGGCATCGCCCAGGAGCGGTCCGTGCACGGGCAGCTCCAGTACAACTACGCGCACGACAACGGCGACGCGGGCCTGTTCCTCGCCAACACCATCATGGAGGAGGCGGGCGCCTACGACGCCGGGCAGACGCTGGTCGCGCGCAACCGCCTCGAGAACAACCGGATCGGCGTCACCGTGCGCAGGCTGCGCAACCTCACCGTCGCGGAGAACTACGTCACCGGCAACTGCGCCGGGGTGTTCGTCGTCGGCGACGAGAACAAGCCCAAGGCCGGCGCCCTGGAAGTGACCGCCAACCGCGTCGTCAAGAACAACAAGTCCTGCCCGAAGACCGAGCGGCTGCCCGCCCTCCAGGGCTCCGGCATCGTTCTGACCGGCACCGAGCAGGTCTCGGTCACCGGGAACCTGGTCACCGACCACTCGGGCAAGTCCCCGCTGTCGGGCGGCATCGTGCTGTTCAAGAGCTTCGTGGGCGTCACCGGCGACAAGAACCGGGTCAGCAACAACATGCTCACCAACAACTCCCCGGCGGACCTGGTCAACACCGACATCGGCAAGGGCAACGCCTTCCAGCACAACTCCTGCCGGGCCTCCGAGCCCGCGGGCCTGTGCTGACCGCACCCGCACTGCCCCTGCTGGACCGACGAAGGCCGAAGAAAGAGAGGGCGGCACATGACATCCGCTGAAACAGCCCCACCGCCACCCATGCGGCTGCGCGAACTCGTGTTCGGCGCGGCCTGTGCCGCCGCCGTCCGGGCGGCAGCCCGGCTGGGCGTCGCCGACGCCCTCGAGAACGCGCCGATGGCCGTCGAGGACCTCGCGGCCGCGGTGAAGACAGAACCGAAGCCGCTGCGCCGGCTGTTGCGCGCCCTGTCCTGCTACGGCGTCTTCGCCGAGCAGCCGGACGGCACGTTCGCGCACACCGAGACGTCCCGGCTGCTGCGCGAGGACGACCCGAACAGCCTGCGCGCCATCGCCCTGTGGTGCACCGAGCCGTGGACCTGGGACGCCTGGCCCAAGCTGGACGAGGCGGTGCGCACCGGCAGCAACGTCGTGGAGGGCCTCTACGGCAAGGAGTTCTTCACCTACCTCAACGAGGACGCCCCCGAGTCCGCGGACGTCTTCAACCGCGCGATGACCCGCTCCAGCGAGCAGTCGGCACGGGAGGTCGCGGCCCTGCTGGACCTGTCCGGCAGCAGGTCCGTCGCCGACGTCGGCGGCGGCCAGGGACACGTGGTGGCGTGCCTGCTGGACAAGTACCCGGAGATGCGGGGCAGTCTGCTCGACCTGCCCCGGGTGGTGGAGAACGCCCTGCCGCGGCTGCGGGAGGGCGGCGATCTCGCAGACCGTGCGCGGATCGTGCCCGGCGACGTCCGGGAGGCGATCCCGGTCCAGGCCGACGTCTACATCATCAAGAACATCCTGGAGTGGGACGACGAGAGCACGGCCCGGACGCTGCGCAACGTCGTCGAGGCGGGCGGCCCCGGCACCCGGGTCGTCGTCATCGAGAACCTGGTGGACGACACCCCCTCGATGCGCTTCAGCACCGGCATGGACCTGCTGCTGCTCCTCAACGTCGGCGGGGCCAAGCACACCACCGACTCCATGGTGAGCAGACTGACCTCGGCGGGCCTGAAGGTGGAGGACATCCGGCCGGTCAACCCGTATCTGCACGCGTTCGACTGCCACGTGCCCGGGTGACGGGACACGCAGGACACGCAGGACACAGAGCACCGGCCGCCGGGCCCGCGACGCTGCGGGCCCGGCGGCCGGTGGCCGTCCGGACGGACCGTACGGCTCAGTCGCGCTCCCAGACGTAGAAGCGGTGTGCCATCGCGTCCTTGGGGGACCTCCAGGTCTCCGGGTCGTACGCGCTGACGTACGCCTGCAGGCGCTCGCTGACGTCACGGAACTCGGGGTGGTTCGTCACCTTGGCGATGGCCGGTCCCGGCTCGCGCTCGGACTCGATGAGGTGCATGTACACATCGCCGAACTGGAAGAGGCTGCGCCGCACCACACCGACGAGGTGGGGCAGCTCTCCGCGGTCGGACTCCTCGAACACCTTGGCGATGCCGGGTGCGGAGCCCGGGGCCATCCTGGCGACGATCAGGGCCTGGTGCATGGGGCCTGCTCCTCCTTCCGGTTCAGTCGGCCAGGGCCGGTGCGGGCCGGTGTCCGGCGGCGGCCTTCTCGATCTTGTCCCGGATGAGGGCCATCTGGACCTTGGAGTTCCGGTTGATGTTGTCGGTCATCCACTCGTCGTCGACCGGGGCGTCGGGCTTCATCGCGAAGTCCTGCGTCCACACCATCCGGGTGCCGGCCGGGACCTCCTCGTACCGCCAGTGGATGTCCATGTGGGCGAACGGGCCGGTCTCGACGCGGCGGGCCTTCACGGTGAGGGTGTCGCGGTCGGGCTCGCGCTCGGAGACCCAGCTCCAGACGACGCCGTTGTCGTCCGGGTGCATGGTCAGCCGGAACGTCGTCTTCTTCCCCTCGCGGGAGAGGACGTCGACGGACGCGTACTCGCTGAACAGCTGGGGCCAGCGCTCCAGGTCGTTGGTCATGTCCCAGACCAGGTCCAGCGGCGCGGCGATGGTGATCTCGTTCTGCGTGTGTCCTGCCATCTCAGGCTCCTGCCATCAGAGTGCTGTTGACCAGGTCGAGGAACTGCCGGGGCGTCTTGCAGCGCTCCGCGTCGGGCGGCATCGGGGTGCCGTGCGTGTTCTCCAGCTCGCCGACGATGCCGAGCAGGCCGAGCGAGTCGACACCGAGGGCGTCGAAGCCGGACTCGCCCCGCTCCAGGAGCATGTCCGGGGCCACGGTGACCCCGGCGGCCTTCTTCATCAGCGCGGACAGTTCTTCCACGGTGATCTGTGCGGTCATGCGATTACCTCCTGTGCTGCTAGGCGTTCACGGCGCCGTGCCGGAGCACGAGCGCCGAGTTCGACCCCATGAGTCCCCGGCTGAGCACCAGCGCCGTGCGCAGTTCGGCGACGCGGGCGCGGCCGGTCACGAGGTCGAGGTCGTGGCAGACGTCGAAGACGTTCGGCGTCGGCGGGATCAGCCCGTGCTCCATCGCGAGCACGGCCGCCGCGGTGTCCAGCACGGGCGCCGCGCAGTAGCCGCGGCCGATGCCGGTCTTCGGCGCGGTGACCGGCACCCTGGTGCCGTGCGCGCCGAGGGCGTCGGCGAGCGCGAGCGCCTCGGCCCGGTCCGCCTCCGGCACACCGAGGGCGTCGGCGAAGACCACGTCGACCTCCTCGGGCGCGCAGCCGGCCTCGGCCAGGGCCTGTCGGATGGCGTGGGCCAGGCCGTCCTGGGAGTCGGCCCAGCGGGAGGCACCGGTGAAGGTGGCCGCATGCCCGGCGACGAAGGCCCGGATGTCCGCGCCGCGCTCACGGGCGGACCGCTCCGCCTCGACCACGAGCATGGCGCCGCCCTCCGCCGGCACGAAGCCGCAGGCGGCGTCCGTGAACGGGCGGTAGGCGCGGGTCGGGTCCTCCTCACGGCTCAGCTCCTCGTAACCGAGCTGGCAGACCATCGAGTACGGCGCCAGCGGCGCCTCGGTGGAGCCGGCCACGATCACGTCGGTGCCGCGCCGCACCGCCCGCGCCGCGTGCGCGAGGGCGTCCAGACCGCCGGCCTCGTCGGAGGCGACGACCGAGCAGGGGCCCTTGAACTTGCGGCGGATGGAGATCTGTCCCGTGCTCGCGGCGTAGAACCAGGCGATGGACTGGTACGGGCCGACGAACCGGCTGCCCTTGCCCCACAGCTGCTGCAGCTCGCGCTGGCCGAACTCACCGCCGCCGGACCCGGCGGCGGTGACCACACCGATGGAGTACGGCTCCCCGGAGGTGTCGGCCTGCCCGAGCCGGGCGTCGTCCAGCGCGAAGTCGGCCGCGGCCATGGCGAAGTGCGTGAACCGGTCGGTCTGGACGAGGAACCGCTCCTCGATCGTCACCGCCGGATCGAAGGCGCGGACCTCGCCGGCCACCTTCAGCGGTAGGTGCTCACAGCCCTCGCGGGTGATGCGGTCGAGGACGCTGAGACCTCCCTGGGTGGCCTTCCAGAAGGTGTCGGTGCTGGTGCCGTTGGGCGCGACCACCCCGATGCCGGTGACGGCCGCGCGCCGGTCATGCGGTTCGCTCATCTTGTCCTCTCCCTAGTCCGGTCCCTCGTCCGGGTCAGGACCACGGCGGACTGGAAGCCTCCGAACCCGCTGCCCACGGACAGGACGCTGGTCAGCTTCCGTTCGCGGGCGACGCGCGGGACGTAGTCCAGGTCGCACTCGGGGTCGGGGGTCTCGTAGTTCGCGGTAGGGGGTACGACCTGCTTGGCGAGGGCCAGCACACACGCGACCACCTCGATCGCCCCGATCGCCCCGAGGGAGTGCCCCACCATCGACTTGATGGAGCTCATGGGGGTGCCGTAGGCGTGGTGGCCGAGCGCCCGCTTCACGGCCGCCGTCTCGTGGCGGTCGTTCTGCCGGGTGCCGGAGCCGTGGGCGTTGACGTAGTCGATCGCCGTGGGGTCGAGCCGGGCGTGGTCGAGCGCGGTGTCGATCGCCCGGGCCATCTCCAGGCCCTCGCTGGTCAGTCCGGTCATGTGGTACGCGTTGCCGAAGGTGGCGTAGCCGCTCAGCTCGCAGTACACGTGCGCGCCACGGGCCCGCGCGTGTTCCAGCTCCTCCAGGACGAGCACCGCACCGCCCTCGCCCATGACGAACCCGTCACGGTTGTTGTCGAAGGGCCGGGAGGCGTGTGCCGGGTCGTCGTTGTTCGGGGACGTGGCCTTGATCGCGTCGAAGCACGCCATGGTGATCGGGGAGATCGGCGAGTCCGACGCGCCCGCTATGCAGATGTCGGCCCGGCCCTCCTCGACGGTGTGGAAGGCGTACCCGACCGCGTCCAGGCCGGAGGTGCAGCCGGTGGAGACGGTCTGCACCGGACCCTGGGCGCCGAAACGTTCCGCCACCGCGGAGGCCACCGTGCTGGGCGAGAACGCCCGGTGCAGATGCGGCTCCGCCTCGCGGTCGTCGACGTCCCAGCGCTGCCCGCGGTGGCTGACCAGGACGTAGTCGTGCTCCAGGCGGGTGGTGCCGCCGACCGCGGTGCCCACCGAGACCCCGACCCGCCAGGGATCCTCCCGGGCCAGGTCGAGACCCGAGTCCCGGACCGCCTCCTCCCCGGCGACCAGGGCGAACTGGATGTACCGGTCCGCCCGGGCGGCCTGGTCCGCGTCCAGGCCGTGCACCGCCGGGTCGAAGTCGCACTCCGCCGCGATCTGCGACCTGAGCCCCGAGGGGTCGAAGAAGGTTATGCCCCGCGTCGCGGTCCGGCCGTCGGCAAGCAGATCCCAGAATGCCGGTACGCCGATGCCGCCCGGAGCAACGATGCCTATGCCAGTGACCGCCACGCGCCGGGTCATGACCGAACCCGGCCCCGGTCGGCCGCGTGCGCGGCACCTGCCTCGGTGACCACCGCGGCGGCCCCGATGACCTCCGTCTCCTCGGTGTCGACATGGCCCAGCTGCGGCCTGGGGGCCAGCGGGCCGAGGTGGAAGACGATCCGCGCCTCCACCTTGCCGACGTTGCGGAAACGGTGCCGCATGTGGGCCGGGATCATCAGGCCCTGCTCGGGCCGCAGCGCGTGCGGCTCACCGTCCAGGTCCACCTCCAGCTGCCCGCAGAGGACGTAGACGAACTCCTCGGAGTACGGGTGGTAGTGCTCCCCGATGCGGTCACCGGGCTGCACGATGGCCACGCCCATGAAGCCGCTGGTGGAGCCGACCGTGGCAGGGGTGAGCATGGCGCGCAGGTCGCCACCTCGCCGGACGTTGGGCTCGACCTCACTGAGGTCCACGATTTTCGGACGGGGTTTGATGGACAACGTTTCCTCCGTTGGATCTGCTGCGTCGGCGCTTGGCGGTTGGGGGGGACCCGGCCGCCGGATCAGGCGCCCGGCGAGCGGCGGTCGGTGATCAGGTCCATACGGGCGACCTCGGCGTCGAGCAGTTCCCGCACCTCGGCGGCCGACCGGGACTCCCGCGGCAGCACCTCGGCCTCCCGGTCGCCGCGCATGTCGACCAGGCGCACGACCACGTCGTCCCGCTGGAAGACCGTGCTGCGCAGCACGGGGCTCGCCGCGTCGTCCGCGGCAGCCGAGTCGGTCTGTGCGATCAGCTCGGCCAGCCGCATCCCACGGCCGGGCCGGGCCGGGTAGTACAGGGCCTGCCGCCTGCCCTCCGACTGGTCCTCCGTACTCACGTGGTGCACGGCCGGCAGCGCCGCCCGGGTGAAGAACATCCGGGCCGATTCCTGGTCGTTGAGGTCCCGTTCCTGCTCCAGGTACGGGTTGATCGCCTCCTCGACGGCCCGCACCTCCGGCTGCCGGGCCACGTGCCGGAGCGCCGCGAGCAGGTCGCCGCGCACCTCGATGGCCCGCACCACCCGGTTGCCGTGCATGAACAGCGAGGTACGGCACAGCCGCGTCGTGTCGTCCACCCGGGCCTCGGGCGAGCTGTAGTCGGCGAGGATCTTCGCGACCTTCTTCTCGCTGCCCGGCTTGACCGTGAAGGTCAGTGCGTGCCGGATCACGCCGTCACCGATGCGCGGGTGAGCCTGCAGCCGGCGCTCCGCCGACTGCGCCTGCGCGGCGCCGCCGGTCTCCCGCACGATGTGGAAGCGCAGCGACCGGGTGTCCCGGACACAGCTGTGCAGCGGCTGCACCATCCGCACGTGCTCCTCGCTGTTCACCCAGGTGAGGAACGGCGGGGCACTCTCCCACTCACTCGTGATGAGCCATTGGGAGGGATTCTCGATGGACTGGCACAGTTGGTCGCTGACATGGCCGGGCACCGACGCAACCTGCTTGCACAGCTGCTCGTACGCCTCGAGGAACTGCTGCTGTGCGCCGTCGTAGACGTCGACCAGGAGGACGACCCGGAGCCGGGAGCCGTCGAACACGGACTGGGAGACACGCTTCGAGACCTCGCGTGTCAGCTTCTCTTTCTCTGAAAGACGTTCAGACGTCGTGGTCATCCTGCACACATCTCCTTCGCGGGGCAGAGGCGTCGCCGGCCGCGAGTGACGCGACGGCAGCGTTCCTTGATCCTGTGCCGGTCCCCACCACCCCGCGACTCGTATGAACCACGTGGGTGATTGGGCACGCGGAGCAGGCGCCACCGGGCATGAGAACTCACAGGCGCCCCACACGTGCCCCCCTGCCTCTGGAGGCTTCGATGCATCAGAAAGCCGACCACCGGGTCCCCGTCCTCATCGTGGGCGGCTCCCTGGTGGGCCTGTCCATGTCCGTGTTCCTGGGCCGTCTCGGTGTGCGGCACATGCTCGTCGAGCGGCACTCCGGGACCTCGGTCCACCCGCGCGGACGCGGCAACAACGTGCGGACGATGGAACTGTTCCGGGTGGCCGGCATCGAGCCGGACATCAAGGCGGCGGCCTCACTCCTCGCCGAGAACCACGGCATCCTGCAGACGCCGACCCTCGTCGGGGATGCCGGCGAGTGGCTTTTCAAGCACATCGACCCGGGCGGCGGACTCGCGAGGTTCAGCCCCACCAGCTGGTGCCTGTGCAGCCAGAACGACCTCGAACCGGTCCTGCTGGACAACGCCCGGGAACTCGGCGGCGACCTGCGCTACCACCACCAGATGGAGTCCTTCGAGCAGGACGCCTACGGGGTGACGGCGGTGATCCGCGACCGCGCCACCGGGGAGCCCTACACCGTCCACGCCGACTACCTGGTCGCCGCCGACGGCCCGCGCAGCCCGGTCCGCACCGCGCTGGGCACCGGCCAGACGGGCCCCGGCGACCTCTTCGCGAACGTCAGCGTCACCTTCCGCTCCGCCGGCCTGGCCGAAGTGGTCGGCGACCGCCGCTTCATCTGCTGCTACCTCACCCACCCGGACGCCGACGGCGCCCTCCTGCCCGTCGACAACAAGGAAAGCTGGGTCTTCCACGCCCCCTGGCACCCCGAGCACGGCGAAACGCTGGAGGAGTTCACCGAGGAACGCCTCCGGCGCCACATCCGCAAGGCGGTGGGCGTGCCCGACCTCGACGTGGAAATCACCGGAAAGGCGTCCTGGCGTGCCGCCGAACGGGTCGCCGACCAGTACTCCTGCGGCCGGGTCTTCCTCGCCGGCGACTCCGCCCACGAGATGTCCCCGACCGGCGCCTTCGGCTCCAACACCGGCATCCAGGACGCCCACAACCTGGCGTGGAAGCTGGCCGCAGTCCTGGCCGGCTGGGCCGGCCCCGGCCTGCTCGACTCGTACGACACCGAGCGCCGCCCGGTCGCCCTCGCCACCAGTGCCCGCGCCTCCGCCCGCTCGGTCGAGCACAGCCACCCCGGCTTCGCCCCCGCCCCCGGTGTCGGCGGCGGCAAGCGCGGCGGCATCCTCGACGTCGTCCTCGGCTACCACTACCCGCACGGCGCCACCCTCGGCACCGACCCCGAGCAGCCGGTCGTCCCCGACGCCCTGGACCTGACCGGCCGGCCCGGCAGCCGAGCCCCGCACCTCTGGCTGCGCCGCGCCACCACCCGTCTGTCCACCCTCGACCTGTACGAACGCTCCCTGGTCCTGCTCACCGACGCCCCGGACGACGCGGGCTGGCACGCGGCGGCCCGCCGTATCGCCGACGCGGACGGGGTACGGCTCGACGCGTACCGGATCGGCCCGGGCGCCGACGCCGACCTGACGTACGACGCCGAGGGCACCGACTGGGCCCAGGCCCACGGCACCAGCGCCGACGGCGCGGTCCTGGTGCGGCCGGACGGATTCGTGGCATGGCGGACGACGGGCGCCGTCCCGGACCCGGAGGCAGAGCTGCGAAAGGTCCTGCGGAACCTGCTCCATACGGCCTGACCTGCACAGCCGGCGAAGGCCACCCGCACGGTGAGGTGCAGGTGGCCGTCGCCCTGCCGAGCCCCCTGGGCCGGTGACCACAGGCGGGGGCGCACAGGTGGGAGGGTGATGGCGGGATGGATTACGCGGCGCTGTTCGCGGCCACGCCGAGCCCGTATCTGGTGCTGGGCCCGGTCCTCGTGATCGTGGAGGTCAACCGGGCCTATCTGAAAGCGACCGCCCGCACCCCGACGCGGCGAGGACATCGACGCCGGCCTGAAACGCCTCACCGACGCCCTCGGCCGCTGTGCGACGCTCGCCCCCGAAGCCCTGGCCGATGCCCTGCCGGCCCGCCTCGGCCTGGCCGGCGGAACCCGCGACGACATCGCTCTGGCAGTCGTCCAACTCTGACCGATCCACAGGCCGGGGATTCATCCGCCATTTCCGAGCCGTTCCACATCAGTTGCCGATGCGCAAGTGGTGGCCGACCATGAGGACATGGCAGTTCTGCTCGCTCCCCGCCGGAAAGCCGGAAAGAAGGGTTGAGCCATGCCTGCCAAAGCGTCGCCGAGAGCACGCAGGACGGGCTCACCCGTCAAGCCGGGCTTCTACAAGAACTGCGCGTCGCAGACGGCGACCGACGGAAAGCACCATTCCGTCGCTTACCCGGAGCGGGCGAACGAGCCCATGGGTTTCGTGGATTTCATCAGCACCGCGCATTTCACGAAGAACATCTGCCCCCGGCTCGGCTTCCGGATCGGGATGATGGGCAACCCCGGCTCATGAGCACCTTCGAGATCCGCAGGACAGCGGCCGCGCCGCCGGAGACGGTGTTCGACGTCTTCACCGATCACCGACGCTATGCCGACCTGGTCACAGCGATCAGGAGTTCCACGCTGGAGCAGGAGGGTGACCCCGCCCCCAACGGGGTGGGGGCCGTACGGGCCCTGCGCCTGCCGGGCGTCACCGTCCGGGAACAGGTGACGGACTTTCACCGGCCCGGCCGGTACGCGTACCGGATGCGCTCAGGCGTGCCCCTGCGGCACTACACCGCGACGGTCACTTTCACTCCGGCCGGCGAGGGACGGACCGAGGTGGTCTACACCGTCGACGTCGAGCCCAAGCTACGCGCCCTCGAACCGCTCCTCGACAAAATCGTCAGGAAGTCGATCGCCGACTTCACGGATGCGGCCGTCGCCAGGGCGGAGCGACCGCAGGGCTGAGGCTCGCCCGAAGCGGCCGACCAAAACGCCTCCCCAAGGAGAAACCCCAGGTCGGAGCGGTGTAGACAGAGCCCCCTGTCGGATTCGAACCGACGACCTACGCATTACAAGTGCGTTGCTCTGGCCGGACTGAGCTAAGGAGGCATCGCGCGCTACGAGCCCGCGCGCGATGGGCGGCTCCACTGTACACAGCGCGCGTTTCACGTAGCCACGAAGTTCTCCACTCCACGCGAGCACACAACCGTGCGTGACCATCCGTGCACTCGTTCATCGGGTGGTCCGACGGGACTTTCCGGGAAGTTCACACTGGTCCGGGTACTGACAGACGAGTGAACGCCAGGTACCGTCCTGAGGCAGTTCACTCGCGTGGACTACACCAACCACCTTCCTACAACGGATCGTCCGGCACGTTCCTGCCGGTAGAAGGGGGCCCATTCACCATGGCCACTGTCACGTTCGACAAGGCGACCCGGATCTACCCGGGTTCCACCAAGCCCGCCGTCGACCAGCTCGACATCGCGATCGAGGACGGCGAGTTCCTCGTCCTGGTCGGCCCGTCCGGTTGCGGAAAGTCCACCTCCCTGCGGATGCTCGCGGGCCTGGAGGACGTCAACGGCGGCGCCATCCGCATCGGTGACCGCGACGTCACGCACCTGCCGCCCAAGGACCGGGACATCGCCATGGTGTTCCAGAACTACGCGCTCTACCCGCACATGACGGTCGCCGACAACATGGGCTTCGCGCTCAAGATCGCCGGCGTCAACAAGGCGGAGATCCGGCAGAAGGTCGAGGAGGCCGCGAAGATCCTCGACCTCACCGAGTACCTGGACCGCAAGCCGAAGGCGCTCTCCGGCGGTCAGCGCCAGCGTGTCGCCATGGGCCGCGCCATCGTGCGTGAGCCGCAGGTCTTCCTCATGGACGAGCCGCTGTCCAACCTGGACGCCAAGCTCCGTGTGTCGACGCGTACGCAGATCGCGTCGCTGCAGCGCCGCCTCGGCATCACCACCGTCTACGTCACCCACGACCAGGTCGAGGCCATGACGATGGGCGACCGGGTGGCCGTGCTCAAGGACGGCCTCCTCCAGCAGGTCGACTCGCCGCGCAACATGTACGACAAGCCCGCGAACCTCTTCGTCGCCGGCTTCATCGGCTCCCCCGCCATGAACCTGGTCGAGGTCCCGATCACCGACGGCGGCGTGAAGTTCGGCAACAGCGTGGTCCCCGTCAACCGGGACGCCCTGAAGGCAGCCGCCGACAAGGGTGACCGCACGGTGACCGTCGGCGTCCGGCCCGAGCACTTCGAGGTGGTCGAGCTGGGCAGCGGTGCCGCCGCCTCCCTGTCCAAGGACACCGAGGACGCCCCGGCCGGTCTCGCCGTCTCCGTGAACGTCGTCGAGGAGCTGGGCGCCGACGGCTACGTCTACGGCACCGCCGAGGTCGGCGGCGAGGTCAAGGACCTGGTCGTCCGCGTGGGCGGCCGCCAGGTGCCGGAGAAGGGCGCCACCCTGCACGTCGTGCCGCGTCCGGGCGAGACCCACGTGTTCTCGACCTCGACGGGCGAGCGCCTCTCCGACTGACCGGCCTGAGCAGGGCGTTTTCACGCAGGTTGACGAGTAGGGCCCCGCGGACCCCCGCGGGGCCCTACTCATTGCCGCGAAATACCCCGGCACAGCGATCATTTCGGGCACCGCGCGTCAACGCTCTACCCAGAAAATGGCGCCACTTCATCCCCCATAAGGGTGACCGAATGTCGCCAAATCATTACCGGGCGCTACCCTCACACGCGTGAAGCACTCCACCAACCCTCAGACGCGACGCGGCCATCGGGGCGGCCCTGCCCGCCGGATCGGCCGAACTCTCGCCCTCGTCCTCCCCGTCGTCATGGTGCTCTCCGGGACCCTCGCGGTCACCCGGGTCAACTGGACGGGAAGCCCCTCCGGCTCGGTGCTCACCGCCTCGGACGTCTCCTCGGCGGAGGTCTCCTCGAAGGCGGTCTCCCGCGCCCCGCAGGACGTGCTCCGCGACCAGCTGATGTCCGAGCTGCAGGACAAGAACCCCGGCGTGGTCCTCACCCACCTGCAGCAGGCGGTCAACGGGCACCCCGCGCTGGCGAAGCACTGCACCTCCATCGCCCGCGCCCTGGGCAGGGCGGCGGTGCGCATCTACGGCGCCTCGCGCGCCCAGTCGTACGCCCGCCCGGTCTGCGACACCGCCTTCGCCACCGGGGTCCTGGCCGCACACAGCTGAGTGCCGGTTCGGAACTCGGTAACGGCTCCTTAAGGAGCAGGTTGCAGTCGGAATTCCGGCCGGGGCGCCACGTACAGTTCGGGACATGACCCATCCGAGCGCCGCGTTGCGCCCCACTCAAGCCGTCGTCCTGGCCGGTGGCCAGGGCTCACGGCTGCGTCCCTACACCGACGACCGGCCCAAGCCGATGGTCGAGATCCCGGGCACGGGCACCCCGATCATCGGCCACCAGCTGGCCTGGCTCGCCGAGGAGGGCGTGACGGACGTGGTGGTCTCCTGCGGCCACCTCGCCGAGGTCCTGCAGAAGTGGCTGGACACGGCCGACCTGCCCGTCTCCGTCACCACCGTCGTCGAGACGGAGCCCCTGGGCCGTGGCGGCGGCCTCAAGTACGCCGCCGCGCACCTCCCTCACCCCGACCGGCCCTGGTACGCCACCAACGGCGACATCTGGACCCGCTTCTCCCTGCGGGACATGGCCGACTTCCACACCGAGCGGGACGCCGTCGCCACGCTGGCGCTGGCCCGGCCCCGGATTCCCTGGGGTGCGGTGAAGACCGACGGGTTCGGGCACATCACCGACTTCATCGAGGCGCCCCCGTCGCCGTTCGAGATCAACGCGGGTGTGTACGTGTTCTCGCCCGAGTTCGGGGAGCTGCTGCCCGAGCGGGGGGATCATGAGCGGACGACGTTTCCTCGGCTGGCCCGGGAGCGGAAGCTGTTCGGGTTCCCGATTCCGCAGGGGGCTTACTGGCGGGCCATCGACACGGCCAAGGACCTGACCGAGGCGGCCAAGGAATTGGCGGCGCTGGGTCGCTGACAGATACGCGGGGACGGTTGTTCGTCAGCCGCGGGCTCTTGGGGGCTGGTCGCGCCCACGCTGCGGAGCCGCAGATCGATACAGCCCCGCGCCCCTGACGTAACTCGCCCCTCCGCGCATCAAAGGGCCCCGTACCTTCGGTGGTACGGGGCCCTTTTGATGTCCTGGTCTGTCAGCCCAGGATGCCGCCCACCAAGCCCGGCTGGCCGGAGGACGTGGCGCCGCCCGAGGTGCCGGTGCCGCCGGTGGAGGTGCTGCCGCCCGTTGACGTGCCGCCCGTGGTGGTCGGGCCCGCCGTGGTGCTGGGGGCGCCGCCCGTCGGGGAGGACTGTCGGGGCGGGACCTGGCCCGTGGTGCCCTGGGTCTGGGTGGGCGTCGTGGTGGTCGCGCCGGCGCTGTGGCTCGCGCCCGGGGTCGCGGCCGCCCCGGAGGGGCTCGCGCCGGCCGTGGCGCCGCCCGTGGGCGAGGTGGAGACCGACGGGGTCGTCCGCTGCCGCTGACTGGGCTCCTCGGGCAGCGGGGAGCCCGGCAGGTTGTTGCGCGGAGCGTCGCCGGGGCCGGGGACGACCACGCGGCTGGAGTCACGCACGGCGCCGCCCAGCAGGGAGCCGACGAGCAGGGTGAGACCGACGGTGACGGCCGTGATGAGCGAGCCGCGGCGCAGGACGTAGCGGCGCAGCTCCCAGATGTCGGAGCGGGGGCCGAGCCGACGCCAGGCGCTGCCGGCGAGGCGGCCGTCGACGGAGTAGACGGGGGCGCCGGCGATGATCAGCGGGGACCAGGCGGCGAGGTAGATGATGTCGGGGGTGTCGTAGGCGGGGACCGTCTTCCAGCTGACGGTGACGATCAGGGCGGCGGAGAGCAGGGCGCCGACCACGGCGGCGACGCGCTGCCAGCAGCCGAGGATGGTCAGGACGCCCACGACCACCTGGAGGAAGGCGATGACCAGGCCGGAGCCGACCGGGTGGTGCAGGGCGAACTGGCGCAGAGGCTCGGCGACTTCCCAGGGGTGCAGGGTGTTGAGCCACTTGACCATGGAGCCGCGCTTGCCGCCGTCGAAGTAGACGGGGTCGCACAGCTTGCCCATGCCGGCGTAGATGGAGATGAAGCCGAGGAAGATGCGCAGGGGGAGCAGGACCACGCCGAGGTTCATCCGGCGGCCGGGGTAGTAGGCGTGCCGGGCCGGGTCGTCGCCGTGGCGCTTGGCGGGGCGTCCGCCCTCCCCGGCGCTCTCCTCGTAGTGGTCGAACTCGTCGTCGGCGTAGGCGGGTTCGTCGTAGGCGCTGCCGACCGTGCGCATGTGGGGCAGGAGCCGGGCGCCGTCCTCGGGAGCGGTGCGCTGGTGGCCGACGACGGGGGTCTCGACGGTCTGGTCGAACGCCGCGTAGCCGTCGTAGCCGTCGTAGCCGGTCCCGACGCGCGGGATGACCTGGGTGGCGCCGGCCTCGACGGGCTCGTCGGCATGGCGGACGCTGCTGCCCCGCACGGCCTGGAGCAGCCGGTGGGCGCCGGTGTCGTCGGGGGCGGACCTGCCGCTCCACACGACGGGGCGGCGGCGGCCGGCCGCGGCGCCGACCCGGCCCGCCGTGCCCACGACCGGCATACGGGCGGTGTCCGGGGTGGCGCTCAGGTGCCAGGCGATCCGCGGGGATTGGCTGCGTTTCGCCGACGCGCCCAGCTGCACGCGGAAGCTGGCGTGATTGACGATGACCTGCGCCGGATCGCTCGGCACCTTCACCATGCTCAGCGCGGGAGCGTCGTCGAATCCCGACGAGCGGTCCCCCGTGGGTGTGCGGGGTGTTCTGGTGTCCACACTCATCTAACCGAGTGACGTGGAGTTAGGACACTGCTTTGACCGGCCGGATGTGTCCGGACCGCGTCAAAGCGGCCCGGAACGCCATATGGACGCCTGAATTACCCCGTACGGGTGATGCGACGGACGCTTGTTCAGCCGCGTCGGCGAGCCGTCTCGTACAGGACGATTCCGGCAGCCACACCCGCGTTGAGCGACTCCGCACCACCCGGCATCGGGATCCGCACGCGGAAGTCGCAGGTCTCGCCGACCAGCCGGGACAGGCCCTTGCCCTCGCTGCCGACCACGATCACGACCGGGCCCTCGAGGGCCTCCAGCGCACCGAGTTCGACCTCGCCGTCGGCGGCCAGACCGACGACCGTGATGCCGGCCTTCTTGTAGGCCTCCAGGGTGCGGGTCAGGTTGGTGGCCCGGGCGACCGGCGTGCGGGCGGCCGTACCGGCGGAGGTCTTCCAGGCGCCGGCGGTCATGCCGGCCGAGCGGCGCTCGGGGACGACGACGCCGTGGCCGCCGAAGGCGGAGACGGAGCGGACGACCGCGCCGAGGTTGCGCGGGTCGGTGACGCCGTCGAGCGCCACGATCAGCGGGTCCTCGCCCTCGTCGTAGGCGGCCTCGGTGAGGTCCTCCGGGTGCGCGTACTCGTACGGCGGGACCTGCAGGACCAGACCCTGGTGGTTCAGGCCGTTCGTCATGCGGTCCAGCTCGGGGCGCGGGGCCTCCATGAGGTTGATGCCACCGCGCTCGGCGGCGAGCTGGAGGGCCTCACGGACGCGCTCGTCGTTGTCGATGAACTGCTGGACGTAGAGGGTGGAGGCCGGTACGCCCTCGCGCAGCGCCTCGACGACCGGGTTGCGGCCGACGACCAGCTCGGAGGGCGACTTGCCGCCCCGGCCCCTGGGCGCCGGGCGGCGCACGGCCTGCTTGGCCTTGGCGTTGGCGATGCGGTTCTTCTTGTGACCCTTGCGCATCTCGGCGGGCGGGGTCGGCCCCTTGCCCTCCAAGCCCTTGCGCCGCTGGCCGCCACTGCCGACCTGCGCGCCCTTCTTGCCGGACATGCGGCGGTTGTTCGCGGCCATGAGTTACCTGTCTCCGTGAGCTTCGTACGTACGTCTTATGCAGTGTGCCGCCCGGAGGGCCGGGCGGCACAGTCGATCAAGCAGCGGCTAGCGCGGGCCGAGGCTCCAGCGCGGGCCCTGCGGGCTGTCCTCGATGACCAGACCGGACTGGTTGAGCTGGTCGCGGATGGCGTCGGCGGTGCCCCAGTCCTTGCGGGCGCGGGCGGACTCACGCTGGTCGAGGACGAGCCGGACGAGGCTGTCCACGACGCCGTGCAGGTCTTCGCCCCGGTCGGCGCCCTCACCGGCCCACTGCGGATCCAGCGGGTCGAGGCCGAGAACCCCGAGCATGGCCCGCACCTCGGCGAGCCGGGCCACGGCCGCTTCCTTGTCGTCGGCGGCCAGCGCGCTGTTGCCCTGCCGGACGGTGGTGTGCACGATCGCCAGGGCCTGCGGGACGCCCAGGTCGTCGTCCATCGCCTCGGCGAAGGCGGGCGGGACCTCGGCGGCCGGCTCGACCGTCTTCCCGGCCAGCTCGATGACCCGCTGCACGAAGCCCTCGATCCGCGCGAACGCCGACTCGGCCTCGCGCAGCGCCTCCTCGCTGTACTCGATCATCGAGCGGTAGTGCGGGGTGCCGAGGTAGTAGCGCAGGACGATCGGGCGCCACACCTTGACCATCTCGCTCACGAGGACCGAGTTGCCCAGCGACTTGGACATCTTCTCGCCGCTCATGGTGACCCAGGCGTTGTGCACCCAGTACTGGGCGAAGTCGTCGCCGAACGCCTTGGCCTGGGCGATCTCGTTCTCGTGGTGCGGGAAGATCAGGTCGAGGCCGCCGCCGTGGATGTCGAAGGCGGAGCCGAGGTACTTGTGGGCCATGGCGGAGCACTCCAGGTGCCAGCCGGGGCGCCCACGGCCCCACGGCGTCTCCCAGTCGGGCTCGCCCGGCTTGGAGGCCTTCCACATGGCGAAGTCGCGCGGGTCGCGCTTGCCGGTGATGCCCTCCTCGGAGGGCTGCCGCATCTCGTCCAGGTCCTGCTTGGACAGCTCCAGGTAGGAGGGCCAGGAGCGGACGTCGAAGTAGATGCTGCCGTCGGCCTCGTAGGCGTGGCCGCGCTCGATGAGGGCGCGCATCATCTCGACCATCTCGGTCACGTGCCCGGTGGCACGAGGCTCGTAGGTCGGGGGGAGGCAGCCGAGGGCGTCGTAGCCGTCGTTGAAGGCGCGCTCGTTCTCGTACCCGATCGACCACCAGGGGCGGCCCTGGTCGGCGCCCTTGGCGATGATCTTGTCGTCGATGTCCGTGACGTTCCTGATGAACGTCACGTCGTAGCCGCGGTACTGGAACCAGCGGCGCATGATGTCGAAGTTGAGGTACGAGCGGACGTGCCCGATGTGGGGTGCCGCCTGCACGGTGGCGCCACACAGGTAGATCGAGACACAACCCGGCTTGAGCGGGGTGAAGTCACGGATCTGCCGGGCGCTGGTGTCGTACAGGCGAATAGTCACCACTCCAGGGTAGTGGGCCGGAAGTGATGCCTCGTGCCGCTTGCCTCACATCATCCCGACGACCTTCCGCGGAGTGATCCGCACGACCACCCGCTCCGCGTCCTGCGCCGAAGCCGGATTGAATTCCGCGTACTTCTTGCCGGTGTACTTGATCGACAGTTCGTCGATCAGTTCGCTGCCGCCCTGTGTGGTCATCTCCGCGGTGCCCCGGATCTCGCCGTAGACGTAGGGCATCTCGGGGTCCTGGACGACGACGCTCACCCGCGGGTCGCGGTCGAGGTTCTTCTTCTTGCGGCGGTCGACCGTCGTGGAGAACAGGATCTGGTCGCCGTCCCGCTTCACCCACACCGGGGACAGCTGGGGGCTGCCGTCGGGCTGGACCGTACCGACCACGATGAAGACGGGACCGTCGAGCAGGGACTTGAGCTGGTCCGACAGGGCGGCGGGCATGGGGGTACCTCCGGGACCTAGGGGCTGGTCACTGGTCGCTCTGCAGGCACCCTCGCACGCCCTCAGCCCACCCGCACCACGAGTGCCGTGGCCACCGCCATCAGCCCCTCCTCACGGCCGGGGAAGCCGAGGCCGTCCGTCGTCGCGCCGGACACCGACACCGGTGCGCCCGCCGCCTCGGAGAGGATCTTCTGGGCCTCGTCGCGGCGCTTGCCTATCTTCGGGCGGGGGCCGACGACCTGGACGGCGATGTTGCCGATGGCGAACCCGGCCGCACGGACGATCCGGGCGGCCTCGGTCAGCAGGGTGACCCCGGAGGCGCCGGACCACTCGGGGCGGCCGGTGCCGAAGTGCTGGCCGAGGTCGCCGAGCCCGGCGGCGGAGAAGAGCGCGTTGCAGGCGGCGTGCGCGACGACGTCGGCGTCGGAGTGCCCGGCCAGGCCGGGCCCCTCTCCCTCCCACTTCAGGCCGGCGCACCACAGCTCGCGGCCTTCCTCGAAGGCGTGGATGTCGGTGCCGATGCCGACCTGGGGGAGCACGGGCAGCCCACCCGGCGGCAGCCGGAGATCAGATGCCTCAGAAGCCATCGTTCAGCCTCCTGCGGGCCAGGACCGCCTCGGCGAGGACGAGGTCGAGGGGGCGGGTGACCTTGAAGGCCTCCTCGTGACCGGGGACGGTGACGACTCCGAGGCCGAGCTGCTCGACCATGCTCGCGTCGTCGGTGACGTCGTCGGTGACGGTCTCGTGGGCGCGGACCAGGGTCTCCCGGTCGAAACCCTGAGGCGTCTGCACGGCCCGCAGCCGGGCCCGCTCGGGCGTGGCCACGACCGGCTCGGGGTCGCCGGCGACGGCCGCGGGCTCGACCTCCTTGACCGTGTCGGCGAGCGGCAGCGCGGGGACCACGGCGGGGGCGCCGTCGCGCACGGCCTCGATGACCGCGTCGACGGTGTCGACGGGGACGAGCGGGCGGGCCGCGTCGTGGACGAGGACGACGCCGTACTCGGGCGGCAGGGCGTCGAGGCCGAGCCGGACCGACTCCTGGCGGCTGTCCCCGCCGGGGACGACGAGGAAGTCGGTGCGCTCGGGCAGCGCGTGCGCGTCGAGCAGGGACTTGACCTCGGCGGCGCCGTCCGGCGGAGCGACGACGATCACCAGGGAGACATGGCGGGACGCGGCGAGGGCGCGGACCGCGTGGATCAGCATCGGCGTGCCGTTCAGCGCGCGGAGCGCCTTGGGGGCGCCCGGGCCGAGCCGTACGCCCCGGCCGGCGGCGGGAATCACGGCGGCGACGGGGATCTGCGCGGGTACGGGGCGCGAATCGTCAGACATCGGTTCCTGTCAGGTTTGTGTGCTCGACCCAGGTGGGTATGGCCTGGAGGAGTGCCGGGCGCGAAGCCTTGACCGGACCCTTCCGTGACCCTGGTCGAGCCATCTGCCCGGGCCCGGCACACCAAGTATCGGGGGACTTCCCCCGAGATGAACGACAGGTGGTCCGGCGGTCTCACGACGGCCGGATCGTTTTGGGGACGAACATGCCGCAGCGCCCGGCGACAGGGTGAGTGTCATCGGGCACCGCGGCATTTCACTGTGCTGAACGGGCTGCGGGCAGCCGAAGCCGCCGGTGGCACGTCAGGAGGCGAGCACCTCGTCGAGCAGGGCCTCGGCCTTGTCCTCGTTCGTGTTCTCCGCGAGGGCGAGCTCGCTCACCAGGATCTGGCGAGCCTTGGCGAGCATGCGCTTCTCACCGGCGGAGAGACCGCGCTCGCGCTCGCGACGCCACAGGTCACGCACGACTTCGGCGACCTTGATGACATCGCCGGAGGCGAGCTTCTCCAGGTTTGCCTTGTAGCGACGAGACCAGTTCGTGGGCTCCTCGGCGTACGGCGCACGCAGCACCTCGAAGACCCGGTCCAGCCCGTCCTGACCGACCACATCACGCACGCCCACGAACTCAGCATTGTCCGCTGGCACACGCACCGTCAGGTCACCCTGGGCGACCTTCAGCACCAAGTAGGTCTTGTCCACGCCTTTGATCTGGCGAGTTTCGATGGCCTCGATCAGCGCGGCCCCGTGATGGGGATAGACCACGGTGTCGCCAACCTTGAACGTCATGTGACAGGTACCCCTTCCGTGGCTATCCAGGGTAACACGGATACGGCATGTTCTGAATGGCGTTTTCGCAGGTCAGGGCATATCTCGGGGCTTGACAACAGCAACAGGAACGTGCTTCGAGGGCGCCGGTCGAGCCGAGACGCAACAGGTATTCGCAGGTCGGAGCAGTTCTCCGGGCGAGGGGAACCGCGTACGTTACAACCTTGCAGAGCCTCGCCCAAGAGGTTGAACATCCCGATTTGTCCAGTTCCAAGCGTACGACTTCCGCTACTCCGTTCGGCCGCAGGAGCCGGGTGCGAGACGAATCCGGAATTGATCACAGGAGGCCGGATGGGCGCCGGATGATCAATATCAGAGGTGGCCGTGCATTCCTTCACGGAAAATTTGCGGACCGTGTTGCGGGGATGCGGACTGCGGTCTTGCGGGCGCGTTATGTGAATGGCGGACCAGCGCCTCGGCAAAGTGACTCATGAGTCACTTGCGGGCGGCGAGGTACCCCCACCCGGAGGGAAGCCCGGTGCCTGGGGGAGGGTCGGGTGCGGCCGCGCGGGAACGGCTCGGTAACCTAAGGCCGCTGACAGACACTTAGGGCGGCTTTATAAGGGGAGCCGCCCCTGCGTTCAAGGAGTTGCCGCCGCCGTGAGCAGCAGCCTTCGACGCGGCGCCCTCGCCGCATCCGCCATCGTCTTCTCGATCGCCTCGCTCGCCGCCTGTGGCGCCGGCAACAACTCGCAGACCCTGCAGATCAAGCCGGACAACGCAGCGACCAGCGTCGGCGACATCATGATCCAGAACGCGACGGTCATCACCCAGCCCGACCTGAAGGCGTCCGGCCCGGCCGTCATCTCCGCGACCGTCTTCAACAGGGGCAACACGAACCAGACCCTGCAGTCGATCTCCGTCGAGGGCAGCAGCGCGCCGGTCAAGCTGTCCGCCGCCAAGGGCCAGAGCCTGACGGTCCCGGCGCACGGCTCGCTGGTGCTCGGCGGCAAGGGCAACGCGTCCGCCGTGATCGCCAGCGGCCGTGAGGCGGTCCAGGACGGCAACGCGCAGAAGGTGACCTTCACCCTCAGCAAGACCGGTCCGGTGAACCTGCGCGCGTTCGTGGTCCCGGCCACCAGCTACTTCAGCGGCTGGGGCCCGAGCGAGATCCCGACCGCCTCGGCCACCACCACCGCCGCGCCGGGCTCGACCGCCTCCAGCAACGGCAAGCCGGGCAAGGGCGGCAAGACCAGCCCGTCGGCGACCGCCACGGACACCGCCACCGAGACCGCGACCACGGGCGCGACCCCGAGCGACTCGGCGTCGCAGTCGGCCGCGGGCCACTGAGCAGCGACACATACGAAGGGCGGCACCCCGTGGTGGGGTGCCGCCCTTCGTATGTGCACGGTGGCGCCGCACGACTCTCGTACGGCTGCGGTACGGCTTACGGCTCGAACTTGTAACCCAGGCCGCGCACCGTCACCAGGTACCGCGGCGCCCCCGGGTCCGGCTCGATCTTGGCACGGAGACGCTTGACGTGGACGTCGAGGGTCTTGGTGTCGCCCACGTAGTCGGCGCCCCAGACCCGGTCGATGAGCTGCATGCGGGTCAGGACGCGGCCGGCGTTGCGCAGGAGCATCTCCAGGAGGTCGAACTCCTTCAGCGGGAGGTCGACCTTGGAGCCCGACACCGTCACCACGTGACGGTCGACGTCCATGCGGACCGGGCCGGCCTCCAGGGCGGCCGGGGTGACCTCCTCCGGCTCACCGCGGCGGCGCAGCACGGCGCGGATGCGGGCCACCAGCTCGCGTGAGGAGAACGGCTTGGTGACGTAGTCGTCGGCTCCTATTTCGAGCCCCACGACCTTGTCGATCTCGCTGTCCTTGGCGGTCACCATGATCACGGGGACGTTGGAGCGGCCGCGCAGCTGGCGGCACACCTCCGTGCCGGGCAGACCCGGCAGCATCAGGTCGAGGAGGACGAGGTCGGCGCCGTTGCGCTCGAACTCGTCGAGTCCGTCGGGGCCGGTGGCCGCCACGGCCACCTCGAAGCCCTCCTTGCGGAGCATGTACGACAGGGCGTCGGAGAAGGACTCCTCGTCCTCGACGACGAGCACTCGGGTCACGGAAGGACCTCCGGGGCGGGAAGCGGTTCGTACGGGGTTGGGTCGGCGGTGCCGCCGGCCTCGTCGTCGAGGTCGGGGTGCTGCTGTGCACGGTCGCGGGCCGCACCCGCCTCCGGCAGCCTGAGGGTGAAGGTGGAGCCCTGGTTCTCGGCGCTCCAGACCGTGACCTCCCCGCCGTGCGAGGCGACCACGTGCTTCACGATCGCGAGACCCAGACCGGTGCCTCCGGTCTGCCGGGAGCGGGCCGGGTCGACGCGGTAGAAGCGCTCGAAGATGCGCTCCTTGTCCTTGTCGGAGATGCCGATGCCCTGGTCCGTGACGGCGAGTTCGATCATGTCGCCGCCCGGGGCGTTGACCCGGCGGGCGGCTATGCCGACGCGGGTGCGGGCCGGGGAGTAGTTCACGGCGTTCTCGACGAGGTTGCCGAGGGCGGCGGCGAGCTGGCCGCGGTTGCCCCAGACGTGCAGGTCGGCGGTGCCGCCGGCGGCCATCGTGATCTGCTTGGTGCCCGCCTGGTGGCGGCAGCGGTCGATGGCCTCGGCGACGAGGTCGTCCACGCGGACGGGCTCGGCGTCCTCGAGGGGGTCGTCGTTCTGGACCCGCGAGAGGTCGATCAGCTCCTGGACCAGGTTGGTCAGCCGGGTCGCCTCGATCTGCATGCGGCCCGCGAAGCGCTGTACGGCCTCGGGGTCGTCCGAGGCGTCCATGACGGCCTCGGAGAGCAGGGAGAGCGCGCCGACGGGCGTCTTCAGCTCGTGGCTCACGTTGGCCACGAAGTCGCGTCGTACGGCCTCGATCCGGCGGGCCTCGGTGAGGTCCTCGACCAGCAGCAGGACCAGGCGGGAGCCGAGCGGGGCCACACGCGCGGAGACGGCGAGGGCCTCGCCCCGTCCGGTGCCGCGCCGGGGCAGGTCCAGCTCGACCTGGCGTATCTCCCCGTCCCGGCGCGTGTCCCGGGCCATCTGGAGCATGGGCTCGACGGCGAGCTTGCCGCCGCGGACCAGCCCGAGGGCGTACGCGGCGGAGCTTGCCTTGACGACGGCGTCGGCCTCGTCGAGGACGACGGCCGAGGAGCGGAGCACGGACAGAACGGTGTCCACGCCGGGCGGGAGTACGGGATCGGTGTGCAAAGAAGTCCTGGTCGGTCGCTTCTGGTCGCGTTCGCTCCAGCGGAACGCCAGCATGGCGATGACACCGGTGAGCACCCCGGCGATCGCTGCCGCTGCGGCGACCGCCGCGTTCACGTCCATGCATCCAGGTTAGGCATGGCGTACGACATGACCACAGCCGTCGGAGTGCGACCTCGGCCACTCGTCGCCCAGAGTTCACCTTGGAGCCAGTAGTGGTTCATTTGGGGTGGCAGAAACGGACGCGTGCGAGGCGGAACGTGGGAGCGTGGGGTTCACACCGCCGGTTTCGCCACGGGGCGCGTGGTGTCACGGCCCCCGGAAGCCCCCAAAGAGAACGTACGAGAGGGAACCCTGATGCGGGACGCGTACCACGAGGAACTTGACTCGATCGGCGACGGTCTGGTGGAGATGGCCCGGCTGGTCGGGTCGGCCATCGGGCGCGCCACGACGGCCATCCTCGACGCCGACCTGAAGCTGGCCGAGAGCGTCATCGAGGCCGACCAGAAGGTGGACGAGCTCCAGCACGACCTGGAGGCGCGGGCGATAGCCCTGCTCGCCCGCCAGCAGCCGGTGGCGACCGACCTGCGGATCGTCGTCACGTCGCTGCGCATGTCCGCCGACCTGGAGCGCTCCGGTGACCTCGCCCAGCACGTGGCGAAGCTGGCCCGGCTGCGCTTCCCCGAGCGCGCGGTCCCGCACGACCTGCACGCCACCATCCTGGAGATGGGCCAGCTCGCGCAGCGCCTGATGGCGAAGGCGGCCGAGGTCCTGGTGACGAAGGACGTCGACCTCGCCCTCCAGCTGGAGCAGGACGACGACGACATGGACCAGCTGCACCGCACCCTCTTCCAGCACCTGATCGACGAGCGCTGGAAGCACGGCATCGAGACGGCCGTCGACGTGACCCTGCTGGGCCGCTACTACGAGCGGTACGCCGACCACGCGGTGGCCGTCGCCAAGCGCGTCGTCTTCCTGGTCACGGGCGAGCACGCGGACGAGCTGCAGCCCGACATCCAGCCCGTCACCGGGGTCGACGAAGCCTGACACCGGCGCTGCCCCGGGGGCTCGAGGGCCGTCGGGCAGGGCGCGCGGACGCCTCTGTGCGCCGTTGATGCGCCCGGAGAAACGGGCATGCAATGGGCGAGGGCACCTGGCCCCAGTGTCGAGGAGGGACCCATGGCCGAATCCCCCAGCACCACGCCCGACCCCACCCAGGAGCGCGAGACCGACCAGCCCGCCGAGATGAGGAGCCTGCCGCTCGTGGCCGCGTGCGGCTGCGGTTCCGGCTGCGGCTGCGGCTGCCAGTCGGGCGCTCCCTGCCAGTGCGGCTGACGGCGTACGACCTGTGAGGGGCCCCGGTGACTCCGGGGCCCCTCACTGCGTCCACCGGCCACCGGCTACTGGAGGCGGAGTCCGCGGGCCAGGACCCTCCGGGCGGCCTGGCTGACCGTACGGCCCTCGGCGAAGGCGCGGGCGCGTATCCGGTCCAGGGCCTGCTCGGGGTCCAGGTCGAGCTGCACCATCACCATGCCGACGGCCTGCTGCACGTCGGTGTGATCGGCCTGCGAGGCGCACACCCAGGACGCCGTCTCCCCCTCCTCTCCCCTGGGCCGCAGATCCGTCAGGGCGTCCGTCATCGCGTCCTGCACCCGCAGCGCGGTCCGCAGATCCGGCTCGGACAGTCCGCCGGGCCGGTCGCGGTACAGGTCGAGGGTGCCGATGGCGGTGCCGGTGACGCCGAGCGGCAGGGAGAACACGGCGGCCGCGCCGAGCCCGACGGCCTCGTGCGCGAAGATCGGCCAGCGGCAGGTGTCGCGCCGCCCGGCGAGGTCGGCCGCGAAGACCGGGGCGCCCTCGTCGAGGGCGGTCTGGCAGGGCCCCTCCCCCACCGTGTACTGCAGCTCGGCGAGCCGTGCGGCGACGCGGTCGCTGGCGCACCAGGTCACCCGGATCCCGCGCCCGCCGGACAGCGACACGGAGGCGCCGGTGACGGGCAGCAGCCGTACGCAGGCCGTGCAGAGCGCGACGGGAACCCGTCGCGGATCCCCGGCTCCCCGCGCGGCTGCGGCGAGCGCCGCGCCGACCCGCGACCGCCCCTCCGCCTCCGGCGGCACACCGCCCCCGGCCGACTGCTGGGACTGCCCGGACTGCCCGGACTGCATGGTCATCACCCCCGGCACGGCGTGCGGTGAGCGGGTCCCGTGCCTGCCGGGTTCCCCGGTTGCGCGGAGCTAGTGCTCGACGCGTCGTGCCGGCCGGGCGGCAATCCGAAAAGGCGCCTCGGACGTATCGGAAGTAGGGCCGCAACCTGGGGGTACGTCCCTGGTCGGCTCGTCCCGGAAGGAAGAGTGCATCCATCATGCGAGCACACGACGCGGGGCGTCTGCTCGCGGCGTCCGCGGTCGGCGTTCTGCTGGCCGGCGGCGCCGCGATCGGCACAGCGGGCACGGCCGCGGCGGCAGCCCCCGCTGTGCACACTCATGTGGCCACCGACTCGTGCTTCGGCCACGACGACTGGCGCTGCTTCGGCCACGGCGGATTCCGCTTCGACCACGACGGATTCCGCTTCGACCACCGCGGCTCCTGCTTCAACCATCCCGGGTTCTGCTTCGGCCACGACCGCTTCGATCATCGCTTCGGCAACGGATCCTTCGTGATCGTCATCGTCGGGTAGCGGCCGGCCCGGAACCACCCTGAAAGACAAACACCTCGCTCGGCCGGCAAGAAGGCCCGGTTCGTGACCCGGGCCTTCTTGCCGACCTCGGAGGTTCCGGACAGGTCCCGGCTCCGGGCCCCTCCTGGCCTCCAGGTGCTGTTCGGGGTCCAGGTGGAGTTGCGCATTCCCCCTTCGGTCGCTTTGACCACCTGTTAGCGTGCGCGGATGGAAGGTCTGGGACCCGTGGCTTGGCCGCCTGAGCCGATCAGGACCGAGAGACTCGTGCTCCGTGAGCCCGAGACCCGGGACCGTGGGACGTTCATCGAGCTGCTCGCCTCGCCAGAGGTGCACACCTACCTCGGCGGTCCCCGCCCGCGTGACGAGCTTGAGCGCGAGACGCCCGAGGTGCCCGAGCGGTGGCCCGGGAGTTTCGTCGTTGATCTCGACGGGACGATGATCGGCCAGATCCTGCTCAGGAGGGCAACGGGGCACCGTCGCCCGGCCGCCGCGGGGAAGGCCGATCTCGGCTATCTGTTCCTGCCGCGGGCGTGGGGATTCGGGTACGCCGCCGAGGCGTGCGCGGCGGCACTCGGCTGGCTCGCCGACGCGCTTCCCGGCGAGCCGGTGGTGCTCACCACCCAGACCGCCAACGTCGGCTCGATGCGTCTCGCGGCGAAGCTGGGGTTCACCGAGGTAGAGCGGTTCGAGGCCTGGGGCACCGAGCAATGGCTCGGCATGCGGTCCCCGATCATGCCGTCCGAAGGGCGGCAAGCTCCGTGAGTCCCTCTGCCTGACCCGTGGCAGGGCATGTCCGACGTACTTCGCGAGGCCCTTCAGGCCCCGAGATCACAAGGGCTGAGCTTCCAGCGAGGTTCCAGAGCAGGAAAATGCCCCTCATCTGCGCCGAACGCGCAGCTGAGGGCATCAGGGCAGATTCACGGTCGCGGCCAGTCCACGCCTGTCCGACCGACAACGCTGGGGTCTGGCGAGGGCGCCCACTCCGTTCGCGATGGGATCGTCACCCTGCTCCGGGGGGCGGAATTCCGGCCGCCGCACAGAGGTACCAGGTGCCGGCCTCAGCCGACCGGCCCCGACTGCGCAGGCACCAGTGCAGCCTCAGTGGGGGTCGGAGGCCGCACCTCCCCGACACCCGCCCACGGGACAACGCGCCGCCACGGCTGTCCCAGGTACCGGTAGAAGCGGTCGGGAAGGAACACGGCGTCCGCGACGATCATCGCGCCGGAGAAGAGCGGCAGGCCCAGGAACACCGCGATACCCACGTGCATGCCCAGCAGCATCGTCAGGACGGGGTACTTGAGCCTGCCGAACAGGACAAACGGGAAGGCCACCTGCAACAGCACCGTCAGGTAGCAGGCGATGGCGATCAGTACGTCGTGTTCGTCCGCCATGGCGGAGAGCTCGGGCCAGGGCTGGAACAGGTCGAGATTCAGGGCGTAATGGAGGGCGGTGCCGTTGCCCCAGGAGGCGCCCTGCACCTTGTACAGGCCCGCGGATCCGTAGAGGAAGCAGACCTGGGCGGCGATGACGAGCATGCCGCAGTTGTGCAGCACGGTGATCACTGTCAGGCGCGCGTCGCGGAGGTGGCGTCGCAGCTCGCCGGATGCCTGATCCAGCGGAAGCCGGACTGTCATGCCGGCAGATGCTCGGAGCCGGGTCCTGCGCGCGTCGAGGGACCAGCGTCGGCCGCATGCGGTGACGACGAGGTAGAGGGCCATGAGGAGGATGAGGTTGTCCCCTCCGTCCGCCATGTAGATCGCCCTGGCGTGGAACGACGTCACTACGACCGCGAACAGCATGGACACCGCTCTGGTCCGCCAGCCCAGCATGAACAGTGCGGAAGTGACGATGGCTGCCGCGTAGCAGACCTCGAAGTAGGCCCGGCTGTCGGACAGGGTGAGGATGCTGACCCACCCGGTCTGGTCGAAGAGTTGCCTGGCCAGTGCAGGAGTCCACGGTGAGCCGGGACCCCAGATCACGTCGCGGTGGGGGAACTCGCGCAGCAGGAAGGTGAAGTAGAGGAACCCGTACCCGATGCGCAGAACCGCCGCGGCGTACAGGGAGATCGGCTGCTCCAGCAGGAGGGTGAGGAGTGTGGCGATACGGGCCGGCATCTGCTGCGGCGCGGGTGCGCTCGCTCGCTCGGTGCCGTGTCCGGGGCGCGCCGGCGTGGCCGCCGCGACCGATGTCTGCTCAGCCTTTTGCATTGCGGGCCACCTTCCACCAGGGCAGATAGCGGGTGTCGACGGACCCTGGTGCGGCCGCGCCGGGACCGGGGCCACCCGCAGCGGGCGCCGCGGTGATGGGCAGGGTGATCACCCGCAGCTGGATGGACTCGAATGTGCCGTGGCGGTGGGCGGCGACGCGATCCGCCGCGATGTTGCGTAGGTATTGCTGGATCATCAGGGCGCGCTGCGAGCGCGGATGGTCGTCGCCGCCGTGCGTTTCGAGGTAGGAAGTCCAGGCCCGGCGCAACATGTTCTGTGCTGTGTGGCTCGGGAAGGGGTTGTGTTTCACTGCGGATGTGTCGACGGCAGTCAAGTCGAACCAGCCGCTGACCTGGACGGTGCCGTCCGGGGCAGTGCGCACGGTCCTTGCCGAAATCTGCCGGTTGACCGACTCCGGGTCCGGGGCGAAGAGCCGCCAGTTCTGCTCGAACAAGGGGAAGATCCAGGCGTTGACCTGTCGGCTGTACTGCCGGGAGATGGGATTCGGTGGTGCCACCTGCAGGAATACCAGGAGCACGTGTACCAGGGCCGCCGCCAGACACAGGGTCACGGCGACTTGTACGCCGACCTTCAGGGCGACGGGCGGCTCCGAAGATGGAGGGAACGCAGGCGGTCTCCCGCCCCCCTGCTGCGCGGTCGGCCCAGCGCCGGCCTGGTCCGACTCGTCGGCATCCGCTGATGCAACGCCACCCCGCACGGCTCCATCCGGCCTTTCTGCCCCGACTTCTCTCACCTGGTTCTCCTGAGCTTTCGCCGACGGCGTGCGGCGGAATCGGCGACGATTCGCGCCGCACGCCGCCCGTCCTACTCGCGCATGTGGGCGGCTGCCTCCGAGCACTCACCCCGCCGGAGCGGGCCGCGCATGCTAGGCAGGATCACAGCCGTAGCCACCGCCGGGCTTGTCGCCGTACCCGGGCTTGCAGCCGTAGCCGTTCCCGCCGGTGGTGCCACCGGTCGTGGTGCCACCGGTGGTGGTGCCGGTGGTGCCACCGGTCGTGGTGCCTGTGGTGCCACCGGTCGTGGTGCCTGTGGTGCCGCCCGTCGTGGTACCACCGGTCGTGGTGCCTGTGGTGCCACCGGTCGTGGTGCCTGTGGTGCCGCCCGTCGTGGTACCACCGGTCGTGGTGCCTGTGGTGCCACCGGTCGTG